>CBFCZV010000032.1:0-27375 GCA_965602855.1 uncultured Gammaproteobacteria bacterium | reverse complement strand
AACACCTCTATTCATGAAGTTTTTCATCCTGCTGAATTACCAGAGGCAGACTGCCAATTATGTGATTTCATTAATCACCAAAAAGGTCAGGCATTTTATGATATTTACTATCAGGAAAAGAATGTCCGGTATAGAACCTCTTTTTCTCCAGTGAGTATCGATAATGAAGAAGATGGGCTTCTGCAAATGTGGGTTGATATTACTGGGTCTGTTTCAGTAGAGAAAAAAAACAGTGACGGTGAAATGTCTATTCGCTCTTTGTTGGGGAAAATGCCTGTAATTTATTACCGTATAGACCAGGATGAAATGATTCAGGAAATGGTGGGTGGAGCTTTATCAAAGCTGAATCTGGATGTAGATAATAAACCTGCGATCAGTGCTACTGACGTGTTCCCGGGGCTGATGGGAAAATATGACATGATCATGCAGCATGGACAGTATTTTTTTGAGAGTCAGCATTCGATTGCACAGGGAGAAGCGTGGTTTTTTCATTATATTTTTCGTGCATCAGAAAATGGTGAGTTGACAGGTTTTGCGCTGGATGTAACAAGTATGAAGCGTGCGCAGAGGGCCATGTTAAAGCTAAGTGTCGATAAGCGGAATTTGGCGCGTAGAATGTTGCAAACGCAGGAAGATATACGTCATGAAGTGGCAAGGGAACTGCATGATGAAATTGGTCAATCGCTTACCGCGGTGCGCGTTATTGCTTCGGCAATGTTAGGTGCGCAAGATGTTGCACCAGACTTCTATCGGCAAAATGCAAAAAGTATTTCAGATGTTGCGGATAAGATGTATGAATCAGCTCACGAGTTAATGTACAGGCTGCGCCCAGTTGTACTGGATACATTAGGGTTAGAGTCAGCATTACAGTCATGTGTTCATGCATCTGGCCTTGTTCATGCAGGTGTTGATGTTAATCTAGAGATTGCAGGGGAAGTAGAGACAATGGATCAGTTGGTGCAACTAACATCATTCAGAATTGTTCAGGAGTCACTAACAAATATTGCCAAATATGCAAAGGCATCGACTGTACAGATTAATATTGAAAGAAAAAAAACATTTAATAAATCCATTGGTTCTTCAGACTTGCTCGAAATGAAGATATCTGATGATGGTATCGGTTTCTCTGTTGATCAGCAACAGAATAAACGTGGTATGGGGATTCTGGGTTTACGTGAACGCGTGCAGGCGCTTGGTGGTATTTTGAATCTGTCAAGCCAGCTGGGAGAGGGTGTGACACTGTTTGTTCGTATCAATCTAAAAATAGAAGATATTGATTCATGATGAAAAGTAAAAAAATTTTACTGATTGATGATCATGAAGTTGTTCGTGCAGGGTTTAAGAGTCTGTTGATGTCCAATGGGAGCTATGATGTGATTGAGGCAGGTAGTGCAGAGCTTGGTTACAAAATTTATGTGGAGAAGAAGCCTGACATTATTGTCTGTGATATCAATATGCCTGGTATGGGTGGTATGGAACTGGTTCGGCGCATTAAGGCACGAGATGATGAGGCTAAGATTATAGTGTTAAGTATGTATGATGATGCCAGCCATGTGGAAAACATGAGAAAATTAGGAGTTAATGGTTATGTTACCAAGCGTAGTGCTCCAACAGAGCTACTGAAAGCTATTGATGCGGTATCTGTTCGTCATCTTTATCTCAGTGATGATTTACAAGAAAAAAGCAATGATACAGATGTCAGACCATCTGAGATTAATGCATTATCCAAACGTGAGTTTGAAATCTTTGTTTTGCTTGCACAGGGTACTGCAGTTACTGAAGTTGCGAGTAATTTGAGTATCAGTCCCAAAACTGCCAGTAATCATCGTGATAATATCATGCATAAATTAGGTGTTAAAAATCTCGTTGAATTATCTCGCTATGCCATTCGCCATGGTGTCGTTATTGCTTAATAATATTTATTATTACCTATCCCCTCGGATGTGCAAAACATATCCATGTAAATAGTCTGTTTTTTCTCTAATAACCTCACAGCCAATACCTATTTCTAGCTAGTGAATATATTACAGGCAAGGCATGACTGTATTATTTTCTTGTCATCACTATAAATAGGAAGTATCCCTATTCGATTTTGTGTTCTCAGCTAATAGTATTAGTACATGGTTATTTATTAAGAGGAAATCGTAATGGACATACAGCATAAGATTACTGCGTATGGTTTAAATGAGCATGATCAGGCTACTTTGAAGTCATTTTTGAAAGTTCTTAATTTAGATGAAGCACCAGCTTGGGTATATTCCGATGAAGATAGTGCAGAGGTTGTTATTGTTGATCCAGAGCAAGAAAAAGGCATGGAGTTTATCTGGTCATATGAGATAGGCGTACACAATGAAAAAGCGATGATTTCTGTCGGTGAAAATACATCTGAATGTAAGTCACTGTATTCACTAGCCAGACCACTTCGTTATGATAATTTGCGCAAGATGTTTAATGAATTGATAGATGTTAATGGCCACCTGGTTGATTGAGTCATTTAATAGAGTGATGAAAAATTATGCAGACGCCCATCTGCAGATACAGCATAAATGATACTAAAAGAAGGTATAACAATGATTGAAAATACAGTTAATCCTTTTCGATGGAGTTCGGATCTCAGTGTAGATGTACCTGAGCTGGATGATGACCATCAGGCAATTCTTGAATTACTTAATCACCTACGCGCATCGATAGAGAGTGGTGAAGCCTCTGCGTTACCATGGATTATCGATGACTTACTGCAATATATGATATATCACTTTCGACATGAGGAAGACATGATGGAAGCCTGTCATTATCCATTTTTAGAAAATCATAAGCTGGTACACCGTATGATGGAGACCCGGCTTGGAGACTTCGTAAAAAACCCGGAATACAGGGAGAACCTGAAGGCTGCGACATGGCTTATAGGCTTTTTTGAAAACTGGTTAAAGGATCATGTTGCAGGAATGGATAAACAGTATTCTGAATGTATAAGGGCTAATGAGAAAGGGGGGAGTCATGCAAATTAATAATCCATCCTCACGACTACTTGTAGTTGATGATGAAGAAGATATTTGTGAATTTATCAGCTTTGTAGCTGGTAAAGCAGGTTATGCAGTAACCTCTATTACTGATTCACATGATTTTATTAAAGAATATAGTCACGACCTGAGTATTATTGTTATGGATCTCACCATGCCGGGTATGGATGGTGTGGAACTGATCAGGCATCTCGCCAGCGTTGATTCAAAAGCTGGGATTATACTCATGAGTGGTTTTGATATGAGTGTTCTGCATTCAGCTAAAGAACTAGCTGATAGTCGTGGGCTTAATGTGATTGGTATCCTGGAAAAACCTATTTCGATTAGTGATCTTGAAGAGATGCTGGATAGAAGACATAAGCCTCGTGAGGACTGTTCTGATTTGAATGCAAACTGTGGTTCTGTAACCGCTGATGAATTGAGACAGGCAATACAGAATAATGAGATTAAAAATTACTATCAGCCAAAGGTTGATATACCATCGCACTTTTTAGTCGCTGTGGAATCACTTGCAAGGTGGCAGCATCCAGAAAAAGGCATGATTATGCCGGATAATTTTATTGGTTTGGCAGAAGAGTCTGGATTGATAGGGGATTTAACTTCTCAGGTACTGGATAATGCATTAACCGATTGCGCTGAGTGGAAGTCGAAAGGAATTATTGTTCAGGTGGCCGTGAATGTTTCTGCCAAAGCGCTGACTGATCTGGATTTTCCTGATCAACTTCAAAATAAGCTGATTCATCACAAACTTGACCCTTCTCAGCTGATTATAGAAGTGACAGAAAGTGCAATTACTGATGATATTTCTCACGCGCTGGATATTTTAACCCGTCTACGTATGAAGGGAATACATCTGTCAATTGATGATTTCGGTACAGGTTATTCATCCATTCAAATGTTGCATCGCGGCCCGTTTGACGAGCTCAAGGTTGATCGTTCCTTTGTTCAGCATATGGAGACAGATCAGGATGCACATGTCATTGTTGAAACCACCATCGATTTTTCAAAAAAAATGAAAATGAAGGTTGTTGCTGAAGGTATAGAAACTCAGGAACAGTGGGATTCAGTCTCAGGAATGGGTTGTGATGTGGCACAGGGTTACTTTATTAGCCCGGCTATTCCCGCCATTGAAATTCCGCACTGGCTTGTTGGCTGGAGACAAAAGCAGTTGAGGTTATGCTGTGCTTAATATGCTTTATGGGAAAGCATGGTAGTAATAAATGAAGTTTAAAAGTTATAGTTAAGAGGGCTGATCAATGAATCAAGAGCAAATGACAATCTATCAAAGTAATCTGGTGGTTTTTGACGAGGTTAAAAATGTACTTCATTCGGCGTGTCATGAAGAATGGAGTGGGGTTTTCTTAATTGTTGCTGATAATGGTGATGGTGCGGGTTTTTCGCTTGATCATGGAAAAATTGTTGATGCTGGGTATAAGGCTATACGCGGAAATGATGCGCTACCAAGTATTAAGAATATTGAGCGAGCACGTTTTTTCTTTGAACAGGGACAATCGACTTTACCGTGTGCAGCCAATGCTGAGCAGGATTTACCTGATACCTCCCAGATTCTTAACTTTCTAGATATTAGCTGTGTTAAAGAGACTATTGCAGCAGATAAACCGTCTCGTTTGAAGAAAGTTCTGGTTGTAGATGATAGTCGCATGGTGCGTGCTGTAGCAAAAAAAATATTGGTTAAGGGTAACTATGAAGTTATTGAGGCAGTTGATGGCGTGCATGCTATTACTGCAATAGAGGAGGAGCATCCTGATCTGGTATTGCTCGATATTATAATGCCTGGTATTGACGGTAATGAGGTACTGAGAAGAGTCCGTGCAACTGAATTTGGAAAAGAACTGCCAGTTGTTATCATGACATCAACCGATTCTCTAGTTGAAGAAGATGCTAATGAAAATGGTCGCCTGGCCAAGCCGTTTAAACCCGATGGTTTATTGCAGATGATAGGTGATTGTTTTTTACAGAATGAGTCAAATACTGCGTAATGCCAGAGTGATAGTATTTGTTTTTTATAGTGGAGTCATATTTAGCTTGTTAGCCTGCTGATTAATGGTAAGTAATTCCTGTTTATCAATTGTTGTTTCTTTATTAATTCGAAGTCAGTTGTATAATTGACTCATGCAAAAACTTCCTTCATCACTGTATACGCCTGAATCCGTCAGGCGTATTGATCAAATAGCAATCCAGAACCACGGTATTCCCGGATACACCTTAATGCGTAAAGCGGGTAAGGCTGTGCTCGATGTTTTGCGCCAGCGTTACCCGCAAGCAAAAAAAATTCTGGTTTTATGTGGTGCGGGTAATAATGCGGGTGATGGTTATGTGATTGCACGTCTGGCGCAGCAGCAGGGCATGGATGTCAAAGTCGTTAGCCTGATCGACCCGGAAAAACTTCAGGGTGATGCGCGTCAGGCTTATCAGCAGTGGCATGAGTCTGCGGTGTTTTCGGTTAATGATGTGGCCTTGATTGAAGAGGCTGATGTTGTTGTCGATGCCTTATTAGGCACGGGGTTGGCACGTGAGGTTGAAGGTTCATGGTTGAACTGGATTGATGCGATAAATTATTCTGATAAAGCCGTTATCTCTGTGGATGTGCCGTCGGGTCTGGATGCACTCACGGGTTCCATAAAAGGTGCGGCAATAAAAGCGGATGTCACCGTTACTTTTATCGCATTAAAAACGGGTTTGTTTACAGCTAGTGGTAAAGCCTGTTGTGGTGAAGTGGTGTTTGATTTACTGGATGTGCCCGATGCAGTTTATGAGAATGAAGTCCCGCTTGCTGAATTGCTGATCGGAAATTACAAATTACCAGAACGCAGTCACGATTCGCACAAAGGTTTGCATGGGCATTCGTTGGTCATTGGTGGTAACGATGGTATGCCGGGTGCAGCGATACTCGCGGCCAAGGCGGCGCTGCGAAGTGGTGCGGGTATGGTGACCGTAGTGACGCGTGTTGAACATGTGCCTGCGGTTGCTGCGGCTTGCCCTGAGGCTATGGTGCATGGCAGCGTCAATGGTGATCTGCCTGATCTGTGTGTAGAGAAAATCTCTGTTGTTGCTATAGGTCCGGGTCTTGGGCGAGATGCATGGGCGCATCGTTTGTTGATGCAGGCTATTGCGCTTGAACTCCCTATGGTTATGGATGCGGATGCCCTGAACCTGATGGCTGAGAATAATATCCAGATTAAAATGCCGCACATTATTACCCCGCACCCCGGTGAGGCTGCACACTTGCTGTCTGTAGAAAATACTTCAGATGTACAAATTGATCGCTTTACTGCCATCAAGCAACTCTATGATCTGGTGCAGGCTGTTGTCGTTTTAAAAGGCTCAGGCACGTTGATTTATGATGGTGAGCAGCTGAGTGTTTGTCCTTATGGCAATCCTGCAATGGCGGTGGCCGGTATGGGGGATGTGCTCACAGGTGTGATTGCAGCCCTTGTGGCGCAGGGAATGAGTTTGAATCAGGCGGCGACGGCGGGTGTCTGTATACACGCTAAAGCGGGCGACCTGGCTGCCGATGGTGATAGCAGAGGTCTTCTGGCTTCGGATGTTATCGATAAGATCAGGCAGGTTATAAATGTATGAATAAAGAACTGGCATCAGCCTCTTTGTTTCTGGACTCAGAAACCAGCCAGGAGGCCTTCGCGGCTAAAATGGCTAAAAGCTCGAATCTTGATTTAGTGATTTTTCTGCAGGGCAATTTGGGTGCGGGCAAAACAACTTTCGCGCGCGGTTTTCTGCACGGTTGTGGTCATCAGGGATTGGTCAAAAGTCCCACTTATACTTTGGTCGAGCCGTACTCGCTTGAAGGCGATAAGAAGGCCTATCATTTTGATTTGTATCGACTTTCTCATGGTGAGGAGCTGGAGTTTGCCGGTGTTCGTGATTATTTCGATGGTCAGTCAGTCTGCCTGATTGAGTGGCCGGAAAAAGCAGAGGGTTTTCTGCCGGAGCCAGACATTATTTGTCAGCTCGATTATCAGGGGCATGGCCGTGAAATTAAGGTGTCGGCCTTGACGGCAAAGGGAAATGAGGTTGTGTTGCGTTTGCTTGCTAATTAATTACTCTAGGTATGTGACGTATCTATCTAAAATTATTAGAAAAAACTTGCAATAGTTCAAAAAATAGCCAAACTGTAGGTAACTTATACTTTTGGGCACGATGATAGGTTTCTGACTAAATGAGCAAAAGTCGTCGAAAATTTCTTAAACAGCTAGTAAGCGTTAGCGGTGCAGCGGGTTTATCCGGTGTTACTGCAACGTCTAACGCCAGTGTGTCCAAAACACTCGTTAAAGATATCAGGCTTTCCAAAAATGACGGTTATGTTCGACTTGTCTTTGATCTGGATAAATCTGTTCAGCATTCTATATTTTCTTTGCATCAGCCCGAACGAATTGTTCTTGATCTGAAAAATACCAGCATGCCCCACGGCATGGTCGACATGATTCAGGCCAATTCATTGATTCGGGGTATTCGTAGCGGCATTCAAAATGGTCACGATTTGCGACTGGTTTTTGATTTGCACGATCAGATTTCCCCAAGAAGTTTTCTGTTAGCGCCGTCAGGTAAAGCCGGTCATCGTTTGGTGCTCGATTTACGAGGTTCAGAAAAAAAATCTGATAAAACGACTGCAAAGAAGGCTCCAAAAAAAGAATTACGTGATGTGATTATTGCTATTGATGCTGGCCATGGTGGTAGAGACCCAGGTGCGACAGGGCGAAATGGAACCAAAGAAAAAACAATCACATTACAGTTGGCCAAGAAACTTGAGAAGGTTATTAATGGTCAGCGAGGAATGAAAGCAGTGCTAACGCGCAAGGATGATCGTTACCTGAAATTGCGCCAACGTATTGAAAATGCACACAAGCATAATGCTGATATGATGATTTCAATACACGCTGATGCTTTTCCTGATCCACGCGCTCGCGGTTCATCTGTTTATGCATTATCGGTTAATGGTGCCAGCTCTGAGATGGCTCGCATGTTGGCGGAAAAGGAAAATGCTTCTGACCAGTTGCATGGTGATGTGTCAGTGGCTTTCAATGATAAAATGTTGAAGGAAGTGCTAGTTGATCTCTCTCTTACTGGCACGATTCAGTCCAGTCTTGATGTTGGCAGTGAAGTGCTCAAGCAGATTGGAACAGTCAATAGAGTTCACAAAAAGAAAGTTCAGCAGGCAGGTTTTGCTGTACTTAAAACGCCAAATATTCCTTCCGTATTGTTAGAAACAGCATTTATTTCTAATCCACGAGAAGAAAGAAATCTACGTAGTTCCGCGCATCAAAAAAAGGTTGCTAAAGCTATTTGCAGAGGTGTGAATAGTTATTTCCAGAGAAAAGCGCCTCCAGGAACCTGGCTTTCCGAAGCGGTGACAGATTACAGAGTCAAGCCCGGTGATAACCTGAGTGTTATTGCTAGCAGGTTTAATACCAGTGTCGATAATTTACGTGCGCGTAATGCACTGCAATCAAATAACCTGAGTGCAGGCCAGGTTCTTAAAATCCCAGTGAGTTAATAATAGCTGCTGTACTGGCAAAAATATAAACTCACGACATCCTGCTTAATGGCCCTTTTAGAGGGTCATTTTTTTAGCTGGTCAAGGTGAAATCTCATTCACTGCTAAATTGATTTTCCAGAGTGGGTTCAGGCTGATTCAATTAATAATTGATGGATTGTCTTATGCGGTCATGTTGCGAATATTATCTGATTACCTTTGTTTTTTTGCAGTATCTGTCGTATCAGGGGGGTACTGACGAGTATCAGAATTAGGCAATCTAGAAGCATTTTCTTATTTATTTTTTAAAAATAATAAATATTTTTAAGAATTAGGTGTTGTTTTTTCGACAGGAAATTTGTCTTTTTTACGCCAATTCTGCACGAGCTTTTGATTTGATTTTTAATAGATATCTATTCTGATAATGAGAGGTGTCAAAATAGTGATAGGCGGCAGCTTAATGCAGCAGAATTTTTTGTCGGGTATGGATTCTAAAAGGATGTTGAAATATCAACGAAAGTGTCAGTAATTTACAATAAAATCCCCTGCATTATTGCGAGAAATTCTTTGATTTTCACATACTTACAAGCTGTTTTTGTATTTAAATGTAGTATAATTATTCACAATGGAACTGTAGAGGTAGCCAGCATAAGAAGCGACAAAAAATTGGCGCGAATCAAGGGATGATGTGACGGATGGGATAAATTCAGAGAAGTATAAAAAAATTGGGGAAATTTGAGCTACCTAACGGTGCTTTCACTTTGCTTGATGATATTGGAATTTTTGTGAAAATGTTATTAAAAAATGTTGCTGTAAAATTTACCGGGATACACGTGTTTGTTATGCGTGTGTTGCTGTCTCTTCTCGCTTTATCAATTCCCTCATATTCGTTTGCAGCTGCTGGTGATGTTATTAGTAACATCGCCACAATCAATTACGTTGTTAAGGGAAGTTCATTTGTTCTGGAGTCATCACCAACTGGCAATGCTCAAACGGGTGTTGGCAATGGTGCTGCCACTTTATTTCAGGAAGATCGTTTAATCAATTTCAGTGTTATTTCAGCAGATGCAGCAGCTGTTGATGTTTCATCCATTCAGTCATCTGCATTTCTTACCTTTACTGTTACTAACAACGGTAACGCGCCTCAGGATTTTTTGCTCACTGCAGTTAATACCTCTCCGAGTCCCTTTGCGACAAATCCAGATAACTTTGATCCAGTGTCACCCATGCAGGTTTTCGTTGAAGATGGAACTAATACCGGTGGTTATTTTCTAGTTGAAGATGCTGAGGTTTTTATTGATGAGCTTGCAGTAGGCTCATCGGCTACAGTGTATGTGGTTGCAGCCATGCCTGTCACAAATGTTGGTGATGCAGCTGCAGTCGCTTTAGTTGTTCAGGTTGCTGATGGGGGTGCCGTTGGCCAAGGTGCTGCTATCACCAATGATGACAATGGTTTTACCAGCCCTGCTGGAATTTACAGCAATGGCGCTACCAGTGTCTCAGCGGGAATTGCAAATTCAATCGCCAATACCACCGGACTGGAAACTGTTTTTAATGATCCGGCGGGTCTGAACCCTGAAGATGTTGATAGTAACGCTGTGCAGGATATTCGAGCCAATGGTCAGCATTCGGATGTGGGTGTTTTCCTGGTTCAAACAGTTGGTTCGGCATCCGTATCGCTCGACAAAACCGTCACCGTTATTGATACGCAGGGCGGTATTGATCCACATCAAGGTGCAATACTGCGTTATCAAATTGACGTTGTTGTTACTAGCAGTGTCGGTGTTAACAATCTTGTGATTACCGATCCAGTACCTGCGAATACAACGTTCACAATAAACAGCATAAAAATAAATGGCATTGCGCAAACCGATATTAGTGATGCCCCGAATGATTATTCAGAATTTAACGGCAGCAATATTATTGTTGACTTAAGCCAGGGCGGGAGTATTTCAGTTTCGCCCTTAACTCCTAATTTAATTACTTTTGATGTCACCATTGACTGAGGAACTGTTATGAAAAAAACAAACATAATATTCAAATTTTTTTTAAGCATGATGCTTTTGGTTTCGCTGTTTTCAACAACGGTTTTTGCCGAAGGTGAAAAAATTGTTTTAACAAACAAAGCGTTTAAACAGATCATTAAAAAAGATAAGGACGGTAATGTTACTTACGATTATGTAGAACCAAAGCTGGCATTACCTGGCGATGTGATTTTATACACCATCACTTTTGATAATAAGGGCACTGATCTGGCAGAGGGTATCGTTATTAATAACCCCGTGCCCAATAATTCAAAATATCGTATGGATTCAGCAACGGGTGAAAATACAAACATTACTTTTTCAATCGATGGCGGAAAAACATTTGGTGATCCAGGTAAATTAGTTGTTAAAGATAAAAGTGGCAATGAGTATAGAGCCAAGCCAGAAAGTTACACGCATATACGTTGGTCTTATAAAGGTTCGCTGGCTCCAGGTACCAAAGGTGAAGTTTCTTTCAAAACAGAAATAAAAGGCAATGAATAGAGATTTACCGGCCATGTTTTTTATAACAAATACTCATTGCATGAGAATTTAATTATGCGAATGCACAATAGAAAAAATATCTCGCACCAGCGGCTCGTTAACAACGAGCCTTTGGTCGTTTTAGGGAACTGTAAAAAACGGGATGGGCCAGTCATTTACCACCGGCGTGATGGGCCTTTATTTAACACAGGGCCGCCAGGTGGAAAAGGGCCTCCTGATGAAAATAGACTGCTTCATGCAGTAAGTTTTCCGAAGGAAACAGGGCCACCAAGAACGGGGGTAGGTTGACGATAAATGATCTATCCAAAATAACAAATGTAAAAAATATGAAATACAGGCTGACGTTGAAATGGTTCAACGTTAGCCAAGAAAGAAAAAACATTAATCTCAATAAGAGGAAAACGAAGATGAAAAACTTCAAACTAAAAAGGCTGTTAGGCCTTGTAATTGTAGGCGGCTTAGCTGCTTTACAATCATCAGTCGCATTTGCGGCTGCCGGTGATGACATCACCAATACTGCAACACTGACATATGATGTTGCTGGTGTGCCAACTGATGTTCCTTCAAACACAACAACGTTTAAGGAAGACCGTTTGCTCAACTTTACTGTTGTAACAACAGATGTTGCGAGTATTCCTGTATCTGCTTCTGCAACAGGTCAGGTTACTAGCTTCCGTGTGACCAATAATGGTAATGGAGCTCAGGATTTCTCATTGCTTTCGTTTAATGAGGCGATTGGCATTGATGACCCGTTTGTTGTTGGTGGTGATCTGGATTCATTTGATGTCACTGTAACAACTATTCGAGTTAACAGTGTTGTTAATGCCGCCGGTACTTTTGACGCTGGTGATACAGCGACCTTTATTGATGAGTTACCAGCAGGTCAATTCGTTGATGTGTTTGTACTTTCAACCATTCCAACGCCACCACCTGTGTTGGGTAACAATGCTCTGTCTGTAGTTTCATTGCAGGCACAGGTCGCGGTTGGTGGTGTTGCTGCTGCGCAGGGTGCTGACATTACTACCGATGATGCAGGTAGTCTGGATGATGCAACAGAGCAAACTGTATTCCTGGATGCTATAGGTGACAGTACAATTGCACCTGATGTTGCTAATGATGGTCTGGACTCAGATAACAGCGCTTACATTATTAGCGCTGCAATCTTGACAGTCGTTAAATCATCAGTCGCTCTTTGGGATCCCGTCAATGAAGACGTTAATCCTAAAATTATTCCTGGTGGCTATGTGCAGTTCACGCTGGTAGTGGATAACGATGCGGCAGCAGCAGCTTCGGGTGATTTGACTGATCTGGTCGATAACCTGATTGCTAATCTGAATCTTGATTTTGACTTCATTGATGGTATTGGTGCAGCACCCGCAGCTACAAATGGTGTTGATGATGCTGTTCAGATTGATACTACGGGTACGGCAAGACCTTCAGCAGCAGTAAGCTTCTGTACAGCTGATGGTCCAGATACTGATGGTTGTACCGGTCTGGCTGGTAGTGTTGCTATTGACTTTACTGCATTGACTGCAGCAGCTGCGGAAGATGTCGCACCTGCTGGCGTTGGTCCTGAAGATTACACTGTGGGTGAACTGAAACCTGGTGAGTCAATTACGATTAAGTTCAACGCAATCGTTCAGTAAGTTGACGAGCTGAGTTATTACTTTGTTGCATTTAATGCATAAGTGTTTGCGCAGTTGCTTTGGTCTTTTGACCGGAGCCGCTGCGTACACCTGTGCTTGTTTGCAAAAAAGTATTACTCAACACAAAAAGCAAAAAGAGACTGGTTGTATTGCATTGAATTGTTCAAGTGATGCAGCCCGTCTTCCAGTAGCTACGCAAATGCGTGGTTACTGGAAGGCGTTAATTTTAATGTTGGTATTGTTGCCAGCAACTGTATTTGGTATTACACCACCGGGTACTAATATCGACAATGTGGCGACAGCCACTTATGATGCGGGTGGATCTGCCTGGGTTGAAAACAGTAATACGGTTACGGTGACCAGTACAATTATACGTACACCTTCAATCGTTAGTTTATATCAATATGACTCTGCGGGAGATGGCACGGTTAATGAAGAAGTGCCAACACAGTACGCAAGTAGTGGTCCTCCAGGTTCTAGTTTTGTCGTGTCATCTGATCCAGAAATTCCTCTACCGGGTGTGGGCGCAACAATGCTTGATCCTAATGCATTTATATCGATGAAGCCTGTAGATGTTTATCATACAGGTGAACCTGTATTCGTGCATTTAGAAGACCTTGATCAAAACCTTAATCCTGGTGTGCAGGAAACCATTCTGGTTACAGTGACAACTTCAAATGGTGATCAGGAGGAATTGATTCTGACAGAAACGGATGTTGATACTGGTGTCTATATTGGTTACGTGCAATCAACATCAAGTACAGTGAATACTTATGATGGTGCTTTGACACTGGCTCCTGAAACTCGTATTACAGTTGATTATGTTGATCAGTATGATGGTACTGACTCAAGTGCAGCAAGCACGCTGACTGATCCATTTGGAACGGTATTCAATAGTGCTGACGGTTCACTGGTTGATGACATTGTTGTCACACTGCTTGATAGTAGCGGCAATCCAGCAACGGTTTATGGTGATGATGGAATTAGTATCTATCCAAACGTAATTACAACAGGTGGCAGCGTAACAGATAGTGGTGGTACGGTTTATAATTTCCCAAGTGGTAGTTATCGATTTCCAATGCTGGTGCCTGCTGATTATCAAATTGTTGTAACAGATAATGCTACGCTAAGAGCGCCGTCACAGGTTGCAATTGCAGATTTACAGGCATTACCCACAGCGCCTTACTCACTAGATATTAATGCATCGTTTGGCAATGTCTTTACTGTGTCAGCAGGTCCACCATTGCATATTGATATTCCTGTAGACCCCAGAGTTACACATTTGGTGTTGAATAAATCAGCATCAAAAGATAGTGCGTCTATTGGTGATTTTGTTCAGTACACATTAAAACTGGATAATATTGATACCAGTGAAATATCTAACAATATTGTTATTACTGATGTGTTACCAAAAGGTTTCCGTTATCAGGCCTCATCAGTACGTGTTAATGGTGTGATATCTGCAGAGCCAGTCATTTCATCAGATGGACGTAGTTTGCAATTTAATGTAGCTATATTATTACCGGGTGAATCTGTAGAAATAAAATATGTTACCGAGGTTGGAGCGGGAACGCCAAATGGTAAGGCTATCAATACAGCAGTAGCCATTGATAGTCTGGGTATAAGTTCAAATACAGTGCAGGCTGAGGTGAAAATATACGAAGATCTAATCAAGAGTCACAGTTTTATCGTTGGTAAAGTTTTTAATGCGGAGTGTGGTGAAGATGATAGAAATTTACCCGGCTTCCCGAATGCTAGAATTTACATGGAAGACGGTAGTTATGTCGTTACCGATGAACAAGGCCTGTACCATTTTGAAGGTGTAACCCCGGGTGTGCACGTTGTTCAGCTGGACGTTGAAACCATTCCCGACAATCTTGAAATTGTCGCCTGTGAGGAAAATACACGTTTTGCCGGTACACCTTTTTCGCAGTTTGTCGATATTAAAGGTGGCTCTATGTGGCGTGCGAATTTCTACGTTAAAGAAAAAGATCCGATTAGTGATATTGCCAGTATATCGCTGGAAAGTGATCTTAATAATGAAGAAATTAAATACAGCGTTAATCTGTCGAATGGGAAAATAGCAGTTAGTAATTATCGTTTGATGGTGATTTTGCCAGAGCAGGTTCATTATATTCCGGGTACTAGTTATCTTGATGATCAAGAAATTGAAGAGCCAACCGTCATGGATAACATATTGGTGTATAGACTGGGTGACTTGAGTAGTGACTGGCAGAAAAAATTGAATTTACGCGGACGTTTAAAAGATAAAGCCGATGGAGAGTTAACTACCTCTGCGATGTTTATTGTCGACACGGAAATGAAAAAAAGTATACGCTCGCAAAAAGTGAATAATAAAGTTCAGGTTAAGCGTATTAAAACAGATGTTAAAGATATGGTGTTTGAAGCTCACTTCAAACCAATGGGTACAGAGCTGACCGAGAGAAGTAAAAAAGCAATACGACTAATTATTAAAAAGTTTGAATATGCTGAAGTTAAATTGAATCACGTTATTGGTCATACCGATGGCGATCGAGTAGCAAGAAGAAGTTCATGGTTGTTTGATACCAATAATGATTTGTCCATGGGACGCGCTAAGGCTGTAAGTGAATTCCTGATTCGAGAATTAAAAGTGAATGCCGAAACGGTGAAGCTGGAAGGCTTAGGCAGAAAACAGCCGACGGCGACTAATGATACAGTCGAAGGTCGCGCCAAAAATAGGCGTGCAGAGCTATATATAACCACCAGAGAAATTGTTGACCCAGGCAGTGTTGATTTAACCGTCGACAAGAGTGAAGTGGTTAGTGCTGAGTTAAACGGCCAGCCTGTTTATGATATTGAAGAGGAGTTCCAGCCCATATCGCAACGCGAAAAAATTACGATTAATGATTTTGATGAATACTGGATTAAAACCGCAGAACCAGGTTCTGAATGGTTGATGCCAGAAAATAATGCAGTGCCAGGAATACCTTCGGCTAATCTTGCTATCAAATTTGATCCTGCTTATAACTACGTACTTCTAAAAGATGGCGAACCAGTAAGTCCATATTTTAATTTTGGTACTATTAGAAACAAGCAGGCAACAGTTGCACGAGTTTACTGGCAAGGTGTTCATCTTGATGATGGTGAAAATGTATTTGAATTTATTGTTAAAGACAAAAATGGTGTAGAGAAACAACGTTTAACGCGTACGGTGATTAGCTCAGGCATTCCTGTTCGTGCCGAACTGATAGAGAAATATTCCAGACTGGTTGCTGATGGTACTTATTCGCCAGTGATAGCATTGCGACTCTATGATAAAAATAATTATTTAGTTCGTCCTGGTTCTACTGGTTATTATGAAGTTAATGCGCCTTATATTAGTAAGCAGGAAATTGATGCTCTTAATGATAATCAACTAATTGGCCTTGATCGGAAATCACCAAAATATGTAGTGAGCGCAGAAGGGGTTGCGTTGATAGAACTTGAGCCAACAACTGAATCAGGAAAAGCTGTGGTCAAGCTAGCTTTTTCTGGAGATGAAGATTTCGAGATAGAGGCCTGGTTGCAACCTGATTTACGTGACTGGATACTGGTAGGTTTAGCTGAAGGCACAGTGGGTTATAACAGGCTCAGTGGAGATATGCAGAACCTTGAAGAAGCTGACCACGAAGATGAATTATACAGTGATGGACGAATTGCCTTTTTCGCAAAAGGTAAAGTTAAAGGTGACTGGTTGATTACCACTTCTTATGACTCTAATAAGGGTGAATATGAAACTGATAATCGTGTTAATCAGCTGATTGATCCAGATAGTTATTACACAATTTATGGTGATGGCACAAATCAACGGTATGATGCTTCTAGCTCTGAAAAACTTTATTTGAAGGTTGAGCGTGAACAATTTTATGCCTTATATGGTGATTACGATTCTGCTCTTAATGTGACTGAGTTATCAAGTTTCAGTCGTCGTATGACGGGTATTAAATCTGAAATGGATACCGGTGCATTTAGCTACACTGCATTTGCTGCCGAGAATAAGAATAACTTTGTTAAAGATGAAATACCGGGTGATGGCACATCCGGACTATATCGTTTCAGCAAGCAGGATCTTGTTATCAATAGTGAAAAAATTATTATTGAAACCAGAGATCGTTTTCGAAGTGAAATTATTATCGATTCAAAATCATTAGCTCGTCATATTGACTATGATATCGATTATCAGGAAGGCACGATTTATTTCCGTGAGCCTATTCATAGTCAAGATACTAGTTTTAACCCAATTTATATTGTGGCAGATTATGAAGTTGAGTCAGCAGTTAAAGGTGGTGTAACAGCAGGTGGACGTGCTGCGGTTAAACTTCTGAATGCTAGTCTGGAGGTTGGGGCGACGGTGGTGCATGATGGTAGCTTTGAAGCAGAGTCCGACTTGATTGGTGTTGATGCAAAACTTGAAATCAGTGACAGGACAAACCTGAAATTCGAGGCGGCAAGTACTGATGGTGATGATGCAGGTGTTGGCGTATCGGGTAATGCCATGCTGGCAGAAGTTGAACATAAAGGAGACAATTTACAGGGCCGTGTTTATGCAAAGCAGCAGGATGCTGGATTTGGATTGGGGCAGCAGTCAGCGGGACAATCAGGCACGCGCAAATTGGGTGCAGAAGGTCGTTACCAGTTAACAGAAAAAATGTCGGTTGATGCTTTAGTTTATCGTGAGGAAAACCTGGATGATCAAACTGAACGTAATGTAGGTGAAGCCAATGTGCTTTATAACGAAGAGGCTTATACATTGTCTGCCGGTGCGCGTCTGGCGCGAGATAAGGACAGTACTGGTCAGGCTCAGGACTCTGACTTATTGCTGCTAGGTGCTAGTACAAAATTATTTGATAACAAACTACGTTTGCGCGCAAATAGTGAAAATGCACTATCGTCAGCAGATGCCAGCAGTGATTATCCTTCACGTTATATTCTTGGAGCTGACTATACATTAACCGCATCCATTGAGCTGTTTGCCGAAAATGAATGGACCATGGGTGAGTCACAGGATACGGAAATGACGCGTGCAGGATTGCGAGCAACGCCATGGGAGGGTGCCCAACTTCAGTCTTCAGTGACACATGATATGCAGGAAGATGGTGGGCGTACATACGCAAGCTTGGGCTTGACGCAAGCCTTTAAGATTTCAGAGCGCTGGACCGGCGATCTTGCTTTAGATAAGTCTAAAACTATACGTGAGCCGGGTGCTTTGCCATTAAATGATGATGTACCAATTGCACAGGGAACCACTAATGATGACTATACCGCTGTCTCTACAGGCTTAACTTATCAGGCTGATACGTATACTGTTGTTTCAAGGCTGGAAAACAGAAATGCAGATACTGAAGATAAAGTAGGAGCAATCATAAACTGGGAGCGTCAATTAATAGATGGTGTTGCCTATGCACTTGGAACGCAATTATTTGACACAGACCGTGCTGATGGTTCGTCTTTATTGGATGCTGATATTAGCTTGTCGCTGGGCTATCGTCCAAATAGTTCAAACTGGATTAATTTAGATCGTCTTGAATATAAACTTGATGAAGAAAAAACTGATCTGGGCAGTACGACACGTCAGCGTAAGTTGATAAATAATTTTGTTACTAACTATAAGCCTGATCACTATAACCAGTTTTCCATTAACTATGGTGTGAAATATGTTATCGATAGTTTTGATGGGGATGAATATAATGGTATGACCCATTTGCTAGGTGGTGAATACCGTCATGACTTTACTAAGGTGATCGATTTTGGTTTACACGCCCACACCTTATATACTGCAAATTCAAATAGCTACCTGTATTCAACAGGTCTATCAGTTGGCTTCCAGCTTGCCAGAAACATTTGGTTGAGTCTTGGATATAATATTGATGGATTTGATGACCGTGATTTTTCCGATGCTGGTTATACTGCCCAGGGCCCCTATCTGCAGTTCCGCATGAAGTTTGATCAGGATACGGGTGCTGAGATCATGAACTGGCTTAATTAGTCATAGATGGTTTTCAGGTTTGTTCTATAGGCTCTGGTAATGCTTCAACCAGAGCATTAATATTGTCCTTTCTTACCCCTTATATATAGTGTCATATAAATGAATCGCAGAATTCAGGCCATGCCTACCCAATTGGTAAACCAGATTGCCGCAGGTGAAGTGGTCGAACGCCCCGCCTCAGTGGTCAAAGAGCTACTGGAAAACAGTCTGGATGCGCAATCAACGAAGATCGAAATTGATGTTGAGCAGGGTGGTATCAAATCCATACGTATTCGTGACAATGGTCATGGCATTCACAAAGATGATCTGGTGCTTTCATTGTCACCCCATGCCACCAGTAAGATCAGAACCATTGATGAACTGGAAAATGTCAGCAGTCTGGGCTTCCGTGGTGAAGCCCTGCCCAGTATTGCCTCGGTTAGTAATCTCAGTTTGAAATCAAAATGGCAGAATGCTGCTGAAGCCTGGCAGATTCAATCGAATAACAGCAATGATTTTGATATTGCTCCGGCAGCCCTGAATGAAGGCACCACCATCGAAGTTAAAGATTTATTCTTTAATATACCCGCGCGACGCAAATTCCTGCGTACTGAGAAAACTGAGTTCAATCATCTCGATGATGTAATCAAAAAAATAGCCCTCAGTCGTTTTGATGTGGACATTACGCTCCGCCATAATCAACGGCCAATCAGACAGTTACGTGCAGCTACAGATCGTCTGCAACAGGAAAAACGCATTGCTGAGGTGTTTGGTTCTGCCTTCATTGAGCAAGCCTTGCACATGGATTTTTCTATTGATGGTTTTCGATTATGGGGCTGGGTGGGTCTGCCGACTTTTTCTCGTAGTCAGGCGGACATGCAGTATTTTTACGTCAATGGCCGCATCGTTCGAGACAAGGTGGTCACGCATGCGATACGACAGGCTTATCAGGATGTGCTGTTTCACGGTCGCCATCCTGCTTACGTTTTGTTCTTTGAAATTGAGCCATCAGCGGTGGATGTGAATGCGCACCCTGGTAAACATGAAGTCCGATTCCGGCAAAGTCGTGCGGTGCATGACTTTTTATTTCGAGCAATTCATAAGTCACTGGCAGATACACGTCCGGCTGATGATGGTACGCATAACATCAGCAATTTCAACAACCTGGAGCAATCTGGTAATGCGCAGGCAATGCCGGCATATCAGGGGCGATATGGCTCAAATTCACCGGGTGTTATTCGTTCGCAGAGTGCCCTGTCACTGGCCGTTGCTGAGCAGTCTAAGGCTTATCAATCGCTGTATTCTGATACAGCGGACACTGATGATGATCAAACTGAGTACCCGCCACTGGGCTATGCCAGAGCGCAAATACACGGTGTTTATGTACTGGCCGAAAACAAAGAAGGTATGGTGCTGGTGGATATGCACGCCGCGCACGAACGTATTGCTTACGAACGATTAAAGCAGGCGAGAGCTGAGACAGGTATTGCAGCGCAACCGTTGCTGGTGCCAGTTTCAATGGCCGTGAGTGAAAAAGAAGCCAGTAGTGCTGAAGAACACAGTGATATTTTTTCTGATCTTGGTTTTGAGCTTGATCGTACCGCGCCCGAAGCTCTGCGCATTCGACAAATTCCAGTAATGCTGGCAAATGCCGATGCCGAGCAGCTGGTGCGTGATGTGCTGTCAGATTTGATTCGACACGGCAGCAGTACCCGCATCAAAGAAGCTATGAATGAAGTCCTGGGCACCATGGCCTGTCATGGCTCCATTCGAGCCAATCGAAAATTAACTATTCCAGAAATGAACACTTTATTGCGTGATATGGAAATGACCGAACGTAGTGGTCAGTGTAACCACGGGCGCCCCACCTGGATGCAACTCACTATGGCTGAGTTAGACAAGCTCTTTATGAGGGGGCAGTGATGGATGAGCTTATCGTCCAGGCAGGTGATCGTGATGATGCCCCCTTTGCTCTGTTTATCATGGGGCCTACCGCCACGGGTAAAACTGATTTAGCGATTGCCTGTGCAGAACAATTTGATATGGACATTGTGAGTGTCGATTCTGCTTTGGTCTATCGTGACATGGATATCGGTACTGCCAAACCCGATGCTGCGACGCTTCTACGTGCGCCGCATAAACTGGTGGATATCATCGATCCCGCTGAATCGTATTCTGCCGGCCAGTTTCGTGAGGATGCGCTGCGTGAAATGGAAGCCAGCACGGCAGCGGAAAAAACACCCTGTCTGGCGGGCGGCACCATGCTGTATTTCAATACCCTGCAAAAAGGCATCGCCAATCTGCCTACGACTGATCCTGAAATACGTCAGCGATTTCTGGATGAGGCAGAGCAAAATGGCATCGAGAGCATGCATGCTCGACTGGCTGAAGTTGATCCCAAATCAGCTCAGCGACTTCACCCAAATGATCCGCAAAGGGTCTTGAGGGCGCTAGAAGTTTTTGAAATATCAGGAAAAACCTTAACTGCGCACTGGGCAGAGCAAAATAAACATGTATTGCCATATCGGGTAATTAAGCTCGCTTTAGTGCCGCCTGATCGCATTGAATTACGCAAACGTATCGAACAGCGTTTTGATGCCATGTTAGTTGGTGGGTTAATTGATGAGGTCAGGTCGCTTTATGATCGTGGTGATTTATCACTGGATACGCCCTCTATGAGAGCGGTGGGATATCGTCAGGTTTGGCTCTATTTAAATGGGCAATATGACTACGACACCATGCGTGAAAAAGCCATTACCGCAACGGCTCAACTGGCAAAAAGACAGATGACCTGGCTGAGAAGTGAGACAGACTGTAACTTTATTAATCCCGAAACACTAAATGTTGCGAAAGTACTGAAAAATCTAAAATTTTTACTATGATTGGTTAGGGAAAACATCAGTTACCGACGTCATTAGGATTTTGGCTTATCGACGATTGATGATGTAACCGATCATAAATATAACAATAACGGGAGCAGTAAAATGTCAAAAGGGCACCACTTGCAAGATCCTTATCTAAATGCATTGCGTAAAGAACGGGTACCCGTTGCAATCTATCTGGTTAGCGGTATAAAACTACAGGGGCAAATAGAATCTTTCGATCAGTTTTCTGTGTTGCTGAAAAATACAGTCACGCAGATGGTCTATAAACATGCGATTTCAACCGTTGTGCCATCACGGCAGGTTAATTGGAGTGATGATTCCGAAAATGGTCACGGATCTAACCATAGCTGATATAATCAAAAATATTAGAATTATTGCAGCGGTCGCCAAAGGCGGCCGTTGTTGTTTTTGATGTTTTTTCCCTGTTGTTAAATTCGAGATCAAGTCATTGTTAAATATGAGTTTTTTAGAAATAATTGTGATTTATGTTTGATCGTGCAGAGATAGGTGAACGTGCCATTCTGGTTCATATGGATGTTCAGGATGAAATGTTTAGAGAAGATCTGGATGAATTTAAGGAGCTGGTGACCTCAGCGGGTGCCGAGATTATTGATATTGCCACCACCAGCCGTAATAAACCCGAAGTTAAATATTTCGTTGGTAGCGGTAAGGCCAAAGAAATTGCCGAGCTGGTCAAACAGCACGAAGCTGAAGTGGTGTTATTCAATCACGCCTTAACGCCTTCGCAGGAACGAAATCTGGAAACCGTGCTGGAATGCCGGGTACTGGATCGAACCGGCCTGATTCTTGATATTTTTGCCCAACGTGCCCGTTCTTTTGAAGGTAAGTTGCAGGTCGAACTGGCTCAGCTTAAGCATATGATGACCCGATTAATCCGTGGCTGGACGCATCTTGAGCGCCAAAAAGGCGGTATTGGCCTGAGGGGGCCAGGTGAAACCCAGCTGGAGACTGACCGCCGTTTGTTGAATCATCGTGTTAAACAAATTAACAAACGTCTGGAAAAAGTACGCAAACAGCGCGAACAAGGTCGGCAATCTCGTCAAAAAGCTGAGATCGCGACTGTTTCACTGGTCGGTTATACCAATGCGGGCAAGTCCACCCTTTTCAATCGATTGGCGGATGACAACGTCTATGTGCAGGATCAGCTGTTTGCGACCCTGGATCCAACGCTGCGCAGGGTGGAATTTAGCGGTGACGTAAAAGTTATTCTTGCTGATACCGTGGGTTTCATCCGACATTTGCCACATGATCTGGTCAATGCCTTTCGCTCCACATTGCAGGAAACCACCGAAGCTCAGTTGTTGCTGCACGTTATCGATTCATCCGATGAAAACCGAGAAGGTAACATCGATGAAGTTGAATCGGTGCTGAGCCAGATTGGTGCAGATAACGTTTATCTGATCCAGGTGATGAATAAAGTTGATCAATCGGGCGCAGAGCCACGCGTTGATTATCACAGTGATGGTACTGTCAAGCGAGTCTGGCTATCTGCCATGACCGGCGAAGGCATTGATTTGCTTAAAGAAATACTCACCGATTATTTCCGCGAAGAAGTTTTATCGGGTCAGATACACCTGAAACCTGCACAGGCTAAAATTCGCGCCAAACTATTTGATCTGGGTGTTGTCGAATCCGAGGGTATTGATGAGGAAGGCTGTTTTCAGCTAAAAGTTCGGATCTCAAAGCGAGATTATCAGCAGCTGGTTCAGCGAGAAGGGCTGCCGGAAGATCTACTTTTGCTGCAACCTTGTCCATAAGTTATACATAAATCCCAACTTAGCTTGCGGGTGGGCACTAAGCCCCCTAAAATGCTGTCTGTTTTGGCGAATACTTTTGAAGCAACATATTCGCCTTTTTGAATAATGATTAGGAGTAGTACACATGGCCTGGAATGAACCTGGCGGTAACGGCAAAAAAGATCCCTGGGGCGGCGGTAATCGCGGCAACGATCAGGGGCCACCGGATCTCGATGAGATTCTGGCCAATTTGCAGAAAAAATTTAGCGGCCTGTTTGGTAATGGCGGTGGTGGATCAAAGCCGTCTGGCTCAGGTTCGGGTGCCAAGATTGGTTTCGGTCTGATTATTGCCGTGATTATTGTGCTTGGAGCAGCGACTGGTTTCTATAAAGTAGAGGAAGCCGAGCGCGGTGTTGTCATGCGTTTTGGCGCTCACGTTGATACTACTGAGAAAGGCCTGCACTGGCGTTTCCCGCTTATTGAGTCAGTTGAGAAAGTGAACGTGGCAGAACGTCGCCAGGTTCCTTACAAAGCAACCGTGCTGACTCAGGATGAAAACATCATCGATCTGCAGGGTAGTTTGCAGTACAAAATTAATAATGCTGAAAAGTTTTTATTCAACGTGAGAAATCCTGAGATTTCACTCAATCACGCGATTGAAAGTGCCATCAGGCTTTCTGTTGGACAAAGCAAAATGGATTTCATCATCACTGAAGGTCGTGCTGAAATTGCTTTTAGGATCCAAAACACCGTACAGGATATTGTTGATCAATACGGTACCGGTATTTCTATTGTCGAAGTTAATATTCAGGAAGTGAGTCCACCGGGACCAGTGCAGCAGGCATTCCAGGATGTAATTCAGGCACGTGAGGATAAACAACGCTCCATCAATGAAGCCGAAGCTTACCGCAATGAAATCTTGCCAAAGGCACGTGGTGCTGCCGCACGTATTCTGGAAGAAGCTGATGCTTACGAGAAAGAAGTGGTTGCAAAAGCAGAAGGTGAAGCTGAACGTTTCACTAAATTGCTGACTGAATACAATAAGGCTCCAGCAGTGACGCGTGATCGTTTGTATCTGGATATGATGGAATCTGTATTGAATAAGAGTTCCAAGGTTATGGTTGATGTCAAAGGTGGCAATAACCTTTTATATTTACCACTGGATAAGTTGATGTCACGTACTGATGATATTAATGCATCTGCAGCAACAATGAATGAATCACAGAAACGTGATCTTTTAAGAGAAATTCAACGTCAACGTAGTCAGCAAGCACCAACCGGCACGCGTTCAAGGGAGGTTAGATAAATGACTAACATATTGAAAATTTTCCTGCCGCTAGTTTTATTGCTTGTCTGGATGTGTGTATTCACTGTGACAGAGAGAGAAAAAGCAATACTCTTTAAGTTTGGTGAAATTATTGGTTCTGATTATGAGCCGGGTATACATCTTAAACTGCCTTATCCTTTTAATGAGGTCAAAAAATTCGATGATCGAATTTTAACCATTGATGCCGCGCCAAAAAGTTTCCCTACTGTTGAGCAGAAGTTTCTGATTGTAGATTCTTATGTTAAATGGCGTATTCATAATGTAGAAACCTATTTCAAGGCAACCAGTGGTATTGAAAATAATGCGGGTGAATTGTTGTATCAGGTTGTGAATAGTGGTTTGCGTGCTGAGTTTGGTAAACGCACCGTTCAGGAAGTGATTGCGGGTGATCGTACTGAAATCATGAAGCTGATGGTAGGCGAAGCCGGTAAGAAAGCTGAAACTCTCGGTATCGAAGTCATTGATGTTCGCATCAAAAAAATCGAGCTGCCTTCCGAGGTTAGTAACTCCGTTTATAATCGAATGCGTACAGGTAGGGAGCTGGTAGCACGAGAATTTCGTTCGCAGGGTTCTGAAGCATCAGAGCGTATTCGTGCCGATGCTGATCGCCAAAGTACTGTAACACTGGCGGATGCTTACCGTGATTCAGAAATTATTCGTGGTGGTGGTGATGCTACAGCAACAGCGACTTATGCTAAAGCTTTCGGTAAAAATCGTGAGTTTTATAAATTCTATCGCAGTCTTAATGCATACAAAGGCAACTTCTCAAGCAGTAGTGATGTGATCTTGCTCGAGCCGGATTCAGAGTACTTCAAGTACTTTAAAAATCCTAACGCAAAATAGTTAAGGCTTTTTAAATATGTGGGATGATTTTGTCAGAGCGATTGCTCTGGTATTAGTGATAGAAGGCATGATGCCCTTTTTGAGCCCAGACGGCTGGCGTCAGGCAATGATTCAAGCAGGGCGCTTGAACGACAAAACGTTAAGAAAAATTGGTTTTGCCAGCATGATGATTGGTGTAATGGTTCTTTATTTGAACCATTAGAACTTTTAACAAAAATAAGAAACGGTAAGTTTAGATGACGAGCAAAGAACACTGGGTTCTTCCGCAGGGAATTGAAGAGGCACTGCCTGAACATGCAGCGCGTCTGGAAGTTCTACGCCGTGATTTACTTGGCTTGTACTCAACATGGGGTTATGAGCTAGTCATGCCCCCGTTTATTGATCACATCGAATCTCTGTTGACCGGTACAGGTCACGACCTCGATCTGCAAACACTCAAACTTGTCGATCAGGTGAGTGGCCGCACATTAGGTGTACGTGCCGATATGACGCCTCAGGTCGCACGTATTGATGCGCATCAATTAAATCACGATGTGCCAACACGTTTATGTTATATGGGTACTGTATTACGTGCGCGTCCAGATAGTTTTGGTGGCACGCGCAGTCCTCTGCAAGTGGGTGCTGAACTTTATGGGCACGCTGGTGTTGAGTCCGATGTTGAAATACTGGGTTTGATGCTAAATACATTTTCGGTTGCCGGTGTTGAAAATATATTTGTTGATCTTGGCAATGTTGATATTTTTAAAGGTTTAGCACAACAGGCAAAACTGGATAAGGAAACCGAGGCTAGTCTGTTTGAAATGCTACAACGTAAAGCGATACCTGAAATTGAGCATTTGTTAGCTGAGCTCAGTATCGATAATGACATGCGCAATATGTTGACCGCTCTGGCAGAATTAAATGGCGATATCAGTATGTTAAAAACCGCACGGCAGCAACTGGCGAAAGCGGATGCCAATGTTCATGCGGCGATTGATTATCTTGAAAAAGTCGCTGAACTGATCATGGCGCGTTTTGATAATGTTGGTTTTAATTTTGATCTCGCTGAGCTGCATGGTTATCACTATCAAACTGGTGTTGTGTTTGCCGCTTTTGTGCCCGGTTCGGGTGAAGCGATTTCACGTGGTGGTCGTTATGATGATATTGGTCAGATTTTTGGACGCGCACGAGCGGCAACTGGTTTTAGTACTGATTTAAAATTGCTGGATAATTTAACCACGCGTCAGTTTAAAAAAGATAATCGTGTGTTTGCGCCAGCAGATGCCGAGCAGGAATTACAAAATAAGATTTCTGAAATTCGTTCACAGGGTGTTTGTGTTGTTGAACAATTATCAGGGCAAAGCGGCGATGCTAAAGCCATGCAATGCAATCAACAATTAGAATTAGTTGATGGTGCCTGGCAAGTAATCGATCTCTAAAGAATTCATATATTAAAATTTAAAGGGTAGTAACCATGTCTAAAAATGTTGTCGTGCTCGGCAGTCAGTGGGGCGATGAAGGTAAAGGTAAAATTGTTGATCTGTTAACAGAACGTGCGGCTGCGGTTGTTCGTTTTCAGGGCGGTCACAATGCAGGTCACACATTAGTTATTGGTGACGAAACCACCGTGCTTCATTTGATTCCCTCAGGCGTTTTACGTGAAGGCGTAATGTGCTTGATTGGTAACGGTGTTGTGCTATCACCTTCGGCCTTATTCAAAGAAGTCGGAGAACTGGAAGCACGTGGCATACCTGCTAGTGAACGCATTAAAATTTCTGCGGCCTGTCCATTAATTCTGCCTTATCACATTGCGCTCGATCAGGCGCGTGAAGTGGCTCGTGGTAAAACTGCTATCGGTACAACGGGTCGCGGCATTGGCCCCTGTTACGAAG
>CBFCZV010000031.1:0-30551 GCA_965602855.1 uncultured Gammaproteobacteria bacterium | reverse complement strand
AATTATGCGCCTGTAGCTCAGCTGGATAGAGTACTCGGCTACGAACCGAGCGGTCAGGGGTTCGAATCCCTTCAGGCGCACCATATTAAACAAAGCCCCACCAATTTTTGGTGGGGCTTTTTTATGTGTGCTGTTTTGGTTGATCGGTTCGTCATCCTATTCGACAAAATCGCCAGGAGTGATTTTGAGCATCAGCGTCTTTTGCTGGTGGCTTGAAGGGCAGGTCGTAAGGATGTGATCTTTAATCCTTCCAGGCGCGCCATACAAGGCATAGGTTTACGTTTTTACGTAGGCCTTTTGTTTTTCCAATATAGTGAGATCTTAGTTTATCTATAAATCAAATCGTGCTGTCACACTTGGTATAAATAACGCTGCTGTAGAACATATTTGATGCGTTGTTTTGCTGTGCAATTTTATTATTTCTTGTGAAACTTGTTTTTTTCATCAGTTATTTATTTTTTATTACATAATGCTATGTATTAATAAGTTATTTTTGCTGAAAGTTGGAAGATTAACTTTAGTTATGTATTAAATATAGGAAGCTATAATCAATATAGGATATAAATAGGCCTGTAGGATTACATTTTTAATGAAAGTAATATAATATCCTGCATTATGATTGTGTAATTATAAGAATAAAGAATAAATAATAACAATAAGAGTTCTCACTAACAATACCGTCTAAAAGGTCAAATATGCGAGTAAAGTCCATTGTTTACATTTTTTTTATGCTTAGCGCTTTGTTAATAAGCATAGAATCAAAAGCAGAATATGGTGATGTGGTGCTAAATACCTACGCAGAAGCATCAGGTATGAAGCCTGTTATTTTTCCTCACTGGTTCCATCGAATTCGATATACCTGCAAGGTCTGTCATAGTGATCTCGGCTTTAAGATGAAGGCGGGTGCAAATAACATCAAAATGATGGAGATTATGGAAGGCCAGTTCTGTGGTAGTTGCCACAATAGCGAAATAGCCTGGGGTATTGAGAATTGTGATTTATGTCACTCCGGGAAAAAAGATGTGATGACACGTGTAGAGCGCAGCTCATTACAGAAATTATTGAATATGAATTTAGATGCTGAACCACAGAGACCGGCGGAGTAATGTTTATGTCTGCTAAGCAATTGAGATTAATTTTTAGTTTACTGAGCATTTGTTTTGTAACTTACAGCTGTAATTCAGTGCCCAGCAGCGCGGAAGCCGGTGAAAATAAAACAGAGCCGCAGGTGACAGAAGAAGCACCAGTCGCTAAGGAAGACAAACCGGCTACTGGCAAGGCTAAAGAAGCTAATGAGAGCAAGCCAAAGGTTGCGGAAGATGCCAATCTTTTCAATCGACTGCTCAAGACTAAAAAAGTAAAGAGTAAATCATTAAAAGATGATGGAATTCATGACCCTAAGGGCGCTGGCATAAAGATATTGCAACATCCTCAACAGGCCTTTGAGAAGCTGCCAAAAGCAAAAGGTGGCAATTCCGTAGATTGGGTTAAAGCCCTAAATACAGGTAAAATTAAGCCTCGTAGCAGTTTGGAAGACCCTAATGCTGAAGCACTGGTGATGGATTTAAATATTATCAGGGAAGTGAAGGGATCAATGCCGGATGTGCTGTTTCCTCATAAGCAGCATACACAACATCTCGACTGCACTAACTGTCACCCAGATATTTTTATTCCTATGAAGGGTGCAAATAAAATGAGTATGGCCAGGAATTTAATGGGTGAAATGTGTGGCGTTTGTCACGGCAAGGTAGCCTTCCCACTTTCAAGGTGTACCGCCTGTCATTCTCAAAAGAAAGCGGCGAAAGAAATAAAGAAAACAAAATGGAAATGGCCATAGAGATAAAATAAACAATATCTTCATCACTCAATAGAATGAAAAAATTATGAAAAAATATATAAAAGTACTTGCTTTGGTGTTTTTGTCAGTAATTACGACAATGACCAATGCGTCAGAAAAGAGCGCTGAGTATGAGAATAAGCTTAAATCAGTTTCCAGCTTGCTAAATCGTTCAGCACTTAGCAAACAGGTGCTTGATAGTCATAGTGACGCGGCTGTGCAGTATTACAGGTTTGCAAGATCACTCTATGATGAAGCAGTTGATGCATATAATGCAGGTAATTTTCAAAAGACAGATGTATTGATAAAAAAATCCAGATCAGCGCTGATTGATGCGGTTGAATTTGCCAATTTGAAAGGCGCAAAAGTTAAAAAGAGAAGCAAGAGTCATTATGAATCATTAAGAAAAAGCTCAAACGCTTTGATGGAAGCGATGGAAAGAATTGGTGATGAAAAAGGTAAGCATGATGAATTTGTTTTCATGTTTAAAGGGCTCACTCAGAAACTAGCAGAAACCGATAAGCTATTTTTTCAGGGACAATATGATCCTGCTATAGAAGGCCTTGGCAAGGTGCTGAAAATTATTAAAGTTGAAATCACTAAAATGCGCACTGGTGACACGCTCACGAGATCACTTAATTTTGCCAATGCACATGAAGAATATGATTATGAAGTTGATAGAAATGATACTCATCTGATGCTGCTTGACATGTACTTGACACAAAACAATGGTAAAGCATCTTCGAGTATGAAAGATGGTATTAAGACCGCCAAAGAACTGCGCAAAGAAGCAGAAGAACTGGCTTCAAGTCATGAACATAATTATAAAGATGCGATTAAGGTTATGGAAAAATCGACCCTTGAAATTATTAATCAGATTAGAAGCTCAGGAACGTTCATTCCGTAACAAAGGATAATGTCCATTATTTTGATTGAAAATAAAGCAAGCTATATGAAATGATAAAAAGATTTTATTCACTGCTATTTTTAGTTCTTCTTCCTTGCGGTTTGTATGCGAAAGGCGATCCAGCTGTCGGTGAGATAAAATCGGAAATTTGCCAGCAGTGTCATTCACAAGATGGTAATAATGCAGATGTAATAGTACCCAAACTCAACGGCCAGGATCAGGCATTTCTTTACAGGAATGCCATGCAATACAATCATGGTGAGCGCTATGACATTGTCATGAAGAAAGTGATCGATAAGGTTAGACCGAGTGCTGAAGATATTGCTGATATTACTGCTTACTACGCCAGTCTTCCCATAATGCGTGGTAATGGAATAATGACCGCTGAAGGTGAGCGTGGTATGGATCTATTCGGTACCTATAATTGCAGGTTCTGTCACAATGATCAGGACAGGACGAAAAGCATATATATATCAAAGACTGCCGTTATAGGTGGGCAAAATAAAAAATATCTTTATAAGTCTATGAAAGATATACAGGAAAACATACGTGAAGCCGATCAGTTTAATCTGATGGAACGAGTGCTCAATCATATGACGGATGAAGATATCTGGGCGCTGGCTGAATATGTGAGTTCAATGCCTCATTAAATTGTAGTTTTAACTTTAATAATCGTGCTCTGCATGTCCCTCATTCCCATGCTCTCGCGTGGAAATGCATATTACTCTCGGCAAACACTATAAGCTCCGGATCGATGCACCCCGTTAAAATTAATAATCACGGCCGGTTTTATCTGCTTCTTCGTAAAAAGTTAGTTGTTCTAAATATTCTTAACGTCATTTTGTTTGAGATGGAGTAGGGAAGTGTGACTGTTTCCGGGCGTGTGAATATGTGTATCTATGTAATACCGGTAGAGGTAATAAAGTGAGGTTATGTAGTGGTTGTGATTTTGTAGTGCCCGCCCACGCTTGATTCCTTTCTTTAGTGGTGATTTATATTAGTGTAGTTGGTATGCGTTACCACGCGGGAGCGTGGGAACGAGACCATAATTAACCACGAAACTAAACCGAAGAATTTGGAAATGGCTTATGGTGCAGTGCTCTTTGTTAATTGCGCCCTACGTACTTCTTTACGAACACCCACTACAACATCCAATTGAATCTTTTCGAGGTTGTTTTTATCATCTGTCAGAACCTGGCCAGATGAATAATCTATATTTGTTAACATAAAATTGTTAATAGCAAAATTGTAGCTAGTAACAATTCTCCTGGGAATTCTTAATCCTCTATCAACAATAATTTGGGGGTTATTAGACATGAATAGTAGTTGTTCAGGGCTTTGGTCTCCTTCATTTTTTCTCGCTAACGCAAAAAAAGCACCTGATTGATCCATTGTTTTCATCAATGAGTGAAGTCCATACTCTCCTGTTCCATGCATATCGCTGAAATAGTGTAAAATGACAAACCCTCCCGGATTTAACAATTTCAAAATCCTTCGAAATGACTCAACGGTATATACATTTGCTGGAATACTTTCTCCCTTACTCAAATCCAATACAATCAAATCATATTTTTTATTAGTAACATTGATATAGTGTCTAAAATCATCAATTTTTAAATTAAAAGCATCATTAGCATTAAAATACTTTTTTGAAACAGGGTACATTCGATCATCAAATTCAATGCAATCAACAGCAAAATCTAATTCAATAAGCAAATTCACCAAAGCGCCTCCTCCATAACCCGCCACAAGAACATCTGACTGAGCTGGTTTTACTGATGCATAAGTTAATACACGATATGGGTAACTCATAAGTGAAGATGAAAACTTTACATCAATAGCAGATTGTTCTGTTCTATTTAATGAGATAATTCGTGTTTCACCATGCTCTTCTCTTATTTCTAACTCTCCCATAATCCCATGATTGCGGTATAAAACTTTAGTATTAGCTGTTTCTGTAATCTCGGTTTGATTTTTCGAAACACTAAAATAAATAAACAGAAAAATAACTACATTTGCTGCCAATAAGATATAAGAAGAGCTCTGCATAAAAAACAAGGCTGAAATAATCAGAACCAACAATCCTAAAGAATGCAAAATACCAATTAAATCAAATGCTGGCAATATAAAAAATGCCAATGCATAAATTGAAATTACCCCTCCAATGGTAGATGCAAAAAATACTGTGCCGGATGATTTGCCACTGTTTGCAACATGCAATGAGTAATATTTAACTATAATCGGGGAGTTCAGTGTAATCAGGATTACTGGAATTAATAAAATAAGTAAGGAATGATAAATTAGTGCAGTGAATAACGAAAACTCTTGAAGTTTGACAAAAAGGAATTCGTTAAAACTAAAAACTAACAAAAAGTAAACGCCTATAAAAATCAAACACACGGAAACAATTAATTTGATTTTCGAATCTGGAAACCTGGTAAATTGACCTCCTACAATATAACCGATGGCTGAACCTAACATGGTAATAGCTAACATAGCCAGCCATACATAATACGATTGTCCAAAAAAAGGATGTAGCAATTGAGCATACATCAACTCCATTGCAACTAGTAGGGAACCTTCAGCAATCGCTGCTATTAGTAGTTTATTTTTCATGTCTATAATCTACTATATAAAATAAAACTGTAGCTACAGATAACAATGAAGCACAGAAGAAGAGCGATAATTTTGTTCCTACTTCGGGTAAAAAATAAAGACCAGCTAATAAAATAAACACTACTCCACTCAAGGTAGAAATGCCATAAATCCGACCTGCAAATTTTCCTGTATCCTCTGTTACTCCTGTAATGATATCAATAATTAAGGGCGAAAATAATCCAAACAACAGGTACAAAGGAAAATTAAAAATTAGCGTAGAAATAAAAATTCCAGTTCTAATTTCAAAATCTAAAAATATTGTTTGTATAAAAGAAGAAAAATAGGGTAATACAAATACAAATACAGAAATTGCTGCTAATGCAATCATCAGTGCCTTTTTGGAAATACTTCTTTCTGAAAAATAAGCTGCTAAAAAATAACCCACTGCTAAGCCCATCATGGTTGTACCAATGGTGGCAGCCCAAACATATAACGAATTACCAAAATAAGGTGATATTAATCGTACCGAAAGTAATTCGCACGCCATCAACGTTCCGCCTGTGATAACTGATATAAAATAATATAAACCTGGTTTCAATTTTTATCCTTAATATTTATAGATTAGTAATTAGAGGTCTTTGTGCGAAGAGAATTTTAATTCTAAATTAATAAAAATACATGACTTTTTGCTGCGTTTTTACACAACTATCAGTAGTGTAGAGTGCAACAAGCATAGCGTATTTCGCCGAATGTTAAAATATATAACGCTTCTTCCAATTGAATAATTAATCAGGAAATAAAACCGAAGCATTTAGAATGGTTTATAGTGCAATGCTCTTTGTTTATTACACTCTATGGGTTCCGATAGCTGAAATAGTATGCGTTCCCACGCGGAGCGTGGGAACGAGGTAATGCTGTGTGTTTATTGCAGCCTACGGGCTGTCCAATTGGTTTTCTTCGTATGACTTATTATGGTTCTGGAAGAATAGGAATACCAAGAGTCGTACAAGCAGGGTAGGCCCCCATCCGATGCTGACAGCCGCATATTTCCCCAGTAGAAACTCTGTAGCCACATGGATCATGTTGCATGTTGTGACAGGCGAGGTTGCATTGTGTGACATCACCGTCGGTCGCAAAATATAAATTTCCAGCTGCGTTTGCGCTCACCGGTCCAGGTACAGTTCCACCGATTACATCGTAATTAATCAGGCGGTCGAAGCGCACACTGCCGTGTGGGTCGTGGCAAATATTACAGGATACACCGACTAAACCCATCCCTGCTCTTGGCTGGAAGGGGCTGCTATTGACGCCTGCAGCAATATGAAAGTCATGACGCATAAATGAGTCATTGGCAAAGTTTTGGTCATTGCCTAAAATAGTATTCCGATCGTGACACTTGTAACACATGGCGTAGGCGGCTGCGCTTTCAACGGTGTTATCCGCGGTTGTAAAGTTGCGTTCCAGTATTGGGCTATTTGCCGAGCCATGGGGGCCGTTGGGGCCGCTGCCACCAGTCCTTGGGTTCTGGTCATTGTTGTGACAGTCCAGGCAGCTGATTGTATCGCCATCGCCTGTGAGCCCTGTTGTGCCGCCAAGTGCTAATGCAACGCCGGAAATCAGGCTGGGTACTCTGTTAGTTGGTAGTGTGCCTGATGCACCGCCGTCAATGGCAGAAGACACAGGATGATAGGATGCACTGTCAGTAGGGTCAAATTCCCGTCGTGCATTGGTCGCAGGTCTCTCTGCATCGAGTGCTCTGTCTATTCGGGCCGCAGTGGCAGGCAGACTATCGCCATGACAACGGAAACAAACTTGATGGGGAAAGTCAATCGGTTCGATATCATTGCCATCAATATCCACACCTTTGGCTCCATTCAATGGGCCTGATTTGCCAGCGGTGGTGCCAATGGGCTGGACACCGTGAGGGTTGTGGCAATCAAAGCAGACAACGTGCCGTGGTGTATCGACGACATTGTCATTTACGCCATCATCTTCAAATGCATCGTGATCACCAGTAGCAGAATAAGTATAGATTGGGTGAATGCTGAATTTGACAAATTCAGCCTCAATGTCCTTAGCGGCAACATTAGCGTTGTGGCAGGTAAAGCAGACGGCTTCCTCAGCAGCATAATTCAGGATGCGTTCCGGGTTGCCTGCGGTATGTGGGCTATGACAGTTTTCACAGGCATTTTCTGCAACGGTAACTGTGGTGTCATTTTTACCGAGTTCAGTTGCTATGTATTTAGTATGTAGCCAGGGGTCAGTACCTGTACCGTTCCAGGTTTTAGTAGCATTTTTATGGGATGTATTTGTATCATCCCAGTAGGCTTTGACATGACAGGTTTGGCATAGTGCAGCAGCAACATTTGATTTAACCAGGAATTTAGCAATAGTATCGCTATGGGGGTCATGGCAACTGGTACATTGCACCTGGCCTGTACCATCAAGCCTGACTTCTGCTGTTAGTGAAGCTGTGGCTGCTAGCTCGGTGTTGGCCGCTACTGCGGTGGCGTAATCAAATGACACTGGATGATCGTCTCTCAGGTCGGTGCCTAGTAGGGTTGCGCCGACGGGCATGAATGTGTCTGTAAGCGTTATATCTGGATCGTTAAATCTTTCGCCCAGTGCAATGGTTCCATCGTGACAGCTCAGGCAGAGTAAGGATGAGCCAGTAGGCTGACCGGGTGCGGCGATACTAAAGGTGGAGCTGTCATAAGGCTGGTAATCTAATCTTGTGTTGGTGCTTTTATTCCATAGCGGTGCTATAGGGTTTGAGTTATGAGGGGTGTGGCAGAAAACGCATATTTGTTCCTCAGTGGTAGCTCTGACCGTCTGCCCACCGGAGGCTGAGAGGTTGTGTTTGGTGTTAGCAATGTTGCCGGCGCCGATGGCCATCAGGCTGCCAGATATGACAACAGCGGCCAGGCCAGATATAAGTGTTAGTAGCCTCATAATTTAGCTCCCAGAAAACGAAACATCTGTATTCTTTGGTTGTATGTGTCAGTGACATAAATAGTTTGCTGATGGTCGATAAATATACCGACAGGTAACCAGAATTGTCCGGCTTTGTGGCCTTGCTCACCAAAATTTAATAAAAACCTGCCTGCTTGATCAAATATCTGTACCGTATTAAACAGGCCATCTACAACATAGATGTTCTGATTGTGATCGGTTGCAATGCCTTTGGATCGGGACTGATGTCCGGTGCCCGTGCCTATTTGGCCGAATTTGCTTATGAAATCACCCTGTTCATTTAATGTTTGAATTCTAAAATTCAGTGTGTCAGATACCAGTAGTCGATCTTTACTAAAATCGATCATGGTCGGATAATTAAATTCACCATCGCCAGGACCTCTATGGCCAAATTCTTTAATTAATTCACCACTGAAGCTTAAGTTAAGTATTTTATGCTCGGGGGTATCGGTTACATAAAAATCGTTATTGCCACCGGCCACCATGCCAGTGGGCTGATTAAATGTCGCCTTGGTAATAAATTCATTGGCAATAGTTTCACCCTTATTTACTTTGTACAATTTTGCCAATGCAGAGTCTGAAATAATCAGGTTAGATTGATCATCCAGAACTAGCCCTATAGGAGAGAGCAGGGGGCGATCATCTTTTCGTATTATAAGTGCATAAGACTGATTGGCAGGATCAAAACGATGCACGCCTCTGGCACCGGGATCGGCAACATAAATAACTCCTTCCTGGTCTGTCACGACAGCCATAGGTTTAACTAAACCTGTATTTTTTTCTCCGGCAAAAAAATCAACAAATCGACGCCATAAACTGCGACTTATTTTCAGGTCAGCCGCATTACTAAATTCGCCCAGATATTGGATCATGGGCTTATCAGGCTTTGTTGGCCAGTAGATGGGATCTACTAGTTTTTTTTCACTTGATGTATTGTGCTGGCTACAGCTGCTGATAAGTAACAGGGCAAGCAGCCATAGTAGCCAGTTATTTTTAATTTTTTTGTACATGAATAACTTCATTAGTTAAAATGATCTTATTAATTTCATGAATATAGACCAGTCGTTCTGTTCAGTAGTTCCCTGTTCTTCAGACTGTTGACTGACAGTAGCACTATAATTAAGACGCCTGTATCTCCATTCAAAGTCCAGTGTATTTCTAAGCATGGAGTGATCACTTGAGCCGCCGGAATTTTGTGAATAGCTGGAGTCGAAGCTTAGTCTTGTTCTTAACCACGGTCTGCCCACTATACGGAAACCCAGTGTTTTACCATCGCTATCCTCGTCTGAAGTTTCATCATCTCTCTTAGATATACCTGCGTTAACGCTCAGTAATGCATTTGTGAGTACGGGCATATAGATATTCGCACTAATGTTTTGTTGATTGTAGGAGTTACTTTCCTCATTATGTTGCTTCATCTGCACTTCACCGCCAAGGGTCACTTTCTCTTCCAGTGGTTTCTTTACCTGAAAACGTAGTGTCACACCGTCATACGAATTTAGTGAGGTAGTGGGAATACCCTCTTTAAGCTTTTGTTCGGAATCATAGACATTAGCAAAAAAGTTATAATGTTTTCCTAAGGCTAAGCCAAGATTTAAGCCCTGAGTCAGTCGATCATATTTTATGGTGCCACCTGTCTGATAACTATAATCGATTAAAATACTCTGACCGTCTGCAATATTTCCTGTTATCAGTCTTTCTATTAGGGTCTGATCGCCAATGACAATAATATTATAATCTAAATTTTCAAGATAAGTTTGGGTTCGAGTAATATTTGAAATTATGATGGTGCTTGTATCGATGTTGTTTTGGGTGATTTCAACCGGAGTGACACCACCGATGGTGTATTGATCACCTAAAACAGGCTGCAGGTCTAATGAAGATGTCTGGTCTTGAATGTTATAGTTGGTATTATAATTCAGTGAATACTTGCCGTATGAAACGTCTATGGCTTTTGATATACCTAAATTAATGCCTTTATTTGTCGACTCCGTGCTAGTGGATTCACTATTATTTAGAGAGGCCCCAAGAATTCCGCTCAGCGAATCATCGCCTGTATATTTTAGTCTGGCCGTTGTTCTATTGTTATCTGTCTCTAGACCCTCTTCATCTGTATGTTCAGTTAAATGGGTGTAATATGAAGTGAATTTTTTATTGTGCCTCCAATCGAGTGTGGGATTAAAGAACAATGATTCTCTTTCAGGAAACTCTTCCTGTTTATTTAGTCCCAAATCAGTGATTAGATAAAGTTGTTTATTATCTCCAAATCTGTTTTTTGTCTTTACATTGGTAAAGTAAGTATTAGATTCTCTTTCTGTAATGGCTAAGTTGAGGCTACCAGATCTGGATACCGAATTATTTATTTGATGACTCAAACTCACGTGATCGCCAGACCCATAGGAATATTCCATGATTAATTTGGCATGGTTGCTTGTGTCATCTGTTATTTGATTAGCACCGGTTCCATAACTGGTTTCCTTGTGGGCTGTAAGTTTCATTGTTACAGGTGTTAATGGCGAACGTAGGGATATGTCAGCGCCATATTTTTTGTGCTCCAGTAAAAAATCTCCTGCTGAACTAGAGGGTGTCATTGTATTCGATTGATCATAGTAAAGGGAGAAAGGGTAGGCGCGCTTAGATAAAAAACTGAGCCTTGCAGAAAGGTTGTTTACTCGCTGATTTGAGTCTGTCGAACCAGATTCTAGCTGATTAGCCAGCAAGCCTGCTGAAAAATTCATTTTTAGAAAGTTTGGGTGATATACATAGCTATTCATGTTGAGAGTCAGCTCTTCCTGCCAGAGCTGGCTTTCGTATGTTGAGCTGGAATTGGTCTCTGTATTGGTTGATTCATATCTTAGTGATAATGAGCCGCCAGTACTGGTTATTTTAAAGGGAGTAATTTCCTCCGCCTGTACAATGCAGGCGTTAGAAAGCAGAGCAACAAGAGCACACTTCAGTAAACCTGAAGGTTTATATAATGATTGAGTTCCTTTCAGTTTTATATTTAATGATTTATGGCTTAATGGCATCGGGTTTTATTTCATCGGGTTCAATGATGTCAACTTTGGTGCTGGAGTCATCTGTATCCTGCATCTGGCCAAAACCATAGATATTTAATTTGTTGTTGCCGAACTGGCTGGTGACCAAAATCAGGTATTCGATTTCAAATCCTGGTTTGGCGTATTTTTGAAAATAGGAAATATTGTCGTAGTCGATAAAGACTTTGGCGGGTAAGTTGATGTTCTGTGGTTTAGACCCTGATTCGCCAAAATACATGAGTAAATCACCGTCCTTGTTAAAAATTTGCACATTTTGAAATGAAGTATCAACTACATAGATGTTGTTCTCACGATCTATAGCGATTCCTTTAGGTCGGGTAAACTTTCCGAGCTGGTTACCAACCTGGCCTATTTTTCTGACGAATTCACCTTCAAGGGTGAATTCCTGAATACTGAAATTCATGGTGGCGCTGACGTAAAGATGATTGTCAGGACTTAAGGCTAAATTTGTTGGGAAATAAAGCAGACCTTCTGAGGTTCCGTCTTTATTATCTTTATTATCAATGCTGTATAGTTTTTCAGTCGTGTTTTTATCATAGACATGAATGGCGTGGTTTTTAGTGTCTGCAATGAATACCTTTTCGTCGGCCACCAGAACGTCTGAGGGTTTAAAAGATTCACCGTCACCAAAGCTTTTTAAAAACTCGTTGTTCTCATCAAGAACAATAACGAGTTTTCTTTTTATATCGGCGATATATTTATTATTTTCATCGTCGATAAATATGTTGATGGGTTTGACCATTCTGCTGTCAAACGAACCATGTATCATATCGAATTTATTCTGTTTTAGATCGAAGGTGGCAACTCCTGAGCTGCGAATATCAACCAGATAGATAATGCCATCTTTTATGCTTACACCGTATGGTTTTGTTACGCCTGTGTTTCTTTGTGCATCGGCACCGAGTATGAAATCACCAAAAGCACTTTTATCTTCCGTAAAATAATCAGGTCCCGAAAGACTGGTTAAATACTGAATTCTGGGTTCGTTGGGTGCTGGTGGATATAGAATGTAGTCAGTGACTTTTTTTGGGGTGCCGCCACAGGCTACTAATAATTGGGTGAGAAATAGTAAGAGAAAAAACTTTAATATATTTTTCGGCATAATATCTTTTACAACTTGATATGATTTATTGTTACTAAAGTTTAGCTTAGTGATCGCCTCATGTCTCGAAATAGTTGTTGTACTATCTAAAAAAAGTGAGCGAATTAATGTGCAAAAATTATTTTAATAGAACAGGCTGATTTTTATTTTCTAAAATTTCTTTTTATAACAGTTTAATTCCAGTCTGGTGTTCTAATTGTCACGTAGATTTAAATTTTAATGAAAAATTCTCCAAAAAAAACAGGCCTCTTGACAGAGGCCTGTTTCAGGACTAATTACATAATTACTTGTTGTGACAAGTCAGACACAATTTACTACCGTCCAGTGCTCTTCTCAGCAATCTGGTACCACCAGCAACAAAGGTTTCATCTACATAGTTATTGTGAACATCGTGACAGGATGTACATTGTACTGTTCCACCTGAAAGCATAAGGTCATCAATCGTACCATTCTTTGCGAATGCACCACCTTCACCGATGTCTGTGTTTGTTGTGATTGGATTGTGTAGACCAGGATCCAATCCTACTAGAGCAGCATCAAAGGTAAAGCCAATAGGGTGATCATTTTTCAAGCTGTTTGCATTACCTGCAGTATCTGTATCACCACCGATGTTTCTAGAGCCACCATTGATAATACCGATCATGTCACCACCAACTGTACCGCCGAAGGAGTCAATCGCTACCGAGCCATCATGACAGGACAAACATAACTGAGATACGCCAGAAGGCTGTGCAAGAGCAGCACCACCATTCGCATCAAGAGTGTTCGAGCTGTATGTCACATAAGTTTGAGCTGTTGTGTCATGAGTCCACAATGGAGCAGCTGTTACACTGGTATCCGAAGCATGCGGAGTATGACAAACCGTACATAGCTCAGCGGCTGTGTTCCAGCTGTAGGCAGTACCATCTGTGTATGAGCCGTTTGACGAGAAGTCATGCACACTGTTTGCGATGTTACCCGCCTGCGCTACACCAGAAAACATGGAAAAATAGCCTGTTGCTAGCGCTATACTTCCAACCCTTAAAAGCTTAATAATATTCATTCTTTTCATATACTTATCCTCATCCTCTGGCCTGATAATCAGGCCGTTAATCTGTTGTTATCGATAACAAACGTGAATCCCTGTTATTTCTTTAGTTTTTTCCCTTGTTGGATATTCGCAGATGAGGCATGAAAGTTCAAATACCATATGTGCTTTGTTGACATTGATCAATAAAAGGCAAAAACATTAAAATAAGTGTTGACAAATTTGCAATCATTATGTGCTTGGGCGGTCCTTTTCGATGAAAAAGGGTGGTAATGATGAGGTTGAATGTTAATGATATTGTTTCTTGTTTAAAATGGCCATTTTTTTAATATTTGGCATTATTTTAGACTTATTTTAATGTTTGTTGCTTTTTATTGGTATCTGAGGGTTTTGATGAGGCTGATACGGCTATTTTTTAGTGTGTGCTGATGTGTTCGAATTATGCATGTCTAAATTGCCGTATTAGTTATAAATAGTTTTAGTGAATTCATAGGGTTAAAATGTTTTGTGTATTTGTTTAAATATATTGAATGACTTATTGGATAAATACGTTTAAATTTAGACATATAAGGTATGACCTGTGCTGTGGTTTTACTTTAATTGATAAAAATGATTCTCTGCCTCCTGGGCTCGCTTGTTATGTTCTATGGCTGCTCAGGCAGGGAGTATAAATTAATAAATATGGATTACATCGGATATTGCTGTCCCTATGCGTGCTTCAAATCTACAGACTGATCTAGCGGCTAAGTCAGATCATTTTTCCTTGGCTCGTATCTTTACGATCAGCTTTTTCATTGCTTTGCTTGCTGTTGGCCATTTGCAGGCATCGCCAGTGGATGAGGCTATTGATACTGCTCCTCAGGCCACCTCTTTAAATCCCGGTGATATCAATCCTAAGCTCGATGAGCTTATTCATCGTGATATTAATACTGTCCTAGATATTCCTCCGGTGTACCAGCGTCCGCTAGGTGTTGATGCGGGAGCTCGCGTCTATGTGAAAAAATTCCATGTTACTGGTATTAATGAGTGGCCAGAATTTAATATTTCACAACAACGTGTTGATGCTTTTGTGGAAAAACTCAGGCTAGAAATGCAAACCATTGAAGCGATGAATGAGCATGGCTTGACTAAAAGCGATATGGAAGAGATTGGCCGGCGACTCAAAGACTCTTTGTATGATGATGATGAAAAGGCGAATAAAGATCATGCGCAGTTCTTGAAAGAACTTCGTAAGAGCAAGAAATTCCGTGAGGAAATGAGTATAGGTCAGTTACAGGATGTAGCTAATCAGCTTACTGATTTGTACCGTAGCGCTGGATTTGTTATTGCTCAGGCTTATGTACCGCAACAGACCATTGAAGATGGTGTTGTTAATATTCACGTACAAGAAGGCATTTTGGGGGAAACGATTGTCGAGGGAAATGCACAATATTCTGTTGAGCTAATTAAAAGAATTTTTGAGCATCTAGAAGGTAAGAGCGTTACTAAGCAAGCATTAGAAAATGCGCTTTTTTCTTTAAGTGATTATCCAGGCCTGCTTGCCTATGGTGTTTTGAAGCCCGGTCAGAATACAGGAGAAACTGATTTGTTGGTGAAAGTTCAGGAAGAAGATCCTCGTGAGTATTCAGTACGTCTTGATAATCATGGAACTGAATCAACGGGCGAAAATCGTTTAACGCTTAGTTATACAGAAAATAATTTATTTGGAAATGCTGATAGTTTGGATATTAGCTTAATGCAAACATTTTCTCCGACCAGTAATTTATATGGTGGCGTTATATATAAAACTCCTGTAGGAAGTCACAAGACATTAATGGGACTTGGTGTGTCGAATAATTCCTATGATGTTGGTGGTAGTCTGGAGGATTTTGAGATTACTGGTGATGTGCAGGCTTCTAATGTTTTTGTGAGTCACCAGTTCGTGCGTGGTCGTGAAAAAAATATTTATGGCAAATTAGATTTTATACATAAAGTTGCTGAGACAAAGATATCTGACTTAGTTTTGAGTGAAGACACTCTAAGTGCATTAGCTGTTGAAATGGGCTTTGATATTCTGGATAAAAAATACAAGGGTATAAATCAGGGGTCTGTTAAGTATACGCAAGGTTTCGAAGATATGATGGGTTCGCTTGGCTCGGACGATAGTATCTTGTCTAGCCGTACAGGTGGTTCGGGTGATTTTGCGACCAGTGATTTTGCCAAGTTGAACTGGAATGTTGCACGTTTACAATTAATTGATAAATATCAAAATGTCCTGTTGCGATTTTCAGGGCAATATTCTTCTGACTTGCTAGTTCCTGTTGAGCAGGCAGGTCTTGGTGGTCCAAATAATGTTAGAGCTTTTGAGCCTTCTGCTGTATTGAGAGACAGTAGTTTGTTCCTGTCGGTGGACTGGAATTTCAATGCGCCTTTTTTCTATGATGTTAAGGCTTTTGATGGCTGGAAGTGGGGTGAGATTTTGCAGTTATCTGTGTTTGCTGATTATGCGAAGGGTGAGGTTAATGATCCATTAATTAGTGATGTCGAGGATATTACTATGTCTGGTTATGGTGTTGCTGCGCAGTTGTTATTGCCGGGAAAAATGCAGTTGAGACTGGATGTCGCCAAGCCAGCCAGTATAACCAGTGGTACAGAAATTGCTGAAGATGTGCAATTTTATTTAACGTTTAGCTATACGGGTTGAGCATGATGTATAATTATCGGTGCATGGGATTAAGGATAGGTAGACGCTGTGATTAAAGATTTATCTATTAAACGATGTTTTCAAGGTAGGAAGGCTACTTTTCTTGAAGTGGCTTCTGGTCTTTTTTGTATTTCTATCTTCACCAGTCTATCCGTAACAGCTGCTCCGCAAGGAGGTGAGATTGTTGCCGGCCAAGGTAATATTACAACTCCGTCTAGTTCAATAACGCAAATTCAGCAGTTGAGTAATAATATGCTCGTTGACTGGCAAAGTTTTAATGTCGGTGTCAATGAGCTAGTCCGGTTTTCTCAGCCTTCTTCTTCCTCAGCAGTACTTAACCGTATTAATGATATTGCGCCTTCTGAAATTTTTGGTTCTATTGAGGCGAATGGTCTGCTCTTTTTGATGAATCCGAATGGCGTTATCTTTGGAGAGGGGTCTCGTGTGCAGGTGGGTGGCCTGGTGGCTACCAATCTCGAAATAGATGCTGGCAAGTTCATGTCAGGACAATATGATCTGGACTCTTTAGGCATGATTGACGGCATGATCGTCAATCAAGGTGTTATTTCAGCATCAACAGGCGGTGTTTCTTTAGTCAGTGATACCGGTGTTGTAAATGAAGGTAAGATTCTGGCGACAGTTGGTTCGATTAATCTTGCTGTCACAACATCAGCAACATTGGATTTTAGTGGTGACAAGCTTCTTCAGTTAAGTGTTAGCGGCGATGTGTTAAAAAATGCACAATCGCTGGATGATGCTATCTCTAATAGTGGTGAGATTATCGCCGAAGGTGGTGATATTTTAATTAGTGGTCAGGTTGCTCGTGATGTATTCACTAATGTTGTAAATAACACTGGCATCATCAAAGCTACTCGCGTTGTTAATGAAGGAGGTATTATTACGCTTGCTGGCCCATCTGGCAACATTGTAAATAACGGGACACTGGATGTCTCTGGTACTGAAGCCGGTGAGATAGTTGTAAGTGCTGAAAACATTTCTCATAGTGGTTTGATAGATGCCTCAGCAACTGCGGGTAATGGTGGTAGTGTCACGCTTCAATCCTCTGAAGATACTTTCCTGCAAGGTGAATCATTAATAACTGCGCAGTCTGATAATGGTGCAGGTGGAACGGTTCAGGTTCTGGGTGATCGCGTTGGTTTGTTTGATGAGTCACAGGTCAATGCATCGGGTCTAACTGGTGGTGGTGAAGTTCTAATTGGTGGAGATTATCAGGGTAGGAATGCTGAAATTCAGAATGCATCACAAACTTATGTTGGTGCAAATACATCAATTGTTGCTGATGCAATTGAGGCAGGTGATGGCGGCAAGGTTATCGTTTGGGCTGATGAAACTACACAATATTATGGTGATATTTCAGCACGTGGTGGTGCGGTATCTGGCGACGGTGGTTTTGTAGAAGTGTCAGGAAAATCGTGGTTAGATTTTTCTGGTTATGTTGACACCAGTGCTTTAAACGGCGAATTCGGTACGCTTTTATTAGATCCTAAAAATATTATTATTGAAAACGCTGGTGCAGGCACTGAAGTTGCCACAGTGAACTTTGCTGATGTTGCTGACCCTGGGCCAGATAGTAGTTTTGATGGTGATGACTTGGCTGCACTAGATAGCAATATCTTGTTACAGGCAAGTAACGATATCACTATCAATGAGGCGATTCCAGCAACCGCTTCGGCCGGAAATACACTTACCCTGCAGGCGGGTCGTAGTATCTTGATCAATGCAGATCTAACGACTAATGATGCTGATATAACTTTAGTTGCTAATGAAACAACAGCCAATGGTGTTGTTAATGGTGATCGTGATCCAGGCAATGCAGAGATCACTATGGCAGATGGTACTACCATTGATGCCGGTACCGGCAATATCAGTATCACCCTAAGTGATGGCGCAGGTTTAACCAATAGCGATAGCGGTGATGTTACTTTGGAAACACTGGTAACCACCGGTGATGTCACAGTTGCAAATAATGGCACAACAGCGGGTAGTGATGTTCTTCAGGATCAGGATGCAACCACTGCAGGAAACATAACAGCAGATAATATTACGCTGAGTTCTGTTGCTGGTGGTATTGGTATTACCGGTGCGATTAATACAGCTACAACGACAAACCTTTCATTGATAACTGGCGGCACTGGTTCGGCAGGTGATATTACGGTCGTTGAGTCAAATGCGGGTACAATTTCAAAGCTGTCATTAACGACTGATGCAAGCGCGCAAACCATCGATTTAACAGCAGTAAGCTGGACTGTTGACGCGGCTTTAGATGTGGGTATTGATACATTGGCGCTCAGATCGTCAACAGCGGCAGGTGATATTGCTGGTAATGGCACTGCCACAAATGTTCTTACGGCTGCTGAAATAATACTTGAGAGCCTGGTTATCGATGATACAGCCGATATTGGCTATGTTGGGGGTACTTCTAATACTGTTTATATCAGTACGCCGATTTTCACTGGTATAACCGGTGGGGCATTAAATATAAGCAATGCTGTCGAATTTACTGATCTCACGCTGGTGCTCGATCCTAGTACTACGAACGATAATCCTTATGCAATAGCGTTTACCGGTGGCGATCAGGTTATTAATATAGAAGATGATAATAATAATGGGGTGCGCTTTACCTTCGCTGATAGCTCAACCAGCAATGTCGATATCACGATTCACAATATATCAAGTAGCGCGACGCATGCTGATATTGAGGTTAGGGATGCTGATATTAATGTAGGTACAGGTACTGTCAGTTTGATTTCTGATGCGGGAGAAATTAAACGGCAGGCGAATGCATCGATTACAGCTGGTTCTCTTCAATTGAGTGCAGCTGGAAATATTACAGTTGTGTCGGATGTATCTTCCATTGCGGCAGTATCAAGTGGTGATGGTGTCATTAATATAACTAATTCAGATATTAATGTAACAGCTGGTGAAGGTGGAACTGGAACGCTAGATATAACCGCTATTGGACCCGATACGCTGGGTAATTCAGTTACTGGTATTTCAACAGGGAATGCAACGATTACGATTGCATCGACTGACACTATTACGATATCTGAGAATGTTGGTAACACGGGTAATAATGATATTTCGATTACATCCTCTGCTGGAGATATCGAAGGTGTTGCTGGGGTTAACGGTGTAATCAGTACTGCTGATGCAGCAGCCCAAATTATTCTTAATGCGAATGGTGGTATCGGCCTCCTTAATCCGGTGAAAACTTCTGCAACGATTCTGGATTTAACGACAGCTGCTGCTAGTGCTGCGGGTAATATTTCAATTGATAATGCAATTGCATTAAATGTTAGTGATATTGCAATTACTACTAATGGCGCGAGTCATGTTTTTGATATAGGTGGCAGCAGTATTACGGTTGATGCTGATACTGATTTAGGAGCTAATACCATTATTCTTAGAGCCTCAGCAGGTGATATAGATGATGGCACAGTCGGTACGGGTGGTAATAAGCTAACAGCTACTGCATTAGGTTTTGAAGCAACAGGTACGATTGATGTATCCACCGTTGTGTCTAATCTAGAGGCCAGTGCAGATGGTACAATTTTTATTGAGAGTACCCATACAGGCTCTGATCTCATTATCGGTGGTGTTGATGCGGGTCTCAATGGTATCAGTACAGTAACAGACCAGGCTATTACGCTGACTTCAGCTGATGCGACTATTAATATTACTGAAGGCATTAATGCGGGTGGTGGAGCAGTTAGTCTCACTTCCACAGACTCAGGTACAAATGATTACAATATTATCAGTACAGCAAGTACAGTCACTGCTGGAGGTGGTTTAACCGTTGTTGCAGATGGTGGCGTTAGCCTGGATACAGATTTACAGACAACAGGTAATTTGTCTGTAACATCAGCCGGTAGCGATGCGGCGGGTGACATAACTGTTAATGATATTTCAGCTATGACAACTGCACGGGTTGTTGCAATCAATACAGACGCTACAACTGCCCAGGCTATCACTCTGGGCGGTGCAAGTTGGGATATCGATAGCAATGTTGTACTAGGGAATAATGATACCAATCTGAAATTAACATCAAGTACTGGTGATATTACAGATATTGGTGATGACAATACGCTAACGGCTGCAGCTATAGCGCTAAGTTCTGCAGGCGCTATTAACGTTAATACAGTAGCCGCTAATCTCGAAGCTATTGCTAATGGCACTATTAACATTGACAGCACCTACACAGGTACAGATCTTTTTGTTGGTGGCGCTGATCCTGTTATCACTGGCTTTAGTACCATAGCTAATCAGTCTATTACGCTTACTTCAGATGGCGCTAGCATCTTCATTTCTGAAGCCATCAATGCAGGTAGTGGCGTGGTTAGTCTCACTACCACCGGTGCAGGTGACTACAATGTTGGTGGCTCAGCGACTGTAACTGCTGGCGGTGGTTTAACAGTCAGCTCGGATGGCAATATTAATCTTATTACTGATTTGCAGGGAACAGGTGCTCTGGACCTTGCCACAGTTGCTGCAAATGCTGCGGGTAATATTACTATCAGTGATGTCTCAGCTCTTTCAAGCAGTCAGCTCACCGCATTAAACACCGATAATGCAACAGCACAAATTATTCTTCTTACCGGTACCAGCTGGGAAATCGACAGTAACTTTGCTGCTGAAGTTGGCGACAGCCTGAAAATCGCTTCCAGTGTAGGTGGAATTACTGATACCGGTGACGACAACACTTTGACCGCTGATGCGCTTTTATTAGATTCTGCGAGCGGCATTGATATCAATACCGTCGCGGCTAATCTTGAAGCAACTGCAAATGGAATTATTAATATTGATAGCACCTATGCGGGAACATTAGCTATCGGTGGTGTGGATGCGGGTAATACCGGTATCAATACACAAAATAATCAATCTATTACACTGACTTCACAGGATGCACACATTTCCATCCTGGAACATATTGATTCAGGTACGGGTGATATCAATCTCACTACAACTGATACAGGTGCGGCTGATTACAACATTGGTGGTATTGGCTTAGTTCGCAGTAGTGGCACAGGTGTCGTAACAATAAATGCTGATGGTGGCATTAATCTGAATACAGTTATTAATGCGGGTGGCACACTCAACCTGACATCAAATGGTTTATTGGGTGCAGGGGATATTACTGTTATTGATGCCGGTGATGCCGCCGTTAAGCTTAGTGGTGTAACCACCAATGGTACTGTCGATGCACAGACTATTAGTTTAACTTCGGCTAATGGTTGGGATATCAATGGTGATGCAGGTGATGGCGCTGATGGTCTTACGCTCATCGCTGATGCAGGCGATATTTATAGAACCAGTGGTACGCTTACGGCCAATGCATTAATCCTTACCGCAACTACGGGTGGTATAGGCATCGGTGGTGCTGTGCAAACAGTCGCCGGTGGTCTGACACTGACTACAGGTGGTGCAGATGCTGCGGGTGATATTACTCTTATAGACAGTGGCGATCTGAGTGTTGCAACAACAGCGGGTGGTATTAATACTGATGCAGCGAGTGGTCAAACCATCGACCTCACTGGCAAGAGCTGGTCAATTGACGGAGCCTCTATCGGTGATGGTCTGGATAACCTCGTACTTCGCGCCAATGGTGCTGATGGTGTCGGTGGTATCAGTGGAGTAAGTACGCTCACAGCTGCAACACTGGGCTTAAGTGTTCAGGGTAACAATAATATTAGCGTGACCACCGATGCAGGCATTATTGCTGCAAGCTCAGGGTCGGGTAGCATCCTGATCAACAGCATATACGATGCAGGTAATCTGGTAGTTGGTACAGTCGATACCGTAACGGGTATTAGCACTACTGATAACACAATCACCCTAAATTCAGAAGATGCCAGCATCGATATACAGCAGGCCATCGGCGCAGGTAATGGCGCTGTTGCATTAACCACTACACAGCTTGATGTGGTCGGTGATTACGATATTGGTGGCGCTGCCACAGTATCGACGACTGGTGGACTTAGTGTGAATGCTGATGGTGGTATCAACACACTAAATACTGATCTTGATGGAGGTGTGCTTAACCTGGTGTCGGCGGGTGCAAATGCAGCGGGTAATATTACTGTTATCGATTCAGGTACTGCCGCTGTTCAATTAAATACCCTTAATACCAATACAATACTATTGTCAGAAGCTCAGACGGTCAGCTTGACTGCGGAAAATGGCTGGTTTGCAATCAATGCTGTTGGTCAATCTGGTGATGACTCAGTAACCGTTATTGCTAACAATGGAAATATCGATGCAACAGGTGGTGGTTGTTGTGGATTTCTTGCCAAAGACCTGATTCTGACTGCCACCAATGGAGGGATTGGTCTTGGTGGTGATTTTAGAACAAGAGTATCTAATAGCCTTACTTTGACAACAGGTGGTGCGGGTAGTGCCGGTGATATAACACTGCAGGATTATAATGCTAGTGGGACCACCCTTAGTGGCGTAACTACTGCAGGAGATGGGCAGACAATTGATCTGGTTGCTGATCTTGGATGGAATATAAATGGTAATGCTGGTGACAGTTTTGATGCCGTGTCAATTTCAGCAAATTCTGGTGATATCTATCGTACCAGTGGAACTATTACTGCTGATAGCCTGAGCCTTACTGCGAGTAACGGTGGAATTGGTATTGGTGGTACGTTACAAACAGCGGCTAACAGTCTCAGCCTAAGCACTGGCGGTATTAATGCATTAGGTAATATCACTTTAACCAATACCAATGCAGGTGCAACCACGTTAACCGGTGTAACTACCGATGCTGTTCTATTAAGTGGCTTACAAACTGTTAGCTTAACAGCCACCAATGGCTGGAATATCGATGGTAATGTTGGCGATATTTATGATGAGATTTCTCTTGTTGCCAATGCAGGCGATATCTATAGAACCAGCGGTACTATCACTGCTAACACTTTGAACCTTAATGCAGGTGGTGGAATAGGTATAGGTGGTGCCCTCCAGATTAATACTAATGGCTTCAGTTTGACTACAAATGGAGCAGACGCAGCTGGCGATATAGCTCTGGTTGAAAATAATATTGCAGGTTTAAATACCAGTGGACTTAGCTTAACTACCGCAGCAAGTGCGCAAACCGTAGATATCAGTGCTGATAGCTGGAACATTGATGGTGATTACGGTAACGCTACAGACACCCTTATCCTACAGGCAACGGGTGGGGCATTTATTAATGGAGGCTTTACTCTCACTGGTGCAGCTGTTGGTTTAAGTGCGACAGGTATTAATTCTATTTCTGCCAATGTTAATGCGCCAATTATTGCGGCTAGTTCGGGTGGTGGTGCGCTCAACATTAACAGCCTGTACAAAGATATTGATAATACTGGCGTGTTAACTGTAGGCACAGTGGGTTCAATCATAGGATTGAGCACAATAGACAACAGCATAGCCTTAACAGCAACGGATACAGATATTAATATCGACTCAGCGATATCAGCAGGTAATGGTGATATCAATCTCAACACAATTGACTCGCTACTTTATGCAGCCAGTGACTACAACATTGGTGGTGCTGCGACTGTATCAACCACAGGCATTCTTACGGTTAATGCTGATGGTGGTGTTGGTACTGCTGATGTGGGTACGCTAAAAACCGATCTTGATGGCGGTACGCTTAATTTAACATCGGCTGGGGCTAATGCGGTGGGTAATATTACTGTGGTTGATGCGGGTACAGCTGCTGTTCAACTTAACTCTATTTCTACAAATAATGTAGCAACATTTAATACTCAGACAGTTGATCTTACTGCGGCTAATGGCTGGATTAATATAAACCAGATAGGGGCTTTTGGTGATCTGGATAACCTGACGCTAACAGCAGTAGATGGAGATATTGATCGCGCAATCGGTGCTGTTGGTGTTGTCGCTAATAATATTACATTAGAAGCAACAAATGGTGGAATTGGCAGGGGGATACAGGCAGGTTCTGAGGTGGTGTTCTGGTCAGCTGCTAACAACATTACTTTAATTACAGGTGGTGCAGGCAGCGCCGGTGATATAAAGCTGCAGGATTTTAATGCCAGTGCGGCCATGCTTAGTGGCGTGACTACTGCAGGAGATGGACAGACAATTGATCTGGTTGCTGGCGCTGGCTGGAATATTAACGGCAATGTTGGTGATAGTTTTGATGCCGTATCTCTATCAGCAAGTGCAGGTGATATATATCGCACCAGCGGTACCATTACTGCAGATAGTTTGAGTCTTACAGCTACTGCTGGTGGTATTGGTATTGGTGGCATACTACAAACAGCGGCTAATAGTCTCAGCCTGACCACTGGTGGTGTTAATGCGCTAGGGGATATTACCCTGAACAATACCAATGCAGGTGTAACAACATTGAACAGTGTGTCCACTAACGTAGTGGCATTGAGTGATAAGCAGACGATTAGTCTAACGGTTAATAATGGTCTGGATGTTGATGGCAATGCTGGCGATCTTGCAGATATTATTAGCCTGGTCACAACTGGCGGCAATATCTCCCGCACTAGCGGTATGATTACTGCTAACAGTCTGGATCTTAACGCAGCTGGTGGAATTGGTATTGGAGGCGCTCTCCAGGTTAATACTAACGGCTTCAGTTTAACCACAGCCGGTGCAGGTTCGGCTGGTGATATTACAATAGTTGAAAATAACATCTTAGGCTTGAATACTAGTGGGCTTAGCTTAGCCACGGCAGCGAGTGCGCAAACGGTCGATCTTAGTGCCAGCAGTTGGATAGTTGATACTGATTACGGTAATACTACGGATACCCTGATTCTGCGTGCAGTGAACGGAGCTATTGATAGTTTTGGTGGGCGGCTGATTGGGGCAGAGGTAGGTCTGGTTGCATCGGGTGCTAATTATATTTATGCACAGACCATTGCACCGGTTGTTGCTGCGACTACAGACTCAGGCTGGCTTCAAATCGAGAGTTTCTACAACGATGGGTCGACTACCGGTACGTTAACCGTCGGTGATGTAGGTTCTATCTCAGGTCTGTCTAGTGCGTCTAACTCTGTTTATTTGTTTTCTTATGACGCTGATATCAATATTGCCTCAGATATAACCGCTAGCTCTGGAAGTGTTTCTCTCTACACATGGGAGTCTGCCCAGCCTGGAGGCAATTACAACATCGGTGGTGCAGGCACTGTATCGGCTAGCAGTGGGCTCACCGTTAATGCTGATGGCGGTATTGGCACAATAGATGTTGGTGCCCTGAATACCAATGTAGGAACGGGTAATTTGTTGTTAACCAGTAATGGCAATGATGCTGCGGGTAATATTACTGTTGTTAATGATGGTGCACTGTATACCAGCCAACTAGCTACAACTTCGGCACTTGGAACGGGTGTGCAGACTTTTGATTTGACTGCGACTGATTGGACATCAGGTGGCCCGGCAACATGGTTTGATTTATTTCTTAACAATGAAAATCTGATATTAAATGCCAGTGCAGGTGATATTAACGATAATTTTGGTAGCATTATATCCGCAGCCAACTTAACTCTTAATGCGAGTGGTGGAATTGGTCTTACTGGTAGTCCAATATATACCAACTTAAATGGTGGTTCTCTTACATTAAGTGCCTCAGGCTCAGACGTTGCCGGTAACATAAATCTGCAAGATATAAGCGGAAGTGTTGTAAGCCTCAATGGCGTCACTACAAATACAACTGGTGGTTCGGATGCGCAGTCTATTACTCTGCGTGCGTCAGGTTGGAATCTTGATGGCGATGTAGGGGATGCTGCGGATACTGTTTATCTTCAAAGTTTCTCAGATATTACATATACCAGCGGTACTATTACTGCTGATAGCTTAACGTTAACTGCAAGTGGTGGTATTGGTGCTTCTGGCGCTGAGATTGTAACCGATGCAAATACCTTTAATCTCACCACATCTGGTGTTGGCGCAGCTGGTGATATTTATTTGATCGACAGCGGTGATCTGAGTGCAAGTGACTTTGTTGCTGTGTCTACATCAGGTACTAGTACGCAAACTCTGGATCTCAGCGCTAACAGCTGGAATATTGATGTTGCCGCGGGTGATATCTCTGACAACCTTATTTTGAGAGCGACTGGCGGTGGTATCAGTGGTTCTGCGACGATCTCCGGTGCATCAGTTGGTTTGACAGCCACCGGCACAAATAATATTACTGCGACAACCTTTGCACCTGTTATCGCTGCAAGTGCTGGCACTGGTAGCATTGATATTACCAGTGTGTATAACCTTGGTGCAGTCACCGTTGGAACAGTTGATTTAATCAATGGGCTTAGTACAACTGATAATACTATTACCCTGTTATCAACCGATGCTGCTATAAATATTTCACAGGCAATATCTTCTGGCAATGCTGCCATTGATCTAACAACGGCTGATTCAGGTGCTACTGGCGCTTATGATATTTATGGTACAGCGACGGTAACAACATCATCAGATCTGACAATCACAGCTGACGGTGGTATTGGTGTGAGTGGTGCGAACCAATTAAACGTAAGCGCAGGCGGTAACCTTTCCGTGAATTCACTCGGATTAAATGCAGCGGGTGATATTTACATCTCTTCAGCTTCAAATTTAAGTTTGGGTGCAGTGAGTACGCATGCGGGTACAAGTCAGACAGTTGATTTAACAGCGATTGACTGGACTATTGCGGCGCCTGTTGATTTTGGGATTGATACTCTGGCTCTGCGAGCAACTGGCGGTAATATCGATGGTGGTGGCAACCTGATTACAGCTGCCAGCCTTGGTTTAGTGGCCACGGGTAGTATTGATGTCAACACTGATGCTGCAACCATCGCAAGTCAGTCGGGTACCACTACTGATGTTAATAGTGAATACAATGCGGGAACACTGGTTGTAGGTACTGTCTCTGGTATTGTGGGCATGCAGTCTACAGATTCAGCAATCACATTGATTTCTGATGAAGCCAGTATTGATATTCAGCAGAATATTAGTGCTGGCACAGCTGCCGTTAACCTGACAACCACAGATACATTTTCTACAGGTGTTTATGATATTGCAGGAATAGGCACTGTCTCTACTACCGGTGGCCTCACAGTCGTAGCTGATGGTGCCATCAACATTAAAACTGATGTCGATGGCGGTAATATTGATTTAACCTCGGGTGGTGTGGCCGGTGCGGGTAATATTACTCTGGTTGATGCCGGTACTGCGGCAGCAACCCTTGTTGGTATTGGTAGTGACGCCAGCGCGCAGCTCATCAATTTAACCGCAGCTAATGGTTGGGATATTGATACCAATGTTGGTGATGTAAATGACAACGTAACATTTGCTGCTATTACTGGAAACATCGAGCAGTCATCGGGAACTCTAACGGCTAATGATCTGGTATTAAATGCAGGTGGTGGTATTGGTACAACAGGCGTGATACAGACGGCGGCCAATAGCCTCGGTTTGAGTTCATCCGGGGTTGGCGCTACAGGTAATATTTCACTGGTTAATACATTGGCTGGTGCCACAACGCTAAATACGGTTACAACTTCTGCTGATGGTCAGACGATTAATTTAACAGCAACTAATGGCTGGAATATTGATGGCGATGTGGCGGATACCAGTGATGCATTAACGCTGATTGCTGATAATGGTGATATTGATCGTACTAGCGGAACACTTTCAGCCAATGTTTTAACACTGACCGCAACTAATGGTGGCATTGGTATTAGTGGTGCAATTAACTCAAATGCTAATGGACTTGTTTTAGCCGCTGGAGGCAATGCTACAGCTGGCAATATCACTTTGGTTAATGGCAGTAGCATAACAACAGGTCTGGGTTCAATTAGTACTACAGGAACTGGTAGTCAGGTTGTCGATTTGACGGCTACTAGCTGGATTATTGGTGATGGTGTAGTTAACGCAACAACAGCTGATTTTGATTTGGCGGGTGATGATCTGTTGTTAACTGCAAGCACGGGCAGCATTAATGATGATGGTGATGGTAACACTATCATAGCAACTAACCTTACTATGACAGCTGCAGGTGGTATTGGTGACCTTATTGCAGTAAATGTTGATCTTGATGGCGGTAGCTTGAACCTGACCTCTGATGGAGCAGCGACAACGGGTGATATTAATGTAATCGATACAGGTACGGCCGCCGTTAATTTGACTGGTGTTACTACTAACTCGATTTTCCCAGCACCGTTTGACGCTCAAAATATTACCTTAACATCCGATAATGGCTGGGTTATCAACGGCAATGTTGGAGATGCAGCAGATACTGTGACTTTCATAGCCAATGGAGGAGATATCGAGCATTCGGCTGGAACGATTACTGTTAATGATTTAACGCTAACAGCGTCTACAGGTGGTATTGGTTTATTGGGTACGGTAAATACGACAGCAAAAGCACTCAGCTTAACAACAGGTGGTGATGGTTCAGCCGGTGATATTTATCTGGATAACAATGGAGCGTTAACGATTGGTAATGGCTTAAGTAAAACAATCTCTGTAGTAACGACTGGCACCTCAACACAGACAGTTGATTTATCAGCAGATTCATGGGTTATCGATGGTGACTTCAATGCTGGTGAAGCAAACAGTGATAATGATTTGATCATGACGGCAGATGTTGCAGGTATTACCAACCTGGTTGATGCAACCAATGATTCCTTAGTGACGGCTGGTACAGGTTCAATTTCGCTGAATGCTGTAACAGGTATCGGCTCATCAGGCTCAGCAATTAAGGTCGCTACTGGTGTACTTAATGTTGCTACTAGTGGTGCGAACCCTTCAGGCAATATCTACATTGATGGTTCGGGTTCTACTTTAACTTTGGGTACGGTACAAACTGATGCAGGTTCTGCACAGATTATTCAGCTAGCAGCAGATGACTGGTCACTGGCTGCAGATGCTGATTTTGGAACAGATGAACTGATATTGAGTGCTCTTGCAGGCAACATCGATGATGGTGGGCCAAACTATGTGATTACCGCAGCTAGTGTTGGATTGAGTGCAACCGGTAATATTGTTGCAACCGTTGATGCGGGAACGATTGCATCATCGGCGGGTGGAACTACGTCGATTGATAATGTGAGTGTTGTGAATACTGGCGATGTTGTTGTAGGAACTGTGGGTACGATAACAGGGGTAACAGGTGTAGGTGATATCACACTAACTTCTGAAGATGCGTCAATACTGGTTAATGAGACTATAAATTCATCGGCTGGAAGCATCAGTATAACGACAACAGATTCTGGAACGACTGGTTATTATGATATTAAGACAACAGTGCCTCCGGTAACGATCAGTGCAGCAGTTGATTTGACACTATCAGCAGATGGCAGGATTGGTGATACTGGTAGTAATCCATTGAATGTGGATGTTGGTACTGGTGGTGCCGGTGCTTTGTCGATAACAACAAATGGCGATGGGGCTAATGGTGATATTTACCTGGTTTCAACATCAGACTTGAGTCTTAGTGCCGTTACTACTGATGGGACAGCTCAAACTATAGATTTGCAGGCGGATAGCTGGTCAATAGCGAATCCAGTCGATTTTGGAAGTGATGCAGTGGTACTGCGAGCAACGACGGGTGGTTTTGATGATGGTATAACAGGCCAAGGTGGTAATTCACTAACTTCGACTTCAGGTATTGGTCTTGTGGCAATGGGTGCTGGTGGTGTAATTGATGTTGTTATTGATGCCCCAGTTATTGCAACTCAGTCAAGCGGTGCTGCATATATCGAGAGCATATATAACGCAGGAACATTAAGCGTCGGTACTGTTTCAAGTGTCAGCGGTATTACTACCACAAACAATGACATCACTCTGACATCAGCAGAAGCTATAAGCCTTGATCAGGATATTACTGCCGGTAGCGGCAATATATCCGTGACTTCAACAGGTACCATTACGGGAGCAGCAATACTCAACACTTCGGGTCAGGCAACGCTTGTTGCAGATGGTGGTATTGTTCTCAACAATGCAAATACAGTAGGTGCTTTTGATGCGACCAACACCAGTAGCGGTAATATTGAATTTACAAATACTGCTTCAACATTAACAATTTCTGGTATCAGTCAGGCCGGCGGTGGAGATGTCATTATCAGCAATACAGGACAAATTACTACTAGTGGTAATCTGATAGTTACAGGTGGTGATCTAAGTCTTACTGCTCTAGGTGCAGGAAGTAATGTGGCTTTGAATAACAACCTGCTTGCAAATAATGTTGGCATAACTGCAGCAGGCTTGCTATCACAGTTTGCTGGATCTATAAATGCTGGGTTGTTAACTACGAGTTCATCTGGTGGCACATCACTGAATCAGGCTAACACCCTGAATAGCTACAACGGCACAGATACCGCCAACGGCAATATTGTATTAGTCGACAACG
>CBFCZV010000030.1:0-31285 GCA_965602855.1 uncultured Gammaproteobacteria bacterium | reverse complement strand
GCTGCCAGACTGCTCCACCCCGCAACGACGGGCGTGATAATACGGACTTAGCATGCTGAATGCAAGTCCGATCAGCCAAATGGACGCATGATTTCACGATTTTAACGTACCGGCTGGAACTCGGTCGGTTCCTGCTCAGCCATATGCTCATAAGTATGCCAGCGCAGATCCAGCGATTCCTGCGCCAGCTCCATTAAACGCGCAGCCTCTTCTGGATTGTTTTTCTTCAACACCAGGTAACGCTGCTCATTGTAAGCGAACTCTTCCAACTTAATGGTCGGGCGAGTGGAGTCGAGGATGAACGGTTTCTTGCCCTCTTTACGCATCTCCGGGTTGTAGCGAAGCAGCGGCCAGTAACCGGAATCCACCGCCTTCTCCTGCTGAGATAGACCGTTACGCAGATCGATACCGTGTGCAATACAAGGACTGTAAGCAAGAATAATAGATGGACCCGGATAAGCCTCCGCCTCACGCATCGCCTGTAACGTCTGCTGAGGATTAGAACCAAAGGCGACACGCGCCACGTAGACGTTACCGTAAGAGATCGCCTGCAGCGCCAGGTCCTTCTTGTTCACCGCCTTACCGGCAGCGGCAAACTTGGCGGTCGCTGCAATCGGTGTCGACTTGGAGGCCTGACCACCGGTGTTGGAGTAGACCTCGGTATCGAGTACCAGCACGTTGATGTTGCGGCCCGATGCCAGCGCATGGTCAAGACCGCCGGAGCCGATATCATAGGCCCAGCCGTCACCACCCACCAACCAGACACTGCGACGTACCAGGTGATCGGCCACTGTAAGCAGCGACTTCGCCTTCGGATCATCAATCTCCTCGAGGCGACGCTTCAGCTCATGCAACCGTATGCGCTGATTATTCATCTGGGTTCCGATCTGCTGGTCGGTATTCATCAATGAGTCGATAAAGGCCTGATCAAAGTGATCGCCCATCTCGCTGAGCAACATCTTGGCCATCGCCAACTGCTGGTCGGCGGATACGCGCATGCCCAGACCAAACTCGGCGTTATCCTCGAATAGTGAATTGGACCAGGCCGGACCACGTCCTTCTTTATTCGCACTCCACGGGGTGGCGGGCAGGTTGCCACCATAGATGGAGGAGCAACCGGTGGCATTAGCCACGAGCAGGCGCGGACCGAACAGCTGGGTCAGCAGACGAACATAGGGAGTTTCACCACAACCGCTGCAGGCACCAGAAAATTCAAACAGTGGTTCGAGGAACTGGGCACCGCGTACTGAGGCAAAGTTAACAGTAGAACGCGAATTGACCGGAATAGAATCGAAAAAGGCGATATTCTCACGCGCCTCTTCAATAGAGCCTTTTGGCTCCATATTGATCGCCCTGCGTGAACTGTCATTCGGATCAAAAGCAGGACATGCCTCAAAACAGAGACCACAACCAGTACAATCCTCGGCATAAATCTGCAAGGTGTAACGCGACTCGGGGAAACCACGAGCAGTCACCTCAGCCGACTCAAAAGTGGCTGGGGCTTTATCCAACGTGCTCTCGTGATAGAAACGGGCACGAATAACACTGTGTGGACAGACGAAGGAGCAGTTGCCACACTGGATACATAGATCAGGTTCCCAGTCGGCGATGATGTCAGAAATATTTCGTTTCTCCCAACGGGCAGTGCCACTAGGATAGGTGCCATCGACCGGGATCATGGAAACCGGTAGGTCATCACCACGACCGATCAGCATCGGCGCGGTGACCTCTTTAACAAAGTTCGGCGCCAGGTCAGAGACTGCCTGCATCATGCCGATGGAAGAACTAACCTGCTTAGGTACTTCGACCTTGTGCAAATGATCCAGCGAGGCATCCACCGCCTTGAAGTTGAGCTGCACAATATCGGCACCTTTGCGCATGTAAGTCTTTTCGATCGCAGCCTTAATCTTCTCAATCGCCTCATCACGCGGCAACACGCCGGAGAGCGCAAAGAAGCAGGTCTGCATGATGGTGTTAATGCGACGACCCATGCCTGCATCACGAGCCACGGTAGTGGCATCGATTACATAGAACTCGATATTCTTGTCGATGATCTGCTGCTGCACCGGCTTGGGCAGCTCGTCCCATACCTTATCGGCGGACACCGGAGAGTTGAGCAGGAACACCGCCTTGTCAGCGGCCTTGTCCAGCATCTCAACCTGATTGATAAAGTTGGCCTTGTGACAGGCGATAAAGTTAGCCGAAGTAATCAAATACGGCGCCTTGATTTCATCGGGACCAAAACGTAAATGCGAGGTGGTCTGAGAACCAGCCTTCTTCGAGTCATAAACAAAATAACCCTGACAGTTCAGGTCGGTGCTCTCACCAATAATCTTGATCGAATTCTTATTAGCTGAAACGGTACCGTCAGAACCAAGACCAAAGAACATCGCACGAGTGACGTTATCAGGCTCGATTTCAAAACCCAGCTGTACATCGATAGAGGTATTGGTCACATCGTCATTAATACCGACAGTGAAGTGATTTTTTGATAAATCAGAAGCGAGGTTATCGAACACCGCCCGCGCCATCGCCGGAGTGAATTCTTTGGAAGAAAGACCGTAACGGCCGCCCACCACCTTGGGCATAGCATCGATCATGCCCTCGCCCAGACCCTCGGCCAGCGCGGTCAGCACGTCCTGATAGAGTGGCTCACCGGCACTACCCGGCTCTTTGGTACGATCCAGTACCGCGATCTTTTTACAGTTTTTAGGCAACGCATCCAACATGTGTTTCATGCTGAAGGGACGGAACAAACGCACGCTAACAACACCAAGCTTACGCCCCTGTGCATTGAGTGCATCGATGGTTTCTTCCATGGTCTGCACACCGGAGCCCATCATGATGACGATCTCTTCGGCATCTTCAGCACCATGGTAGTCAAATAAATGATATTGACGACCAGTCAGTTTAGCCAGCTCATCCATGGTCTCCTGAATGATACCGGGCACCGCATCGTAATAGCTGTTAGAACTTTCGCGTCCCTGGAAGTAAACATCAGGATTCTGCGCAGTACCACGAATGAATGGGTTATCTGGATTCAACCCACGGTTACGATGAGCAAACACCAGCTCCTCGCTGATCATGGCGCGGATCTGCTCATCACTGATCAGACTAATTTTATTAATTTCGTGCGAAGTACGGAAACCATCAAAGAAATTGATAAAGGGTATGCGCGCCTTCAAAGTGGCAGCATGGGTAATCAGCGCCGAGTCGTGCGCTTCCTGTACCGAGTTGGAGGCGAGCATGGCAAAGCCGGTCATACGTGCTGCCATCACGTCCTGGTGGTCACCGAAGATCGACAATGCCTGCGCAGCGATGGAACGAGCCGCGACATGAAATACGGTAGAAGTCAGCTCACCTGCAATTTTGTACATATTGGGCAGCATCAACAACAGCCCCTGCGAGGAGGTAAAAGTGGTAGTCAGTGCACCCGTTTGCAGCGCGCCATGTGCGGTACCAGCAGCACCACCCTCACTCTGCATCTCGATAACCTGTGGCACCTGACCCCAGATATTTTTAAGCCCTTGTGTTGACCATACATCGGAAAGCTCCGACATGTCTGACGACGGGGTAATCGGGTAGATAGAACAGATATCAGTCACCCGATAGGCAATGTGCGCAACGGCGTTACCGCCGTCAACTGTAACCTGCTTCGCTTTATTCTGATCACTCATACTTCTTATCTCTTATTTTCTGGAGCGTTACCGGTAACATTGGCAGCTTCGCTCTCGGCAATCATTTCAATGGCATGACACGGACACTGCTCCTGGCAAACTGCACAGCCGGTGCACTTGTCATAGTCGTAACGATATTTCTTGCCCGGACCCAGTTTAATAATCGCATCCTCCGGACAGGAGCCATAACAGCCATCACACTCAAAACAGTTACCGCAGGAGAGACAACGCTTGGCCTCGTACAACGCTTCTTTTTCACTAAGGCCCTGCAAGATTTCTTCAAATCCACCCAGACGCTGCGTTAGCGGCAAATGTTCCTGCTCGGTCACCGGTGCCTCTGTGCTATACCACATCTGTAATTTTTCATGATCGACAATGGGGTGTTTGGCGTGTGGAAGATAAGTTTCACCACGCAACCAGGCATCAATGTAACGCGAGGCCTTCTTGCCATGACCAGTAGCAATAGTCACCGAGCGATCACTCGGCACCATGTCACCACCGGCAAAGATGCCGTCGGCACCCGTCATCATGTTATCACCGACGATTACGGTGCCATCACGCTGAAATTCAATACCGGGTACATTGCCCAGGAAGCCAGTATCAGTCTCCTGGCCGACTGCCATAATCAATGAATCAGCTTCCAGCTTTTCAAACCTGCCAGTAGGCTGTGGACGACCGTCCTCACCCAGCTCCATCACTTCCACCTCAAGGGTAGAACCATCAATCTCTTTGATAGTGCGCAGCCAGTTAATCTTAACGCCCTCTTCCAGCGCCTCATCGGCCTCGAAGTCATGGGCGGGCATGCTGTCACGATCACGACGATAGATGATCATTGCCTCGTCAACGCCCATACGTTTAGCAACACGGGCAGCGTCCATCGCGGTGTTACCGCCACCATAGATGGCAACGCGACGACCCAGCTGAACATCTTCACCATTCTCAACACTTTTGAGAAAGCTCACCGCATCCATCATGCCCTTGGCATCACGTGCCGGGATATCAATCTTTTTAGATATGTGAGCACCCACGGCAATAAAGGCCGCCTCAAATTTTCCGCTGGCTATCTCAGCCTGCACATCATCCACGCGATGGTTGAGGTGAATCTTCACTCCCATATCCGCCACACGCTGAATCTCCTGATTCAGCTCATCACGCGGCATACGATAAGCCGGGATACCAAAGTGAATCATGCCACCAGCCACCGGACCAGCCTCAAAGATTTCCACCTCATGACCCAAACGGGTCAGGTGGTAAGCAGCCGAAAGACCACTGGGGCCAGCACCAATAACAAGAACTTTTTTACCACCGGTACGCGGGGTAAACTCTGGCTTCCAGCCATTCTCCATTGCCATATCACCGAGGAAACGCTCAACCGCGTGAATACTCACCTCATTATCGGTGTAGGCACGGTTACAGGCAGTCTCGCAGGGGTGGTAGCAAACCCGACCATGAATCCCCGGGAAGGGATTGTCTTCAATCAATTTCTGCCAGGCGGCTTCATAATTGCCAGCCTGCGACAGGTCGAGCCAGGCCTGAATATCTTCCCCGGCGGGGCAGGCATTATTACAGGGCGGCAGATAGTCCATATAAATAGGACGTCGGGAGCGTAGCGCACCAGTACCCTTGGCATATTTGTCAGAGTCCAGGTTTGCTGTCATATCCTTAGCGGTCATAAAGTACTCTCGCTTTTCTTCATATATTTCAATAGGTTGTCGTAAAAGCCCACACAAGCGGCGAACAAATCGAAGCATTTTACCTCATTGGGAGAGATAAAACGGCTGCTGGCCGCTTAAAAAGTGGGGGGATTTTAGCATTATGGGCAGAAGGGCGCTGAATTAGGCTAATTGGAATTTAAAACTTAAGAGGGCAAAGCTCTGTAGATACACACTACCCCTAATAGATAAGGTTTTTTTGAGGATGATTTTGTTAATATGAATGCTGGAAATTCATTTGATACAATGCCTGTTTGCAGATGTGGGTGTTTTGGGTCTGCTGCAGCTATTCGAGTAACCCGCCGCAACGCATGGCCAGAGGTCTGAATAGACATGAAAATATACTTTCTAATTCTCGCCATTCTGTCTTTTAGCCCTGCACGTGCATCGGATACTCAACAGGTGATGGACGGGCAGCCTGATGCTTACTGTCATTGGGAAGCAACAGACTACGCTATTGTTGAGCCGTTATGCGGTCTTGTCGGTGAATCACAACGCGGCAGGGAAATCGTTTCTGACAGCGGTCGTGGTAACTGCCTGGCCTGCCATCAATTCCCCATCCCCGACATCGAAGCCTACGGCAATATCGGACCACCACTAATGGGAATTGCTTCACGCCTGGCCACTGCCATGATCCGTCTGCGCGTTATCGACACTCGTAAAATTAATCCGATGTCGATCATGCCCGGTTTTTATCGCGATCCGCACCTGATCAACCGCCCAGGCAAGGGATACCGCGGCAGAACATTCCTGACAGCCCAGCAGGTTGAGGACGTCATTGCTTATCTGGCCACACTCAAATGATTCACGTAAACAAAACCATCCTGTTATTTTGCAGTTTCATACTGACCATTCCGGCAACAATGGCTTTGGCCATCGAAGCAAAATCGGGGTATGAATATATCGAACCGGAAACACGCGCCACACAGGACGATGATTTCACAAACCCCGGACTACTTGCCGTCGATCGCGGTCAAAGTCTATTTAACAACAAACAAAATGGTGCGAACAAAGCATGCGCCGAGTGTCATAGTGAAGACGGAACGAAACTGGATACAAAAAATATTGCACGCTATCCTGTATACAGTGAGGACGGTGCAGAAATCATAACCCTGCAGAAAAAGATCAGCCGTTGCCGCAACAATAATGCTGGCGACAAAGCATTACCAGCCGACCACCCGGATCTTATTGACCTGGAGACCTTTGTTCGCAACCTGGCAATCGGCGAAGCCGTTAATGTACAGACGGATGGCGCGATGACTGAGTTACTCAAACGGGGTGAAGAACTTTACAACACGCGCTACGGCCTGATAGATATGTCCTGCTACCATTGCCATGGTATGTATCCTGGCCAGATGATACGAGGACAGAAAATCAGCCAGGGACAGGGAAATGGCTTCCCCACCTACCGTATTGATACCGAAGAAATAACAGGTCTTCACCAGCGCATACAACAATGCCTGACTTCAATGCGCGCTGAGCCTTTTGAAACAGACTCCAGTGAAATCAGGCTGATGGGGCTGTATATCATGTCTCGCTCCAATGGTCTCAGGATAGAAACACCCGCGGTTCGTTACTAGCAAACCCTTGCAGCACCGTACCCAGCTACCTACACGGCAAGGTGCAATCGTGTAAAGGGGGCAGCCCCCCTTTAACGCTTTCTTTTATATAATTCTATTCTGGAAATACCAGATCTTCTACATCACCCTGAGGATTTTCTTTTTTACTGAAACCCATTTTTTGCATTACTTCATTCTCACTATCAGCATTTTTCAGAACTTCTTCACGAGATATTTTTCCGTCTTCGTACAGCTTGAACAAGCTGCTATCAAAGGTTTGCATACCTTCATGTTCTGATTGTTTCATCAGCTCTTTTATTTCTGCTATATTGCAGTCCCTGATAAGCTCAGCCATGCGGGGTGTATTCAGTAGAACTTCGAAGGCAGCACATCTTTTTTTGTCTACCATTTTGATTAGACGCTGTGATACAAATGCTCGCATATTGAGAGACAGATCCTGCAGCAATGTTTTGTGTTTATCAGCGGGGAAGAAGTTGATGATGCGATCCAGCGCCTGGCTGGCATTATTTGCATGTAATGTAGCAAGTGTGAGATGTCCTGATTCGGCAAAGGATAGAGCATGCTCCATTGTTTCAATGTCACGGATCTCACCGATGAGAATTACATCGGGTGCCTGTCGCATGGCATTTGTTAGTGCATCCGCCCAACAATCGGTATCCATGCCTATTTCACGCTGACTGATGATGCAATTTTTATGCTGATAGATAAATTCAATAGGATCTTCAATAGTAATAATATGATCTTTTGAGTTCACATTTCTATGTTCGATCAGAGCGGCTAATGACGTTGATTTCCCCATCCCTGTGCCACCAATAAATAATACCAGTCCCCGTCGAGCCATGACTGTTTTTTTGAGCACCTCAGGTAAGCCCAGTGATTCAATACTTGGAATATCAGTTTTGATATGACGTACTACCATCGACACTTCACCGCGTTGCCTATATATATTGACCCTGAATCGGCCCACACCCGACACTGACAGAGCAAGGTTCATTTCTGGCTTGTTACTGAATTCAACTTTTTGTTTTTCACTCATCAATTCATTGGCTAGTTGCTCCACATATCCGGGTGGCAGCTTATCTTTACCTATTGATTTGAGTTGACCTTCAAACTTGGCGCTGGGTAAGGCTCCTGTCAAAAAATAAAAATCTGAACCATCATTTTCAGAAAGGACTTTCAGGAAGGGTGAGACTTTCATTTGTATCCTGGGGGTTATATTTTAGATATTAGACAGTATACACAAGGCAGTTCGTAGGATACGGTGAATGTTTTTTATAAACCGCATCGTTCGCGGTATATTTTCTTCACCTTAACCTCAAACAAAACCTTCTCGACAGATGCGGTTCGTACCTCACCGACATCCTACAATTTTTTTGCAGCAAAAACTTTTCCCAATCTGCGATAAACAAAACCTAAAACACAGACAAACAAAGCGACATCAAACCCGCAGGATAAACGCCCAGAGCCAAAATCAGCAATGCATTGGAACTCAATGTAACACGCATATCGAGACTACAGCTCAGCGGCTGATCATCCACGGCTTCATCAAAGTACATCACCTTGATTACGCGTAGATAGTAGAAGATACCGATGATCGAGAAGAACACGGCGACCAGTGCGAGCCAGAGCATGTCGATTTCTACGATGACTTTGAGCACCGCCAGTTTCGCCCAGAAGCCTACTGTGGGCGGAACACCTGCCATCGATAACATCAGCACCAGCATCAAAAAGGCGAACCAGGGGCTGCGTTGGTTGAGTCCGCGGAAGTCGTCCAGGTTCTCGGCTTCGAAGCCTTTGCGAGCCAGTAGCATGATAATGCCGAATCCGCCGAGGGACATGATGGCATAGGAAATTGTGTAGAACATGGCTGAAGCGTAGGCTTCCTGAGTGCCGGCAAGAATACCCAGCAGGATAAAGCCGACGTGTGAAATCGTCGAATAAGCCAGCATACGTTTGATATTGGTCTGCGCAATCGCGATGACGTTACCCGTTGCCATCGACAATACAGCAAGAATAATCAGCATCTGCTGCCAGTCGGTCTGCAACTCGCCCATGCCTTCAACAAGCAGACGAATAATCATGGCGAAACCAGCCAGTTTTGGTGCCGTACCGATGAATGCTGTTACCGCTGTAGGGGAACCCTGATAAACATCGGGCACCCACATGTGGAATGGCACCGCACCCAGTTTGAATGCCAGTGCGACCAGAATAAAGACCAGCGCAAAGACCATACCGATACGAGTATCGGTTGCCTGATTAACCGCAACGGCGATATCCGAAATGACCAGACTGCCTGACAGGCCGTACAGAATCGACATGCCGTAGAGCAACATACCTGAAGCAATCGCACCCAGCACAAAGTATTTCATCGCCGCTTCCGAAGCCTTGCCATCATCACGATTGAAAGCCACCATGGCGTACAGACACAATGACAATAGCTCCAGACCTAGATAAATCATCAGCAGATTATTAGCCGATACCATCAACATCATACCTAGCACGGCGAACAGGCCAAGCACGTAGAACTCGCCTTTGTAGATGTTACGGTCTTTTAGATAATCTCTGGAATAAACAAAAGTAACGGCTGATATGGCCAGAATAAACAGCTTCAGTACTATCGACATTGCGTCCTGCACAAACATGCCGTTGAAAGACACAACTTTGCCGTCGACCTGCGCCATCATCACCAGCACAAAGGTACCTACCAAAGTGAATTGCGCTAAAAGATAACTGAAATCACGCTTATCATCACTGATAAACGCATCAACAACCAGCACAAGACAGGCCATAGCCAGCAGAAAAATTTCTGGCGACGCTGTTAGATAATTAAGTGATTCAAGTGTCATCGTTTAATCAGCCTGTTTAAATTTTCGATACAGCTATGTGCTGCAACAAGTTTTCTATCGTAGCGTGCATGACTTCAACCACCGGCGCGGGCCACAAACCCATAACCAGTACTGCGATAGCCAAAGTAGACATGATAATGAACTCGCGCTGATTCAAATCTTTCAAAGCACGTACATTGTCGTTCGCCACTTCACCGTAGAACACGCGCTTCACCATCCACAAAGTATAAGCCGCTCCCAGAATCAAAGTGGTTGCCGCAAGGAAGGCATACCAGAAGTTAGCGTGGAAGCTGGCAATGATCACCATGAACTCACCGACGAAACCTGAAGTTCCCGGCAGGCCTGCATTCGCCATGGCGAAGAAAACTGCGAAGGCGGCAAAGATCGGCATGGTATTCACCACACCACCGTAATCGTGAATATTGCGAGTGTGCATGCGGTCGTAAAGCACGCCGATCATCAGGAACATGGCGCCTGAAATAAAGCCGTGTGAAATCATCTGCACCATGGCACCTTCAACCGCCAGAATCGCGCCACTGCCATCTGTATTTGCTGGGTTCTCCCAAATCTGGAAAACCACGAACAGACCCAGAGTTACAAAACCCATGTGCGCGATCGATGAATAAGCCACCAGCTTCTTCATGTCTTTCTGCACCAGCGCGACAAAACCAATGTAAACCACCGCGATCAATGACATGGCAATAATCAACCAGTCCAGCGTATGACTCGCATCCGGTGTAATCGGCAAACTAAAACGCAGGAAGCCATAACCACCAATCTTCAACATGATCGCTGCCAAAATTACTGAACCACCCGTGGGTGCTTCAACATGAGCATCCGGTAACCAGGTGTGTACTGGCCACATTGGCACTTTCACGGCGAACGCCATCAAGAAAGCAATAAAAATTAATAGCTGTTCATCAAGCGTCAGCTGCAAGTCGTGCATATCGAGAATAGCGAAGCTGCCGCCCTGATAATACATGTAGATCAACGCCACCAGCATGAACACCGAACCGATGAAGGTGTAGATGAAGAACTTGATGGTGGCATAAACTCTGCGCTCGCCACCCCAGACACCGATAAGAATAAACATCGGTACTAGCATGCCTTCCCAGAACACGTAGAACAGAATTGAATCCAGTGCGGCAAAGACACCAACCATCAAACCTTCCATAATCAGGAACGCGGCCAGGTATTGTGATGGTTTTTTCTGAATCACTTCCCAGGAGGCAACGATCACCAGTATCGTGGTGAAGGTTGTCAGGATAATCAACGGCATCGAAATACCATCAACACCAAAATGATAGAAAATATCAAACGCGCCTATCCATTCATAACGCTCGACAAACTGCATCTCGGCAGTACTGATATCAAAACCTGTATACAGACCCAGACTTAAAAGAAAGGTGACAGCTGAAACCACCAGCGCCAGACGACGGACGCCCGTAGCGTCGCCCTTGTCTCCTGACAAAAGTACGGCGATACCACCTAATATAGGTACCCAAACTGTGAGGCTAAGCAATGGCCAATCGGCAAACATATAAAACCCTTTTCAGTAACCTGTCTAAATGCTAAATAAAATTAAAATATTACAAACGTGGTCAGCAAGCCCAGCACACCAATAATCATGGCGAAGGCATAGTGATACAACAAACCTGTTTGTGCTTTTCTGGCAACACCAGCGAACCAGGCAACCATTTTTGCGGAACCGTTAACGAAGAAACCATCGATAATCGCCCTGTCTCCAAACTTCCACAAACTGTTACCCAAACCAACACTACCCTCACCGAAGGCCTTAGCATTGACATCATCAAGGTAATATTTGTTATCTAATAATTTGTGCAACCACGATAATTTTTTAACCCAGAAATCGGCACTGCCCGGTTGCTTGATGTACATCCACCATGCGGCAAGCACACCAGCTGCTGCAAAATACAAAGCTGGTCCTTTGAAACCGTGTTCAACAAAACCCCAAACACCGTGGAAGCCTTCACTAAATTTAGCTAGCGCATTGTGTGACTCACTAATAAATATCGCATCACCAAAGTAATCGCCAAACACCATGGTCTTGATTGTCATGGCACCGATCACTACCGATGGAATCGCCAGAGCAATCAATGGGAAAGTAACAACCTTCGGTGGCTCATGCAAATGTTCTTTGGTGTGTTTATCCATACGCTCTTCACCGTGGAACACCATAAAGAACATACGGAAGGTATAGAATGCGGTAATCAACACACCACCCAGTACAGCATAGTAAGCAATATCAGAACCAGGAAGATTAGATAAATGCACGACTTCAATAATCGAATCTTTTGAGAAGAAGCCTGAGAAACCAGGGAAGCCGATCAAAGCCAGCGAACCCACCAGTGATGTCCAGTAAGTAATCGGCAGGTATTTTTTCAGGCCGCCCATCTTGCGCATATCCTGTTCGTGATGCATGGCGATAATCACTGAACCCGCGGCTAAGAACAGCAGTGCTTTAAAGAAAGCGTGAGTCATCAAATGGAACACGGCAACTGAATAAGCTGACGCACCCAGTGCCACCGTCATGTAACCCAGCTGTGACAGTGTTGAATAAGCTACCACGCGTTTGATGTCGTTTTGCACTACACCGATCAAGCCCATAGTGAATGCCGTAATTGCACCAATCACCATGATGAAACTCAAAGCCGCATCGGAGTATTCAAACATTGGTGACATGCGAGTCACCATAAAGATACCAGCGGTCACCATGGTAGCCGCGTGAATCAAAGCAGAAATCGGCGTTGGGCCTTCCATCGAATCGGGCAACCAGACGTGCAATGGTACCTGCGCTGATTTACCCATGGCACCGATGAACAGCAAAATACAAATAACAGAAACCACATTCCATTCAACACCGGAGAATATGGTCATACTCTGTGATGACATATCTTCGACTTGGCCAAAAACTTCGTAGTAGTCCAGCGAACCGGTGTACATAACAACCGCAGCAATCCCCAGAATAAAACCAAAGTCACCAACACGGTTCACCAGAAAGGCTTTCATGTTCGCATAAACAGCCGTTGGGCGAACCGACCAGAAACCAATCAGCAAATAAGAAACCAGACCTACCGCTTCCCAGCCGAAGAACAGTTGCAGGAAGTTGTTGGACATCACCAGCATCAGCATGGAGAAGGTAAACAGGGAAATATAACTGAAGAAACGCTGATAAGAATTTGTACCAGCCAATGAATCATTAGGCCAGTTATGCTCATCATCAGCCATATAACCAATGGTATAAACGTGCACTGCCAATGAGACACCGGTCACTACCGCCATCATCATCACAGTCAGGTTATCGATCAGGAAGCCAATTTCAAAACGCATACCTTCGGAAATCATCCAGGTATAAACCGTTGCGTTATAGGCGTCAGCGCCATTGAAGACGTGGTGATTCAAGGCGAGTAAGGCGAGCACGAAGGAAGTACCGACACCTAAAATTGTTGCTGTGTGCGCACCCTTGCGTCCAATATAACCGCCAAAGAAGCCGGCGATGATTGCACCCAGAAGAGAAGCCAGCGGTATAGCTAGATATAACGATTCCATACTAACCCTTCATCTCGTCAAGTTGATCAACGTCGATGGTGCGACGATTACGGAACAGCACCACTAATATCGCCAAACCAATCGCGGCTTCGGCGGCAGCAACGGTCAATATAAAGAAGACAAACACCTGTCCGGCCACATCATTCAAATAGTGTGAGAAAGCAATAAAATTAATATTCGCCGCCAGCAGCATCAGTTCAACACACATCAACAGGACGATGACGTTCTTTCTGTTGAGGAAAATACCGGCAACACTGATGGCGAACAAAATTGCGCCCAGTGTCAGATAACTTGATAGGGATACTGTAAGCATAATAATTACTCCTTCGCCTCGGCATCCATTTTCACAATACGCAAACGATCATTACGTTTCACTTTAATCTGTTTGCTCGGCGTCTGATATTTAGTCTTAGGACGACGACGCAAGGTCAATGAAATCGCAGCCACAATCGCGACCAGCAAAATCACCGCTGCAATCTCAAACGGCAGCACATATTCGGTATACAGAATTCGACCCAGTTCTTTGGTGTTGCTGTAATCAGCATCATGGCGAACCGCCTGTTGCAATGACTCATCAGCCAGAACATCAGGACCCACCGGACCAACCACCCAGATCATTTGCGCGGCCAGCACCAGTGCAATCAAGGCACCAATCGGTAGATAACGCACAAAGCCTTTGCGCATCTGTTCAATATTAATATCGAGCATCATCACCACGAACAGGAACAACACCATCACCGCGCCGACATAAACCAGCACCAGTACAATGGCGAGAAATTCAGCTTCGAGCAATAACCAGAGCGCAGAACAACTGAAGAAGGAAAGCACCAGTAACAAAACGGAATGAACCGGATTACGCGCAGTAATCACACCCAGTGCTGAAACAATCAGCATGGTGGCGAATACGTAAAAAGTGAAATCAATAAAAGTCATCATCTATACTTCGCGTCGGCTGCTTTATTGGCTGCAATTTCGGTTTCGTGTTTATCACCGACTTCCAGCAATTTTTCCTTGGTCATAATCTGAGTACCACGCTCTTCAAAGTGATACTCAAAAATATGCGTTTCTACAATCGCATCCACCGGACAGGCTTCCTCACAGAAACCGCAGTAAATGCATTTGAACAAATCAATATCGTAACGACTGGTTCGACGTGAGCCATCTTCGCGCTCTTCCACATCAATGGTAATCGCCAGTGCCGGACAAACCGCTTCACACAGCTTACAGGCGATGCAACGTTCTTCGCCGTTAGCATATCGACGTTGTGCGTGTAGACCACGGAAGCGTGGCGACATCGGTGTTTTTTCTTCCGGGTACTGAATCGTAATCTTGCGTGAGAAAAAATAACGCAAAGTAACACTCAGGCCTTTGAGTAATTCCCAGAAGGTGAAGCTCTTAATAAAATGTGCGATTGCTTTCATCATTAAACTGCCCATGGCCCCCACTGAAAGACAAGCATAATCGCCTCTACAAATAGCCAGAAAATGGTCACCGGTATAAATACTTTCCAGCCCAGGCGCATGATCTGATCATAACGATAGCGTGGGAAGGTGGCACGGAACCAGAGGAAACAGAAAATGAAGAATGCGGTTTTAGCAAAGAACCACAACATGCTAGTTTCAGCCAGGAATGTACCTTGTGCGAACGCCATATTTTCAAACGGTGATAACCAACCGCCCAGGAACAGCAGAGAAGTCAATGCAGAAATCAGAATGATATTGGCGTATTCAGCGAGGAAGAACACCGCAAAGGCCATGCCTGAATACTCGACGTGGAAACCGGCGACGATCTCGGACTCACCTTCGGCAACATCAAAAGGTGCGCGGTTGGTTTCAGCGACACCGGAAATAAAATAAACAAAAAACAAGGGCAGCAACGGCCAGATAAACCAGTTACTCATACCGCCGGCCTGACCTTCAACAATATCACTCAGATTCAAACTACCGCTGGCCATCAACACACCCACCAGCGCAAAACCCATGGCGATTTCATAAGCGACAATCTGGGCACCGGCGCGCAGTGCACTCAAAATTGCGTATTTAGAGTTAGACGCCCAACCCGCGATGATGACACCGTAAACACCAATCGAAGTTAAAGCCAGCACGTACAACAGTCCGGCGTTAATTTCGGTCAATGCCATACCACGATCAAATGGTATTACCGCCCAGGCCGCCAGCGCTGGAGCAATGGAAAGCACAGGCGCGGTCAGGAATAAAAACTTGTTGGCTTTGGTAGGAAGTATCACTTCCTTCATCATCAACTTGACGGCATCAGCAATCGGCTGACCTAAACCCCAGAGTCTGAAACCAAAGAAACCCACTCTGTTCGGTCCAATACGTACCTGCATGGCACCGATTACTTTGCGTTCTGCATAGGTCACGTAAGCCACAGCAATCATCAACGGCGCAAGAATTAGAATAATCTTGCCCAGAATAATCAGCACGGTCTGAACATCAACCGAAAACCAGTTCCAGAGAGCAATCAGAAAGTCGGGTATAAATTCAATCATCATTTACACCTTTTCTACCTTGATGGCAGCGAAAGCATTGCCCAGCAGCTCACTGCCTTGCAATGCCATTGGAATCCACGCTGAACCATCTGGAATACTGTCATCAATCACTAAATCCATTTGCGTATTTGCATCGCCCTGAGAAACAGAAACTGTTTCACTGTCTGCCACACCCAGACGCGCTGCCTCGGCTAAATTTAATCTGACACAAAGAGACTGTGCATCGCCGGCTTTTTGCAACGAAGTTGCACGACGCAGCAAAGCATCGCCCGCGTACATGGGCACATCACCCGAACGCATCAAATCAGCATCGGCTGCTTTTACTTCAATCACTGCATCAGCAGATGAAGCATTGTTTAATTCAATATTTTCACACTTGTCACGAAGCTCTTTACGAATTTCTTCTGAAGACATGTAATCAAAATCTTTTTGCTCGAGCATGTTCGCTAATACGCGAAGAATCTTCCACGCGGGGCGCGACTCACCCTGTGCAGGACAGACACCTTTAAAGCTCTGCCAGAAACCTTCAACATTAACAAAAGTACCCGAGGTTTCAGCGAAGGCTGCAGATGGTAATAAAACATCCGCCGTTTCACGCAACGATGGCGAATCAAAAGCGGTAATAGCAACAACCATGTTTGCCTGCTGCAAAGTTTGTTTTACTGCATGTACGCTATCAAAATCAGGTTCTACATTGAGCAAAATAACCGCTGAGGGTGATTGTTCATTAATATCACCCGCATGATAACCCTGAGCAACGGTTTCAGTTTCAGCCGCTTCGTTTTCACTGCTTTCATCTTCAACAACCAGCGCTTCACCCGCCGCGCCACGATGAGGCACCGCGCCTGCCAGCCATGCGCCAGCGGTATTCGCGCCTTCACTCAGATAACCCAGCACACTGCCGGTTTCTTTGGCAATCGCTTCAGTCAGAGCGCGTAGTGCAGAAAAGTTTGGATGCATAGCCGCAAGATTACCCAGCAACACGGTGCTGTTCTCAGCAGACTTCAACTGACTGACTATCGCCTTGTGCTCAACCGTCGGTTTCAAACCTGTTAGCATTTTCTTCAGATGTGCAGCCATTGCATTCTTTGATGCTTTATAAGCTGCCGCCGCAATCAGCGCTAATTCAGCCACCAGATTTTGTTGCGCCACTGAAATATTGCTGGCTACCGGGAAGTTAAATTCGTAAGCACGAGGATTAACAAAACTAATCTGCGCTGCATTGTTCACTGCTGCTTTTCTTAAGCGATGTGAAATCATCGGCTGCTCTTTACGAACATTGGAGTCGATTAACAGTGCCGCATTAAGGTTTTCCAGATCTTCGATGTTCTGGCCCAGCCACGGCATTACCGGTGCTGAATCCTGATCACTAAAATCGCTTTGACGAAGACGATGATCGATATTGTTGCTACCCATTGAACGCATCAGTTTCTGCGCCAGATACAGTTCTTCAAGGGTCGAACTAGGTGAGACCAGTGCCGCAATTTTATCTGCACCCGCTTCTTCGTCTTCGAGTATTTCTATAATCTTGTCGCTGGCAAGGCCGATAGCAAAATCCCAGTCAACCTGTTTCCATTCACCTTCGTGTTTAACCATCGGCGCAGTCAGGCGTTCTTCGCTATTAATACCTTCATAACTGAAACGATCACGGTCTGAAATCCAGACTTCGTTAATCGCCTCGTTGTCACGCGGCACAACGCGAATAACATCATTGCGAGAAGTGTGTACAAATATATTTGAACCCACACAATCGTGCGGTGCGATTGAGGCGTGCTGAATCATTTCCCAGGCGCGAGCTGAATAACGTGAAGGCTTGGCGGTCAACGAACCGACCGGACAGATATCAATCACATTACCCGATAATTCTGAAGTCACTGCCTGATCCATATAAGTAGCAATGCGCGAACGATCACCGCGACTGGTCATACCCATTTCACGCACACCGGCAATTTCTTCACCGAAACGAACGCAGCGTGTGCAGTGAATACATCGGGTTAATTCTGTCGCGATCAGCGGACCAATGCTTTGGTCAAAAACAACACGCTTGCCTTCAACGTACTGCGAAACGTCTTGACCATAAGCCATGGCCACATCCTGCAACTCACACTCACCACCCTGATCGCAAATCGGGCAATCTAAAGGATGATTAATCAGCAAAAATTCCATGACTGATTTCTGCGCAGCTTTGGCCGCAGCCGAACGTGTATGCACCACCATGCCTTCCATAACCGGTGTGGCACAGGCCGGCATCGGTTTCGGTGCTTTTTCAACTTCGACCAAACACATACGGCAGTTCGCAGAGACAGATAATTTTTCGTGATAACAAAAACGTGGTACACGAATATTTTCTTTGTCTGTAACTTCGATCAGCATGGCACCTTTAGGCGCTTTCAGCTCCTGACCATCAACTGTAATTGTAACCAGTTCTTCTGTCATTGCGCGTCCTTCACCATGCTTTTCTTGTGTTCAACATAGTATTCAAATTCTTCTCTGAAGTGTTTCACGAAACTACGAACCGGCATCGCCGCCGCTTCACCCAACGCACAAATAGTTCTGCCTTCGATCTTACTAGCGACATCATCCAGTCTGTCGATATCTTCAGGCACACCCTTGCCTTCAACGATGCGTGTCAGCATACGATATAACCAGCCGGTGCCTTCACGACAGGGCGTGCACTGACCGCAGGACTCTGAAAAGTAAAAACGTGAAATACGTTGCAGCGCTTTAACCATGTCGGTGGTTTCATCCATGACAATCACCGCACCAGAACCCAGCATAGAACCCGCTTCAACCACGGAATCGTAATCCATATTTGCTTCCATCATGATGTCGCCGGGCACAACGGGCACCGAAGAACCACCGGGAATCACCGCCTTCAATTTTTTACCGCCACGAACACCGCCAGCCAGAGCCAACAAATCTTTAAATGGTGTTCCCATCGGAATTTCAAAATTCCCCGGGTTGCCTACATGACCAGAAACTGAAAACAATTTAACGCCGCCATTATTGGGAATACCCAGATCAGCAAACCACTTGCCACCGTTACGAATAATCGATGGCACCGAAGATAAAGTTTCTGTGTTATTAATCGTGGTTGGTTTTCCGTACAAACCAAAGTTCGCCGGAAATGGTGGTTTAAATCTTGGTAAGCCGCGCTCACCTTCGAGCGAATTCAATAGCGCTGTTTCTTCACCACAAATATAAGCACCAGCACCCAGTGAAGCATAGAGATTAACAGTAACATCGCTGTCTAAAATATTTTCACCCAGCAAACCATTTTTATAAGCTTCATCCAGTGCCGTCTGGAAATGCTGCGCTGGCTCATCCATAAATTCGCCGCGCATGTAGTTGTAACCCGCATCCGCACCCATGGCATAACAGGCAATCGCCATACCTTCAACTAAAGCATGTGGATTAAAACGTAATATATCTCTATCTTTACAGGTGCCCGGCTCGCTTTCATCCGAATTACAAACCAGATATTTTTGCACCGGTGCGGTACGCGGCATAAAGCTCCATTTCAAACCGGTTGGGAAACCCGCACCACCACGACCACGAAGACCGGAAGCTTTCACTTCTTCAATCACATCTTCGGGTGAGATTTTTTCACTCAGAATTTTACGCCAGGCTTCGTAACCACCGACTTTTAAATAGTTTTCGTAAGACCATGGCTGATCTTCAAACTGAAGTGTTGCGTAGCAAACCTGTGTTTTCATTAGATCGGTCATTATTTCAGCCCATCCAGAATCTCATCGACTTTTTCAGGCGTGAGTTTTTCATGATAAACGTGATCAACCTGCATCATCGGACCACCGGCACAGGCCGCCAGACATTCTTCTTCAACCTTGAGATAAATGCGACCATCATCGGTGCTCTCGCCCAGCTTGATGCCCAGTTTGTTTTCAACCTGATCAACAATGTTTTGTGAACCCATCAACATGCAACAAATGTTGGTGCATATCGCCACATTGTGTCGTGCTACCGGTTTCAATTCATACATCGAATAAAAACTGGCGACTTCGTAAACTTCGATCTTCGCTAAATCAAGATAAGCCGCAACCGCATCCATCAGTTCTTCAGTCAAAAAACCCTGATTCTCGTGCTGCACAATATTAAGCGCAGCCAGCAGTGCCGATTTTTGCTTACCAGCTGGAAACTTGGCGATCTGCGCATCAATTTCTTCGCAGGCGTGTTTCGATAATTGTGTATTTTCTGTAGTCATAAACTCAACGATCCACGTCACCAAATACGATATCCTGAGTACCAATAATGGCAACCACGTCAGCTAACATATGACCTTTGGTCATTTCATCCATGGCTGAAATATGCACAAAACTTGGTGGACGAATTTTCATACGATAAGGTTTGTTCGCGCCATCAGAAATCAGATAAATACCAAACTCACCTTTGGGGTGCTCAGTACCTACATAGACTTCGCCTTTGGGTAAACAGAAACCTTCGGAAAATAATTTGAAGTGATGAATCAGCGATTCCATATCTGCTTTCATACCTTCACGACTCGGTGGTGTCACCTTGTGATCTTGCAGCATCACCGGACCGTCATTTTCACGCAACCACTCAATGCATTGCTTGATGATGCGATTGGACTGACGGAACTCCTCGATACGAATCAGGTAACGGTCATAACAATCACCATTGGTACCCACTGGAATATCAAAATCCATACGATCATAAACTTCGTAAGGCTGCTTCTTGCGTAAATCCCATTCGACACCTGAACCGCGAATCATAGGACCGGTAAAACCAAGTGCCATTGCTCGTTCAGCGGTGACAATGCCAATATCAACGGTACGCTGTTTCCAGATACGGTTATCAGTCAGCAGGGTTTCGTATTCATCAACGTATTTGGGGAAACGCTCAGTAAAGTCTTCAAGAAAATCGAGCAATGAACCCTGACGATTTTCGTTGAGCTTATTAACTTCACGTTTGTTATGCCACTTTGAGGCACTGTACTGCGGCATACTATCGGGCAGATCACGCGCGACACCACCAGGGCGGAAATAAGTCGCGTGTAAACGCGCACCAGAAACAGCTTCGTAAGCATCCATTAAATCTTCACGTTCACGAAAAGCATAAAGGAACATGGTCATCGCGCCCACGTCCAGCGCGTGAGCACCAATCCATAATAAATGATTCAGGATACGGGTGATCTCAGCAAACATGACACGAATATATTGCGCACGTTCAGGGCATTCCACACCCAGCATTTTTTCCATCGCCAGCACGTAGCTGTGTTCGTTACACATCATCGATACGTAATCAAGTCGATCCATGTAACCAATACTTTGATTGTACGGTTTTGATTCAGCCAGTTTTTCTGTAGCGCGATGCAATAAACCCACGTGTGGGTCAGCACGCTGAATGACTTCGCCATCCATTTCCAGCACCAGACGCAAGACACCGTGAGCCGCTGGATGTGCGGGACCAAAGTTCAGTGTGTAATTACGAATTTCAGGCATCAGAATTCTCCTCACTCACCGCTGGAGCTTCTGTTTCAAAACGATCATCTTCACGAATAACCTTTGGCACTAATACACGCGGTTCGATGCTGACCGGCTGATAAATCACGCGCTTCGACTCTTCGTCATAACGCATTTCAACGTGACCAATCAACGGGAAATCTTTGCGGAAGGGATGACCGACAAAACCATAATCAGTAAGAATGCGACGCAAATCTGGATGACCTTCAAACATAATACCGAACAGATCAAAAGCCTCGCGCTCGAACCAGTTTGCCGTTGCCCAGATTTCAGTGACGGATGGCACAACAGGTGTATGTTCATCATCACAATAAACACGAACGCGTAGACGAATATTTTTGCTGATCGACAACAAATGATAAACCGCGGCAAAGCGTGGGCGATCATTGCACGCAGCTTCCTGCTCATCACCAAAACGAAGACGTGCACCTGTCGCTGAACCAACACCACGACTAAAACCAGTGGATGAAGATTTTTCAGTTGTCCACTCACAGCTGCCATATTCAGAATAATCCACACCACAAACATCGATCAATTGTTCGAATGCAAATTGCCCATCATCGCGTAGTTTTTGACAAACGCTTAATAAATCACTAGCCGCAACTTCAATCGTGGCCTCATTGAATTCGACCACATTGGCTTTTAATTTAGCGTCAAATGCCTGCTGCAGGCGATCAGATAATTGCTGAATACGTGTCGACATCAGGCTTCCTGCGGCTGACGAGCAATCGTATTAGTGCGGCGAATTTTGTTCTGCAATTGCAGAATACCGTAGAGCAGCGCTTCTGCGGTTGGCGGACAACCGGGAACATAAATATCGACAGGCACAATTCGGTCACAACCACGTACTACCGAATAAGAATAATGATAATAGCCACCGCCATTGGCGCATGAACCCATGGAAATCACCCAACGAGGCTCTGCCATCTGATCATAAACCTTGCGTAAAGCCGGTGCCATTTTGTTGCACAGCGTACCAGCCACAATCAACACGTCAGATTGACGAGGACTAGGACGGAAAATAATACCGAAACGATCGAGGTCATAACGCGAAGCACCCGCCTGCATCATTTCAACCGCACAGCAGGCCAGACCAAAAGTCACTGGCCATAAGGAACCAGTACGCGCCCAGTTAATCAGAGAATCGGCTGAAGTGGTGACAAAGCCCTTCTCCAGCTTGTTTTCTATTCCCATTCAAGCGCCCCTTTTTTCCACTCGTAGATGAAACCAATCACCAGAACACCCAGAAAAATGCCCATGGCGATAAGACCGAACATGCCTATTTCATCCAGCACGATAGCCCAGGGAAAAAGGAAAGCGATTTCTAAATCAAAGATAATAAAAAGAATAGCGACCAGATAGTAGCGCACGTCGAATTTCATGCGCGAGTCTTCGAAAGCTTCGAAACCGCATTCAAAGGGAGAATTCTTAGCTGCGTCTGGCTTGTGAGGTGCCAGCAAATAACCGCCGAGGAAAATTGGACCAATACCGACCATTAAACCTATGGCGAGAAAAACGAGTACTGGCAAATAATTTTCTAACATTTTAACTCCACAAGTTTGCTGCTTTTCAGCAATGCTCGTTATTATTGATTATTCACGATCCCTGTCAGGTACTCTACCAGAACACCTTATCCATCACCATAATTGGTGCCGATGGCCGGAGTCGAACCGGCACAGCTTGCGCTACACGCCCCTCAAGCGTGCGTGTCTACCAATTTCACCACATCGGCTGTATTTATATAGACCTGTTACTCCGAAGCAGGCGGTACATCGCTTTCGATAGCGGCATCTGCAGGTGCAGGAACATCGCTCTCAACGGCTGCGTCTGCTGGCGCGGGTACATCGCTTTCTACAGCAGCATCTGCAGGCAACGGTACGCTGCCATCAAACTGCTCTGTAGCCTGCTCAGTTTCAGAGGTCACTTCGATAGTATCCATCACGCTGGTAGGCACATCACGATTACCTGCCAGATAAGCCAGCGCCAGGCTATTGATGAAAAAAGCCGTTGCAAGTATAGCCGTTGTCTTACTCAAAAAATTCGAGGAGCCACTGGCACCAAACACCGAGCCAGCACCACCAGCACCACCACCACCAAATGTCGCGCCTTCACTCGCACCCTTGCCTTTCTGCAAAAGTATCAGTGTAATAATGGCTAACGCCATAAACACCTGTAAAACTAGTAAAATAGTATCCACTATATTTTCCTTATCCCGCTGTGCAAATAGCTAAAAAGTCTTCAGCCTTGAGTGAAGCACCACCGATCAAACCACCATCAATATCAGGCTGTGATCGCAGTTCTGCAGCATTACCGGGGTTCATGCTGCCACCATATAAAATTCTCAAACCTTCGGCAATTACCTTATCTTGCTCGGCAATCTTGTTGCGAATAAAGGCATGTACGTCCTGAGCCTGCTCAGGTGACGCTGTTTTACCTGTACCAATCGCCCAAACCGGCTCATAAGCCAGTACCGCATTAGCCAGAGAAGCCACGCCATCTGAATTCAAAATCGCATCGATCTGACGACCAACCACTTCTTCAGTGATACCACTTTCACGCTCTTCTAAAGTTTCACCGATACAGAAAATAGGCTTGAGGCCATTTTTCAGAACCGCGCCATATTTAACAGCAGTTACTTCATCAGTTTCACCATACATAGCACGACGTTCAGAGTGACCAATAATCACGTATTCACAACCCACGTCTTTCAACATAGGGCCTGAAATTTCACCAGTGAAAGCACCTGCATCCTGATCGCACATATTCTGCGAACCCAGCTTGATGCCAGAATCGCCAATAGCATCAGCAACCGAAGGGATATAAACAAAAGGAGGACAAACAACAACTTCAGCATTAGCCTCGCTAACACCAGCCTTAATACCGCTCATTAATTCTTTTACGCTATCGCTGGAACCGTTCATCTTCCAGTTACCCGCTACCATAGGCTGACGCATTGTATTCTCCACTATATTCAAAGGTGGCAAAGGATACCTGTCGGTACTCAAGAAATCAATAATGCTTAGGGGTTAATCAGCGAATATAGAGGGCTTTAGGTGAGCAACATCGGATAAAAGAGGACAAATCAGGCCACTACCACAATCTCAGGTATCAGAGTCAGAAAAAACACTGACTCCGACACCTGATCAAGAAGATTCCTTAAACAACAATACGTTGGGATATTTTGACTCCAATCCAAAAGACTGTTGTACAACGTATGATTTCTTTCTTCTGGCAACACCAACCAAACCAAGTAAACCTGAAGCAAATAACCAGACCGCTGCAGGCACTGGAACTGGCGTTAAAATTTGACCTGTATTAATAGAGCCAAAGGTGCTTGTTAGTGGGTCGGACCAGGTGAAATCATTATAACTGCTACCGGTTCCCTGTAACTGGAGCGACAAACCCACTATATCAGCAGCTGATTCAGCCACGCCGATATCCTGACTTAACAAGCCTAAAGCAGGGCCATCGGTGGCGGTGAATGCGCCTTCATAACTTAAGAATTGCAAAACCGTGCTGGTATTATCTACCAGAGCAATGCCATCTATTCCATTTTGAAAAGATGGGGGGCTGATAAATATCGCACCTGCACTAATACCGAACGATGAAAGATCAATGGTTTCGTAAACTGCACCGCCAGCGCCATTGTAGAGCAGCAACGACCAACCAGAAAAATCGGTACTTATTTCGGCAAATATTTCTACCGCCTCGTTAACATCAGCCCCAGCATTTTCATAATGAATTTCATTGATAAATGCCGCATGAACGTGGTTAAAACTCATCAATGTCAATATTGATACGCCAATTAACAGCATTACTTTGGTATTTCTTTTACTCATCGCAGTTCTCCTTTTTCGAGTAGATCAATCCGTTGTTACCACAACGATGAAGATAGAATAATCACATCGCCATGGAATGTTCATTGATAATTGAATATTCATTTTAAAGCAAGCCGTTTTGAACGATTCTTGATGTATATCAATTTCATGCATTACCACGCGGGAGCAAGGTAACGAGAAAAAGTGTCAGCTGCTTCTGGTATCAGAGCCGTTAAAGCGTCAACTCCGACACCTGACTGCAATCAAGCAGCAGCCACCACATCGGCAATAGTCTGCGTTAATGTGTTGACCATGGTTTCTTCTTCACCTTCTACCATCACCCGAATCAGTGGCTCTGTGCCGGAAGGTCGCAGCAACACCCTACCCCGACCTTTGAGTTGCTTTTCTGCCTGCTGCACTGCTGATTTCACCTGCTCAGATTCGAGTGGCTTACTGCCACTGCTGAGCGGCACGTTGATCATGCGCATGGGCATTTTCTTCATGCCTGATTTGGCCTCAGACAGGCTTTGCCCCGTTTTAGCCAGATAAGCCAGCACCTGCAGGGCTGAGACGATACCATCACCGGTGGTGGTTCGATCAAGACAGATAATATGTCCCGAAGACTCGCCACCCAGCATCCAGCCTTTCTGATTGAGACATTCGAGCACGTAGCGGTCACCGACATTGGCGCGTACGAATTCCAGCCCCATTTCCTTGATTGCCAGTTCCAGCCCCATGTTACTCATCAGGGTGCCGACCACACCCTGAATTTCATCACCGGCGTGCTGTCTTGCTTTTGCGATGATATATAGCAGTTCATCACCATCAACGATCTCTCCCTCACCATCCACCATGATAAGGCGGTCACCATCACCGTCCAGCGCGATACCCAAATCGGCTTCCTGTTCTTTCACTACTTTCTGTAGATGCCCTGGATGGGTTGAGCCTCTGTAAGCATTGATATTGATACCATCAGGATCGACACCTTCGGCGACCACATTAGCGCCCAGCTCGGTCAGCACCTGTGGCGCAATGTTGTAGGTGGCACCATTGGCGCAATCGACTACGATATTCATATCGGTAAATCTGGTCGCCAATGGAATAGTCGCCTTGCAGGCTTCGATATAACGACCCTGTGCATCGACGACCCTTTTCGCCTTACCTAGATCGTAGGAATCCACCGTGGTCATCGGTGTTTCGAACATGGTTTCGATTTGATGTTCTAAATCATCGCCTAACTTGCTGCCTTCGGATGAGAAAAACTTCAGACCATTATCGTAAAATGGATTGTGCGAAGCACTGATCACGATACCCGCAGAAGCGTGTAGCGTTCTGGTGATGTAAGCAATGCCCGGCGTTGGCATGGGCCCCAGCAAACGTACATCGACACCCGCCGCAGACAGACCTGCTTCCAGCGCCGATTCGAACATATAACCTGAAATACGAGTGTCCTTACCGATCACCACCAGCTTTTCGCCCTGGTTCGCCAGCACTTTACCCACAGCCCAGCCCAGTTTGAGAACCTGATCCACGGTCATTAAACCTTCGCCGACTTTGCCGCGAATACCGTCAGTACCAAAATATTTTTTTGCCATAAAACTTCTTCTATCTAAAACTGTTTAAATTACTCAGGCCTGATCCAGAGCCACACAAATTTTTAGCGCATCACTGGTCTCAGCCACATCGTGAACACGAAACCATCGAACACCTTTACCGTAAGCAAGCACGGCGGCTGCTACGCTACCAATCAATCTTTCATCAACCGGGCGATCAAGAATCGCGCCCAGCATGCTCTTACGAGAGATGCCAGCCAATACAGGGAAGTCTAGCTCACAGAGCTCATTCAGTCGCGATAAAAGCTGCAGATTGTGCGCCAGCGATTTACCAAAACCAAAACCGGGGTCAAGCAATATCTGATTTTGTGCGATACCTGCATCCACACAGACCTGCGCTCTTTCCAGCAGAAAATCACGCACCTCGGTAACCACATCGGTGTATTCCGGATTTTGCTGCATGGTTCGCGGCTCGCCCTGCATGTGCATCAAACAGACTGGCACAGCCAGTTCTGCACAACACTCTACTGCACCCTCAGCGCGCAGAGCGTTTACATCATTGACCAGATTAGCCCCCGCCTGCACCGCCGCCCGCATCACCTCTGGTTTGCAGGTATCAATAGAAATGGGAATCTCTGTCTGTTGGCGAATCGCTGCAATCACCGACACCACACGCTCGATTTCCTGTGCCGCATCAACCGGCTGCGCGCCCGGGCGTGTTGACTCGCCACCAATATCAATCATCGAAGCACCCTGCGCCTGCATTTCCAGCGCATGCGCTACTGCTGCATCGACACGATCAAATTCACCACCATCGGAAAATGAATCCGGCGTGACATTTAATATGCCCATGATCACCGGCATGGTGCCAGCAATGAGCTGTTCGGTGAGTAATGAAGAAGTTGCTGTCACTTTAAAGTCCAAAATAAAAAAGGGGCCGAAGCCCCTTAATCATATCAAATAATTCAACGATCAATGCTGACCCGCTGGCCCACCGATTGATCCATCTGATTTTTTATCTGCGCTTTTTGCAGCACCATCAGAATCTGAAGGTTCATTGTCATCCACATCAGTCCAGTCTTTTGGTGGTGGTGGCACTTTGCCTTCCATCAATGCATCGATCTGTGCTGCATCAATAGTTTCATACTTCATCAACGCATCTGACATCATATGCAAAACATTAATATTCTCTTTCAGAATGGTTTCAGCACGTTCGTAGTTACGGTCAATGAAAGCACGAATTTCTTCATCGATGATACGTGCGGTATCGTCACCCATATTTTTATGCTGGGTTACAGAGCGACCAAGGAAAACTTCACCTTCATCTTCTGAATACGCCAGAGGCCCAAGACGTTCCGACAAGCCCCATTTGGTGACCATGTTGCGAGCAATATCGGTAGCACGTTCGATATCGTTTGAAGCGCCTGTGGTGACGTTATCCGCCCCCATGGTCAATTCTTCTGCGATACGTCCACCAAACAAACTGGAGATCATGCTTTCCAGTTTTTTCTTGCTCTGGCTGTAAACATCTTCTTCCGGCAAAAACATGGTCACACCGAGAGCGCGACCACGAGGAATAATACTGACTTTGTAAACGGGATCGTGGTCAGGCACTAAACGCCCAACAATGGCATGGCCTGCTTCATGGTTCGCAGTATTTCTTTTCTCTTCTTCAGACATCACCATGGAGCGACGTTCTGCACCCATCATAATTTTATCTTTGGCGCGTTCGAAGTGAGACATATCCACCTCTTTGCAGTTTTCACGCGCTGCAAACAAAGCAGCTTCGTTCACCAGATTGGCGAGATCGGCACCAGAGAAACCAGGCGTACCACGTGCAATGATTGATGGCTTAACATCTCTTGCTTCGGGCACTTTACGAATGTGTACTTTTAAAATTTGTTCACGACCACGAATATCGGGCAATGGCACCACTACCTGGCGGTCAAAACGACCAGGGCGTAGTAGTGCAGGGTCGAGTACATCAGGACGGTTAGTCGCTGCAATTACGATGACACCTTCGTTACCTTCAAAGCCATCCATTTCGACCAGCAACTGATTCAGCGTTTGCTCACGCTCATCATGACCACCACCAACACCGGCACCACGATGACGACCAACTGCATCGATCTCATCGATGAAAATAATACAGGGAGCATGTTTCTTGGCGGTTTCGAACATATCACGCACACGTGAAGCACCGACACCGACAAACATTTCAACAAAGTCAGAACCTGAAATAGTGAAAAACGGCACCTTGGCTTCACCGGCAATCGCTCTGGCTAATAAAGTTTTACCCGTACCCGGTGCACCAACCATCAAAACACCGCTAGGAATCTTGCCACCCAGCTTCTGGAACTTGCTGGGATCTTTCAAAAACTCGACCAGCTCAGCAACTTCTTCTTTTGCTTCTTCAGCACCGGCAACATCGTCAAAGGTTACCTTAATCTGATCTTCACCCAGCATACGCGCTTTGCTCTTACCAAATGACATGGCACCACGACCACCGCCGCCGCCCTGCATCTGGCGCATGAAAAACACCCAGACACCGATCAGCAACAGGAACGGGAACCATGAAATCAACATCTGCACCCAGATAGACTGACCTTCTGGTGGCGCGCCTGTTATTTCAACATTGTGTGATAGCAAATCACCGACCATAGCCGTGTTACTGGTTTCTGGACTATAGGTACTAAATGCACCGCCGCTACCCAGTTTACCCTTGATGCTACGATCATTGATGGTGGCTTCACTGACCTGACCCTGTTTCACCATTTCGATGAAAGTGGAATAAGGAATGACCTGTGGTGGATTTGTCGGTTTACTAAAATTACTAAAGACAGACAGCAAAACTACTGCTATCACAGCCCACAAAACCAGATTTTTGGCGAGATCGTTCAATCTAAAACTCCAATGTATGAATAACTATATTAGTTTCTATTAACATTACTATAACTTATAACCGGTTGCCAGCGCATAAATTTCCCTACTTCTGGCGCGTGAAGCCTTCGGTTTGCGTATAACTACCCGCGAAAAATTTTCTTTCAGCGCCTTGTGGTATTCATCAAAACCTTCGCCCTGAAAAAGCTTAACCAGCATTCCGCCGCCTTTTTTGAGCACACGCTGCGATAAATCCAGCGTTAATTCCGCCAGATAATAGGCACGTGGAATATCCACCACACCCACTCCACTGATATTGGGGGCCATATCCGAAAAAACAAGGTCTGCCTTATCTTCTCCTATCGCCGCCATCAAATCATTGAGCGCCTCTTCTTCCCTGAAGTCACCCTGTATGATGTGTACGTCGGGTATTGGTTCCATCGGCAAAATATCGAGCGCAATCATTTTGCCCTTTTTACCCAATAATTTAACCGCGTATTCTGTCCAGCCACCGGGCGCCGCACCCAGGTCAATCACCGTCATACCTGGCTTTAACAAGTGGTCTTTTTCCTGAATCTCGATTAATTTATAAATCGCACGCGAACGGTAGCCATCCTTCTGAGAACGCAGAACATATTCATCTTCGAAATGCTCTTTTAGCCATTTTTTACTACTTTTACTGCGACTCATTGACTATGACTCATGGTATAGTTCGCCACTTACAAATGCTCTCGGCTTCACAAATTATGTCTTTAACAAAAAACCAGATCAAAACGCTACGTGGCCTCTGTCACTCACTCAAACCCATCATCATGATCGGGCAAAAAGGCCTGACTACTGAAGTGCTCGATGAACTCGAAATTGCAATCAATCATCACGAACTGGTAAAGATCAAGATCGCCATGGATGACCGAGATGCTCGAAAAGAAATGATAAAAGACATTTGCGATCAGAGTCAGTCAGAAAATGTACAGGTTATTGGTAAGACGGTATCCGTGTATCGCAAAAATGAAAAAAATCCAGTGATTGAGTTGCCTAAATAATAGACAACAACTAGATATACTTCACCTCGACAATTTCCAGATTTCTCACACCGCCTGGTGTTTGTACTTCAACAAAATCATCCTGCTCCTTACCGATCAATGCTCGAGCAATGGGCGAGCTGATTGAAATTTTGTTGACCTTGATATCGGCTTCATCATCACCCACGATCTGGTAAGTCACTTCGTCGCCGGTCTCTTCATCAGCAACCACCACGGTGGTACCAAAAACAACCTTGCCATTAGCATCAATAGTCGTAACATCGATGATAGTCGCATCACCCAGCTTGCAATCAATCTCTTTGATACGACCTTCGATAAAACTTTGCTGCTCTCTGGCCGCATGATATTCCGCATTTTCTTTCAAATCACCGTGCGCACGCGCAACAGCAATCGCCTCAATCACGATAGGACGTTCCTTCGTTTTCAAACGCACTAATTCTTCCTGTAATATTTTTGCACCGTGAACGGTGATGGGCACTTTATTCATGCCTTACCCCTTATTTGTTTTTGTCAGTATCTCAGCATGCATGTCTTGCAGGCTGGTAACTGAATTCTGCTCAAGATAATTCAGGGCACGGCATGTGGCCTGCGCCCCG
>CBFCZV010000029.1:0-31948 GCA_965602855.1 uncultured Gammaproteobacteria bacterium | reverse complement strand
CTTCAAGAATGATGGCACTGCTAACTAGCTGGTGAACACTGACGATTTGATCCATTGTCATGCCGTAATAAGGCAAAACTTTAGTAAATTGTGATTTACAGATGGCACAAATAGCTGCCATATGCGTAACGCCTTTATCTGCGATGGTGTTCTTGAGTGCTTCCATACGTGGAAGCGCGCCTTTAATGCGTAATTCCATCAAGTCATCGGTTAACAGACCGCCACCGCCACCACAACAGAATGTCTGGTCGTGAATGGTTTCGATTGGCATGTCATGGTAATTATTACAAACCGCTTTGATAACTTCACGCGGGGTAGTGAACTGACTACCAGGCTCTTCGCCGATGCGTGATGCACGTGCGATGTTGCATGAATCGTGGAAAGTCAAAGTCATGTGATCATTTTCAGACTTATCGATATTCAGTATGTCACGGTCTAAACAATCTTTAGTGAATTCTAAAATGTGCTGTGGAATAGGGTAGTTCTGATCCAGGAAGTCCCATGGTCCAGCCAGTGTATTCAGGTGATTGTAAGCAACACGCCAGGCATGACCGCACTCACCAAAAATAATACGTTTTACGCCCAGTCTTTTCGCTTCATCACGAATACGAAGTGAAATTTTGCGCATCGCCTCATAGTTACCGATGAACAGGCCAAAGTTGGCTGCCTCTGAGGCTTGTGAACTCAAGGTCCAGCTAACGCCAGCAGCATGGAATACTTTTGCGTAACCCATCAGGCCATCAACGTGAGGCTCAGCAAAGAAATCAGCTGATGGTGTTACTAAAAGAATGTCAGCGCCTTTCTCATCGAGCGGTAAGCGAACTTTTACGCCGGTTTCATCTTCAATTTCTTCTTCAAGGCCTTCCAGCGTATCTAAAAGAGCTGGCTCAGGTAGACCTAAATTGTTACCAATCTTGTGAATCTTTGGAATAATCTGGTTAGAGTATTTTTGACCCATGCCAATCATTGATAAAATATCACGAGCAGCCATGGTCACTTCAGCGGTATCGATACCGAAAGGACAGAATACAGCACAGCGACGACACTCAGAACACTGGTGATAGTAGCTGTACATATCTTTGACAGCTTCTTCGGTTAGCTCACGAGCGCCTACAAGTTTTGCAAGGCCAAACTTACTTAAAAATTTACCAGCAAAAGTAAAGTAGTAGCGATAAATGCTGCGCAGCAGATCCTGTCGTGCCACAGGCATATTTTTGGGGTCAGCGGTGCCAATGAAGTAGTGACATTTATCAGTACAGGCACCACATTTAACACAGGTATCCATGAATACCTGTAAAGAACGGTATTTGCCGAGTTTGTCCTGCAACAATTCTAAAAATCTTTCTTTCCAGCCTTCGATTAGCTCGCCTTTTTCAGCGCCGCTAGGGAAGCCCATATCATCCTGAAACTCTTTACCAGCAACATAAGGCGAGCTGTGCGCCATCGATCCTTCCATAATGGTAGGAATGATGGGGAATTCATGCGTTTCTGGTATATCGTAATCAGCCATTCTTGTTTCTCAGCTTTTATAGTTGCAGTTACTTCCAGTCTTAATCTACTAAATCAGTACAGTTTTTTTAATTATTACGGCCATCTTCGGCTTCAATTGCAGCGCCCCATTCTGACATGTGACGTTTTTCACGTGGGTTGTCAATCTGGTTACGTGTTGGTGCAAAGAACAAACCGGGTGCGTGTAGCAATTTACTAATCGGGAAGATCATTGCTAAAAACAGCACCATGGTAATGTGTACTAATAAAATTGGATCAGTTGGTAAATTTTGTGGGTCGAACAGGAATAACCCCATAACGAATGCTTTCAACTGAATAATATCTGTGTGTGATGCATAGGCAATCAATAGACCGCTGCCTGCAATGCCCATGATCAATAACAACATCAGGTAGTCTGATGCTGATGAAATATAACGTACGCGATCAACGAATATGCGACGAGCAAATAGACCAGCCAGACCGAGCACCATAGTAAAACCAGCGTAATGACCAAAGCTCTGAACAACCATGTTGTTTACTAATGGCCAGAAGAAAACGTCTGGTGAAATCACATAGCGTAAGTGACGGAAAAACGCTAACAGTAGAGATACATGGAAGATCCAGCCAAAAATCCATGTCCACTTGTTGGCGCGGAAGAGGCTGTTGAAGAAAACAACCTCGTAGAATAAACGATAGACAACGCCGCCTGCTGTAATAGGTGCGGGTGTCACAGGTATTTTCAGTGGGGCAGGCACACGTTTGTATAACATTATCTTATTAGCAATGCCGCCAAATAAAATAATGATGGCTGCATAGAAAAGCACGACATATATGATACTTAAAACAGTCATGGTTATAGCGTCTCGCCTTAGTGTTACTGAAAAAGTTTAAAAAAAAAGTACTACAAACAAAAAACAAAAAAGCAGGGGGTCAGAGTCTGACCCCCTGTTTGCAACTAATTGTTATACACAACCAGTTGGCTTAGGCAGACCAGCATATTTACATGCTTGTTTACCTGGGCCATAAGGGAACAGTTCGTACAAGTACTTGCTGTTGCCTTTTTCTTTACCCAATTTCTTACCAACAGCTTTAGTCAGTACACGTACTGCTGGAGCGATTTGGTATTCTTCGTAGTATTCACGAAGGAAGTTGATGATGTCCCAGTGCTCATCAGTCAGGTGGCAGTCTTCTGCTTCTGACATTGCTGTAGCAACAGCTGGTTCCCATTCAGTCAGGTTAGCCAAGTAACCCTCTTCGTCTGTTTCAAAAGTTTTACCGTTTGCTTCGATAGGCATAATATTGCTCTCCTCGTTGAGAACTGAAATTAAAAATTAAAAAATTAAAGCCAAGCTTGAACTGAATCGTGCTCGACAACCAAATCAACAAAGCCTTCGTAATCTACAACTTTGATACCTTCGGCTAGTTTTCCTTCGATTCCACGTGCCTGAGCATCAGGGCCAAGTACGCAGAAGTTGATACCGCTAGTGTTTTTAATCATGTCAGCAACGCTGTTATTAACAGTTGCGGCATAAACACCATCTTCGATCAGTAGTACTGTTGAGCCACTTTTAGCCAGACCAACACAGGTCTCAAAAGTTTTAGTCTCAAAAGGAGATTCATTTACAGTGTGTAACAGTGCCATTTTTTTATCTCCTAGAAACTCAATATTACGTCTTGATCATCAAGAACGTCAGCCAGTTCAGCGCGGCTAACCAGGCGGATAGAATCTTTTTCAGCGTAATCTTCGTCTTCATCTTCCCAAACAAGGTGCTGAAGATCTTCCAGTGTAAGGCCGCGTTCTTCGAGTGATTCTTTTTCGATGTAAATTTTCGTTACTTCGTAATCGCCCAAAGCACCATAAACAGGAGAGAAGTTCTTCTGCGCAATGGCCTTAGTGTCCTGACCTTTAGTTAGCTGATAAACACCGTCGCCGATGAATGCAAGACTAACGTCTTGATCAAAAGCAGCGCCGATGAGTACAACTTCAAGGGATTCCAGAGCGTAAACAGTGCCATAAGGCGGTTTACGATTGATATACATAAATTTCTTAGCCATCGTATTTCCCCTTATGCGCCGAACACTACCAGACGGTCAGCTTCAATTCCGGCTTCGATCAATTGACCTAAACCAGAAATGCGGAAACCTTCTGAAATATTGTTAGCATCTTTGCCCTGACGATTCATTTCATCTTCGTCGATCAGGCCACGGCGTTGAGCTGCAGCAATACATACAACTAAATCAAGATTGTGTTCTTTTTGTAGTGCAACCCACTCAGCAGTGATGTTACGGTCATCTTGAGGTGGAATAGCGAGACGAGTCGCGTTATTCACACCATCGTGATAGAAGAACACGCGGAAAATTTCGTGGCCTTTAGCCAGCGCAGCTTTAGTGAATTGAATTGCACTATCAGCGGCTTGTTGCTGGTAAGGACCTTCGTTAATTTGAAGCGAAAATTTCACAGAGTCATCTTAGAAACGAATGTGGGTAGATGCGTTCAAGCTATTACGTGCACCGCGCCAGTTATCAATGTGGTATTTCGTGAATGGAAGACCAGTCTTCTCGAAGAAACGAGGCCAGCCGATACGCTCAATCCAGTCATTCATACGTTCCCAATCTTTCGCATCTGCTTTATAAGCTTTCAGAATTTGCTTAACGATGGCAGTTGCTTCAGGCCAGCGTGGTGGGTTGTTAGGGATACCAGCAGCAACAAGTTTCTGGAAAGTAGGTTTGCTACGTGCATTAGAGTGATTACCACCAACCCATACAGCTAGTTTTGAATGCTCAGCATCGTTGATCTGCATTGGAGGACAAGGAGGGAAACATGCACCACAACAGATACATTTCTTCTCATCAACTTCAAGAGTAGGTTTGCCGTTAACCATTGCAGGACGAATCGCAGCAACTGGGCAACGAGCTACAACAGTAGGACGCTCACACACGTTTGATACTAAGTCATGGTTGATCTTAGGTGGCTTAGTGTGCTGAATGTTAATCGCGATGTCGCCTTGACCACCACAGTTAATCTGACAACAAGAAGTTGTAATGTGTACGCGGTTAGGCATGTCAGCATTACGGAACTCGTCGATTAGCTCATCCATCATTGACTTAACAACACCAGATGCGTCAGTACCAGGGATATCACAATGTAACCAGCCCTGTGTATGAGACATCATGGCCACAGAGTTCTGTGTACCACCAACGATGTAACCTTTGTCTGTGATTGCTTTGATCAGAGGCTCAACTTTAGAAGCGTCTGAAACCATGTATTCAACGTTACTACGGATAGTAAAGTGAATGTAGCCATCAGCAAAATCATCGCCAATGTCACAAAGTTCGCGTAAAGAGAAGATATCCAGAATACGTTGTGTACCACAACGAACAGTCCAGATTTCATCACCACTATAAGCTACGTGACGCAGAACGCCAGGTTGTGGATGCTCATGAAATTTCCACGCGCCGTAATTTTTGCGCATAGTAGGGTGCATGTATTGGAATGCGTCAGGACATCCAGATTCTATCGGTGAACGAGGTTTATCATCACTCATGGTTCTTCCTCAAATAATTTTCTAAATATGTTATTTAGAAGGGGGCGTTAACCCCCTCCATGTTGTTTATTTCGCTTGAATTAAGCGTTAGCGGCTTCTTGCTTACGCTCAAACCATTTAACGGCTTCATCATCCCAGCCATCCATACGGATGTATGAGCTTTGACGTGGGCTGCTGACCATATTTGGATCAACATCCAACTCGTAATCAACGCCTTCGAGGAAATTAACCAGACCGATACGTTCGATCATCTCACCACAGCGTTCGTGCTCAAGCGCATTTTCAGCCCAGAAATCAATAATTTCTTCAGCCAACTCAACCAGACTCTCGTAATCGTCTTCAGTGTCAAGCTTCATGAATGGAATAACAACAGTACCCATCATGTCGCCAATCTTAAGTGTGCGTTTACCACCAATCAGAATGGTTACACCTTTGTCATCACCAGGGTGAAGAGCTTTAGGCATTACGTTCAGACAGTGCATGCAACGTACACAGTTATGGTTGTCTACAGTCAGTGTATCGTCGTCGTTCAGAGTTAGTGCATTAGTTGGGCAACGTGTTGTAACGTTGTCGATAATGTATTGACGACCTTTGGCAGCTACATAAGCTTTAACTTCTTCCTGATCAACTTTCATCTCATCGCGCCATGTACCAATTATGGCCATGTCTGCACGTTCGATAGCGTTCTGACAGTCGTTAGGACAACCAGATACTTTGAATTTGAATTTATAAGGAAGAGCAGGACGATGAACGTCATCAGTGAAGTTATTAACTAGCAGACGGTGAATGCCGTGCTCGTTACAGTTAGACATTTCACAACGTGAAGCGCCAACACATGACATTGCAGTACGTACACATGGGCCAGCACCACCAAGGTCCCAACCGTATTCATTAACTTCGTCGAAGAAGTCCTGAACACCATCAGTGTCAGTACCGATAAACATAATGTTACCAGTCTGGCCGTGGAATGTTTGCAGACCAGAACCGTGTTTTTCCCAGCTATCGCCCAACTGACGCAACATTGCTGTTGTGTAGTGGTTGCCAGCAGGTGGTTGAACACGAACTGTGTGGAATTCTTTAGACTCAGGGAAAGCCGAAGCTACTTCTGAGAAACGAGGAATAATACCACCGCCATAACCATATACAGATACGGTGCCGCCTTTCCAGTAACCCTTACGAGTTTCGTAAGAATGCTCAAGCTGACCTAAAAGGCTGCTTGTTACTTCTTGAATGCGCTCCTGTGGATGCTCATCACGAAGTTTCTTGATACCAGTAATAAAGCTGGGCCATGGTCCTTCTTCAAGGATGTCCAGCATTGGTGTTTCGTATATCTTTTTGGCCATGGATTGTCTCCTGTTAAACCGCCATTGTTCTGATCTTATGATCAGATCGCATATTTTGGTCGAAATCGGGGAACCGATTGTATTCCCAAATCAATTTGTTCTCAATATCCCCAGAGGTAAAGTTTTTGCAATTACACCTGAGGAAAATTATGGAACGAGATTCTAGAGCCGGGCGGGCAGCTGTAGAACCCTACCCTTGGGGGGTGGTCTTTATGTGGTCTTACCCCCAAAGGGATAGAGTTTTTTTGTATTTCTGGCATGATTCTATGTGTTTATCAATGAAATCAAAGAGATAATGGTTTTTGCAGCTTTTTATTGTATGGGGTTTATTTTCTGCATTGGCACCCATATATAGTGTTTGAGCTCGGGAGAGTTAATTCGTGCGCTGGCTTGCTCTTAGGTGATATTGTTTTTCAGGCGGGATGATCGCATTATCTCCAGCAGGATTTCTGCTGTGTGCACATGATGCTACAGCGTGGCGCATACATATAGAATGAGGATATAGAAAATGCTTTGGTTGAGTGAAGTCATGTTACAAAATCAGGAACTGGAAAGCTTTGAGGATTTGAAGGTGGAATTGGGCAAGCGCGCAAAAGCTGGCGAATTATTCTTTCAGATGGATGTAAAGCCCGGTTATTCTGATACGCCTGATGACTGGCAGGATAAGTGTGAAGCGGCTTTTACCGCCAGACAGGAATAAAACGATGCTGTGGCAAGACGAAGACAAGAAAACTGAATTTGTACAGCCCGATAATGTGGTTGACCTGTCATTCAAGATCAATTGCAAGCAGCTGCCCACCACACACGCCTGGGAATTATCTCAGGTTCTGTACGAAATTCTGCCCTGGCTGGCCGATGAGCCGGAAGTGGGCATTCAGCAAATACACGGCGCTGCAACTGGTAATGGCTGGGAGCGTCCTGCTGATGGTGAATTGATCCACCTGTCAAAGCGTACACGTATGAATTTAAGAGTTCCGCGCCCTCGAGTGGAGGAAGCAATGGCACTGATCGGCAAAAAAGTGAATATTGCGGGTCATGAACTTGAAATTGGTGCTGTCACAGAAAAGCCATTAAATCCATTGGGTACAATATTTTCGCGTTATGTCGTCGTGCCAGAAGGCATGGACGAAGATGCGTTTACCCAGTGGATAGTCGATGAGCTGGCAAAGCGTGATATAGACCTTAGGAAAATGCTGTGTGGTATCCAGCATACTATCCAGACCCCGGAAAATAGCATTGAAACCCGCAGTTTGATGATGGCCGATCTGGATAAACAGACTTCCATTGCCTTGCAGGAGCAGGGCATTGGCGAGCATCGTCACCTGGGCTGTGGCATTTTCATGCCCCACAAGGGTGTTAAAGCCGTTGGTGAAACAGAAGATAAGTCGCATTTTTCAGGTACTTAGATTTTTTTTTGCCGAATATCCCTTTTGAGTAGCTGGAAAATTAGCCTTATCTGATTTATTATTCCGCCTCCAATTTATTAAGTATTTAATTTTAGACAGATAAAAGGGTACAAGACTATGGCACTTGAGTCAGTTGAAAGAACAGACAACGGTTATTTGGTAAACGCAAATGACTGGAATGAAGAAATCGCTGCGGCACTCTTCGCTGAAGAGGAAATCGAGCCTACAGAGAGACATTGGGACATTGTTAGATATGTTCGCGAAGAGACATTGGGCGGTGATGAACCTAATGAACGCGGCATCATGAAGGCCATGGGCAAACTTTGGGGTGAGAAAGTCTCTTCCAAGCTGATGTACGAAATGTTCCCCGGCATGCCTTCAAAACAAGGCCTAAAAATCGGTGGTTGCCCACAAAGTACCCGCAAAGGCGGTTATTAATCGATCTTACCCTTATGGGGTATACAGCTTGTTTTCGGGTCGATGCTAGAATTCGGCCACAGATTTAGAAGACTGGCATCAGCCGGTTGTTCAACAAAGGTAAAAGTTATGAGCGCTAAAACAGACAAAATCAAAGAAATGCTTGAAATGCAGAAGAAATTCATGGCAAAAGAGCATGCAGATGGTGTAAGACAGGGTGAATACTTCACTCCAGAAGCTGGTTCTGAACTGGACGGTTACCGTCAGAAGTACCGTGATCTAGCTATGGAAGTAGTTGACCTTGCTCACGAAGAAGCAGGTTCAGAACGCTAGAGTTCTGTGGTTGAAGCACTGCTTCAATTATAAATAGAAAAAACCGCATTACGTTTTTGGCGAAGTGCGGTTTTTTTGTGTCTGTAATTTATTAAAATAGTTATTATGCAAGAGTTATTCATATGAAGCTTAATATCATCGTCGATGGCCGCACTAACGCTTTTGAAGTACCCGATAAACTTTTAAGCGAAGCCTCAGACTTTTTTGATCAGATGAATGCCGACATGGACAAAGGCTGGCAAATGAGCCGTGACTGGGTTGATATGCCTAATGCCGAACAACGTTGCCAGATCGTCGCAGATAAAATGCTCACCGCGATTGAAACCGATAACGAAAAACTACTGATGCTAATGGCGGCTTACGTATTAAAAACCATGCCCGGTGTGCGTGGTATTCATATTGATATTACCGGTGATATCAATGAAACCAATATTATTATGGCTGAGGAAAATACGGGTAAACCATTGGGGCCAATTTTTTAGATTTTCTAAATTTACGCGCCATGAATTGCAACGGCTTTTATTTGCATATAAATAGACTGGCCAATGCTTAGTTCTAACTGTTGATACGACTTTTGAGTAATACGAGCTAATAGCAAATCATTTTTGCTGTTAATTTGTAACAATACATGTGAACTGCTTTCATCGACTACAGCAGAAATTGTGCCCTCAATAATATTAAGAATACTACTGTCGGTAATGGCTGTTTTGCACAGGCTGATGTTGCTGGCTTGTATGCGTACACGCACCTGCTGACCGACTTCTGCTTTGCCGGGAACGATAATGTTGTTACCGTTGGCGGTTTGTATAGTAGAAAGCTGAAATTCTTTTTCCTGTTTGGCGACCAGACCATCTAAAACAGCGGCGGCATCATCGGCTTTGGCTAACGGTGATTCGGATGAAACCAGTGCTTCGTGCAGATGACCATCAAACTGAATGCGACCCTGTTTTAATACAATGATGTGATCGCACAATAATGAAACTTCTTCCATGCTGTGGCTAACGTATAGCATGGGGATATTGAGTTCTCTGTGCAGACAGCTTAGAAAAGGCAGAATTTCCTGTTTATGTTTTTTGTCGAGCGAGGCTAAAGGTTCGTCGAGCAACATGATTTGCGGATTTTTAAGCAGGGCTCGACCCAGTGCAACGCGTTGTTTTTCACCACCGGAGAGTTGATGGGGTTTTCTGTCGAGCAGGTGGTTGATGTTGAGTAGTTCAAGCAGTTTTTTACGATCAATTGAACCTGAGTTATTTGCTGTGCATCGTTTTGTTCCGTACTCAAGATTTTCCTGTACATTCAGGTGTGGGAACAATCGACCTTCCTGAAAAATGTAACCGATATTTCTTGCCTGACTGGATAAGCTTAGTGTTTCACTCAGCCAGTTTTGGCCGTTGAATTCAATCTGCCCCTGAGCCTGTTTTTCTAATCCGGCGAGACATCTTAATAGTGTGGTTTTGCCAGAACCGGAATCACCAAAAATTCCCAGTACGCCACGTGAGGGGATATTGAATTCTACTTCGACAGAAAATTCTTTACGCTGTAATTTGATCGAACAGTGACCGGCGTTGCTCATTGTTTATCCGCCTGTTTATGATTAACGGTGTACATCAATAGCATGGCCAGAAAAGCAAAGCCTAACAGGATGGCTGAAAGTGTATGAGCTTTGCCGTACTCGAGCATTTCAACGTGATCGTAAATAGCGATGGAGATAACACGAGTTTCTTCCGGTATGTTACCGCCAACCATGAGTACCACGCCGAACTCACCCAGCGTGTGTGCAAAACCCAATACGGTGGCGGTGAGAAATCCACGTTTTGCCAGCGGCACGGCGATGCTGAAAAAAGCATCCAGTGGTTTAGCGCCCAGCGTGTGCGCCGCTTCCATTAAATCACGCCCAACATTTTCAAAAGCACTTTGCAGCGGTTGCACCACAAATGGAAAACTATAGATTACCGAAGCAATGACCAGTCCAAAAAAATTGAAAGTAAGTGTTTCACCCGTAAGTTCAAACCACCAGCCACCGATGGTGCTTTGCGGGCTCAATAAAATTAGCAAATAAAAACCCATTACAGTCGGTGGTAGTACGATAGGTAATGCCACAATGGTTTCTATTAAAGGTTTAATTCTAAGACGGGTTGTGCTCAGCCACCAGGCTACAGGTGTGCCAATGATCAGCAGAATCAGTGTAGTGATAGCTGCAAGTTTTGCAGTAAGAAGCAGCGGGCCAAAGCCGGGGAAGAAATCCATGAGTTTTATTTACTGCTTTTCATGATTTAAGGAGTGTCATAACCACTGTTTTTTATAATTGTTTTTGCATCGTCTGTTTGCATGTATTGCCAGAAGGCTTTAGCTGCCGGTTTGTTCGATGCCCTGGCCAATACTAGCATTTTTTGTTTAATGGGTTCGTGCATGTTTGCGGGCACATCCCATTCACAGGAAACATTTATTTCAGCGCCTTGCAGCAACATCGACTTCGCAACAAAACCAGCGCTGGCATTACCCGTTGAAACAAACTGCAAACTTTGTGCAATGTTTTCACCCGTTACCAGTTTAGGTTTAAGTGTTTTCCATAACTGAAGTTTTTCAAGGGTTTGTTTTGCCGCCAAACCGTAGGGTGCAGTTTTGGGGTTGGCAATAGCAAGACGCTTTAGTGATGGACTATCGAGTACATCCAGACAGTTTTTTATCGGTTTGATGTTTGAAATAAAAACCAGTTTTCCAATCGCATAAGTTTGCGATAATTCTGCCGTAGCTTTACCTTCAGAGATAAGCCTGTCTGGCCTGCGTTCATCAGCAGCCAGAAAAATATCAAAGGGTGCACCGTGATTAATCTGAGTATAAAGCTTGCCGGTTGATGCGCTACTGACACGAAGTTGATGGCCAGTTTTAGATTCAAAATCTTCAGCTAATGAGCGCAGGGTATGGGAGAAGTTACTGGCGACAGCGATGTTGAGTTTATCTGCAAGCACCTGTGGTGCAGGAAATAGTAGAAAGGGTATTAGCAAGAATGGATTGAGTCTTGTTGTCATATTTTTATGTTTGGTTACATCTGTCTCAGATTATAGAATTTGTATTATTCTTTATTAATGTCGTTAAGCGCTTGATGTATGTCTATCAATGGGTAGCGGTTTGATTATCAGATATACACCTGTTAACCTCAATTTGATACGGTAATTATGGATATCGCCACGGAGTCATCATGAAATCATTGTTTAGTTTTATCTTCCTGTTTTTATTCGCAAATTCAGCCTTTGCCGCGAATTTGTGTGATACCAGTTGTAATCTCATTATTACTTTTCCTGATGGTGGTTCTATCACGGTTGTAGAGCCGCTCGTGCTCACTTTTGGTGATGGTGGTTTAGTGGAAACGGGATCAGCCACAGTGCCTTACGCAAATGGGAGTATTCTTGAGATGGGGGCTGGTGAGGTGCTTACGTTTGGTGCTAATGGTTCCTTTAATTTGGGTTCCGGTGGAAACATGGACTATACAAGCATTGCTGTTGAGACGACTGGTGATGTTACGGTGGAAGCAATTGGTGGCGCAGAAGTAATTTTTATTTTGAATATTAGTGCTACAGCTGGAACAATTCTCCTTAATTCTGACACTACTATCGAAAATAATTTTTCATTAACAGGGGATACGCTTGTTGGAGGTACAGGATCAATCACAAATTTAGGCACGGTTGATGTTGTTTCGAACACGGTTACTTTTACGAACTCTTTTATAAACGCCGGTACATTTAATATTATCTCTGGTACGGCTGTTTTCGAAGCTGATTTTAATTGTGAAGATGGTTCATCGATAGAGGGGGCATCATCTTCTGGAGGAGTTATTATTTCGGGAACGATGTTACTTGAATCTGGTGATATATATCTTTCTTCTGGTTTATCTCTTTCGAATGCTGCCACTCTTTCAGGCGAAGGAGCGCTTACAATTTCTAGTGCCGGTTCACTGACAGTAGCGGATGGAGCCGTGATTTCAGTTGCTATAAATGATCTCAGTGCTAACGTGATAAATGTGGGTGATTTAACGGTTATTGATTTTAGTGATCCCATTTTTCAAGGCTGGGAGCTTACTACTATTGATGGTGGCACCTGCACCGTAACGGATGGTAAGTGTATTGATGAGAATGGTGTCAAATATGAGTTTACTGAAGAGGGATTGGTTCCGGCGGAGGATGGTTCTAGTTCTGGCGCTTTAAGTCATAATGTTTTGTTGCTCATCTTAATCAGCTTGTTTTATATGCGAAAATTTTTATCGCCCTCAGTGTCTACTAAATTAAGAAAAATCTGAGTAATCGTAGGGTGCGCCGTGCGCACCAAAACTCTTTCATATCATGATTTCAGTGGTGCGCATGGCGCACCCTACATGACTTCAATTTGCTATCCCTCATTTTTCCTCTGCATTCACCGCGCCTCTGCGGTGAATCACCTTTGACCTTAACCCACACAGAATTAGTCAGAAGCTCCTTTAGCAAATCAGTATAATATCTGCCGTTAATGATGAGTCTTAGAGGTCGGTTGTGAAAATCAGGGTAAAAAGCAGGTGGAATAATCAGGATCGTGAGCGTAGTGCTAAAGACATAGGCAGCGCCCTGGGCTTTAATCTATGGCGTATCTCGGGTGCCAACGTGCTGCATCTGGAGAATGAAGGCTTTCAGACCGATACTTATAATCAGCGCCTGGATGTGGTTGCCGAATTGCTGGGATTTTTTGTGCATGTGGTCGATCGTATGACCGCTGAGAAGGAGTATTCAGAAGAAGAGCGTCGAGACCTGATTACTGAGCTGGCGTTGAACCTGGCTAAAACCATGCTTGATAATCGTCTGGATGTGAATGAGGATAAGGATGAAGACTACAAAGGGCAGTTTATTCAGATAATCAACGAGCGTATGGCTGAATATGCGGGTTTTGCCTATGATGGAGATCAGCCGGGCTTTCAGATGAGAAGACGTTGTGGTGAGCATGTTACTAAAGTGATGGGTGCGAAAGATAATAAATGGGTGACCGATCAGATTATGGACATTGAGATTCCTGATGCGCTGAAAACCTTCAAGAAGGTGGCGAGAAACCTGATTTAGGCTGCCAGCATTAAATCGCAGACGTAAAAAAAGCCGGTGTCTTTCGACACCGGCTTTTTTGTACTGCTTATTTCAGTAACTAGACTTATTTAGCCCAGCTGCTGAAGTTGTCAGCGTTTTTCTCTTTACCATCGTCATAACCGGCTTCATAAGCATCAGTTACGCGTTGCTCTTCGCGTGGTGGGTTCAAAACATAACCGCCCTGCCAGCCACAGATGTATTCTGCATCAACACCAGCTTCTTCCATCTTAGTAACAGCATTGTAGTAATCTTGGTTCATGGATAAATCCTCTATTAAATTTCTGTATTCACCGCCGTTAAGCGATGATTTGCTTACAATCGGAATTCGTTTCTGGTGTTAACTCACCAACAATGGGCGCAGATTATACCGTATTCCGGCCCCATGGTAAAAGTGATGCTTATATCCCATTAGGGAGGGCAGGGCTAGCATATAAGCAATACTTCCAATGATAGGTATTCTCATTAAGCCTTGTATTCTGTAGGCTTCGCCCCATATTGATATTTCGAAAGAATTTTGAATGGGGAAAATAATGTCCACTGATACAAATATTGAGATGACCGATGCGGATGCCGCTTTTTCCAGCGGTATTGCAGCGTTTGAAGCCAAGAACTTTCGCCAGGCCCTGAGTTTTCTGGGCCCCGTCGCCGAAACCGGTGATGCTGAAGCCCAGCATCGTTGCGCGATTATGCTTCAAAATGGCCTGGGTTCAGTGGTCAATGAGGAAAAAGCGTTTAACTATATGAAATCAGCCGCTGAGCAGGGCCACGCGCTCGCACAGCACGGTCTGGGCTTTATGTACATGGAAGGTGAGTGTGCCGAGCAAAACTCGCAGGAAGCCGTTAAATGGTTCGAGAAAGCCGCTCAGCAGGGGATGATGGGTTCTTTGACCACTCTGGCGATGATGTACGAGGAAGGCAAGGGTGTCGATAAAGACCCTGAAGAAGCCAAACGTCTCTATAAGTTAGCCGGTTTTGACCAATAAACTTTATAAGTAGTTAACTATGCGTCCAGCTCACTTATTAACGGTAATCGAAAAAGAATTCTCCAGCGCAGATACCGGTCACCATACCCCGGTGATGCTCTGGGGTGCGCCCGGTGTCGGTAAATCACAAATGGTGGCGCAGATTGCCGAATCTCATGATGTGCCGTTGATCGACATCCGTCTGTCGCAGATGGAACCCAGTGATTTGCGCGGTATTCCTTTCCGTGTCGATGAATTTGTCGAATGGGCGGTGCCATCCATGCTGCCCAACTTAAAGCGTCACGGTAATCGCGGTATTTTGTTTCTCGATGAAATTACTTCAGCACCACCGAGTGTTTCTGCTGCGGCTTATCAGTTAATTCTTGATCGCAAGTTGGGTGAATACGAAGTGCCAAAAGGCTGGGCGATCATCGCTGCCGGTAACCGTCAGGGTGACCGTGGTGTCACGTACAGCATGCCTGCACCATTGGCGAATCGCTTCTCGCATTACGAAGTTGAAATTAATCTCGATGACTGGGTGGCCTGGGCTTATGCCAACGGCATTGATGAGCGCATTATTGCTTTTTTGCGTTTCCGTCAGGATTTGTTATTCGAGTTTGATGCTGCACAAAATCCCGTTGCCTTCCCATCACCACGTTCCTGGGAATTTGCCCACCGTGCATTACAGAAATTTGATGAACCCAGTAATTTATTGCTGGGTGCATTGCAAGCCTGTGTCGGTAAAGCCGCTGGTATCGAAGTCAAAGCCTTTGTCGATAGCCTCGATCAAATGCCTGATTTAGATGCCATCGTCAAAGGCGAAGAAGTCGCCGCACCAAAAGAAATTGATTTGCAGTACGCTGTTGCAACAGCATTAGTCGGACGCGCCATTCGTGCCAAAGAAACCGATGATGCCATGAAGGTTCATGGAAATATTCTCAACTACGCCAGCCGTTTGCCACAGCGTGAAATGGGTGTGATGATGGTGTCTGATATGCACAGGGCAGTGGGGCAGGATATTTTTGCCGTGCCGGAATTCGCTTCATGGGCTGATAAAATCGCAGATATTATGCTTTATTAAAAAAGCATTTTAATAATGCAATATCCCGACGTAGAAACCAAACTCGCCACTGCCAGAACACGCCTGATTCTGGATAAGCCATTTCTTGGTGCGCTGGTTTTACGTTTACCCATGGTGCCCGCCGATTCTTCCTGGTGTGAAACTACATTCAGTGACGGCAAAACTTTTTTTTATAACAATGATTACATCGATGCGCTCGATTCAGAGCAAACTCAGTTCGCTTTATCGCACGAAGCATTGCATTGTGCGCTCTCGCATTTTTATCGCAAAGGTCACCGCGTAAAACATCGTTGGGAAATGGCCTGTGACTATGCAGTGAATCCCATGCTGATTAATGATGGTTTGAAACCAGCGCCAGATGCCATGTATTTGCGTGAGTACGAAGGCATGACCGCCGAGGAAATTTATCCCTGTCTTGAAGATAACGACAATGACGGTGAGCGTGATCTTGAACAGAACAGGGATGACAGTTCTGAAGATGGTGATAATGAAACGCCAGAAAATAAAGATAATAGCGGCGGTGAAAACGAGCGCAAAAAAAATGATAAGCAGGATGGCAAAGGCAATCAAAGTGATTCACCCAAAGAGGGTGGTCAAACAGGTTCCAATCCGCCGCCTGAAATGTCACCGCAGGAACTGGAAGACCTAAGCGTGCAGTGGCAACAGCGAATGGCCGGTGCCGCACAACAGGCTTTGCAGTCGGGCAAGCTGGAAGGTGATATGGCGCGCATGGTTGATCATCTATTGCAGCCCAAGCTGCCGTGGCGCATGTTGTTAGCGCGTTATATGTCGGCGACAGCGAGAGATGATTACAGTTACACGCGTCCGTCGAGTCGTCGCGGTGATCCGGCGGTGTATCCCAGCTTGCGCAGTAGCGAAACCAATATAGTCGTTGCCGTAGATACCAGTGGTTCGATTTCGTCCGAAGAGATACAGGAATTTATATCAGAAATTGATGCCATCAAAAGTCAGGTGCGTGCGGGTATTACTTTACTGACCTGTGATTCAGATTTAAATTATGGTTGTCCGTGGAGTTTTGCTCCGTGGGAAGAGTTTAAGTTTGAATTGGAAATTCGTGGTGGTGGCGGTACTAACTTCAAGCCCGTGTTTGCCTGGGCTGATGATCAGGACAAAGCACCCGATTTGCTGATTTATTTTACCGATGCTGATGGTGTGTTTCCCAAAGTGGAACCTGCGTTCCCTGTAACCTGGCTGGTAAAAGGTAAAACAACAGTACCTTTCGGTCAGCGCATACAATTGAATTAACATGGAACTCTCAGCAGAAGATAATCTACGACTCAACGTTTTGCTTGCGCAAAAATTGCAGGCTGTTCGTATCGATGAATCAAAAATGATTGTGCACGCGCTCACTGATAAAGGTGAAGCGAAAGTCGTTTTAAATCCAAACTGTAAAGATGATAAATATCTGAAGGAAGTCAAAGCTCTATTTTCTACGCACGTAACAGGTTCACCCGGCGGTTATCCCGTATTCTTAAAACGCTGGACACGGATGGGGCAGGCTCGCTCTGAGAGTTTGCAGCAACTTTTGTTGCTGGGTGAATCAGAGGCGGTTGTTGCCGCTGTGCACGCGCCGGGTCTAACGGATGAGCTGGCCGAACGTGCATGGTGGATTATGCCGACGGCCGCTAATGCACGACGTATGCTGGAAAAGGAAGCGGTGGTGCAGGGCAAAACGGGATCAGTGCTGGCAGAATTTTTGATTGAGTTTTTACCCTTTGAAGAAGATCCACACGTCATGATTGACTCGGTACGACTGGTATTGCAGCCGGGGTTAATTAGTGAAGATGAAAAACAGAAGTTGTGGCAAAAAGCAAAAAGCAAACGTAACTTTTACGTTGGTTTTATGCACGCCTTGCCTGATGATCTTCCACTTGAAGCGCAATCACATCCTTCTTATGAGTCGGTGACAGGAAAAATAAAAACCCTGATCGATGAAGGCAATCCTTATGCCATTATGTTGAATCGAGTATTAAATGACCGTGGTCAGGCGTTTATTAAAACCGCAGAAGTCGCACTAAAAAAACCCAGTAATCAGGAAGTGGTTGAGGCGTTGCTCAATGCGATTGCTGTTTATTTTATTTCAGTAAAACCAAAGTCGTACACTGTTGATGACATTGAGGTGATTTGTGATGAGTCAGCCTGTGTCTGTAAACAGCCTGAAGATGTTGCATTGAAAGCGGTGCTGGATGTTGTGCCTGAGGTGAAAGAGAAGATACAGGCAATGCTGGTTTTGTCCTGCCTGAGTGTAGCGTTAATCAATCCCGTGTTTTCACAAACAGATGCGATTGGCACTATGATGCGCAAGAAAATAAAACATATCACCGATCCGATTGTCGACCAGTTACATGTACTTGCTAACTAATTATTTACCAAATGCTTCCTTGTAAGTATCTTCAGCAAAGCCAACCAAAAGTTGATCATCTGTTTCAAGAATAGGGCGTTTAATGGAGCTGGGGTTTTCCAGCATCACTTGAATGGCTGAAGCTTCGTCAATATTCTCCTTAACGCTGTCATCCAGCTTTCGCCATGTGGTGCCGCGTCGATTTAATAATATTTCCCATCCGACTTTTTTTACCCAGAGTTTTAGTTCTTTTTCTGGAACACCGGCTTTTTTATAATCGTGAAATGTATAAAGCACGTCATTGGCTTCTAACCAACGACGTGCTTTTTTCATCGTGTCACAATTTGGAATGCCAAAAAGTGTTGTTGCCATAATTAATCTATGCTACGAAGTAAATCATTCAAACCAGTTTTGCCCAGTGTTTTTGCATCAACCTGTTTGACGATGACTGCGCAGTACAGGCTGTATGTACCGTCTTTTGATGGCAGATTGCCTGAAACCACAACTGAACCTGCAGGGATGCGACCGTAAGTGATTTCACCCGTCATGCGGTTGAATATCTTGGTGCTTTGACCAATGTAAACGCCCATTGAAATAACCGAGCCTTTTTCAACAATCACACCTTCAACCACTTCTGAGCGTGCGCCGATGAAACAGTCATCTTCGATGATGGTCGGTGCAGCTTGTAGAGGTTCTAAAACACCGCCGATGCCAACGCCGCCAGAAAGGTGAACGTTTTTACCAATCTGTGCGCATGAGCCTACAGTCGCCCAGGTATCAACCATGGTGCCTTCATCAACATAAGCGCCGATGTTAACGTAAGACGGCATCAGTACAACATTGGGTGCAACGTAAGAACCAATGCGAGCAGTCGCTGGTGGTACTACGCGTACGCCAGACTCGCGAAAATCGCGGATGTTGTGGTTGGCAAATTTTGAATCGACTTTATCGTAGTAGTTAGTGAAACCACCTTTGATGAATTCGTTGTCGTTGATGCGGAAAGAAAGCAGCACGGCTTTTTTCAGCCATTCGTTAACCACCCAGTCACCGTCTTTCTTTTCAGCAACACGTGCTTCGCCAGAATCAAGCAGGGCGATGCATTCGTTGACCGCATCAGAAACTGCAGTTTCAACGTTGCGTGGGGTGATGTCAGCTCTGCGTTCAAAAGCTTCTTCGATAATATTTTTTAAATTGTCCATCGGGATCTCCAATAACTATAAGTTTTCGATAAATTGTTTAATTCGGTTGGCGGCATCGATGCACTCGTCTAATGGTGCGACCAGTGCCATACGTACGTGATGGCTGCCGGGATTTTCGCCATCAACCGTGCGTGATAAATAACTGCCGGGTAATACGGTGACATTTTGCTGATCGAATAAAGCCTGTGCAAAATCGGCATCATCTTTATCTGTGTGTAACCAGATATAAAAAGCTGCATCAGGTTTCTTCGCTTCGCAAACAGGGCTGAGTATATTTAAAACTGCGTCAAACTTTTGCTGATAAAGCTGACGGTTTTGTTCGACGTGCTGCTCATCATTCCACGCAGCAATGCTGGCGATCTGATGTACCGGTGGCATGGCGCAACCGTGATAGGTGCGGTATAGCAGAAAAGAATTCATCACTTCAGCATCACCAGCAACAAAACCTGATCGCATGCCGGGCAGGTTAGAGCGTTTTGACAGGCTGTGAAAAACTACGCAGTTTTTGAAACTCTCATTGCCGCTATTGACTGCTGCCTGCAATAGTCCCGCGGGTTTTACGCCATCAAAATAAATTTCGGAATAACATTCGTCAGAAGCGATGATGAAATCGTACTGTTTTGATTTTTCTATCAGCTTGATTAACTTGGCTTCAGAAATCACTGCGCCGGTGGGATTGCCCGGCGTGCAAACATAAATCAGCTGGCAACGCTGCCAGATGTCTTCAGGAATGGCGTCAAAATCCGGCTGATAGTTGTTCTCGCGGGTGGTGGCGTAGAAATACGGCGTAGCACCAGCAAGATAGGCCGCACCTTCATAAATCTGGTAGAACGGGTTGGGCATCAGCACCAGTGCGTCATTGCTGCGTTCAACTACGGCCTGAGCAAAGGCGAACAGTGCCTCGCGGGTGCCATTGACGGGGATCACCTGATTCTCAGTATCCACAGCACCGGCAGGCAGGGAAAAGCGGTTCTCTAGCCAGTTGGTTATCGCCTGGCGCAATTCGGGTAGACCTTTGGTCAGCGGATAGCTGTTAATCGCAGCCAAATTGTCGCGCAAAGGCTGCAAAGCCACTTCTGGCGCGGGATGCTTGGGTTCGCCGATAGAAAGCGCAATATGGGATAAATCCTGCGGAGGGCAGCAATCTGCCTTCAAAGCCGCCAGCTTTTCAAAGGGGTAGGGTTGTAACTTGGATAGATCAGGATTCATAAATCGTCTTGGCTGGCAATGGCAATAGGTCTGTGATTCAGGCGGCGCATAGTATAACCCAAAGCGCAGTATCAATCAGGAGAACCACTGTATCAGCTAGTTCTGACGATGTTATTTATTGTGGATATAACAAATAAGCACTAGATATATTGTTGTGGTTTATAGAATGCGGGGCAGGATATAATCATCATTCGGCCTGAGGCTGCTAGAATTGCTAAATCATAAACACATATAGATCTGATTATGATGAGGCTGATTTCTCATCATGCTAATTCCTAATAAAAATATTAAGGTAGTAAATAATTGTTATTTAATAGTTACGAGTTTATTTTTCTGTTTTTGCCGTTAAGTTTTTTTATATACTTTTATTTGTTGCAGAAACGGATGATTGTAGGTGCAAAAGGTTTTTTGGTATTTGCGTCATTGTTTTTTTATTCCTGGTGGAATGTGGCGTATTTACCGATCATCCTTTCGTCCATGATATTTAATTATGTAGTTGGGAACTCACTAAATGAGAATTTTATAAGGGTTCGTATCCACAAAAAAACACTGCTTGCTTTTGGTGTTGTTACTAATCTCATATTATTGGGCTATTTTAAGTATTCAGATTTTTTAATTGAAAATTTCAATATTGCATTTGATAGTTCAGCTTCTTTATTGCATTTAGTGTTGCCTTTAGCGATTTCTTTTTTTACGTTTCAACAAATTGCATATTTAGTGGATTCATATCGTAAAGAAACCGTTGAATATGACTTTTTGAATTATGCGTTGTTCGTATCATTTTTTCCTCAACTGATTGCTGGGCCAATTGTTCATCATGCCGAGATGATGCCTCAGTTTGCATCAAAAAGGAATTTAATAAAAAACTACAATAATATTGCTCTTGGGCTATTTATCTTTTCTATGGGGGTGTTTAAAAAAGTAGTAATAGCTGATGGTTTTTCGAAGTGGGCAACTGCTGGTTTTGATCATGCAGAAGCCCTAAATTTGATTGAAGCATGGTCAACATCTCTTTCATATACTTTTCAACTGTATTTTGATTTTAGTGGTTATACTGATATGGCTATCGGTGCTGCATTACTATTTAATATTAAGCTTCCTATTAATTTTAATTCTCCATATAAGGCGCTAGATATCCAGGATTTTTGGCGGCGCTGGCATATTACGCTGTCACGTTTTTTAAGGGATTATGTTTATATTCCATTAGGCGGAAGCCGTAACGGAAAATACAGAACTTATAATAATTTATTGGCAACCTTTGTTCTTGGTGGAATCTGGCATGGTGCTGGCTGGACATTTATATTTTGGGGTGCGTTGCATGGCATGGCTTTGGTGATTCATCGATTCTGGAAAGATATTGGTATGACAATGCCAAAAATTCTTGCATGGTTTGTGACGTTTAATTTCGTTAATATTGGTTGGGTCTTTTTTCGGGCAGAGGAGTGGAGTGATGCGATAAAGGTTTTAAAGGGAATGCTAGGTGGTGATCTTGTATTGAATTATCGTTGGTTTGATAAGCTTGAGTTTTTACATGGTAAGGTAGAATTTGGTGCCTGGATGCAAGCTATTAATGGAGATAAGTATACCTTGCTGGCTATTTTTATGGTTTTAATATTATGTCTAGCGGGTAGAAATAGTATGCAATTTAAGGATATGCTAAGGCTTAATAAGATCTATTTATTTTCAGGTTCCTTTATGCTGACATTCGCATTATTAAAAATGCATGAAGTTAGCGATTTTTTATATTTTAATTTTTGAGGGTTAGGATGAAGCCTTATCAATGGAGTAAGTTTTATATTTTTATCCCTATTTTTTTGATGGGGGTGATTTTTTCATTTAATTTTATCATTGATCCATACAGTATGACATCATACAATCTCCTGGAAATACCTAATAAATTTGCTCGAGATGATAGAAAAGAAAAGGTAGCGAAACTTTATACGGAGCCTGCTTACGAGAATATGTTGTTTGGTAGTAGTCATGTATATGGTATTAATCCATTAATGGTGAAAAAATATCTTGGTGGAAGAAGTTATAATTCGGGAGTAGGCACAGCTCGTATAGAGGATCATTTAGGTTTTTTGCTTTACTTGGAGCGGATTAATAAGCTTCCACAAAACGTGATTATTGGGTTAGACTTTTACTCGTTCAATAAGAATGTTGAAACTAATAAATATTTTCTTGTTAATGATGATCTTAATTTTATAGAAAATGGTGTAAGTAATAATTTATATCTGAGCAAGTTTTTATCATTGGATGCTTTTCGTGCGTCCTATAAGACACTTCGTAATTTTCTAAAAGATAGTAAAGATAGGCCTCGATTCGATTCTCATGGTACTGCAGGTGGTGCATCGGAGAATTTTTCTTATTATCCAGATGAAATAAAAGACCTTGTTTTTTCTGATGATGAAGTAAGTGAGAGTTATCAATTTGTTAAAACAATTAAGTATGAAGTTATAAGTGATAAAAGGCTTGAATATATTACAGATATTGTTAATTTATGTGATCGTCATAGTATTAAATGTATCTTTTTAATTACACCATTAAATGGTCAGTTACTTTCTATGATTAATGATGATCCGGTTCTTTCGGGTACCTTGAACAAATTTAAATCCAGGCTTGCAGAAAGAACGGGTTATTATGACTTTTTAATACATAACAAAATCAATGATAACAGCTTCTTTTTTGCTGGTGATGCAATGCATATAACGGCATTTACTGGAAACTTAATCCTTGCACGTCTGTTTAACGATGACAATGTTAACTTGCCTCAAGGGTTTGGTGTATTTGTGCCCAGAAAAAAAACCAATTAAAAGGTGTGTTGTCAAATTAGATGTACTATTAATCAAGGTAACAAATATGTCCACAAGTCTCATCACCGCCATCCACCATGCTAGCTTTATCGTTGCTAATACTCGGCGCGCGCTGGATTTTTACTGTGGTGTGTTAGGGCTGGAGCAAGATAAAAATCGTCCTGATATGAGTTTTGCCGGTGCCTGGCTATGGGTAGGTGATGGCCAGATACATCTGCTTGAACTCCCTAATCCCGATCCTGTTGAAGGACGCCCAGAGCATGGCGGCAGAGATCGACATCTGGCGATGACAGTGCCCAATCTTGATTTGATTCAGTCAGCCCTTGAGCTGGCTGGCTTTGATTACACCCTGAGCAAATCAGGTCGTCGTGCGCTGTTTTGTCGTGATGTTGATGGCAATGCGCTTGAGTTGATTGAGTCTCAGCTTCCTAATGAGTAACTGGATATTATTTGCTGAAGCCTGCCCCCAGGCAAATAGCCAAATTCCAATGGGTCGAAATATATAAAAATCAGCAATAGCATTACTTTGTTTTGTTATTTTCTGCTCCAGTACTCCCCGTAAAAATTCTGCCGTCATAACCAGTGTTACAGAATAGAGCATGGATTATCAAGATTGTGCGCCCTGAAATATTCAAGACCATTACCCTAAAAGTCTGCGGTTATTAACTTTGTCTTCAGTGACAGCCAGCATTAAATAGAAAGTGACATATTTTGAAGTGAAAAACACCATTTTTTTAAAGTGTAATCTTGATAATTGGTGGCATTTTACGTATGAGTGGAGTGTTTTGTATTTACCTTGTTAACACTACGTATTTTGCCTTACATGAGTGTGGCAATATCAAATCAGGTTAATAGTTTCGTGCATTGAATTGTGTAGAAGTGGATATGGAAAAATAGTTAACAATCGGATAAAAAACAAAAAGGTACATGTAATAAATAATAATTGCTTAGTTACATTATTGATCTGGAAATTATGAAATGAAAATACAGGATAAGTTTGCTCTCTATATGTTTTTCTCAATCATCGCCTTTTTGATGGTTTTTTCTCTATTGTCATATTGGTACAGCAAAAATGCAGCTATGGATTCTGCTATGAGCTCGATGCAGAAATCCGTTCAGGAGGAATCCAGTCATTTGGGAGATCGGCTGATTGAAAAAACAAAAATAGCTATCAGTGTAGCTTCGTCAAGCATGCTTTTTAATGAGCTTATTAAAAGTAATGCGGAGTATGAAAAATTAACAGATGAAGCACGTAAAGAGAAAATCCATAACCTGAATACACGATGGAAGAACACGGCAAATGCTGATGATGGTTTTATCAAGGCATATATGACTAATCTGGTTGCTTCATCACTGAAGCTACAGCAAAAAGCATTGCCAGATGAAATTGGTGAGATTTTTGTTACCAATCGTTATGGTCTGGCTATTGGTACTACAAATAAGCTTTCAACATTGGCACATAGTTATAAATACTGGTGGAAGGCTGCAAATAATAATGGTAAAGGTAGAATATTTTTTGATGATCGTGGTTATGATGAAAGTGTCGGTGGGTATGTTATTGGAATTGTTGTCCCCATTAAAGTAGATAATCAGGTGGTGGGTATTTTGAAATGTAATTTCAATTTATTTTCTACTTTAAGTCATTACATGAAATCAATCAGTGGTAAAAATGATCATGGTGATCATGGTGATCATGGTGATCATGGTGATCATGGTGATAGTGCTTCACGAAAAGCAGTTTTGATTAGATCCAATGGTCAGCTGGTCATGGGAAAGGGTGATGTGCTCCATAGCAAACTATTGCCTGATCAAATATTAAAAAAATTGAATCCTTCTTCATCAGAATCAATGATAGTAGAGGAAAATAATCTGAAACACATTATTTCTTATTCGCCCGTGGGTCTAACTTTTAAGACGGGTAAATACGGATTTGGTGGTCGCTATAAGTCTTTTGATGATAACAATAATGATGCCCTGAAGGGCTGGTATTTGTTGTTTGAAAATGATGTTAATACGGTATTGTCTTCAACTGTCAAAAGCGTTAGCTGGTTCGTCTATGCTGGCCTGGTATTCGCTTTTCTGGCGGGGATTGTTGCTCTTCTCATAGGCAGGCAGGTGTCGCGGCCTATTCGTGCTCTTACTAAACGAGCAGAACGCATAGGCATGGGGCATCTTGATGAGTCAGTTAATGCTGATGCCACTGATGAACTTGGGATTTTGGCTGCGGCATTTAATAATATGAGTTCTGATCTGAGTGAAACGCAGATTGAGTTGATGCGAAAACAACGACTGGCAACGCTTGGTCAATTAACAGCGACAGTTTCTCATGAACTACGTAATCCGCTAGGTGCGATGCGACCATCAATTTATATTATTGAGAAAAGAAGTGACAAAGATGATGAGCGTGTACAACAGGCAATAGAACGTATCGACAGAAATATCGATCGTTGTGACCATATCATTGATGAGCTGTTGGACTTTACACGCATTACTGATCTGGATTGGCATGTTACCCGAATAGATGAATGGCTTGAGTCAATCATTGATGATCAGAAAATACCCGAAGGTATTCGACTTGAAAAAAACTTCGAACTGAAAGATGTTGAGGTGGCAATTGATACGGGTCGTTTGCAAAGGGCTGTCATCAATGTGGTAGAGAATGCCTGTCACGCCATGATAGATGAAAAGTTAACAGATATTGTCAGGGAAAATTCCTGTCTGTGTATTAAAACGATAGAAAATGATCAGCGCATTGAAATTATTATCAGTGACAATGGTGTTGGTATGCCAGATGGTGTGTTAGGAAAAATCTTTGAACCACTTTTTTCTACCAGAGCCTTTGGTGTTGGCCTTGGCATGCCCACGATTAAACAGATCATGGAACAGCATGGCGGTGGAATAGAAGTTAACAGTGACGAAGGAAAAGGTACAGCAGTAACTTTATGGTTGATTAAAAAATGAATGTAAAGAGGCGGTAGTATGAAAATATTATTATCACGTAGTATTAATGCTGACATGGTGCGGTATATAAATAGCGTTGCCCTGATTCTGTTTTTAAGTCTTACAACTTCTTTTACGTCACACCTTCTGGCAGAAGAACAAAGAGTGTTGAGAATAGCTGGCTGGGATGTTTATGGTGACCCAAGTCATCCTGGAAAAACCATCGGTTATGAGAGTTTTGAGCAGAAAACTGGAGTAAAAATTCAATTCAAGCCACTCAATAATTTGGATGAAATTGTTTCCGTGGCTGAATCAAATGAAGTGTTTGATATTTTTATCATATCCAATGAAGGTATTCGGCTATTGCATGATATGGGGTTGGTTAGCCCGCTTGATCTCTCCAGCTTGCCGAATTATCACAACTTACATCACAATCTCAAATATTCTGAATGGAGCCAGTTTGAAAGCCAGGTTTATGCAGTTCCCTGGGCATGGGGGCCTACAGGTCTAATGTATGACAAGGATGTAATGTCCAGTCCTGATAGTTGGAATACTTTATGGAATCCAGAATACAAAGGAAGAGTGGCTATGTGGGACGATGTTTCTATGATTTGGGTAACGGCATTAGCGCTTGGATATAAAAATGTTTATAGCCTGACCAAAGCACAGCTAGATAGTATTAAAAACAAGCTGTTTGAGTTTAATGATAGATCTGCCATTTATTATAAGGGCGGCGGTGATGAAATAAAGTTGGCTATGCAAGGAGAGATTGTTGCATTCAATAGCTGGTATGACCCATCAGCTCAACTGAAGTCTGCGGGTAAAAACTTTGCTATGACGATACCCAAAGAGGGTGCTGTTGGAATGTTTGATAGTTATTTAATCAGTAATAAAAGTGAGCAATCGTCTCTCGCTCATGAGTTTATCGATCATCAGATTAGCCCTGCAATTCAGCAGCAAATGGTTTCCATTACTGGACTGGCACCAGCCAATATTGAAACACTAGGTTTGTTGACACATGAAGAAATAAAGGCATTGCATCTTGATGATCCTGATTATTTTAATCGTATGTTGTTATGGGATCATATGCCAAGAAAAAATCTCTATCAACAGGTTCTTGAAGCTGTAAGAAAAGATTTAAGAAGTAAAAGGCAGGTTGAATAAACCATGTCACTAAGAACAAAACTTATTTTATCGTTGGGGTTTGGTGGGGTACTCTTTTTACTGATTGTTACAGTGCTGGTGTTTGATCGTATGGAATTAGCTGTGAAATACCAGTTAGAAAAAGAATTTTATCATGATGCAGATTTGCGTATTGCTAACCTCAACACTTTTTTTACCGACCAAAGAGCAGGTTTTCAGCTTGCAACAAGGCTGCCTATGTTCAGGAGTATGCGTTTTCATCAGCTAACCTTGAATGATGCTGCATTAAAAAATGATATTCGACAGATGGAGTTGCATTTTTTCGATTTAATAAATCAAAGTGATGGCTTGTCAAAGGTCAAATATTTTAACAAAAAGGGATTGGAGGTTTTTCGTGTTGAGAGTTCTGGTATAAAAAGAAATTTATCTAATATGTCTCAGGATACTACTGTTGTTGAAATGCTAAAGCTTGGGTCTGATGACATAAAAATTATAAAAGAGATTGCTGGTGACAATGCTCAAAATGTGACATGGTGGATGCCTGTTTATGTATCACCTGAAATAAGAACAGGCGTAATTGCTTTTAGTATGGATTTCCAATATTTTCTGAAAAAATTTAATGAGTTGGCTATATCTGAGAGCGACAGAGTTTGTGTTACTGATGGCATGGGGAATATGTTCCTGAGTACTCATGAATCAAAAATATGTGTTAATGGAGCCAATGAATTATGGAGTGTGACCGAGAATATTGATTTACCCGGGCTTTTCTGGGTGATTACATTATCTATTAATCCAGATATTTTTCTTGCAGAAATAAGAGGTTTAAGGAATATTATTTTTGGTGCCATTTTCCCCCTGGTTGCACTTGCTTTATTTGGCTTTGCAGTTATTTTTTCAAATCAGATTATCAGTGCAATTAAACAATTGATAGATGCAGCTCATGTTATGGGACGTGGTGAATTGATTTCTTCAGAAATGCTTTATAGAAGTGATGAGCTCGGCGAATTGGCAAAAGTGATGCATCAATCAGCAGTGTTGATAAGGAATAGCAGGCAGGAATTAATAGAAGCCAAGAGACGTGATATACAATCCATAATGGATAACTCTCCGGCAGTTATATTTATTAAAGATATCAATGGTCGTTATACATTTGTTAATCATCAGTATGAGAAATTATTTCATGTAAATCGTGAAAACATTAAAGGAAAAACTGATCATGACATTTTCCCTGAAAAAAATGCTGATGAATTAAGGCGTAATGATAAAGCGGTACTGGATGCGGGGCATGCTCTGGAGTCAGAAGAAATAGTTGCCCACGACGATGGTATGCATACTTACGTTTCTGTCAGATTCCCCTTATTTGAGGAGTCAGGGGGGATTTATGCTGTATGTGGTATTGCCACTGACATAACAGAACATATATCGGATGAAAAATACATCGACAGGCAGGCACAATTGCTTGACTTAATGTTTCAGCATACGCTAGATAATATTGCAATTCTCGACAAAGATTTAAATTTTATCAGGGTTAGTAATGCATATGCTGATTTCTGTGGTAGAGATGCCTTTGACCTTCATGGAGAAAAATATTTTGAATTATGTCCTTCAGATCTTGAGCAGGAAATAAGACCATTCATAAAAAATAAGCAAGTTTACAATGTACAAGCGCGGCCATCTGTTTTACCAAACCATCCGGGATCAGATACTAAATATTTGGATCTTGTACTTGTTCCTGTTGTTGATATGCAGGGTGAAGCTGAAATGTTTATTTTAACTATAAAAGATGTAACTGATGATGAGAATACACAACGAGAACTGGCAAAATACCGTGATCGTCTTGAAGAGCTGGTTGAAGAACGCACTGCAGAGCTAAAAAATGCACAGAATGAACTGGTTCGCAATGAACGTTTAGCCACTCTGGGGAAACTAACGGCAACGGTTTCGCATGAGATACGTAATCCACTGGGTGCAATGCGACCATCAATTTATATTATTGAGAAAAGAAGTGATAAAAATGATGAGCGCGTACAACAGGCAATAGAACGCATCGACAGAAATATTGATCGTTGTGATCATATTATTGATGAATTGCTGGACTTTACTCGTATTACAGATCTTGATCTGCATTTGACTCATATCGATGAATGGTTAGAGTCGGTTGTCGATGAGCAGGATGTTCCAAAAGATATTCGAATAGAAAAAAACTTTTCCCTGAATGGTCTTGAATTAGCTATTGATACTGCCCATATGCAACGAGCTATCATTAATGTGATGGAGAATGCTTGTCACGCTATGATGGTTGATGAAAGAACAGGTGAGGTAAGCAAAGGTTCCTGTCTGTGTATTAAAACAGTAGAAAATGACGGCCGTATAAAAATTATTATTAGTGATAATGGTGTCGGTATATCAAGCGATATATTGGGGGAAATTTTTGAGCCGCTTTTTTCTACCAGAGCTTTTGGTGTAGGTCTGGGCATGCCAACCATCAAACAAATTATGGAACAGCATGGTGGTGGAATAGAGGTTAATAGTGAAGAGGGTAAGGGTACAACTGTGATCTTATGGTTGCCCACAGAAATGACTGACGAGAATGGCAGCGAGGTTGAAATTCTCAGGTGATGTTATCTAAACACAGTATTAATATTTTTATGATTAGATGGATGAAGTCATGAGTGGATCGCATAAAACTAATCAGGTTTTTAATTACACCACGCTGTCCGATAAACAGCTGCATAAAAGTCTTTATATTGCGGTGTTGTTGGCGCTTCTGGGTACTCCCTCAGTAGGTGGTACCCTGATGGTCATGGTTGGGTTTTATCCCATGCCTGAGTTTTATCTGACTTTTTTTAGTTATACAGGTATTTATGTTGCCTGCGTTATAGTAGGCATTCTGTCCCTGACACCTCGCTGGTACCGCGGTATTATTGAATTGACTAAATTAGACCATGATCTGGCAATGAGTCGTGCGAATAAAATATTCTCGCGCCTTCCTGGTTACCTGTTTTTATTTATAACCCTGTATTCAATATTTGGTGCGCTGAGTGTTAATTTTTCACTAGAAAGAATGGGTGTTCGACAGTATACGTTACAGGACCATATGTATACCCTGTTTGGAATTATTCCAGTTGTGCTTGTTTCATCATTCCCGATTTTCTTTTACTTCGTTGATCGGCTTGGTCGATACCTTGCTCCCCGAGGTATTTATGTTACAGCTGTTCCATTGTGGCTAAAGTTGTTGATGCTGGGTATTGTTGTCCCCGTGCTTATTGATAGCCTGCTTATTGGATACTATTACAATCGCACGGCTTACTTCCAGGCTGAAACACTGGTGTTGTGGTTGTCTCTTATATTACTTGCAATGGGTGGAACATGGCTCGCATGGCGAAGTCTTCGTCAGAGTATTTCTCCCCTTGAGGCCTATATTGCATCACATTCTAATTCGGTTGCTAATGTAGTTGATCAAAGTCTTACGCCGCTTTCTCTGGATGAGCTGGGTGTTTTGACGGCACAGTTCGATAAGCTTCTTACTCATCAGAAATTACTGACAGATAATTTGCAGCATGAGCGTGATTTTGCAACCAGTCTGGTAAATACGGCTCCGATGATTGTATTGCTGTTGGACTCTCGTGGTTTTATTCAGTATATCAACCCCTATTTTGAACAACTTGGTGGTTATTCGCTTGAAGAGGTCAAGGATAAGGAATGGTTTTCCACCTTTCTTCCAGAGCGTGATCAGGATCAAATTCGTGAATTATTTTATGGTGCCGTGAATGAGTTAGAAATACGTCAAAATATTAACCCTATTGTTATTCATGATGGCAGTGAGCGGATGATCGAATGGTCAGCACAGATCACGCGAGATGCAGAAGGCATGGTGACAGGTTTACTGTCCATGGGGCAGGATGTAACGGAACGCATTCAGACAGAGGAAGCATTACATAAATCCTCCGCAATTAATGAGAAGATCATTAATGAGTCACCGATTGGTTTAGCTATATACGATCATACTGGCCAGTGCATTGAGGCGAATGATTCAGTTGCAAAATTGATTGGTGCAACACGGGAGCAGGTTCTCTCACAAAACTATAAAAATATAGAATCATGGAAAAAAGCGGGTATTCTTGAAGCCGCAAACGAAAGTATTCGTCTGCAGAGAAAAGAGCGTTATGAATTTGAACTTGTAACGACTTTTGGTAAGCATGCGACATTCGATTGTCTTTTTATGCCCTTTAAATTGCGTGATGAACAGCACCTGCTTTTAATGCTTGATGATGTTACCGAGCGCAAAGCGATCGAACTTAAACTTGAAGAATATCGCGGGAATCTGGAAAGTCTTGTGGTGGAACGTACTACAGAGCTTAAAAATACGCACGAAGAACTGGTTCGTAAAGAACGTCTTGCTACCCTCGGACAGTTAACTGCGACCGTCTCTCATGAGCTTCGCAATCCACTGGGTGCGATGAAACCATCACTTTATATAATTGATAAGAAAAGTGATAGAAATGATGAGCGATTGCAACTGGCCATAGAGCGTATCGACAGGAATGTTGATCGCTGTGATCGTATCATTGATGAACTACTGGACTTTACACGTATTACCGATCT
>CBFCZV010000028.1:0-33478 GCA_965602855.1 uncultured Gammaproteobacteria bacterium | reverse complement strand
ATTGCGACTTATCTTTATCAAATCATCCAGTACCTTACTTTTAATAGCGACTATCAGTCGTATCCTTTTGGGGATTGGCCAAACGGCGAGCCTTCGGAGTTGAGAAAAATATTAAAGTAATTAGAGCATGCCAGGTGAAAACAGATGGAAATATCTGAAATAGTTTATTTGACAGGGTATTGCGTGGCGACTGTCATTCGAAGTTATTACGGTATGCAATTCAAGCGTAAAGAGATTGCTGTTTCAGAAAACGACAATCCAGTTGTATATGCAGGTATTGCGATATGGGCTGTGGTTTTGATATTGCCGTTTTTTAGTATATTCACAGACTGGTTGATTTTCGCAGATTATGAAATTCTTCCATCGCTGAAGACACTCGGTGCAATCATTTTTTTCTTCAGTCTGTTGGTGCTTTGGCGATCACATCTTGATCTGGCCAGAAATTTTTCTCCTGGCCTGTTTATTCGAAATAAACACACGCTTATCACCACAGGTATTTACCGATATATCCGACACCCCATGTATTTGTCATTTATGTTGTGGTCGACTGGTCAGGCACTGCTCATCGATAACTGGCTGTCGGGGCCATTGGGTTTGCTTGCATTTGCGATGATTTACTTGTTTCGGGTGAAGCGTGAGGAGCAGCAGTTAGTTGAGCATTTTGGTGATGAATATAAGTTGTATCAGAATAAAACTGGTCGTGTATTGCCAATGATGATAAAAAAAATTAGCGCGTCACGGTAGGTACGATACTTCGCAGTCTACGGACATTAAAAAAAGGAGGCATACAAATGTTTAAAAAAATAAAATCAAAATATGGAGCGTTAACCGCTATTAAAGACTCTTGTATCATTTTTGTTACTGTTTCATTCTTTAATATATTTTTTGCTTTTATAAACTCATCATCAATGATAGGTGTTCAACTCATCGATTCACTAATTACTATAACATTGGTTTATATTCTTTTTGTTTGGCGCTCAAAAACAATAGCTGTAGTTCTACTATTTCAAAGTGCAGGTGGATTTATTTTCCTTTCTTACAGATGGTTGTTCAATGAAGATCAATACTATGATCAAGGGCCGGTGATCATTCTTTCATTAATTATAACCTGGGCAGCAATTAGAGCAGTTCAAGCAACATATTTACTTCATAGTAAATATGATGGATAGAGAATTAAGAAATCAAAGTGTCAGACTCGACTTAATTCAGCTCACATACTACTCAAGCCATTTAATTCAATAGGGGTAGGGATGCTTAGGTATCCAGCATTAAACGTACCCGATGTGCTAAATCGGACCGGCTATAAGGTTTGCTGAGAAGGTTGTCATTAAAACGCGCTTCACCATTATGGCGCATTGCTTTTTCTGTATACCCCGACGTCAGTAGCACTTTGAGATTTGGTCGGCTAGCGGTAGCCTGTTTAGCTAATTCATATCCGTTGATGCCACCGGGCATAACCACATCACTAAATAACAAATCAATGTTTGGCTCTTCGTTCAGTCGTTGCAGCGCCTGCTCGCCATCACTGGCAATAAGCACACGGTAGCCAAGTGTTTCCAGGGATTCCCGGGTCAGTTCCAGTAGCATTGCTTCGTCATCTACTGCCAGGATAGTCTCCTGGCCACGTGGTAGGATTTCGGCCTGTTCATCATTCTGCTCGTTCAGCGGCTCTTCTCCATGGGCTCGGGGAAGGTAGAGTCTGAAGGTGGTGCCAATTCCAGGCTCTGAATAGACCTTAATACACCCTCCGGAGCGTTTAATAAAACCATATACCATGGCCAGCCCCAGACCAGTGCCCTTGCCCTGGTCTTTGGTAGTATAGAAGGGCTCGAAAATACGTTCCTGTGACTCTAGCGATATTCCTTCACCATTATCACTCACCGACAGCTCTACGTACTGCCCCGGTGTAGAATCGGTATTTTGTACACAATATTCGGCCTCAAGGGTGGTGTTTCGAGTCTCGATGATCAGATGGCCATGGCCTGCCATAGCATCATGAGCGTTGATGCACAGATTGAGCAGAGTATCTTTGAAGTCGCCAGGGTCAATCTCGGTTAGCCACAATTTATCGGCAAACTGGTACTCAACCTCTACTTCAGGGGTAAGCGAGCGAGCGATCAGGCTATCCATCTCGCCGATCGCCTGGTTAATATTGGTGACACTCAACTGAGCGGCCTGACTTCGTGAAAAGCTAAGTAGTTGTTTGGTCAAATCAGCAGCGCGTAAGCCTGCTTTATTAATCGTCTCTATTCGCTCAAGCAATTGGTCATCATCGGGAATTTTCGTCTTGAGTATCTCAATATTACCTAAAATGATAGCGAGGATATTATTGAAATCATGGGCGATTCCACCGGTAAGTTGACCGATAGCGTCCATCTTCTGGGAACGACGCTGGGCATCTTCAGCTTTTTTACGTCCCGCCATTTCTTCTGAAATGGTTGCCGCCATATAATTGAAGGCTTCTGCTAATTGACCGATCTCATCCTTCGATGCGACCTCTATTTGAACATCATAATTGCCTTCGCTAATGGCAAGAGCCTGTTGCTTCAGTTTCTCTAATGGCGTGGAAATGGATCTTGCATTACGGTGCACGATGATGAAAATCAATATGAAGATGGCCATTGTGCTCACGGCAATGATTTTTTGTCCATCAGCCAGCAAGACTTTGTACTGGTCTTGCTGCTCCATAACTTCAGCTAATGATCGGTTGTATTGTGATTTTAATAAGCCTTCATTGGCTTCAGCCTGGAAATGTATATTTTCTTGATAATACTGAACAATGTCTGCTTCGTCATTTTCATCTTCCCACATTTCGATAAACAGGTATGTTTTTTCAATCAATTCATTGATAGCACTTTCAAGTTTCCTGAACTGCCTAACCTCGCTATCATCTTTCTTATACAAAACCTGACAATGCTTGATATGCACCCCAAGCTCTTTAGTATGCTCGAGCATTTCTGTCATGGACATAATCATGGATGACTGAGGTTGCAATTCGTGCCCTATATGCATGCCATGAACAACCAACAGAACCTCATTGATTTTCAGCATCAAGGAATGATTCTTATTTAGAAGCATCTGCACCAAATCTGCCTCCTTCATGGAATTACCTATCTTAACTTCTGAAAAGTCCTCAAAATTATTGATTACAACAAAAAACGATGTCACGCTGATGCTAAACAGTAATAAGGTAACCGCAAAGGCATAATATAATTTCTTTTTAATAGTCATAATATGATATTTCTAAACTGTTATACGTTATTGCATTGACTTGAACATTGTCACAATATATCAGACTCTCTCAGAGTCTACCAAGGGAAAAAAGTGATAGGGTTAGTCTCGACTTAATTCAGTTACCACCTATGCTGCACCCAATTCATCTGCCGCAAATCTGCACCACAGGCAAAGCCCTGACCTTTTAAATGGTATCATTTGTTATCTTATCCGCTTCGACCATAACCCACCATGCAACCACAAGTTGATCCGTTTATTGTTCCTCTGTGTGATGAGGAGATCGAGGTGCTTTATCAGGATGAGCATCTTCTGTTAATCAACAAACCTTCTGGCTTGCTGACGCTTTCGGGGAAGCATCCGCTGAATAAAGATTCGGTACACTTCCGTCTGGTCAAAGATTTCCCGACTGCGACTATGGTTCATCGGCTTGATTTTGGTACTTCGGGACTTTTGATTGTGGCGCTCAATAAGGGGGTTAATGCGCATATTGGACAACAGTTTCAGGCGCACACTGTCAGCAAAACCTATACGGCTATTTTGCACGGTGATGTTGTCGCTGATAGCGGTTGTATCGATTTGCCCATTGCCAAAGACCGGCCCAATTTCCCGTTACAAAAGATTTGTTATGAGACCGGTAAGCCTGCCATTAGCAATTATGATGTGGTGGAACGGCTGGCTGGATGTTTGGGGGCGGCTGATTCAACCCGGGTGATTTTCAAACCCGTTTCTGGTCGCACCCATCAATTGCGAATTCACAGCAGGGAGTTAGGTCACCCGATTTTGGGCTGTGATTTGTATGCTACGGATGAGGCGTTTTTTATGGCTGATCGTCTGATGTTACACGCCACCCGCATTGAGTTTGATCACCCGGTGAGCGGGGAGAGGATTTACGGCTTTAGCCCTTGTCCGTTCTAGAGTGTCTTATTGTCCGCAAAAGGTTGCTGTGTTTGCGTTAAGACTCCGCCCTCAACATGGCTTTTTTGGCCGCGATCAGTTCGGGTGTCTCCAGACTTATGCGGCCTATTGTTCCGCTTCTGAATTCACCGATGAGCACTTCTGATGCTTTGTGAATGTCTACGTGGCCACCCGGGCGCAGTGCTCCGCGCCGACGTCCGATCTCTTCGAGCAGGCCTATATCGTCTTCGGGTAGTTGTTTAAGTTTGTAACGCGCCTGTATTAATTCGGGATAGTGTTCCAGGAAATAATTGGCGGCGTAGAGCGCCACATCTTCAAATTCCATGGCGGTGTTTTTTATCGCACCGGTCACGGCCAGTCGATAGCCTGAGTCTTCATTATCTACCTTGGGCCAGAGCATGCCGGGCGTATCGAACAGTAATACGCCATTAGCCAGTTGAATTTTTTGTTGTACTTTGGTGACAGCAGGTTCATTACCCACTTTGGCTGACACTTTACCGTGCAGGCCGTTCATGAGCGTCGATTTGCCGACATTGGGTATGCCCATAATCATCACGCGCGCGGGTTTTTTATCCAGATTGCGATCACCCAACATGGTTTTGGCCACCTGAGATATTTTCTGGATCAGGTTTTTTGCTTCGCCTTTTTTCTCGGCAACCATAGCGATGGCTTTAACGCCTCTTTCGCGCTCATAATGTTGCTGCCATGCTTTGGTCGTTGCTGGGTCGGCTAAATCGCTTTTATTGAGCAGTTTAATGCAGGGGCGATTGCCTCGTAATTCATCGACCAGCGGATTTTCGCTACTGTAGGGGATACGGGCATCGAGCACCTCGATCACAATATCGATGAGCGGCATGCTCTCTTTGATTTTGTTGCGGGCTTTTTGCATATGCCCTGGATACCATTGAATAGCCATGATTTTTTATGTTGTTACCTGAGGTTTCTTAAGTGCTTGGTGTAGCGATGGAGTGGCGGTTGCAGGGATTATACCGCAAGATCAGGACACTGGAGCATCTGCCGCTGCGTTACCATGCTGAAGCGTGGGAACGATACGTTTTTGGGTATAATTGCATTTTGATGATCTGTTTCGGCTTTCCCACATAAAAGCGTAGAAACGATAAAAAATTTTAAGGAAGCGTTCCGTATGAGTAAAGAAGCATTAGTTTTAGAAGTGAGTGAATCGGGGTTTTCTCGTTACGTACTCGATAATTCGCATAAATTACCTGTTCTAGTCGAGTTTATGGACGTGGCGTCAGAGCCCTGCGCGGTGATGGCCGATATACTTGCGGGGCTTGCTCAGGAGTTTGCGGGGCAGTTTGTGTTCGCGAAGGTTGATGTTGACGAACAACCCGGATTGGGTAAGCAGTACAACATTGAGAACCTGCCAAGTTTACTGGTGTTTCAGAATGGTGAATTAAGCTTTGCGGAACAGGGGCAGCTAACGGAGGATGAGCTGCGAGTGTTGTTGCGTGGTCTTGCTATATTCAACGAGGCAGATGCGTTGCGCGAAGAAGCGCGCAGTAAACACATGGCTGGCGATACGGGTGAGGCGATCTTGTTGTTGAGTAAAGCGATCCAGCAGGAGCCTGGTAATACCCGTGTAGCGATGGACATGGTGCAGATCTTCATCGATGTGGGTGAACTGGAGCAGGCTCAGGGGTTGTTCAACAAGCTGCCGGACAGTGATAAGGAAAGTAGTATGGGTAAATCGTTGATTGGACAGCTGACCTTTGCTGATCTGGCCGCTAAAACGGTGGGTATCGAAGCCTTGAATGAGCGCCTGACGAAGGATGTGAATGATCATGCTGCGCGTTTTGATCTGTCGGTGTGCCTGGTTGCCGGTCACGATTACGATGGCGCGATGGCGCAGTTGTTTTCACTGCTAGAGATGAATCCCGATTATCAGGATGGGGCAGCAAGGGAGATGATTATCACCATCACTAATATGCTGTCACCGAATAATCCTGAGCAGGCCAGCGTTTATCGCAAGCGCCTGTCGAGCCTGCTCAATTAGTTATGTTAAAAGTAATACGATGAATTACGACATTCCTACATTAAAACAAATCATCACCACCGCAGCCTGTGAAGAGCTGCTACCGCGCTTTGCTGATGTTCAGCGCAGCATCAAGGTAGATGGCAGTTTTCTCACCGAGGCGGATCTTGCCGTACAGGCACGTATTTCGCAGGCGTTGAAAGAGCATTATCCTGATACCGCGTTTCTGGGTGAGGAGATGACCACCGAGGAGCAACACGAGTTGTTAACGAACAGTGATTCGCTCTGGTGTCTTGATCCGCTGGATGGCACCAGTAACTTTGCGGTGGGTACGCCTTATTATGCGATTTCGCTGGCTTTGATCGAGCGCGGTGTGCCGATGCTGGGTATTGTTTATGATCCTAATCGTGATGAGTATTTTGTCGGCATACGCGGGCAGGGTGCCTGGCTCAATGATGCGCCGCTTAGGATCATGCCTGCTGATCTTCCACTATCTCAATCGACGGCGTTGATTGATTTTAAGCGCCTGCCGAAGTCGCTTTCGATGAACCTGGTCAACCACCAGCCTTATGCTTCACAACGCAGCTATGGTTCGGTCGCGCTGGACTGGTGCTGGCTGGCGGCATCGCGGGTGCATGTTTATCTGCATGGTGCTTCCAATATCTGGGATTATGCTGCCGGGTTGCTGATCTTTAGCGAGGCGGGTGGTGTTTCTTCTACGCTGGAAGGGGAAGCAATTTACAGTAATGATCTCAGCAAGCGTTCATCGGTCGGTGCACTAGATCAGGCGACTTTTGATGAGTGGACTGACTGGTTGAGTAAACATACTAATTAGGAAATGATGGGGGGGACGTAGATGATTACTTATTTTTACTGGATGCTGGTGATTGCTATCGCGATGGCATTGATGTTTTTCCTTGGCCGTGCGGATAAATGGAAGAATGGGCTGATTGCTGCTGTGGTGGTATTTGCAATTGGCTGGGTGGCTTATTTTTTCCATTTCCAGCAGGTGTTTGTTAAGCATTATGGTGGAGTGATGTCGGTTACTGTACCGCAGGGCCAGTATCATATTGCGGCGACCTGGAAAGATGATCATTTGTGGATTGAAAATTATGATCCCAAAACCAATACCTGCCACTTTAAGGAATATTCACGAGGCAACTTGTTACAGGGGGCGGTAACGATCAAGAATTGCAATCCGTTATTACCCGATGCTGTGCCTACTGGTACACCTGTGAAGCAATGACAAACAGGCTTTATGGGCATTTAGATTAGAGCCTGTTTGCGGTGATACCTGTGAAGTGAATTGCAAAAAATTGACTTTGCTTCTCGCTATTGTTACTCTGCCTGAAAGTAATGGTTAGTGGGTTCAATGGTGATGAACTACAATAAAATCAGTTATCTAGATAAGATTGTTCAGCTTCAGGATGTCTTTGAGTATTCGACAAAACTGTCGGAAGCACTTGGCGTTTCTCGTCGAACGCTTCTCAACTGGCGTAGCAAGCCCATTTCTGCTGAGAACCGTCTGAATATTGATGTTTTGTATTGTCGGCACTTTTTGATTCCCGAGTGGGATGACCCTAAACAAAGCTTTGAGCCTGTTTTGTTGCCGGATTTTATGGCACACAACGAGTCGCTATTTTTGCCATTTTTGCGCCGTTTGAGTTATGGCACGATTGAAATCGAAACCAATATGTCGAAGGCGGATTTCGACAGGATTGTTGATGAGGAGAAGCTGCCCAAAAATATGAGCAAGCAGACTTTTCACGAAGGCTTTAATGCGTTCATAACGCATCAGCAAATCTGGCAGCGAATTGTGGAACGTGCTGAGCCGATGCCGATTACTGAAGAGTCGATTAAAACGCTGCATGCCGATTTTATGCGCGGTTTTTTTGATGATGCCGGTGCTTATTCTAAAAAGCTTCGTATGATGGGGCAGTTGGAAGGCGTGCAAACAACCGAGCCAGATGACATTGAAGAAGAGATGAACCGTTGGGTTTATAAGGAAGCCAAAGTGGCCACGCTGGAAGCGATTGCCAAAGCGCATGCGTATTTTATTATGGTGCATCCCTTTGGTGATGGTAATGGGCGCGTGGGCCGAGCGCTGGTGATGATTCAATGTTTGAATGCCCGATTGATGCCACCGGTGTTTAGTGGTGAGAACAGGGCGATGTATTACGCAACGATGGAACATGCGATGAAACACGGTCGATATGCACCGCTGATTCGTTTGTTTTATGAGGCATCATTACCTGTTTCTTGAGCGTGGCAACGATGAAATGGAAGCAACAACGAAGCAACCACGCTTGGTATAATGCATCGTTCCCACGCTCCAGCGTGGTAACGCATCCCCGGGCGCTCCAGCGCCATGTAATTAAAAGGAATTAAATAATGAGCCGCAGTCGCTATGTAATCACAGAACCCGATAAACCGCATTTTCTCACCTGCACGGTGATGGAGTGGTTACCGGTGTTTACGCGTCCGGCTTGCGTTGAACTTGTTCTCAGCAGTTGGCAGCATCTGCAACAGTATGAAGCGTTTAAACTCTATGGTTACGTTATTATGGAAAATCATCTTCACTTTGTTGCTCAGGCTCCCCGACTGGATAAATGCGTCAGTAGTTTTAAATCGTTTACTGCGAAAAATTTATTGCGTTATCTGGAAGAACAGAACGCAAGTCGCTTGCTTGAACGTTTACGTTTTTCCCGTAAGGCGCACAAGCATGATCGGCAATATCAGTTCTGGCAGGAAGGCTCGCACGCGGAACTGATTTTCAGTGAGGATATGATGCGGGAGAAATTGGACTATATTCATAACAACCCGGTTAAACGTGGTTATGTGGAGAAGCCTGAACATTGGCGTTATTCCAGTGCGAAAAATTATCTGGGTGAGGGTGGTTTGATTGATGTTGATGACTGGGTTTGATACGGGACGCTGGAGCGTCCGGGGCTGCGTTACCACGCTGGAGCGTGGGAACGATGTAATATTGCTTATCGTTATACCTATAAACTGTTTGATGACCTTGTCACAAAAGGAAACCTGAATGAAACTCAATAAATTACTACCTGTTTTATTATTTCTGGTTAATGCCTCAGCACTAGCATCACCGACAGCCAAAATAACCCTTAAAGTAATGGATGAACAGGGGAATCCAATCTCAGGTGCAAATGCAGGGATAGGGTTAATGACGTCAAAAGGTAAAGGGCAAGGCTGGGGAACAAATTCAAGTAGGGAAAGCGGAGTGACAGATAGTGATGGATTATTTTCTGGTGAAGGTACTACACAACCGTACCTGTCTTTCAGCGCAACGAAAGATGGTTATTACGGTAGTGGTGGTGAATTTACATCTTTTACTGGTGTTTCAGGTTTTCTGGGCTTTCGTAAATATGAACCCTGGAACCCCACTGTCGAACTGCTGCTCAAAAAAATCATCAACCCGATACCGATGTATGCCACCAGAATGTCGGCTTATCGAAAGGGGGAACGTCCAGAAATACCTGTATTAGACAGATTCGTTGGTTTTGATTTACAAGCCAATGACTGGGTCGTGCCACACGGCTTGGGTATACACCGTGACTTCCTGTTCAAGGTTGAAATAAAACGTGCTGCATCTTATCAGGATCATGATGTCACCCTGACACTCAAGTTCAGCAACCCCGGCGATGGCCTGATTAAATACACCCCCGATGTCAGCAAAGGTAAGTCGATGTTGCGTTTTCCTCATAACGCACCGGTGACGGGTTATGAACCCGAGTATGTAAAGCGGTATGAGCATACGCCAGGAGTGAGGACAGTGGGTACTAGAGGCAACCCCGAATTCGAAACCAACTATTTTTTCCGCGTCCGCACCGAACTGGATAAAGACGGAAATGTGATTGGTAGCATGTATGGAAAAATACACGGAGAAATTAAATTACATAATTACACTTTAAGCCGAAAAGAGAATAATCCATTTGTTAGCTTTAATTACTACCTCAACCCCAACAACAACGACACCAACATCGAATACGACCCCAAAAAGAACTTATTCAAAGGCGTGCCTGATCGAAAAAAAGTTGGTGAGCCGTAATTATCTGAACGTTTACATCGTTCCCACGCTCCGCGTGGTAACGCATCCCCAGGCGCTCCAGCGCCACGTAATAGCATGCCTCTGGATTTATTCGGGACGCTGGAGCGTCAGGGGCTGCATTCCACGCTGGAACGTGGAACGATACAACTATGACCTCGTTTGTATTCATTGCTTGGTATAATCACCCTTTCAACTGAGCACTCTCCTATGTCCGCTTTTCCAGTCCCTGTCGCCAGAACGGCCCTGTTCGATTACCCGAAATATTGGGCCGAGTGCTATGGTAGCGCGCCTTTTCTGCCGATGAGCCGTGCTGAGATGGATGTGCTGGGCTGGGATTCGTGCGACATCATTATTGTGACTGGCGACGATTATGTCGATCATCCTTCGTTTGGCATGGCGATTATCGGCCGCCTGCTGGAAAAACAGGGGTTTCGTGTCGGTATCATTGCGCAGCCGGACTGGCTCTCCAAAGAGCCCTTCGAAGTGCTCGGTAAGCCCAACCTGTTTTTCGGTATCGCTGCCGGCAATATGGATTCGATGATTAACCGTTACACGGCTGAGCGCAAGCCACGCTCGGATGATGCCTATACTGCCGGTGGCGTCGGCGGCAAACGACCTGATCGGTGTTCGCTGGTGTATTCACAACGCTGCAAGGAAGCCTGGACGGATGTGCCGGTGATTCTCGGTGGCATCGAAGCATCATTGCGCCGCATTGCGCATTATGATTACTGGCAGGATAAAGTGCGGCGCTCGATTCTGGTAGATGCGACGGCCGACATGCTGGTGTTCGGCAATGCGGAACGCGCCATCGTCGAAGTTGCGCACCGGCTCGCACAGGGTGAAGCTATCGAGCAGATTACCGATGTGCGCGGCACGTCATTTGTGCGCCGTGACACGCCGCAGGGCTGGATGGAAATTGATTCTACGCGCATCGATCGGCCCGGAAAGGTCGACCACATTGTGAACCCCTATGTCAGCCCGCAGGAATTGAGCGGCTGTGAAGGCGAGCGTCGCAACGATGTTTTTTACGGTACGCAATATGATGAACACGGCGAGCCGATCGTTGAATTAAAACAAACAAAACTGGAACGCAGCACTAGCGTGATTCGTTTGCCTGCGTTTGAAAAAGTTAGCAAAGATGGGGCGCTGTACGCGCATGCCAGTCGTGTGCTGCATATGGAAACCAACCCCGGCAATGCGCGCGCACTGGTGCAAAAACATGGCACGCTAGATGTCTGGTTGAACCCGCCACCGATTCCACTGACCACGGCTGAAATGGATTATGTTTTTGACGCGCCGTTCAAGCGCGTGCCGCACCCGCACTACAAAGGCGCGAAAATTCCTGCTTATGAAATGATCCGTTTTTCGATCAACATCATGCGCGGCTGTTTTGGCGGCTGTACTTTCTGTTCGATTACCGAACACGAAGGCCGTATCGTGCAAAACCGTTCAAAAGAATCGGTGCTGCATGAAATCGAAGATATTCGTGACAAGGTCTCCGGATTTACCGGCGTGATTTCTGATCTCGGCGGGCCGACGGCGAACATGTATCGCATTGCCTGTAAAACCAGAGAAATCGAAGCAGCCTGCCGTAAACCTAGCTGCGTGTATCCCGGTATTTGTCAGAATTTGAGAACTAGTCATTCTGCGCTGACGCAACTCTATCGAGAAGCGCGCGCCTTGCCCGGTGTTAAAAAAGTGTTGATTGCCTCGGGGCTGCGCTACGATCTGGCGATGCGTGATCCGGAATATGTGAAAGAGCTGGTTACACACCACGTCGGTGGTTTGCTCAAGATCGCACCGGAACATTCAGAAGATGGGCCGTTGTCAAAAATGATGAAACCCGGCATGGGCACGTATGATCAATTCAAACGCATGTTTGAAAAATATTCGAAGCAGGCGGGCAAGGACCAGTACCTGATACCGTATTTTATTGCGGCGCATCCCGGTACCACCGATGAGGACATGCTCAATCTTGCGCTGTGGTTAAAGCGCAATGACTTTAAGGCCGATCAGGTACAGGCTTTTTATCCTTCACCCATGGCCTCCGCGACAACGATGTATCACACCGGAAAAAATCCGTTGCGCAAGGTCACTTATAAAAGCGAACCGGTGGAAAGCGTGAAAGACCCGGCGCAGCGCAAACTGCACAAGGCGTTTTTGCGCTATCACGATCCGGACAACTGGCCTTTGTTGCGCGAAGCGCTGAAACGCATGGGCCGTGTCGATTTGATTGGTGATGCGGATAAACAGCTGATTCCAGGAGATCAACCAAGATCCACGGATTCTTATCAGACCTCGCGAAGAAAAAAATCTGAGTCTGCACATGCGCGCCGCACCGGTGGTAAAAAAATTCTTAGCCAGCACACAGGTCTGCCACCGCGTGAAACCGGTGCGTCGAAAAAACCGACGTCTGTTAAAAAGAAATCGCGCGGTCGGGGCAAGCCCAGATAAGAAGTAGGGTGCGCCGTGCGCACTATTAAACTATTGATGGACACGCTACGAAACATTAATTCAGGTAACCATGGCTAAATATTCTAAAAAAAATCAGGTCTCAGAAAAAAGTAAAGATGATGCGATGAAAATAGCCCGTGGTACGCAAAAGCCGGGGCAAACTAAAGAGCAAACGAAATTGATCGCTCAGGGTATACAGAAGGGCATCGAGTTATATAAAAAGAAACAGAACGAAAAAGCGCGTGAGCTGGATAAGAAGTTAAACAAGGTCTCGGCGTTGCGTTCCTCACTTGAAGCTTCAACGGAACATGTAGTTGAAACGGAAGTGGTTAAGACTAATAAATTGCCATGGGTGTTATTGCTCTTGTCATGGCTTGGCTTTATGGCTTATTTAGTTACTATTGGCCTTACTCAATAATATAAAAACTTTGTTTCTAAAGCTGCATCAGCTTATCTAACACCGCCTGTGCCTGGCCATCAGCTGTTACGCCATATTCTGCATCTACAATGTTGCCTTGCTTATCAATGATGAACGTAGAGCGCACGATGCCCATTTTCTTTACGCCATTTTTTTCCTTTTCCTGCCAGACATCATAAGTTTCGCATAACTTGCCGGTGGTATCAGCCAGTAACATAACTTTAAGGAAAAATTTTTCGATGAACGCCTGGTGCGAGGCGCAATCATCCTGGCTGACGCCAATAACGACGGTATCAAGTTCTGCAAATTCATTGGCTAATGCAGTGAACTGGTTGGCTTCGATGGTGCAGCCGGGGGTGTCGTCTTTGGGGTAAAAGTACAGGACAACATTTTTGTTGTTTTTGAAATTGTTCAGACTAATGCTTACGTTGTTTTCGTTGACGCTGGTGAAGTCGGGTGCTGTTTGCTGTGTCTGTAGCATGAGGTCTGCCTCTGAGACTGAATAGTCAATATTGAATACTGTGATTCTGCCACAGGAGGGTGTGGGATAATCCACAATTGCTATAGGCACACAAAATCTGCAATAAATATCCAGTTTAAAAATAAATTATTTCTAACAGACTAATATAATGTTTTCTCTATGGTAATAGTTTTTCAATCAAGATAACGTGTTTGCCATTGCAAATAAAGTGCATGCACATGTTCTGCAAACTCTTCTTTGGTATCGAAGCCTTCTGGGCTAATGGCATCGTAGACATAATAATTGGCATGATTGTTCTGGCAAGTCATGTAATGCCAGAATTTGTGGAGCAGGGTTTGTGGGTCGCGCCATTCAAATGTGTCCTGTTCTTCATAATGCAGGAATACGGGAAGAATCGGGATGCCTGTTTTAATCGAAATGTCGAATGCACCTGTTTGAAATTTAGAATGTATACGCCGGCCTTTGCAGCCGCCTTCAGGGAATACGGCCACGTTACGTCCATTTTTTACGGCATCGATTAACGATTCCAACGCAGCGTGACGTGATTCAGGGTCACTGCGTTTTACAAAAATGGTGCCGGCCTTTTCACTGATGCGACCAATAAAATACCAATGCCGTACACCTTCCTTGCCCAGTGGATGAACATTAAACAGGGAGGGGATGGCAAAATCTTCAAGTGCAGATGGATGATTCGCAACCAGGATAAAGTGTTCAGGCAATGGCTGTGAGTTTTTCTGATGTAGCCGTAAATCTATACCCAGCGCACGAACAAAAAATCGACACCAGATTCGAGTAAGCGAATGATAATATTTACCCGTAAAAAAACTCGGCAACCAGGACAGGAAGTACAAAACAAGCGTGAATAGCGCCAGCTCAAGCCAGCACCATGACAACCATAAAACACGTATAAAAAATTTTAGCATCGAACTATTCTTTCCTTAAATATCGGTTGTTATTAATTGTACCTTTTATTAACAGTAGCTCACAAGCTCATGCGGGTCTATTCTTATTTTGATATATGATGTAGCGTTAATTACTGTGAGTTGTTAGTTATTTACAGAGCGTTTTTGACTTGCAGAATGGTAAGTGTATTTACTTTGGTATGGTTATAAATTTACTATTATTTGCTGTAGTAGGCATGATATATTCCACGGATAGCAATATTAATTTTGTATGAGGAAAATCCATGTCATCAAACCAATCTATACGTCATTTTTCCCGTATTCCTTTTAATGCGGAGTCCAGTATTCTCAACATGGATAAAGATGAGAAGTGGCCATGCACATTGATAGATGTCAGTTTACATGGTGCACTAATTTCATTGCCAACTGGTTGGTTAGGTAAATCTGGTGATCTTTACAAGCTTGAAATACAACTTGGTGATAAGCACGAACAGGAGTTATGTTTAAATATGGATGTGAAAATTGTGCATGTGGAGCATGATCATGTGGGTATTGAGATCGAACAAATGGATGTTGATACAGCAAGCCATTTGCACCGCCTTGTTGAATTAAACGAAGCAGACACTAATATTCTCAATCGGGAACTTGCTGAACTGATTAAACAACATGAATCGAGCTAGAGCAAAGGTTAGATTTGTCTAATCACCCCTTGCGATAACCAGATCGTCGAGTTAGCTTCGGTGAGGCTGTGTACGATTAATTCGAGTTGTCTTGAGGCTTTGTTGGCGCTCATTTTTTGTAATGCCACCTGGTTAAGCTGTTAAATACCCTTTAATCACTCAGTTAATACTGCTTCAGTATTCGACTAGGCTTATTCTATAGTTTTTGAATTCCATTTGAGTCCGTAAGCACCTGATTTGAGGATAAATAATACTGCAATGAAGCGACAAAAGAGAATCCTTGATGAAACAGACCTCGTGTTCGCTCCTGAAGATGATGAACCCAGTGATGCTTCTGCAACGGATAATTTCTGGAAGATATTAATCATTGATGACGAACCAGGGATTCATGAAGTCACACAGATGAGCCTGAAGAATTTTGAATTTGGTGGTCGTGGTCTGGAATTTCTTAATGCTTATTCGGCAAATCAGGCAAAAGAAATTCTAGATCAGAATAATGATATAGCCGTTGCTCTTGTTGATGTTGTTATGGAAAATGAACACGCTGGGCTGGATCTGGTTAAATACATACGGGAAGAATTAAAGAATGAATTTACACGCTTAATTTTACGTACTGGCCAGCCTGGCCAAGCACCAGAGCGCAAAGTCATACGTGAATATGACATCAATGATTACAAAGAAAAAACAGAGCTAACTGCACAAAAACTTTACAGCACAATCTATACTAGTTTGCGCTCATATCGTGACCTAATAGCACTTGATAACAACCGTCGTGGTCTGGAACATATTATTCATGCTTGCTCACATTTATTTACCATTCCCAATCTTAATGAGTTTATTCAGGGAGTTCTTGAACAACTTGTTGCTTTACTTTATCTGGGTGATGATTCGTTTTATGTTGGATGCGAAGGTCTGGCATATGAGCAAATAGAAGGGAATGCTACTGTAGTTGCAGCAACAGGCCGTTTTGCAAGCAGTATTGGCAAGAAACCTGTAGATTCGTTGGATCCTCACGTCTTTCAGCTCGTCAATGAAGCGCGTATAGGTAAGAAATCTATATTAAAAGAAAAGGAATTTATTGGTTATTTTGAACCACAATCTGGCCGTGAAGACGTGATCTATATAAATAGTCACCATACTCTTAGCAATAATGACATTAACTTGATCGAATTATTCCTGCATAACGTTTCTATCGCTTATGAGAACGTCATTTTGCGTGATGAAATTGAAGGCACGCAGCGTGATATGTTATACATGCTTGGTGAATCTATCGAAACTCGCTCCAAGGAAACTGGTCAGCATGTACGCAGAGTTGCTACATACTGTAACCATATTGCCCTAGGTATAGGTCTATCAGAACGTGATGCAGAGGTCATTGAAATAGCTTCCCCTTTGCATGACTTTGGCAAAATTGGAATCCCAGATCGAATTTTGCACAAACCTGGAAAGCTCAATGATGATGAATGGCGGATCATGCAAACGCATACCAGCATAGGCTATGATTTACTTAATCAATCAAATCGTGAAATCCTAAAGGCAGCTGCATTAATTGCTGGTCAGCACCATGAACACTGGAATGGCACTGGCTACCCAGAAGGTTTACAGGGTAAAGAAATCCATATCTATGCAAGAATTGCTGCTATTGCAGATGTATTTGATGCACTTGGCAGTAGCCGTTGTTACAAAGATGCCTGGCCGATAGAAAAAATTATTCCCTATTTAAAAGATCAACGTTCAATCCAGTTTGATCCGGATATTACTGACTGGGTAATCGAAAATGTCGACTTATTAAAACAAGTTCGTGAACAGTATCCAGATACTGAAGGATAATAAATTAATTTACACGTTCATCTAAATCGCAGTAATTTATTAGGTAAATCTCATGCTAGATAAAACCAATACACAAGATACTTACCTAAAACAGATTTTGGATAATTCACCCGATGGTATATTTACCATTAACATAGAACTGAAAATTCATTATGTGAACCCTGCATTTTGTAAGCTTCTTGGCTTTGAAGCTGATGAGCTCATAGGTACTCCTATTACCGAATATCTTGGAGACATAAATATTCTAAATGCTTGCATGGAAGAAGTCCAAAAAAATGGTTACTGCAATGATCAGGAAACCATCTTTAAGCGTAAAGATGGCACCATGATCCATGTCTCAAAAAATGTGCAATCTATTCTTGATGATGAAGGAAGTTTTAAAGAAATATTGATTAGTGTTCGCGATCTCACTGATCTACACAAGCTAAACAAAGATCTTGAATATACGCTTGATGATTTACGCAATACTCATAAACAACTTGTTGAATCAGAAAAAATGGCATCACTTGGTGGTCTTGTTGCAGGTATTGCTCATGAAATTAATACACCATTAGGTATTGGTGTTACCTCTGCAACAACTATGCATGAAGAATTGCATATGCTACAGGAGAAATTTGACAATGATTTGCTTAAACGTACCGAACTCGAAGCATTCCTAGATCATGCTAATCAGGCTTGTAGAATCCTGAACACTAACCTCATTCGTGCATCAGACCTTATTCGTAGTTTCAAGCAAGTAGCTGTAGATCAAACTGTAGACGAGCTACGCCATATAAACTTGAAGGAATATATCGATGAAGTGCTAATTAGTATCGGGCCAACTATTAAGCATTCTTCAGTTAACATTGTAAGTGATTGCGATAACAATATTGAGTTGGAGACCCATCCCGGTGCTATATATCAAATAATTAGCAACCTGGCGATCAACTCCATGACCCATGCTTATACTAAGGACAGTAAAGGCACTATTCATATCAAAACACATCGGAAGGGCAATAATGTTGTTATGCAATATTCTGATGATGGCAAAGGTATAAGCCAGGAAAATCTTAAAAAAATATTTGCTCCTTTTTTTACTACACGCCGTGGATCGGGTGGTAGTGGTCTTGGTTTAAGTATTGTTTACAACCTTGTCGCTAGCACTCTGAAGGGGAATATTACTGCCGAGAGCAGTGAAGGTGATGGTACGCAATTTGTACTTATTTTTCCTGTTGAAGCTTAAATGCATGCAATTTATTAATATTGTTTCCAGAATAATATTAAATAGATAAGCAGATTAACCATCTGCAATTATTGTAATGCGTATTTCATTCATCCAGTTATTATGGGTAATTGGATAGCAATACAAACACCGTTATCGTCGCTATTATTAAATATCTTCAAGCTGCCATAGTGGTACTTAGCTATTCTTGACGCTACGTATAAACCAATACCAAGATGAGGTTCGCCAATAATTCCCTGTCTATGTGAGATGATGCCATTGCATAGATTGTTTAGTACTTCATCTGGAATTAAGGTGCCTTTGTTACAAATGCTGACAGTTGTATGCTTACTATCAGCACCAAGTTCAAATTTTATTTTAGAACCAGTTTCTGCAAAGTCGATGGCATTGTCTTTTAGCTTATCGAGTAACTGGGTAATTCTTAAATCACTGCCTTCTATGTTGATGCCTGATTTGGGGCCGGTGTAAGTAAATGTCTGATTCGTATGTTTAAGATTTATGTTAGATACATACTCAGACAGCAACTCTGCCAGATCAAAGATTTCTTTTTCATCCTGTGATAGTGCATCTTCAATATGTGCAGCTTCGGTCAGGCTGTGTACGATTAATTCGAGTTGTCTTGAGGCTTTGTTGGCGCTGTTGATGAGTTTTTCATCAAAGGCATTGCCGGCGCTCATTTTTTGCAATGCCATGCTGATGGTGTTGAGCGGGTTCAATATTTCATGGCGCAGGGTTCTGGGTACGCTTTCGAGAAAACCAGTGTAGCTTTTTAGCTGTGATAACAATACTGAGAAACCACGCGAGAGTTCACCGACTTCGTCGTTGGCATTGCTGCTGGCGTTGATGGCGTCTTTGATCAAACGACCATCCAGATCAAACGCGGTGGAGACTTCTTTTTGCAGGTTTCTAATTCGATAGGCCAGCAAGCTGCTGAATAATAAAAGTCCAACGATGGCGATAATGAAAACGATGGCGGTGGCGATGATGATTTTATTGAGTGATTTTTCCTGCTTGGAAAGAATGGTCGCGCTGTTTTTTTCTACCAGCACCGCACCGTTGATTTCTTTGTCCTGATATATAGGGTGTGAGGCAAGCACCAGAGTTTCACCGGAATTGAGCGTACTTCTAACTACGCTGCTTTCACCGAGCAGGGCTTTGGCGACCAGGTCAGGGGCAACTTTGTCGGTGAGTGTGCATAGCTTGCTCTGTAGTGCATTGCTGCCCAGTACCGCGCGTACGCGCCGGAATTGATCGACGATGCAAACGTTGGCGTCGGCATAACCTAATCCTTTGATGATTCGATCAAGTTCGGGTGAGCGGATAATCAATTTATTCAATGAACCGGTATCATCATCTGGCAGGGTAGCGACTACGGTATCAATATTTCGCTCAGTGTCGCTGTTGATATCCGCCACACTGATCATTAAGTGCTGGTCATCACTCAACCATTCTGTTGGGAATCGAAATTCAACCTCATAGCCTTGCGCTGTTTCACGCCAGATGGCGTTCAATTTATAAACGGGCTGACCGGTGAGTGGTCTTATCCAGTCTTCAAGCATTTCATAAACACTGGCGGTGCCAGCGGTTTCGGTGATGATGACGTATCTTTTTGCTTGACCGTTTTTATCTATCAGCTCGATGCGAATCTGGTCGCTGCTGTCGAGTCGTGTGTATTGCGGGTGTCGATAAACAACACTGGCGTCTTTAACGCTGATCAGACCGTATAAGTGTTTATTGTATTCACCCAATAGCAAACCAAAGGTAGCGGGGGAGACTGAACCTGCGGTTCGATCATAAACAAGACTTTCAGCGCCAAATTCTCTTTTTTGTGATAACAATAAATTCCAGTCGCTGCCGTAACCATCGAGTACGATTCGCTGATCCAGTGGATAGACATAAAGTGAGCTTGCTTCAATGAGTGAGCTGCTGGGCACGTTTGAAACATTGAACAGGTCGGATCGATTGTGTAGCACGGTAGCGATGGCCTGTGCGGCTAATAGCTGGGCGTCACCCTGGCCCTGAACCAGAAACTCTTTCATTTCATCCATGTAACGATTGCCCAGCCAGGGTAGAGCCATCAGGAACACAGCGCTGAAGGCAATAATTTGCAGACTGAGCGAAAGTCGTCGCCGCATTTTTTTGTGGCCGCTTAGCATACCCAGCCGTAACCAAAACCGTAGCGCGTTTTAATGCATGTGAATTCGGCGTCCACTTTTTTAAATTTCTTTCTTATATGAAGGATGTGGGTGTTGATGGTGTTATCTTCGACTACACCCTGGCGGGTTGAGCTCACTAAATCTTCGATGCTCACACCTTCGGGTGTTTTTAAAATAGCATGAAGAATGTCGAATTCGGTGGGCGTGAGATTGATCGGCTGGCTCTTCCATTGTATCGACATGCTGGCTTCATCGATGCTGATGTCACCAATCTGTTTTAAATTGTTAGTTTGATTGTTCGCAGTGGTGTTGTTCTTTATCTGGAATAGCGACTTTATTCTTGTTATTAGAAATTCCAGTGACACCGGTTTGGTCTGATAATCCCAGGCACCGAGTTGCAGTCCATAGATTTTATCCAGCTCATCACCGCGACTGGTTAGAAAGATAATCGGGAACTGTGAGTCTCTGTCTTTAAGGTAGCGGCAAATTTCAAAGCCACCACCCACGTCTTCGCCCAGCATGATATCGAGAATGGCCAGATCGGGCAGAGCTTGTTCAAACGCTTTGAGTGCCGTTGCACGCTCCGCATACTCGATCACCTGGTAACCACAGTGCCGCAATGCCTCAGCGTAATGCTGGCGCTGATTGGCGTCGTCTTCAACGATAGCAATAATTTTTTCTTCCATGTCTGCAATCTACCTTAATTTATGGAGATTGTGGAGAGCTTTTTCTATATCTCCATAATTTGTCCATTTTCTTTCCATGCACTGCCAAAGATTGAAGCAGGCTCACTTGATTTAATAGCAACCGTAGCAAGGTGATCTCATTGTTGTGAGACGCCAAATTTTAAATCAGGAGATAACTATGAAGAAAAAACTAATTTCAATCGCAATCGCATCTTTAATCATCACAAGCACTGGTCAGGTCATGGCCAATCAGGATATTGAAGATAGCACAGATGATAATCAACAGGTGACAGCAATCGGTATCGGTGCGGTGAGTGGTGCTCTGTTAGCAGGGCCGGCTGGTCTGATTGTGGGCAGCATTGTCGGCGCAATCGCAGGTCGCCAGGATTCAGATCTAGAGTCTGAAGTTCAGGGTGTTGATCATCTGGCTGAAACTGAATCTATGCTGAATGAGATGTTAGCGACATCAACGCATGATGAAGTTACTGAAGACCTGGTTGTGGCATCTGCCAGTAATGAGATCCCAGTAATTGAGTCTGAAGCGATCAGCCCGATACAGGAGATTATAAGTAATGATCTCAGTATGGATGTTTACTTTAAAGCTGGAAGCGTGGATGTTGAAAACTTTTATACACAACAGCTATCAGTGCTTTCAAATTTGCTTCAGGAAATTCCTGATCTTCAGTTGAATCTCGATGGCTATTCAGACCGACAGGGTAAAGCGGCAGACAACCTTCAGTTGTCGGTTGCACGACTTGAATCTGTGCGTGAGTATTTTGTTGATCAGGGCATTGATGACGGTCGCATCAATGTTAAGGCCTATGGTGAAAAGAACTTTGTATCAACACCAGGGGATCTGGATACGTACATGTTTGATCGACGTGTTGTTATTAGTTTCAAGGTAGTTCCGCAAAATTCGCAAAGCAACGTAGCAGCTATCGCTGATACATCCTCTTTTTAACGATTGACCCCGGCTCCTGGTTTTTTCTGGAGTCGGGAGTTTTTGCAATCCATCTATTTAACAGGCAGGAATTTAATCATGAACATGACACATCAAGATAAAGTTAATCATAAAAAACGCGCTATTCCACCCATCATTATTAACTGGCTGCGTAATTTCGGTTGCCGAATTACCGGTATGAACGGCACAACAGTTATTTACTTTGATAAGCAAAGCAAACGCACCTTGTGTACAGAAGTGGGGCATGTCGTAGTCAGAAGACTGGATGACATGATGGATGCCTATGTTGTGATGTCGGAAGACAGGGTGGTAGCGGTAGGTCATCGTTTTAGACCTCTAAAACATCAATAAACCAGCATATCTAAAAACTGAGGGATAAGACAATGAGATATACAAATAATTTTCAATCTCCGTATAGCAAACCCGATAAATATAAAACAGCATTAATACGATTGCTGGTAATGATTCTTGTATTTGCTGTGCTTTTTCTGCTGACCAATAATGCACATGCAAACGGTACAACTCAAAGCAATCAGCCCAATCTTGATTCAATTGGTAGTGGTGCTGTCTGGTTGCTGCCGAGTGATGGTACTTATATCGAAGCACTACAGCTTCAATCCAATGTTGAAATTAATGTTAGCGGGATGATTGCTCGCGCTACCGTTAAACAGCAGTTTAGAAATACCAGCAGCTTATGGGCAGAAGGCATGTACGTATTTCCATTGCCCGAGAATGCTGCGGTGGATCATTTTAAGCTGATTATCGACGGGCGCATTATCGAAGGCCAGGTTCAGGAAAAAGAGCAGGCCAGAAAGACTTATGAAACGGCCAAGCGCAAAGGTCAAAGGACAGGGCTAGTCGAACAGCAACGTCCAAATATTTTTACCACCAAAATTGCAAATATAGCACCCGGTGCTGAAATGAGCGTGCAAATTGAATACCAGCAAATTTTAGAATATCGCGATGGTCAATATTCGCTGCGTTATCCGCTGGTAGTGGGTGAACGTTTTATTACTGCGTCAAAAGAGAGTGCATCGTCGCTACCGTATAATTTGAGCCAATATGATCTGGGCGTTTATACTGAATCTTCAGAAAAAGCTAAAGATCTGAACCAGACAGCCATAACCGTTAATCTTGATGCTGGCATCTCTGTGGCTAATATCGTTTGCGATAGTCATCCTGTTTTTATCAACCCTCAAAATGATAATCGATATGTGATTTCATTGCAGGCAAATACGGTACCTGCAGACCGTGATTTTTTACTGACCTGGACGCCCGAGCTGGGCAAGTTGCCTAAAGCTACGGTATTTAATCAGCAGCACGATGGTTATGAATACAGCCTGATTACCGTGTACCCACCAAAGAACGAACTTTATAATCGACTGGATATTCCCCGAGATGTGGTTTTTATTCTGGATGTATCTGGTTCGATGTCAGGAACTTCTATTGAACAGGCAAAATCAGCATTGACACTCGCGCTGGACAGGCTCAAGCCCTCCGACAAATTCAACATCATCTGGTTTAATGACATGGCCAAAAAAATGTATTTTGAATCAAGGCAGGCCAGCGATCAGAATATCTATCATGCAAAACAATTTGTAGGCGCATTAAGCGCAGGTGGTGGCACGATGATGTTACCCGCGCTCAAACTGGCGCTTGAATCAACAACTGATCCGACTTTTTTACGCCAGACTATTTTTATCACCGATGGCAATGTCAGTAATGAACGCGATTTGTTTGCCTATATTAAAGCTAATCTTGCCGACAATCGTTTGTTCACCGTTGGCATTGGTTCAGCGCCAAACAATTTCTTTATGAAGAAGGCCGCCAAAGCGGGGCGGGGTAGCTTTACTTTTATCAGCAATATTCGTGAAGTCGGTAAAAAGACCGAAGTCTTATTCAGGAAGCTGGAAACACCTGCACTGACAGATATTAAAATGGAATTATTCGGGGATGAAATTGAATACTATCATGACCCAATACCGGATCTGTATATCGGTGAGCCAGTTACCGTACTGCTACGTGGAAAAAATGTTTTTAAAGATATTGTGCTCAATGGAAATATTGGAAAAACTCCATGGCAGCATAAGGTTTCCTTAAATCAGGGTTCACATAATGATGGTGTCAGAATAGCGTGGGCAAGAGAAAAAATCGCTGCGCTGACTCAATCACATTATGACGAGAACAAAGGAAATTTAAAAGATCATTTGAAAATGCAAATTATCGAAGAGTCGATTAAGTACCATTTGGTGAGTCGTTTTACCAGCCTGGTTGCTGTTGATATTACCCCCGTTAATCAGAGTGGCTCTTTATATAGTGAGCAAATTAAAAATAATCTGCCACATGGATGGACACGTTCAACTAAAAAGCAGGCGGTGTCATCGGTATCTAAAATTAACTTACCTCAAACCGGTACTGAATTATTCAGGTACAGTATGTTTGCTCTGGTCTTTTTTACTGTAGCGCTGATGTTACGTGTTATGAGGTTGAGTCGTGATTATTAGTGACTTGCTAATCAAGATCATCATGCTGGTCAGTCTGGTTCTTGGTCTTTGGTATTTAGCCGGTGCATCATGGATATATAGCAAAGCCCATGCTGCCACTTTTCTGATTAAAGATGCATGGCAGGAAACTTTAATTAGCAAGAAAGTCAATAAACCCTGGTCGTGGGCTGATACCTGGCCAGTTGCTGATATGTCGATACCTTCGATTGGTTTAAGTGAGATTGTGCTGTCAGGTGATAGTGGATCAAGTCTGGCCTTTGGCCCTGGGATTTCACATGCGGGATCAGCATTGGATGATGTTGGTACCACGCTTATCAGTGGGCATCGTGATACCCATTTTAGTAAATTGAAGAATATTAATATCAATGATGTTGTTTTTATAAAAACACCTGCAGCTAACAGACAATACAAAGTAAAAGATATTGGGGTTGTCGATAGTCGAACCTATATGCTCGACAGGGACAATGTCAATTATGATCTGGTACTTTCAACCTGTTATCCATTTAACACTATTTCGGTTGGTGGAACAGAACGATTTATTGTGGGGGCTATTGAGCTGTAGTTAAAAATAATTAGCTATTACCAATCATCCGTCGTGCAAATTTGTGCAGCTCCATTATGGCTAGCACGGTAAAGGCTAATCCCAATAGTTGCAGCCAGTGTTGGGGAGAGACGGGTTGAATGTGTAAGACATCACTGATCCACGGTGTGTACATGGCGCCTATATGAATCAGTTGTGCTGTTGCTGTGCCGATCAGAAGTATGGGATTGAGTAATGGATTGTGCTGGAACACCGAACGAGTTTCTGAACGGCAGTTAAATACGTGAATATTTTCAAATAAAACCATTAACAGAAGTGTTCCGTTGCGTGCTTCATCAATACTATAACCCTGATTGAGTAACCACTGGAATAAAAAGAATGCAACGATACCAATCACCACTGCGGAGATAACAACACGCTCAATCATGATGCGATTAAAAATCGGATCACGCGGTGCTCGGGGTGGTCGATTCAATTCGTTACCTTCGCCGGGTTCAAATGCGAGGGCAACATCCTGAATGCCATTGGTGACTAAATTCAACCAGAGCAAATGCACGGCGAGCAGGGGCAGGGGTAAGCCGGTCATCAGGGCTAATGCAAATAGCACCAGCTCGGCCATACCGGTTGAAATAAGCAGAAAAATAACTTTGCGTACATTTGAATAAGCAATGCGGCCTTCTTCAACACCCGCAACGATAGAGGAAAAATTATCATCGGTAATAATAAGGTCGGCGGTTTCTTTTGCGACATCGGTGCCACTCTTGCCCATAGCTACACCCACGTGAGCAGCACGAAGTGCGGGGGCATCATTGGCGCCATCACCACTGACCGCAACGAAATGACCGCTGCGTTGTAAAGACTGAATGATCTCCAGTTTTTGCTGTGGCTCCACACGGGCGAAGACATGTACTTCACGGATCAATTCATCCAGCAAGTTGTCATCAGAAAAATGTTTCAGCTCAGGGCCGGTGATGATCTGGTCGCTGTGTTTAATGAGTTCAAGTTCACGGGCAATGGCCAGTGCTGTAATCGGGTGATCACCTGTAATCATGGCTACTTTGATACCGGCTTTCTGGCATTGGGCGATCGCTTCTTTTGCTTCACTTCGCAATGGGTCGATCATGCCGATCAAACCAATCAGGGTTAAGCCGTGTAGGTGTTCTTCTGAGAATATTTCATCTGCGTTCACTGCAATGCTGCCGCTGGCCAGTGCGATAACACGATAACCCTGTGAGGCGAGTTCATGCGCCTGTTGTTCGAGCAGGTCTGAATTCAAATCTGCCTGACCTTTTGCTGTGCTCATTGAATCACACATTGGTAGCAGACGTTCAAGTGCGCCTTTAACAAAAGCTTTCTGTTCATCATTGACCTGATTAAGGCTGGCACTGAATAAACGTTCTGATTCAAAAGGAATTGTAGCAACCTCATGACATGCATTGAGTGTTTCAGCTTTGGTGATTTCGGCCTTGTGCGCCATTATCAGTAGAGCTGTATCAACCGCATCACCGTGATGCACCCAGCCTTCGCCCCGGTGACTGAGGTAGGCTTCATTGGTCAGCACTGAAGCCTTGCATAGATTGTCTATCAATGCTTTCTGTGCATCAGCACTTTCACCCTGTGCATTTACAATGTCACCCTCTGGCTCATTGCTCGAACCGGTAACGTCCAGTGCTTCCTGTTTAGGAAAAATAATTTTGCGTACTGTTAACTGGTTTTCTGTGAGTGTGCCTGTTTTATCCGTCGCAATGTAGGTGCAGGAACCCAGTGCTTCAACGGCAATCAGTTTGCGAATAATGACGTTGCGTCGTGCCATACGGCGCATACCAATAGCCAGCGCTACCGTTAGTGCAACGGGCAGACCTTCAGGAATGGCTGATACCGCCAGTGCAACAGCCAGCAAGAAAATTTCTGAAACAGGCATGCCACGTGAAAGAGCAATCAATGCCATGATTATTGCGGCAACCGCAACAATTATTGCCACGCGATGAGTGAATCTCTCCATGCGAATCAGTAACGGTGGTTTGGTTGCAGTACTGGTCAGTACTTCCTCAGCAATATGGCCAAGTTCGGTATCCAGCGCAGTTGCAATCACAACGCCTTGACCGCGACCACGTTCAACCAGTGAACCTGCGAACAGCATATTGCGACGATCACCCAGTGTGGTTTCAGCATTCAGAATTAAATCTGCATCTTTCAGCACCGCAGTCGATTCACCCGTGAGTAATGACTCATCCACTTCAAGATCATGACTCTCCAGCAGTCGAATATCGGCGGGTATGCGATCACCTGATTCCAGCATGATGATATCGCCAGTAACCAGATCCTCAGCATCAATTTCATAACTGTCTGCATCACGCATCACCAGACAACAAGTTGTTACCAGGCTTTGAAGTGCCGTTGCAGCACGTTGTGCGGAATACTCCTGAATGGTGCCGATAATGCCGTTAATAAGCAGCACTGCTGCGATAAAACCAGCATCCGACCATTCTTCAATTGCCACTGAAAGCAGGGCAGCAACAAGTAGTACATAGATGAGAGGGCTTTTGAACTGGTGAGCAAAAACAAGCGTAAGACTGGCAGGTTTTGATTCGGGCAGGCTGTTTGGGCCATTGTTTTCAAGACGGGTTGCTGCTTCTTCTTTACTCAGTCCATTTAGAGAAGTCTGACAAATTGAAATGGCATCATCGCCGCTGTGGGTGTGCATGAGTTCCTGTTCACTACTCTGTGTCGCCTTACCAGCACTACTCATACATATCACCGTCACACATTCAGATTGTTACATGCTACATCAGTTGCAGAGCATATTGCCATTATCAATATTTTTTCACTTAATCAAACCCTACAAACATAACGGTATAAGCTGAAATAAACTCTCCTATAATCAAACAGGTCATTTATTGATAAATATCATGAAATTATTCTGATTAAATGGTATTTCTAACTTTGCTTTTCGTAAAGGAGAATAAAACAATGCCAAGTTTGATTGTTGTTGCAGATAGTTCACGAGCACGTTTCTTCACCGCCGCGTCATCCAGTTCAGATTTAATCGAAACTGAAACCCTGACTAATTCAGAAGCCCGATTACACGATAGAGATATCACCAGCGATCTCCCCGGGAAAAGTACCGGTGGCAACGGTGCGGGTGGGCACGCCTATCAGGGTAAAACCGATCCTAAAAAACATGAGGTAGCCAAGTTCGCTAAACGCATTGCAGATCATCTTGATGAAATCCGCAATGCTAATAAATTACCAAGACTATTTCTGGTTGCCGAACCCGCTTTCCTCGGTGAACTGCGTAATCATTTATCCAGTTCAACCAGTGATAAAGTGGTTTTTGAACTGGATAAAAATCTGGCGCAACAAAATCCAAAAGATATTCGCAAACATTTACCAAAATTTCTCGCGAAATGATATAGCCCGAATAAAACAGAGTAGAACACTGCTTATGCAAAAAACCAAAAAGGTTACGATTGATGGTAATCAGGCGGCAGCCACCGTTGCGCATTTAACTAATGAAGTGATTGCCATTTACCCAATCACACCCGCATCACCGATGGGTGAGTGGGCGGATGAATGGTCATCGCGAAATCAGCTTAACCTCTGGGGCACGGTTCCCGAGATCATAGAAATGCAAAGCGAAGCCGGTGCGGCTGGTGCTATCCATGGTGCTTTGCAGACAGGAACCTTAACTACCACGTTCACCGCTTCGCAGGGATTGTTATTGATGATCCCCAATATGTTCAAAATTGCAGGTGAACTTTCGCCTACGGTTTTCCACGTGGCGGCTCGTTCGGTTGCTGCACAGGCACTTTCTATTTTTGGTGATCACAGCGATGTCATGACGGTGCGTTCAACCGGCTTTGCCATGCTGGCCTCAAATTCGCCACAGGAAGTGATGGATATGGCGCTGATTGCACAGGTGGCTACGCTGGAATCTCGCATACCCATCGTGCATTTTTTTGATGGTTTTAGAACTTCGCACGAAGTGGCAAAACTGAACCTTATCGATGCCAATGTAATCAAGCAGCTTATCGACCAGAAATTTATTACCGAGCATCGCCAGCGTGCACTTTCTCCAGAGCATCCGGTGTTGCGTGGTAGTTCACAGAACCCGGATGTTTTCTTTCAGGCCAGAGAGTCGGTCAATCCTTACTATTCAGCCATGCCTGGAATCGTTCAGGATGTGATGAATCGTTTCGCGGTTATCACAGGTCGTCAATACAACTTGTTCGATTACGAAGGCGCAGAGGACGCCGAGCGCATTATTATACTGATGGGTTCTGGTGCTGAAACGGCACATGAAACGGTCAATTATTTGTCTTCAAAAGGTGAAAAGATTGGTCTGATAAAAGTACGATTATTCAGGCCGTTGGATGCTGATACTCTGATCTCTGCTATTCCCGCCACAGTAAAACAAATTGCCGTACTCGACCGCACCAAAGAGCCGGGCGCTGATGGTGAGCCGCTGTATAAAGATGTAGTCACGAGTATTGCGCAGAATTACTGTAGCGATAATTCAAAATTCACCAGCATGCCGAAAGTAATCGGTGGCCGTTACGGACTGTCTTCCAAAGAATTTACACCCGCCATGGTGAAAGCGGTGTTTGATGAACTCAATTCATCATCACCAAAAAACCATTTTACAATTGGTATCATCGATGATGTCAGCAACAGCAGTTTGCAGTGGGATGAGTCATTTCGAACCGATGCACATGATCAAACTTTTCAGGCGATGTTTTATGGTTTGGGCAGTGACGGCACGGTTAGCGCCAACAAGAACAGTATAAAAATCATTGGTGAGAGCACCGATAAATTTGTCCAGGGTTATTTTGTTTACGATTCAAAAAAATCTGGTGCGGTGACGGTTTCACATTTACGCTTTGGTGATCAGCCGATTCGTTCAACTTATTTAATCGATAATGGTGATGCTGATTTTGTCGCCTGTCACCAGCCCGTTTTTCTGGAACATTATCCCATGCTGGATAAAGCGGCTGAGCACGCGGTGTTTTTATTGAATACAACAGTCGAGCCAGAGGCGGTCTGGCAAACGCTGCCAAGAAACATGCAGCAACAAATCATCGACAAGCATATAAAGTTTTACGCAATCGATGCTTATAAGGTGGCTGATGAATCCGGTATGGGTAAACGCATTAACACCATCATGCAAACCTGCTTCTTTTCTATTTCCGGCATCCTGCCAAAAGATCAGGCTATCCAGTCGATTAAAGAAGCGGTTAAAAAAACCTACGGCAAAAAAGGACAGCGTTTGATCGATTTCAACTTTAAGGCGATTGATGAAACACTGGCGAATTTATATGAAGTTGATGTGCCAGAAAAAGCCGATTCACAATTAGATATCGACGAAAAAGTTTCAGACTCAGCACCGGATTTTGTTAAACAGGTCACTGGCGAAATTATTGCCGGTCGTGGCGACCAGATCCCCGTTAGTCTTTTGCCTGACGATGGCAGTTATCCCACCGGAACTGCGGCTTATGAAAAAAGAAATCTGGCGCTGGAAATTCCAGAGCTGGATGAAAACCTGTGTACGCAATGTGGCAAATGCCCACTGGTCTGTCCGCACGGGGTAATCCGTTGCAAGGTTTTTGATGAGGCTTTGCTGGAGGATGCACCAGAGAGTTTCAAGTCGATGCCGATCAAAGGCAAGGACTTTGAGCAAAATCTACGCATGACTTATCAGGTCTCGCCAGAAGACTGCACGGGTTGTGGTTTGTGCGTGGAAATTTGCCCGATACACGATAAGAGCAATGCCAGCCATAAGGCGTTGAACATGATTGATTACAATCAGGGTTTGCGCGAGCAGGAAAAGCAGAACTGGGATTTCTTCCTAGAGCTGCCCGAATATGATCGCACGCTGGTTAAAAATAATACCATCAAAGGCTCGATGATATTGCAGCCCCTGTTTGAATTCTCAGGTGCCTGCGTCGGCTGTGGTGAAACGCCGTACATTAAACTGGCGAGTCAGTTGTTTGGTGATCGCATGGTGGTTGCCAATGCTACTGGTTGCTCATCTATTTATGGTGGCAATCTGCCGACCACGCCGTGGTCAAAAAATCCGCAGGGCAGAGGGCCAGCCTGGTCGAATTCATTATTCGAAGACAACGCCGAGTTTGGTCTGGGTATGCGTCTGGCGATTAATAAGCAGCGACAGTACGCGACCGAGTTGTTGCAGAAATTAAAACCCGAACTTGATGATGTACTGGTTGATGAAATTCTAACGGCAGATGAATCCACTGAAGCGGGTATCGAGCAGCAACGTTCTCGTATTGAAACGCTGCGTGAAAAATTATCATCAATAGACAAAGCCGAAGCCAGCGAACTGGATACGCTCGCCGAGAACTTGTCGCGCAAAAGCGTCTGGATTATCGGCGGTGATGGTTGGGCTTATGATATTGGTTACGGCGGTCTGGATCATGTCATGGCAACAGGGCACGATGTAAACATACTGGTACTGGATACCGAAGTTTATTCGAACACCGGTGGGCAGACTTCGAAGGCCACGCCGCGTGGTGCTGTCGCCAAGTTTTCTGCGGGTGGCAAATCCTCACCCAAAAAAGATCTGGCGCTGCTGGCGATGGATTATGAAAATGTTTACGTGGCGCACGTTGCTTACGGTGCCAAAGATATACAGACCATTCATGCCTTCAATGAGGCCGAAGCCTATCCCGGGCCTTCGTTGATCATTGCCTATTCGCCCTGTATCGCGCACGGTATTGATTTAAAAAATAATCACCATCAACAACGCCTCGCGGTTGATAGTGGTCACTGGCCTTTGTTTCGATACAACCCGGAAAATGCAGAGCAGGGCATTAACCCGCTGAAGCTTGATAGTAAACCGCCGTCGATTCTCTATCGTGAATTTATCGAAACAGAAATTCGTTTTAACATGTTGTGGCGAACGCATCCGGAGACTGCAGAGCAGCTTCTGGAACAGTCACAACAGGACGTATTGCGTCGTTATCATTATTACGAACAGCTCGCGAACCTGCCCTGGGGTGATTCCGATGCCATACAATCACTGCGCCATAAGTTTGCCACTGAGTCTAAAGCGGAAGACAAAGGTAGTAAGGAGTCATCATGATTGATTTATCAACTCAATATTTAGGCCTGAAGCTCAACAACCCATTGGTGCCATCGTCTTCACCCTTAACCGCCAACCTTGATGATGTCAGAAGACTGGAAGATGCGGGTGCAGCCGCTATCGTGCTGCCGTCATTATTTGAAGAGAGCGTACACCACGAACAAAAGCAGCTCGATAAATATGTGCATTCACAGGCATTGGGTAGTTATGAAGCAGAATCTTTTCAACCCATACCCGGTGATTACAAAGGTGAATTGGATAATTATCTTGATCACCTGCAAAAAGTTAAAGCTTCACTCAACATTCCCGTTATCGCCAGCTTAAACGGCATTTCAAACAGCGGCTGGCTCGATTACGGAAAAGAGCTCATGCAGGCCGGTGCTGATGCGCTGGAATTGAATGTTTACTACATTGCTGCCGATCCCGAACAAAGCAGCGAGCAGGTTGAAAATCTTTACATCGAACTACTAACCGAGTTGCACAATCAAATCAGCATTCCCATTACCATGAAACTGTCATCACAGTTTTCATCCCCGGCTAACATGGTGACAAAATTACAAACCTCAGGTGCCAATGGTGTTGTCCTGTTCAATCGTTTTTATCAGCCTGATATTGATCTGGAAACATTAAAAATTAAACCCCACCTCGAACTCTCAAGCTCACAGGAAGCCCTGTTAAGAATTCGCTGGATCGCTTTAATAAGAAGCCGCGTAGAACTTTCGCTAGCTGCAACCGGTGGCTTTCATCATGTCGATGACATCATCAAAGCATTATTAGCCGGTGCTGATGCTGTTTATTTATGTAGCGTGTTGTTGAACAAAGGGCCGGAATATTGCGCCGAGTTATTGCAACAGTTACAGGCATGGCTGGAAGAGCGGGAGTATGAATCGGTAATGCAGATGCAGGGGAGTGTTAGTCAGGCTTGTGCGATAGATCCGGCGGGGTATGAACATAGTAATTATGTGAATGTGATTAGGAGTTATGGGAAGTGATTAATTATTTGCTACGGGGAAAATCCTTTTTTAAATTAATAAATTAGTAATAACTAATTTACGGCGCCTTTTGCCCTTAAATATCGAAATATGGCGCCTTGGATAAAGTCCAGGGCTACTTTTCCACTTAAATATCGCAATAGGGCGCCTTGGACGTGTGCTAGTATAAAAACCTTAGAATTTGAACAGCATTTAGGGCGGCTTTTACCCCTAAATATAGAAATAGGGCGCCCTAAGGGTGGTATATAGTAAAAAATATGACGCCTTAGGGGCGTCCTATTAACAAGTTATGTGCATTAAAACATAATAAATCATGGATCTTGATTAAAATGATGGGTAAC
>CBFCZV010000027.1:0-34289 GCA_965602855.1 uncultured Gammaproteobacteria bacterium | reverse complement strand
CTCGACATCAAGCTATTCGACCGCATCGGAAAAAGTGTACAGCTCACCGAAGCCGGCCAGGCACTCATCCCTGCCTACCAGCGCATACTCGATGAACTCGAAGACAGCGAACGAATCATCAGCAACCTGCGTGAAACCACCCGCGGCCACCTGCGCTTCGCCACCAGCCACCATGTCGGACTGCATCGCCTGCCTGCGGTATTGGGGCAGTTTGCTAAAGACTATCCCGATGTTGATCTGGAACTAAAATTCATGGATTCTGAACAGGCCTGCCAGCAGGTACTGCACGGCGATATCGAACTCGGCATCGTCACCCTGCCCAGTCAGCCGGATGAACGACTCAGCCTGCAAACCGTGTGGCACGACCCCATGCACTGTGTGGTCACCGCCAATCACTCACTGGCATCAGGAAAAGTCACGCGCAAACAATTATTAGCAACACCATCAATACTACCCAGTCACGGCACCTACACCCGCGCACTCATCGACCACGCGCTACAGCTCGACAACAAAATCAACATCCTGATAGAAACCAATTACCTGGAAACCATCAAGGCCATGGTTGAAACTGGACTGGGCTGGGGCGTGATCCCCGGCTCCATGCTCGATGATTCGTTAAAGGTGATTGATATCAAAACTGCAAAAATGCAACGTGAACTGGGTGTGGTGTTTCATAAATCAAGAACAAGATCGGGACCAGCGAATGCACTGTTAGAATTACTCAGCAATAAAACCTAAAGCATTGCTCGAACCACCACCGGCCACGCCAGCGAGATATTTTCCATATTGTAACCACCACCACCCAGGGCAATTATTCTGCCATCGCAATATTCATCCGCAATACGACACAAACCTTCCGCCGCCAACTGATAAGATTTTTGTGAATACTCCAGATGCGTAATAGGGTCACCTTTCATGCTATCAGCACCACACTGCAAAATGATGAATTCCGGTTCGACTGATTTTATGAATGCCTCAGCTTCAGACCATAAGCGAGCAAAATCCTCATCATTCGCCTTCATAGGCATGGGGAAATTCAGCATCGACCCCTGCGCGGGACCACATCCTATTTCATCAGCATCACCCGTACCGGGGTAAAGAAAACGGCCATCCTCATGAAAATCAACCATGAACAGATTGCTGTCGCTGTCGTAGTTATAAAACACCCCATCACCATGATGAGCATCGATATCAACGTAGAGAATTTTCTTCAATTGATGCCGCCTACGTAAGTGCTCGATGGCGATAGCACAGTCATTGAACACGCAGAAACCACTACAGTGATCCCGATAACCATGATGAAGGCCGGCAATCGGCACAAAACCCCGCCGAAACTGTTTATCCATGACCTTATCGATCATCTCAAGTACTGAACCCACCACCGTTGAAGCGGCCTCAAAAATACCTTTGCGGGCGGGCGTATCACCACTATCCAGAAAGCCAGTACCCGCCTCTGACCGCTGTCTCACCATTTCAACAAATTCATCATTATGGAAACTTTGCAGACTTTTAAGATCACATTGAACAGGCTCCAGCCAATCAACCTGTGAACACAAACCCAGCCTGTCCATGCCATCCAGAAAAGCCTGATGTCGAAGCGGGCCAAATGCATGTTCCTCTCCAAAATGGTAATCAGCCAGTTGTGAACCAGCAATAACGGCAACAGATGATTTCGACATAATGCAATATTCAGCGGTAAATTTAATCAAGATCAACATTACACCATGTAATGCGTTATTCACTTGATTTTTAACAACTTTGACCGCATATTAGCAATAACTCATATACGACCACGGCAGTGATACTATGCAATCAGACCTTCTATCAGATTTAGAATTTGAGTTCTCCCTCAAGCCTTCAGATTTAGAAGAATTCAGCCATTTACTGCTCGAATTTCAGGGTAAGGCCATTCTCTGGGATGATGACGCTGCCGAGGACAAAGTAGTCGCCACCATTAAAGGACAACGGGTCGATATTTCACTGGCACGAAAATCATTTGATAACCTGCAGGATCTGTTCGATTCCATTTCCCCCGAAATATCCGATCTTGGTGCACATATACTTTCAGACAATAACTGTTTTCTCGAAGCCTTCAGCAAGGACGAAGCAGAAGAAACACCCTGCGGCGGCCTGGTCTATATCGCCGAACTCATGGTCGAACCTGAATATAGAAATCATGGTCTCGGCACAGAAATGATGAAACGCATGAGCCAGATCGTGGACATGAACAACGCATTGGTGGCATTGAAAGCCGTTCCCATCGTTGATGAAAAAACCGAAGAACGCACCCCCGAACTTAAAAATCAACTCAAACGCTTTTACACCAAAATAGGTTTCCGTCATTCGGGAGAACATTACATGGTGAAGGATGCACGTGATTGTCATGCACAACGTATGCGCGCATTGGCAGAAGCCGGCATCAAGCCACCAACAACATGACAACAACTGCAAGCCTCAAGCAACCAGCACCCGAGCTTCAATTACAAACATGGGTACAGGGCAAAGCCTCCAACATCAGCGACCATCTCGGCAAAGTCATTCTGATCGAAGTTTTTCAGGTGAACTGCACCGGCTGCTTCGTCCACGCCCTGCCCGAAGCCATTCGATTGCACGAGCTATTTGCGCAGGATGACTTCATCGTACTCGGCGTTGCCACCGCGTTTGAAAACTTTGAAGAAAACACACTGGAGAATTTACAGCGCCTGATTGAAAAAGGCGAAGTCAGCGGTGAACCATTAAAACAACTGGCCAACACCCATTTATTAAACGACAACAAACTCGATTACAGAATCCCATTCCCCGTTGCCATGGACAAACTTGTCGAACACAAAGAAGCCATCACCGAAGAAAAAATACTCGCCTTTATAGAAAGCCAGATTCCTGGTTACAAAAACTGGCCAGAAGAAAAGAAAGCCCCCATTCACAAGCAGGCACTCGATTATCTAAATTCAAAAACGCACAACGCACTCACCTTTGAGACTTATCAGTTACAGGGTACGCCTTCTACTATTCTAATAGATAAACAGGGGGTTTTGAGGGACATCTCATTTGGTGTGGCAGATCATCTTGAAGATTTAATAAGGGAATTGGTTTCAGAATAATTCAAGAGCGCTCACCGCAGATGTCGATAAATAACAGAACATACATACGATTACGCTACGCCAATCGTACCTACAAAGCTATAATTCAGGCTATAATCGACTCACAATAATTACGTACCCCTTAGGAGTAAATCTTGATAAAACTAAAGCATATTATTAATCGCGTTATTGTTTCTGAAATTGATATGACTGAAGGGGATTACACCATAGGCCGTAATTCTGGCAACAGCTTACAACTGGATGATGGCGCAATCAGTGGTGAACATGCGGTAATAAATTTTAAGGCTGACGAGCATTTTCCTGAAAATTTTGATATCACCATCAAAGACCTGGGCAGCACCAATGGAACTTATGTAAACAATGAATCCATAAAAGAACAAAAACTCAAACACGGTGATTCAATTCGTTTAGGCACACATGGATTTAAAGTGTTTGATGATCAGTCACATACTGGTACACAGACTGAGTATTTGATTGATGAAGGATAAAACGTGCGTACGATTATAGTGAGCTAATTGTACCTACGAGCTACATTTGATGTAGACAAAGCGCTTCATCAAAACCTGTTTCGCATGCTAAATCATAACGTACGATAGGTGAGTCTGGCTGCTCAAGCGACACCTGCAAAGCCTGCTCTGCCTGTAAACGCAAGGTATCAAAAGTATATCGATTTTTACCACCAGTGGTGGCGCTTATACCAATGGCCGCTTTGACCTGAATTCTGGTGTCACCATTTCTAAACTTCAAACTGGATATCTTTTTCTGAAATCGTATGCTGGCAACGTGCGCTCTAAAATCATTGGTTGTTAAAAGTACGATAGAAAACTTACCCGCACCTAAATATGCCACTTTTTCATCAGCGCGACATGCCCGACCAAGGTAGTCTGCGATAGCCACGATGATCTGTTCAGAGATATTCATATCAAGATTCTTGAATGCATCATCCACTCCCTTGATCTGTATACAAAGTAACGAAGTATCTTCATTGCTACAACGCGCATACTCCAGCATGCGTGAGCAATATTCAGTAAAGCTGCTCTCGTTTAACAAACCTGTTAATTTATCGTACATATCTATTTGTTTATTCCTAATGATATTTTTATCCAGCCTTGCATCATGATGTAGATTCCTGCTTGATCTGAATGACCATACAAAAAACCGATGTAATTAAATATTACCCTGACGCGATGATATATGTGCGACCATACAGCATGAGTGGTATCGAAAACAATACCAATGGTAAAAACACTTATAAAATAATATATTGATGGAATTACGACAGTTAACTGCTGAAATTACGAGAGCTGTGTGTGATGCTTCGTATCACCTTAATATGGGTTACCACGAGAGAGCGTGGGAAGCATAAAAAATTTGTCGAGTTAACTTATCGATGTGAGACCTTATATTAGAAGGACCATATATGATTCTATTACAAAAATTTTTGAATAGTATTTATCAGTTTTTTAATGACTATGGGCTTCTCAACTACGGCATTCATTCCAGCTTTAAGATAACGATCTTTTTCATCTTTCATTACACTTGCCGTTAGTCCTATAATCGGAACATATTTTGCTTTTGTGTTGCCTTCTCTAATTGCTCGAGTAGCTGAAACACCATCCATTACGGGCATGTGTACGTCCATTAATATCACATCGAAAAATTGTAATTTTATTTTTTCAATGGCAATTTGTCCATTTTCTGCTTCTACAATCTTATGCCCCGCTTGCTCTAGTAATGTACGCGCTGACAAACGGTTAATTGAATCATCGTCAACCAGTAATATAGAAAGCACGCGATTAATTTTAAACTTTTCCTCAGTACCTTCTAAACGAAAGCTTTTCTTGGGTACTGATAGTATTGCAGAAAAAGTAAAACAACTACCTTTACCCAACTCGGAAGTAACCTGTAGGCTTCCGCCCATAATATCGGTTAGACGTTTACAAATGGCGAGGCCCAGGCCAACACCATTTTTTATAGTACGGTCTGAATCTATTTGATTAAAAGTTTCAAAAATATACTTCAATTTATTATCTTCTATACCGAGCCCTGTATCTTTAATAGTGATATGTAAGTTAAATTGATTTTCTGTAATTAATTGACCACCAATAGCTAATCCAACCTCACCATCGTGCGTGTATTTTACTGCGTTACTAAGTAGGTTGACCACTATCTGAAGAAGTCGTGCTACATCACCCTCTAAATATGTGGGTAGGTTCTCACTCACCTCAGTAGTAAAAATAGTTTTTTTATTTTCAAAAAGTGGTTCGATAAGATTTTGTATATCTGTTATCCAACCAACGGTTTCAAAAGGTTCTATATCCAGAACCAGTTTTCCTGATTCGATTTTAGATAAATCAAGTAAGTCATCAATGAGTGACAACAGGAGATTACTAGATCTGTCGAGAGTTTCTATATAGAGTTGTTGTTCTTCGTTGAGGGCAGTGCCACGCAAAACCTGGATCATCCCCAGTACACCATTCATTGGTGTGCGAATTTCATGACTCACATTTGCCAGGAATAGACTCTTTGCATTGTTGGCATGTTGCGTTTGTTCTAGTGCAATGTCCAGTTCATGTACTTTTTGTTTAAGCTTATTAGAGATTTGTAATCGTTTTATTTCATATAGGAGCAGAATTGCGATAAACAAAGCACCAGTTATTCGAAATAGAAGTTTCCAGTCAGTCTGTTGTTTAATAGAAATCTCTGTCCATTTGTTAAAAATATCATTTAACTCTTCTTCACTAATGCTACTAAGTGACTTATCTAAAATAGATAAGATTTCACCAGGTAAATCCTTGCGAATGGCAATTTTTAAATGATAGGTGTAATCAAGTTTTAGTGCTATTTTTAAATCATCGAATCCCTTCTTTTCTATAAAATATTTGGCTGTAACTGTATTGATAGCAAACATATCAATCTTATTATTTCGTATGGAGGAAAAGCCATCATGTGTTGCAGGAAGTTCTACGTATTCAAACTCAGGGTATTTTTCTTTGATGTATTGACCTAAACCACTACCTTTAATAACGCCAATCTTTTTACCTTTAAAGTCTTTTCCAAAATTGAGATAAACTGTTTTATCATCAAACTTCGTAATAAGCACAGCAGGGTATGAATAAATATCCCTGGATGTAAAATCAAGGTAACCTTCTCTAGTACTATTTTGAGTTATAGCACTGAACATATCCGCTTTTCCGCTTTTAACAAGCTCTACTGACTCGTCCCATGTATCAGTGTTAACAGGCGATAATTCTATACCCACCCTTTTATTAATAAGGCTTAAAACATCAGCGATAATGCCGGTGTGTTTGTCTATATCATTTTTCCATTCAAATGGAGCCCAGTCTGGATCATAAACATAAGTAAGCGCCCGTTTCTTCTCTAACCACTTAAGTTCTTCAGGCGCAAAAAGTGATTCAATATTAGATTCAGAACTTGTATTAGCCGATACATTTGATGGGGATTCATTAGCTAATAGCGCTAAAGGAAGCAATGTGAGAGATGCAACTGCAATAATAAAAGATATGCAGTGTTTCATCAGTGTTTTACCCAAATGATTAGCTGTAAAAGATTAGGTTGATATTTAAACTTTAGGGGAGCCATAATTTATTCTGTAAATGTAACTGTTGTATTATACCTGTTTGGGTCGTTAACGAATATCAACCCGCATAAACCTCCAAACAATCCCCCAAGCCAGCAACGCGGCCACTGCCGCCAACGCAAACAAACTGGAATGATCAATCCGATCCCACAAAATACCACTGACTAAACTACCAACGGCACCACCCACACCAAAACTCAAGCTGGCGTATAAAGCCTGCCCCCTGCCCTGATGTTTGCCTTTGAAAAATTGATGCACCAGCAAAATCCCCACTGCATGGAATACACCAAAACTAAAAGCATGAAACAACTGTGCAAAAAATAGCACCGCTGTGTTATCGGGGAAGAAACCAATCAACAACCAGCGTAAAGCTGTGAGCGCGAGTGTTATCAACAACAACATTCTTGCACCCAGTGCAGGAATCATGCGATGCATGAGCAGGAAAATAACCACTTCGGCTATGACACCCACTGCCCAGAAGATGCCGATGAAGCGACGGCTATAACCGTGGTCTTCCAGATAAATGCTGTAGAAGGTGTAATAAGGTCCGTGGCTGAGCACCATTAAAAAACACACGGTGAGAAAAGCCAGCACCACTGGCTGACGGACAACACTCATGATGTGCGCCTGTTCTTCGTGATGTGTTTGCAGGCGTTCCGGTACGATCAGGCTGACTAAAAATATCGCGACCAGTAAAACAAAAATAACGACAGGCAACCAGTCGATGCTCTGGCTCTGGAATAATTCACCGAGGCTGACCACCATAAAAATAAAACCCAGCGAACCCCAGAGACGAATATTGCTGTAGCGATGAATTTTATTTTCGAGGTGATTCAGCGTGGTGGCTTCAAATTGCGGCAGCGACGAGTTCCAGAAAAAACTGAAGGTAAACATGACCACCGCCAGCCACCAGTAACTGCTATCTATAAACACACCGGCAAAAGCAATAAACGCCAACAGGTTGGCGATGCGAATGATAGTGATCGGACGCTGGGTATGGTCAGCAACCCAGCCCCAGATGTAGGGCGCAAAAATTTTAGTCGCTGGAAGAAAGGCAATCAGCATGCCGATAGTCTGCGCTTCAAAACCTAAATCTTTTAGGTACAGGCTCCAGTAAGGAACCAGTGCGCCCAGTGAAGCGAAGTAGAAGAAATAGAAACTACTTAATCTCCAATATGGAATTGGCGCACTACTCATCAGTTAGCTAACAAGCGATTAAGCTTGCGATGGAATAACGGGTGTCTTCGACTCCACATCACCGCACTGTGCATTAAAACGCATCATGTGATCGAGCAAGGTGATAGCGAGCATGGCTTCACAGATAGGTGTAGCACGGATACCAACACAGGGGTCATGGCGACCTTGCGTGACCACTTCGGTTGGCTCACCGTTGATGTCTACCGAACGACCCGGCAGACGCATACTGGAAGTGGGTTTGAATGCAGTGTGTACGACAATATCCTGACCGGATGAAATACCGCCCAGTACGCCACCCATGTGATTACTGAGAAAACCTTCAGGGGTAATCTCATCTCGGAACTCGGTGCCTTTGGCTGCAACGCAACCAAAACCATCGCCAATTTCTACGCCTTTGGCAGCGTTGATACCCATCATCGACTGTGCAATGTCGGCATCGAGTCGATCGAATACCGGCTCACCCAAACCCGGTGGCACGCCCTCGGCGACGGTGGTAATTTTGGCACCAACTGAATTACCCTCTTTGCGCAGTGCATCCATATAGGCTTCCATCACTTCGACCTTGCTGGCATCGGGACAGAAGAAAGGATTGTTGCGAACTTCGTCGAGATCGATTTTTTCAATTTCGATTGGGCCTAACTGTGAGAGATAACCATAAATTTTGATGCCGTAGCGATCTGCCAGATATTTTTTGGCAATCGCACCCGCTGCGACGCGCATCGCCGTTTCACGTGCAGAAGAACGACCACCACCGCGATAATCGCGGAAGCCGTATTTTTGCTGATAGGTGTAATCGGCATGACCGGGGCGGAAGCTGTTCATGATATTGCCGTAGTCTTTGGAACGCTGATCAACGTTTTCGATCATCAGGCCGATGCTGCAGCCGGTGGTTTTGCCTTCGAACACGCCAGAGAGAATTTTGACTTCATCCGGCTCGCGGCGCTGCGTGGTGTGGCGCGAAGTACCGGGTTTACGGCGATCCAGCTCCAGCTGTAAATCTGCCTCGCTAATTTCCAGCCCCGGCGGGCAACCATCGACGATGCCCAGCAGTGCGGGGCCGTGAGATTCGCCACTGGTAGTGACGGTGAAAAGTTTTCCGATGGTGTTTCCAGACATAATTTTGCGTTATTCGTTGTAATTATTGTTAATCGCTGAATGTTACCACTCAAAGCGCATCTAAATCATCCTGATGCGCATCGAGCTGTTCGGCGGTGAGCATAAATACGCCATCACCACCAAATTCAAAATCCAGCCACAGCAGAGGCACGTTGGGCAGCGCCTCTTCCAGCATTGGCCATGAGTAGCCCACCTCAATCACAATAATACCGTCGTCAGAGAGAAATTCACGCGCACGTTTCAGCATGGGGATGACCACGTCCAGCCCCTGCTCACCGGCGGCCAGCCCCAATGCAGGTTCAAGCTTGAGCTCATCGCTGAGCTCACCCATTTCCTGATCAGATATATAAGGGGGATTGCTGATGATGAGATCGTACTGGCGATTGGGCACGTTTTCGAATAAATCAGACTGCACCAGTTCCAGCCTGTCTTCGAGACCGTGATTGTGGCGATTGATTTCAGCCACCGCCAGTGCATCAGCAGAAATATCGCTGGCGACCACATTGGCGTTCTCAAAGGCATGGGCACAGGCAATAGCGATACAGCCGCTACCGGTGCACAGCTCCAGTATATTGTTCACTTCTTCATCCATCAGCCAGGGTGTGAACTGCTGCTCAATCAGCTCGGCGAAGGGTGAACGCGGGATCAGCACACGCTCATCCACGTAGAAACTCATGCCAGCAAACCAGGCTTCATTGGTGATGTAGGCGGCGGGCTTTTTCTGCTCGATGCGCTGCTGATAGTAATCCAGCACCTGCTTGCGCTCGGCCAGGGTCAGCTTGCAGTCAAAATAGTTCTCACTGAAATCCGGCGGTAGCTTGAGCGCAGCCAGACAGAGATACACGGCTTCATCCAGTGCGCAAGGCATACCCTGCACAAATGTCAGTCCGGCGGCGTTGAAAGCGCTAACACCCCAGCGGATGCAGTCACGCAGCGTAATCAGCTCTTCGGCTAATTCATCAATATTGATCTTTGTCATCATAATCTCGAATTTTAGCCGTTCTTGAGCTTCTGTGCACAAATCCATACATAGAGCACTTTCCTGATTGCCGGTCAGCACCTATAATCTGCACCTCAATAATGAGGACTCGATACATGAAACCATATTCACTTTTGCCGCTACTTTTTGCAGCACTCTTTTTCAGCCACAACGCTGCCGCCGAATCATCACTTGATTTTGATGGCGCATGGATCGCTGAAGCACCACCATCCAGTAAAGTCATGGCCGCCTACATGGAAATTAAAAACTCGGGCGATAAGGTCACAAAAATCGTTTCAGCCACCTCTGAGAACTTCAAACGTATTACATTTCACCAGACTAAAAATGAAGGTGATATGGCTAAAATGGAACACATGAGCACGTTGACCATTCCTGCCAAGGGCAAACTGGTTTTAAAAGCGGGCAGTCATCACATCATGTTGTTTAACCCTGTGAAAAAATTGAAAGCCGGCGATCAGGCAAAACTTGATTTAAAACTTGAGAATGGCGACATTATTAGTCTTGCTGTACCGGTGAAAAAGCAACAAATGGAAATGATGGATCACAGCAAACACATGAATCATTAATATGAAGGCATCGTTACGGGATTATCTTTTATCCACGCCTTTTTATTTTTTACCTCACCACGGCATTTCATGGTTGATGTTCAAACTGGCACGAATTAAATTTCGTCCAGTTAAAAACTTCATCATCAAGGGTTATACAAAATTCAACGCGGTCAATATGGAAGAAGCCGTTATTGAAGACAAATACGCTTACGAAAGTCTCAACGCTTTTTTTACCCGCGCCCTGAAACCTGAGTGCCGCCCTTTTGACGACACTGAAAATTCCTGGTTGTGTCCGGTCGATGGCGCTGTCAGTCAGGCGAGAAAAATAGAAAACGGTCGCGTCTTTCAGGCCAAAGGTCATGACTACAGTCTGCTGGAATTAGTCGGCGGCAACGAAGAACTGGCCGCACCCTTTGAGAATGGCAACTTCGCCACCATTTACCTCTCCCCCAGAGACTACCACCGCATCCACATGCCCATTGCTGGTGAACTCACCAACATGGCTTATATTCCGGGACGATTGTTCAGCGTCGCCGATCACACGGTAAAAACCGTGCCGAGATTATTTGCCCGCAATGAACGCGTCGCCTGTTTTTTCGATACCGAACATGGGCCGATGGTGATGATTCTGGTCGGAGCCATCAACGTCTCTGCCACCGAAACCGTCTGGCACGGACTGGTCACCAGTGAAAACAAAAAACTCAAACATTTTGATTATAAAAAAGGCGAAGTCGCACTGGAACGTGGTGCCGAAATGGGACGCTTTAATCTGGGCTCTACGGTAATCGTACTAAGCACAGAGCAATTTAAACTGGATGAACTTATGTCACCAGGAAAAACAGTGAAACTGGGGCAACGCCTCGGTGTCTACACTCAATAACATTTAGACCTATACTTGTCGACACAGCACAAGTACAACAAACAAGAGAATCAAAGTGACAAATAACGATATCCTACGCCGACTCCGCTACACCTTCGATTTAAGTGATTCAAAAATGATTACCATATTCGGCCTGGCCGATCTTCAGGTAACACGCGCCCAGATTAGCAACTGGCTAAAAAAGGAAGATGACCCTGATTACAAGAATTGCACCGACTCCATGCTGGCGACTTTCCTGAATGGCTTTATTAACGAAAAACGTGGAAAAAAAGAAGGCACTCAGCCTGAAGCTGAGAAGCGTTTATCCAACAATATTATTTTCAGAAAACTGAAAATCGCATTGAACCTGAAAGATGAGGATGTGTTCAAGATTATGGATCTGGCTGACTTCAGCATCAGCAAGCCCGAATTGAGCGCCCTGTTTCGTAAGGCGGGTCACAAACACTACCGTACCTGCAAAGACCAGATCTTGCGTAAATTCCTAACGGGTGTGCAACTGAAATATCGCGATAATGTGGAAAAGAGAGAAGAATTTAAATGGGAATAGTTCAGGGTTAAAACCAATGAGTTTCCTGCAAGGCATAAGTCTACTTTTAATTTACCAGCTGGCAGGTGAACTCAGTGTCAGCTTACTCGATATTCCCGTGCCCGGCCCGGTCATCGGCATGGTTATGCTTTTTTTGACACTAGTCATTCGAGGACAATCAAGCAAAGCACTGGACTCCTCATCAACAGCCCTGTTGAGTCATTTATCACTACTGTTTGTTCCTGCGGGTGTTGGCATCATGGTTCATTTTGATCGCATCATTAATGAATGGCAGGCAATCAGCACCGCTTTAATACTGAGCACTGTCATCACCATGGCAGCGACTGCATTAATCATGCTGGGACTGAATCACCTGTTTGCAAAGAAAGAGCAAAATGATGTCTGAGCCAGATTTTGCCGGCATCTGGGTTTATTTATCAACCTCACCGTTATTAGGTCTGAGCATGACTGTGCTCGTCTACAGCCTGGCTTACCGACTTTATCTTTACGCAAACTCCAATCCTTTACTCAACCCGGTTCTAACAACCGTTAGCCTGTTAATTTTTTTTCTTTTAGCCACAGACATTTCCTACGCCGACTATTTTGAAGGCGGGCAGTTCATCCATTTTTTACTCGGACCCGCAACGGTTGCGCTTGCAATACCTTTGTATCAACAACTGGAAAAATTAAAAAAAGCATGGCTGCCGATACTCATCACCGTTATTTCAGGTGTCATGATTGGTGCTTTTAGCTCAATCAGCATCGCCTGGTTTTTGGGTGCCAGTACGGAAACACAGTTATCACTCGCACCCAAATCTGTAACCACTCCCGTTGCTATGGGCATTTCAGAATTGATAGGCGGCATACCCTCACTCACTGCCATATTGGTCGTCATCACTGGCATCATCGGTGCGGTCATTGGCACAAAACTTTTTGCACTGTTACGTATTGAAGATGACAGCATCAAGGGCATTGCCATGGGCATCACCGCCCACGGTATCGGCACAGCGCGTGCTTTTCAGGTCAGTTCAGAAATGGGCGCTTTCTCAGGGTTGGCGATGGCATTATCAGCCTTTGCTAGCGCCGTTACTTTGCCGTGGTTATTGAGTTTTCTCGGGATGATAAATTAGCCATGACCAACGTCCTTCCCTTCAAACGCCCCAAATCTTCTGAGAAACATAAAGGCAAATTTCTCTGCCAAAACGGTCACCACAAATGGGGGATCGATCAGGAGAAAAAGTTTGATGTAAAACAGGGACGATTGGTGACGTTGTTTAAATGCGCACGTTGTAATGCAACGAAAACCAAAGCACTATAAGTTAGATACGCTGCCAGGGAAAACTTAATACTCCTTCAATCAAAACCTCACCCGTCAAAACCATCAACAAACGATCCAACCCCAGGGCGACACCTGAGCAATCGGGCAAACCATGCTCTAATGCGGCCAGTAAATTTTCGTCTATTTTTACTGTTGGTTTATTTTCTGAGGCCCTGGTTTTATTTTCATTCTCAAAACGTTGCCGCTGTTCTTCTGCAATAGTCAGCTCATGAAAGCCGTTGGCCAGTTCAGTTTCACCAAAAAACAACTCAAAACGACTAGCCACAATCACGCCGTCATCATTTTCTCTCAAGCGTGACAGAGCACACTGTGACGCCGGATAATCGTAAATAAAAGAAAACTGATCTGATGGCAAGCAAAGCAAAATTAATTGCGTTAGCAACCAGTCCAGCCATTCATCTTTTTGATCATCCAGACCTACAGGCTGCTCGATACCATGTTGTAAGGCACAGTCTCGGCACTCCTCCGCCGTTGCCTGATACGGATCCAGACCAGCATATTTCTCAAAAGCCTGGCCATAACTGAGGCGCTCAAATGTGCCTGAGTGATCATCTGTCAGTGACTGCACCAAAGCCTCAACTTCATCCATGAGCCGGTACATATCAAAGCCAGGACGATACCACTCCAGCATGGTGAACTCAGGGTTGTGCATTTGCCCCAGTTCTTCATCACGAAAGGCTTTGCAGATTTGATAGATGGACTCACCATTAGCCGCGAGCAATCGCTTCATGGCAAATTCAGGTGAAGTGTTCAGGTAATAGGACTGTTCTCGAAAAATAGTTTGCAGACTTTCAATATGCGGCTCGGTATTTCCTGCTGAAGCCAGCACAGGCGTTTCCACTTCCAGTACATCCCGAGCATCAAAAAAGGCCCGTATGTTTTTCAACATTCGAGCCCTTCGTTTTATAATTTCAAGACTGGCTGATGGTTGCCAGTTGTTTTTATCCATTACGACATCAATAACTGATAACTATGCTCTGGAAACATACTCACCAGTACGGGTATCAATTTTCAGTATATTGCCTTCTTCGATAAACAGGGGCACTTTCACTTCTGCGCCCGTCTCCAGTGTGGCCGGCTTGGTACCACCCTGTGCGGTATCACCTTTTAAACCCGGGTCAGTTTGAGCCACGGCCAACTCAACAAAGTTAGGCACAACAATTGAGATCGGTGATTCATTCCATAAAGTCATAATGCAGGACTCCTGCCCTTTAAGCCATTTAACCGCATCGCCCATGGCGACTTCATCAGCGGCATACTGCTCAAAGGTTTCTGGTTCCATAAAATACCAGCTTTCACCATCTGCATAGGAATAATCAACATTAAGCTCTTCAACATCGGCAGCTTCAACTGACTCAGTTGATTTAAAAGTGCGCTCAAGTATGCGTCCCGTTTTGAGATTTCTCATTTTGACGCGATTGAATGCCTGACCTTTACCCGGTTTTACAATAATATTCTCGGTAATCGAACAAGGATCGCCATCCCAGATAAATTTCAGGCCATTTTTGAATTGGTTTGTGCTGTATGTTGCCATGTTGTTAAGCTACCGCTGAATAGTTAATCATTGAATCGGCGACATAATAACCCGAATAGGCTTAGTTTTCACATATGCATACTCATCCGGTCATCCCCATTTACCCTGCCAGTGAAAAAAACGACTGGAAAAAGCAATTATCTGAAGCTATTTCATCACCCACCGAGCTGCTACAACAACTCGATCTGACACATTTATTAACTGAACAGATACAGGAAGAGACTAACTTTCGCCTGCGCGTTCCCCAGGCTTATGTCAATAAAATGAAAAAAGGTGATGCCAACGACCCCCTTTTACTTCAGGTTTTACCCACACTGGCAGAAAATGAATTGACGGGAAACGTCGACCCTGTTGGTGATCTCAACGCCATGCCATCACCTGGACTACTACACAAATACCACGGGCGTGCCCTGATCATCAGCACCGCCGCCTGCGCCATTCATTGCCGTTATTGCTTCCGACGCCACTTTCCTTATTCGGATGCTCAGGCTTTATCATCACAGTGGCCAGCGACACTGGAATATTTAAAACAACACCCTGAAATCAAAGAAGTTATTTTGAGCGGCGGCGACCCTCTGGTACTCGACGATAACAAATTAGCAGCAATGTGCCACGATCTGGAAACCATCCCACATATAAAATGGCTACGTATACACACACGCCTGCCAGTGGTACTGCCTTCACGCATTACAGCCAGCCTGCTCGAATGGATGCAGCGTTCCCGTTTTCGTATCACTATGGTCATTCACGCCAATCATGCCAACGAACTGGGGGGAGATGAAATGATCGCTCTGCAAAAGCTGCAAAATGCCAACATTACCCTACTCAACCAGAGTGTTTTACTCAGGAATATTAACGATAATAGCTCAACACTGATTGATTTGAGCCAACGACTTCATGATTGTGCAATCGTACCCTACTATCTACATATGCTTGATCCTGTCAAAGGTGGCCTACATTTTGATGTAGCTCGTGAAAAAGCAGGAAAAATCATTGAAAATATGCGTACCAAGCTACCGGGATATCTGGTTCCCAGACTGGTTATTGAGGAAAAGGGCAAAAGCTCAAAAACAGCAATTTCTAATATATGAGCTAAACTTGGTATCGGTGAGAGTTAACCGCCAAATTCGACTATAAACCTGATTTTATATAATCAGAATCATCTGCCGATATAGCGATAGATAAAATGGAACAACTAAAAAAACGATGAAATTACGTATACCAGAACAATCTGACAGTAAGGAGAGTACATACCCTACTCATCCCCGTAAGCTTAAGAAGTGGCTGACTGATTTGCCACAGGCCAATATGGGCGAAATAACTCGCCATATTTTTGCCGCCGTTCGTGAAATCAATCGTAAAAAAATACCCGCCAAACACCGCCTGGAAATCATGGAAATGCTACGCTCACCCAGCCGGAGCATTTTGGATAATCTAAAAAAATACTTCATCAACCGTACATTCCCCTTGCCCGAAAAGAGCAAAAAGATTGTTAACCTTAATCAGTCCCTGCTACAGGAAATGGCACTTGGTTATAAAATCATTACTCAACAGGCCGCCGGTAACACTGAGAAAGTTGATAACAAAAGTCAGGCTATCGCCATAGCACGCACTATCCAGTATCAATCAGAACTTCTACTGAGAGCCAGTGAAATATACGTTTCTATACCAGCAAATATCTGGCACGATTCACATCAATTATTTGCTTATGCTGTTGATAGAAAACTACATAGAAACACTATCAGAGACGATGAAAATCCTAATAAGAAAACCACCATCGAAGATATATACAAACAGATGTTATTATTTTCACTATCAAGACCCACAGCCATGCGCCAAAGCGATAGTGATCGCGTATACAAAAAACTCTATAACTGGACAACACAAACTAAACTCAGTGATCAAACACAGGAAAATCAGATTAACCGATTTTTCTGTGCACGGGTTGAAGAAGATCACCCCCCTTCATACTTAAATCAGCAGGACTGTGATAATAGCAACCGGGTTTTCACACTGGAAACGACCGAACTCGTCGACAACCTTCGTAAAAAAATAAACGACTCTGCAGATCAACAGGATTCCATTACCGTAGGTGAAGAACTCTCAATAGAAGCACTAACAGCGCTAGCTATGTCATGGGGTATTATGCCCAAACGTCGATTTTCCAGAGCAGGGAAACATGGCCAGATAGCGGCAGCTATTGGCTTATCGTATGCAGCAAAAATGATAGCCGATAGCAATCTTCCTGAATCACTAGTATCCATATCCGGCTCTCTGGATACTGAAGGCAGCTTCACATTAGAAAATATTCCTGAAGAATCAAAATCCATGTCTGACAGCTCATCAGCTTATGTAACCCATACTGAGATTGGCAGCACAGAAAATAATGCCTGGGATATGGTCGCCAGAGGCACGGCTATGACTGACACCTATGCTCGTCAGCGCCAGCTAGAAGAAACAGAACAACTCAAACTCAATAAAGAAGATGACGATCTGCACTGGGAAATTGTCAATATCAGTGCAGGTGGCTACTGCCTGCGCTGGAATTCGGAGAACACCTCAAAAGCCCAGATTGGTGAACTCATCGCCCTCCACGAGCGTGAAGCCAGCGGCAGTTATGAATGGCGAGTTGGCGCAATTCGTTGGATGCAATTCACGGCTCAAAATGGACTGGAAATTGGCGTACAGGTTCTATCACCCAAAGTGATTGCCGCTGAGGTCAACCGATATCAAAGACCCGATGAAGCACCTTTTGCAGCCATCATGGTACCTGGAATTAGACCACTCAACCAACCAGCTACAATCATATTACCTGCACACGCTTTCAAAACAGGTGATAAAATAAAGGTTGAAGTCTTTGAGCAACATATAGAAATAATACTGAGCGACAGGAAAGAGCATACCGGCTCGTTCACGCAGTTCCAGTTTATACATATGGATCAGCATAAAAAGAAAAAGAAAATAGAGAAAACAGAAGAAGCTACAAAGAAAAAGGATGATTTCGACGAAATCTGGTCTTCGCTGTAAAACAAAATAACAAATCCGCATACGCAGAGATTTTCTGCGCGTGCATTTAGTGGATATAAAAAGCAATGGCTGAAAAAACCATCAATCTAATTATTATCGATGACTCTTTTGATACCGAAGAGAAAGTTGTCAGTACACTGAGAACATTGGGCTATGCCACCCGATCATCACGTGTAGAAGATGATGAAGATTTAATTGATGCTATGAAAACACAGCTACCTGATCTGGTGCTGTATTCACAGGGTATGGAATTAATTAGCCTTAAAGAAACCTGTAAAATCATTAAAGAAAACAGAGATTGTGCGCCTATCCCAGTTATCGCTGTAGACAAAGGCGAGGCAACTACCACAGCAAGCAAAGCAATAAATGCAGGTGCCATGGATCTATCATCATATGAAAAGATGAAGCACCTTGCTCAGGTAATTAATCGTGAAGTGCGCGCTTACCGTAACTGGCAACAAAATCAGATATTAACAAAAGCATTAGACGAGTCTGAGCGCCGTTGTAATTCTCTACTCGATAGCTCGCGCGATGCCATTGCCTACATCCATGAAGGCATGCACGTATATTCCAACGACTCCTATCTGGAGCTGTTTGGCATTGAACAGTCTGATGATCTTGAAGGCATTCCTGTTCTTGACATGGTTGCACATGATAGTCGCGACGACTTCAAAGTTTTCCTCCGTAATTACATGAAAAAGGAAGATGGCCTGGAAAAACTGGAAACCAGCTTACACAAGCCCAATGGTACCGAGTTCAAAGGTGAAATGGAATTCTCAGCAGCGCGTATCGAAGGTGAGCCATGCATACAGGTTGTTATTCGTCAGGAAGATGTTAATACTGAAGAACTAGAACGTCAGCTTAAATTGCTCAGCCAGAAGGATCAACTAACTGGATTATTCAATCGACAGCATTGCCTGGAAGAAATTGAGGCCGTTATATCCGAATGTGAAGAAGGCAAAAAAGTCGCCGCTATTATGGAAATACGCCTTGATAACTTTGATAATGTTAAGAATGAGGTAGGTGTGGTCGGTGCTGACCACTACATTGCCGCTGTTGCCAAAGAACTCCAGGAAGCAACTCATGAAGACGATATTTTGTCACGCTACGCCCACGCCAGTTTTACCATCATCGCTAACGGCCACGACAAAGACTCTGTGGAAGACTATGCACGAGAAATTCAGGGAAAGATTAGCGATTTTGAAGTCGCTATTGATGATGAAACCATCAATACAACATGTAGTGTTGGCATAGCACTCATGGACAAACACTCGCCTGAATGCAATGAGGTTCTAGCTCGTGTTGAAAGAGCTTCTGATGAAGCGGCTGAAAATGGTACAAATCAAACCAGTATTTATACGCCTAAAGAAGGCGAACTCACTCGACACGAAGCTGATTCAAAATTCAAGAGTCAGCTCACCGACGCAATGAGCAATAATAAGTTTTTACTTCACTACCAACCCATTGTCAGTCTTCACGGTGACACTGACGAACGTTATGAAGTATTCGTCCGTCTAAAAGGTGAAGATGGCAAATTAATTATGCCACAGGACTTTTTCCCAGCAGCAGAACGTCTCAACATGGCCACTGCAGTCGATCGTTGGGTGCTAGCACGAACTATCAAAGTATTACACGAACGCTGGAAAAGAGGTAAACGTACACGTTTCTTTATCAAACTTTCTGCGCCATCACTTAAAGATGAAAGCCTGGTCGACTGGCTGGATTTCCAAATTAAGGAGAAGAAACTACCGGCAGACTGTCTAATTTTTGAGGTTAAAGAGTCTGCTGCTGTAACCAACTTAAAATACACAAAAACCATGTGTGAAAAACTTAAAAAAATAAAATGTGGTTTTGTTTTAGACGACTTTGGTACAGGTGCCAACCCTTTCCAGCTACTTGATCATATCGACGTTGATTATATTCGTCTCGACAGAACTTTTATGGAAGACCTGATTGAAAACACACAAAATCAGGAAGCTATTCAACGTCTAACAGAACAGGCAGGGAAACGTGACAAACTTGTCATTACACAATTTGTACCTGATGCAGCCAGCCTTTCTGTGCTGTGGGGCATGGGTGTTAACTTTATTCAGGGTTATTTCCTGCAGGAACCTTCACCCATAATGAATTACGACTTTACCGATATGGGGGGGTAGGATCAGCCTTCATTATTTTCTGTTTTTTTATACTCAACCACCAAATCATCCACATTTCGATATCCTTTTGGTAATTTCAAACCTCGTCGGCCTCGTTCACCTGTATAAATTTCCAGTTCAGCTGGCTTCATGGTTTTATATTTTTTACCTGAATGCACGACCAGTTTTTCATCAGGTCGTAACAAGGTTGAAGCCACTACATCTTCTTCACCTGCTTTGAGTATTTTAGTAGGCACATTGATAATCTTGTTACCTTTACCGCGTGCCATTTGTGGTAGTTGTTCTAACGATGTGACTACCATGTGACCTTCAGAACTGACTGCAACAATCTGCTCATTTTTCAGATCACGCACTTTAACGGGTGGTAGCACTTTGGCTTCTTTACCGACATTGAGCACGGCTTTACCCGATTTATTTTTCGCCTGCATGTCGCTCAGTTTTGCGACAAAGCCATAACCAAAAGTACTGCTCAATAAATAAAGATCATCGGGCTGGCCCATCATGACCGAGACAAAGTTTGCACCTGCGGGTGGCGTGAAGTAACTGGTCAGTGGATCACCCTGACCTCGTGCTGAGGGCAGTTTGTGTGCGGGCAGTGTATACGCTCGTCCGGCAGTATCCATGAATACCGCCATCTGATTGCTGCGCCCAATGGCCGCGGCCTGAAAGCCATCACCCGATTTATAATTAAGTTTTTGTGCGTCGATCTCGTGACCTTTGCCAGCGCGCACCCAGCCTTTTGAGGAGAGCACAACGGTGATCGGATCACTCGGTATCAATGTACTTTCATCCATCGCCTGTGCAGCACTACGTTCAACAATCGGTGAACGTCGATCATCGCCGTACTTTTCAGCGTCGGCTTCAATTTCTTTTCGGATCATGGTTTTCAGGCGCGTTGCTGAACCCAGCACTTTTTCTAACTGCTCGCGTTCTTTGGCTAACTCGTCCTGTTCACCTCGAATTTTCATTTCTTCGAGTTTGGCCAGGTGACGCAGTTTCAAATCCAGAATGGCTTCGGCCTGGATATCTGCAAGTTCAAAGCGCGACATCAACACCGGTTTGGGTTTATCGTTTTCACGAATGATGGCGATAACTTCGTCGATATTCAAAAACGCGATTAATAAAGCATCCAGAATATGCAGGCGAGCATTCACTTTATCCAAACGCCATTGCAGACGACGACGCACGGTGACGGTGCGGAATTTCAGCCACTCTTCGAGCACCATGCGCAGGTCTTTCACCTGGGGACGACCGTCGATACCGATCATATTCATGTTGACGCGGTAACTCGATTCAAGATCGGTGGTCGCGAACAGATGGTTCATTAGTTCTTCAATATTGACGCGATTAGAACGCGGCACGATGACTAAGCGTGTTGGGCTTTCGTGATCGGATTCATCGCGTAAGTCTTCTACCATCGGCAGTTTTTTTGCGATCATCTGCTGCGCGATTTGTTCCAGCACCTTGTTACCGGAAACGCGGTAAGGCAAAGCAGTGACAATAATAGCACCGTCTTCTTTTTCATAACGCGCGCGCTGGCGAACACTGCCGTGGCCGGTGCGATAGGTTTGCATGATGTCGGCACGCGAGGTGACGATCTCGGCTTCGGTGGGAAAATCCGGCCCCTGAATGTGTTCGCACAAATCTTCCAGCGTACTCTTCGGGCTATCCAGCAGGCGGATACAGGCGCTGGCCACTTCACGAATATTGTGCGGCAAAATATCGGTTGCCATACCCACCGCGATACCGGTGCCGCCGTTCAATAAAACATTTGGCAAACGTGCAGGCAGGGTTTCGGGTTCTTCCAGCGAGCCATCAAAGTTAGGCTGCCATTTCACCGTGCCCTGCCCTAATTCAGACAGCAGCACTTCGGTATAAGCGGCCAGTTTGGATTCGGTGTAACGCATGGCGGCGAAAGATTTTGGATCATCCGATGAACCCCAGTTACCCTGACCATCGACCAGCGGATAACGGTAGGAGAACGGCTGTGCCATCAACACCATGGCTTCATAACAGGCGCTGTCGCCGTGCGGATGATATTTACCGAGCACATCACCGACGGTGCGCGCCGATTTTTTATGCTTGGAGGTGGCGTTCAAGCCCAGCTCGGACATGGCGTAAACGATGCGGCGTTGCACCGGTTTTAAACCGTCACCAATGAACGGTAAGGCGCGGTCGAGAATTACGTACATGGAATAATCCAGGTAGGCTTTTTCGGTAAACACCGACATAGGCTGCTGCTCTATGCCTTCAAAATCAATCTCAGATTGGTCAGTCATAATTTTTTATTTTTTCTGCTAAAACAATATGCGGCTCTAAAAAGTTTTAGATCGCAGCCAAATCACCTTTCGATTCCAGCCATGCTTTTCTATCGGAGGCGCGTTTTTTCGCCAGCAGCATGTCCATCATCTTATTGCTGTCATCGCCGTCCTCAACCACCAGTTGAATCAGGCGGCGGGTGTCGGGTGCCAGAGTAGTCACACGCAATTGCATCGGGTTCATTTCGCCCAGACCTTTAAATCGTGAAACGGAAACTTTGCCGCGAATTTTTTCGGCTTCGATGCGATCAAGGATGCCCTGTTTTTCGGATTCATCCAGTGCGTAATAAATATGCTTACCAACATCAATACGAAACAAAGGTGGTAGTGCAACGTAGACGTGACCGGTCTCGACCAGGGTGCGAAAATGTCGCAGGAACAAAGCGCAGAGCAAGGTGGCGATGTGATAACCGTCGGAATCCGCATCGGCGAGAATACAAATTTTTCCGTAACGCAGGCCTTTTAAATCACTGCTGCCCGGCTCGATACCGAGTGCGATAGAAATGTCGTGCACTTCCTGTGAAGCCAACACCTGATCGGAATCAACTTCCCAGGTATTCAGAATTTTCCCGCGCAGCGGCATGATCGCCTGAAATTCACGCGCCCGCGCCTGCTTGGCGGAACCACCCGCAGAATCACCTTCCACCAGAAACAATTCAGTGCGTTCCAAATCCTGTGATGAACAGTCCGCCAGCTTGCCGGGTAATGCCGGGCCGGTGGTGATTTTTTTACGCACCACTTTTTTACCCGCACGCAAACGTTGTTGCGCGTTATCAATCGCTAGCGATGCGATGGCTTCACCGGCCTCGGTGTGTTCATTTAACCAGAGGCTGAACGAATCTTTGATGATGCCGGAGACAAAAGCAGCACATTCACGTGAGGACAATCTTTCTTTGGTTTGTCCCGAGAATTGGGGGTCGAGTAATTTGACCGAAAGCACGTAACAGACTTTATCCCAGACATCCTCCGGGCTAAGTTTGACACCACGCGGCAACAAATTACGGAACTCGCAGAACTCACGCAAGGCTTCGGTCAAACCGGTGCGCAAACCATTGACATGGGTGCCGCCCTGCGCGGTAGGAATTAAATTGACGTAGGATTCACCAATCAACTCCCCGCCTTCGATCTGCCAACTCAGCGCCCAGTCGGCCTGCTCGCTACTGCTCTGCATACTGCCGGAAAAAGGCTCTTCGGGCAGAATTTCTCTGTCGGCTAAATATTCACCCAGATAATCTTCCAGACCACCCTCATACAACCAGCTTTCTTTCTCGCCGCTTTTCTCATCGAAGAAATCAACTTTTAAGCCCGAACACAAAACCGCCTTGGCGCGTAAAACGTGTTTCAGTCTTGGAATAGAAAAGTTGTCCGAATCGAAATATTTTTTCTCAGGCCAGAAATGAATGCTGGTGCCGGTATTTTTTTTTCCAACGGTGCCGATTTCTTCCATTTCGGAGGTTTTCGCACCGTGCGCGAAGCTCATCGACTGCACCAGGCCATCACGGCGCACCTCAACAATCAGTTTCGATGACAGCGCATTCACAACCGAAACACCGACACCGTGCAAACCACCGGAGAATTCATAATTCTTGTTGGAGAATTTACCCCCCGCGTGCAAACGGGTCAGAATCACTTCGACACCGGGCACACCTTCTTCGGGGTGAATATCCACCGGCATACCGCGACCATCGTCCTTAACGGAAAGAGAACCGTCTTTAAACAGGGTAACTTCGATATAACTGGCGTGACCGGCAACGGCTTCATCGACACTGTTGTCGATCACTTCCTGCGCCAGATGGTTGGGACGGGTAGTCTCGGTGTACATGCCCGGCCGTTTCTGCACCGGTTCGAGGCCGGTTAATACCTCAATCGCGGAGGCATCGTATTTACTCATATATAGAACCCTGATGAATCATAGTGTGTTGGGTTGGTCGTTTGGCCGATAATATACAGGCCAAAGGGCAAATCCTCCAGCACTAAATAAACGACGCGTGAATTTGTTTACAGAAAGCACTTATCTCCTTATGCTACCCCCCATGTCCACCTCCAATAGTCTCACCGCCAGCCAGCCCGATATCAACGCCACTGTCTCAGCTTCTGCAGGCAGTGGTAAGACCTGGCTGCTGATTACCCGTATTGTGCGATTATTACTGGCGGGTGCCACACCCGGCAGCATTCTGGCGCTCACTTTCACCCGCAAAGCGGCCGCTGAAATGCAGATTCGTCTGAATGAGCGTCTGTACGAGATGGCCGCCTGTGAGGATGACGATCTGATCGAGATGCTCGAAGCCATACAAACAGAGCCTTCCCCCAAAGCCGTACAGCGGGCACGTCGTTTGTACGAGGAATCGCTGCACAGCCTGAACCCGGTACGACTGCAGACCTTTCATTCCTTCTGTCAGGATATTCTGGCGCGTTTTCCACTGGAAGCGAATGTACCACCGGGTTTCGAACTACTCGACGACACCAGTCTGCTGGAACAACAGGCCTGGGAAGAATTATTCACTGAGGCGACCCAGAATACCGAAAGCCCGTTAACTCAGGCACTGGATTTTTTGATGCAGGAAAGCAACAGCGTAGCCAATTTGCGCACCTCACTCTCCAGTATGCTGAATCACCGTAGCGACTGGTGGGCTTATACCAATGATGAAAACGAACCCATCGAATTTGCAGTAGATAGACTGCGACAACAGCTACAACTATCGGATAACAAAGATCCTGTTAAAGATTTTTTCAATGATTTTAGCAAAGCGGCATTGGCTGAATTTGCAAAATTACTGGCAAAGCATCCGACAAAAACCAATGCTGGTCACAGCGAAATACTCACCACTCTATTAGCTGACGCCATTTTTGATCTCGACACTTTGGGTAAAGTCGCCAGTATTTTTCTCACAGGCAAAGGTGAACCGAGAGCACGCAAAGCAAGTGCTACTCAAGAAAAGAAAATGACGCCAGATGGTCAGGATCAATTTTTAGAGATTCACCAACGTCTAAGCACACAGTTAATCGAAACGCTAGATTATCTAAAACGCATTAGCACACTGGAAATTAATCAAGCCTGGTATTTTTCCGGTCAGCGTTTTATCGAGATATTTCAGCGCATTAAACGTGAACTCAGAATGCTCGATTTCACCGATCTGGAGTGGCATTGCTACCAGCTGCTGAATACATCTGATAATGCACTCTGGGTGCAATACAAAGTGGATCAGCGCATCGACCACTTTTTAATCGACGAGTTTCAGGATACCAATCCAACTCAATGGCAATTATTAGCACCGCTGTTCGAAGAAATGGCGGCAGGTTCGACTGAACGCTGGCGCACGGCTTTTCTGGTCGGTGATGAAAAACAGTCTATTTATGGTTTCCGCCGCGCCAACCCGGCTTTACAGGCACAGGCCTCTGAATGGTTGAGTGAACATTTAGATGCACAGGCGGCACCACTGGATTTTTCCTGGCGTTCATCACCGACCATCATCCAGTTTGTGAATCAGGTTTTTCAGCAGGAAGAAGTGCTGGCAAAAATGCCAAACTTCAGTGAACACAATACGCATTTAAAAACATTACCGGGGCAGGTTTCTGTATTTCCACTTTGCCAGCCAGCTGAAGAGGAGGAAGAAGAACCCGCTCGCACCGAACTTCGTAATCCCCTGCTCGAACCTCGTCCGGAAAAAATAAATACACTGTATCAGGATGAAGCAAAACTAATTGCTGAGCAGATAAAAAATCTGATCGAAGCACCCCGCTACATAAAAGATGACAATGGTGTTCGCGCCATTAATTATGGCGACATCATGATTCTGGTTCGCGCACGCAAACCCATCAGAGAATACGAACACGCTCTGCGAGAAAGAAACATTCCTTTTATTTCCGACAAGCGCGGCACCCTGCTGGATAATCTTGAAATTCAGGATCTGGAAAAATTACTCGACAGCCTGACCACTCCGTTCAACAATCTGGCGATTGCCCAGGTGCTGAAATCACCCATTTTTTCCGCATCCGACGAAGACCTGATCACGCTGGCACGCATCAAAAACGTGCCGCACTGGTACGACCGTTTGCAACAGCTCCCCGAAGATCTAGATGAATTACACCCTCTGATGCGAGCGGCTAAATTGTTGCCCCGCTGGCACAGTCTGGCTGACACTGTTCCGGTGCACGATTTGCTGGACAGAATTTATGCCGAAGCCAATCTAATGCAACGCTATGCAGCATCGGTGGATGACTCATTGAAGCAGCGCGTACAGGCTAATTTACAGCGTTTTCTGGAACTCTCACTCGAACTCGACAGCGGCCGCTATCCCAGCCTGACCCATTTCCTGCATTATCTACGCAGTCTGCGGAAACCAGAAGCGACCTCACCCAACGAGCCAAATGTAAATGAGGAAGGCGAACGCGTCACCATTCTGACCATTCACGCCAGCAAGGGGCTTGAGGCACCGGTAGTTTTTCTGGCTGACAGCAATCGTGGCAGCAATAACAATGAAGCGCACAGCACACTGGTTGACTGGCCCGCGGACACGCCTCGCCCGGAACGTATGCAACTGTTACCGAGCAAACAGAACACCGACAGTCTGACTTTAAAAGTACAAAACAAAAAAGCAGAGACACAGGCTCGCGAGCAGCTGAATTTGTTATACGTGGCTTTGACAAGAGCGCGTGAGTATTTATTTATTTCGGGCGTGGCGACAAAGAAAAAACCCTCTGGTTGGTACGAATTTGCCAGAAATGCCATTTCATCGATGACTGAAGAGCAGGACGATGGTTCATTCCATTATGTTTTTGGTAAGCATGAACTGGACAAAATCACGGAAGTTAAAGAAGCAATAATAAAAACAAAACCACCTTTAGAACTTGCTCCCGAACTCCAGCGCCCCATCAAAAATCTGGCCAAACCGGAATATATGATTGCGCCCAGTAAAGCCAAACACGATGGGGTGATACCTTTTATTTCACAAGATGATCCAGACGCAGATGACGGCAAAATTCGCGGCGTCGCCATTCATCGTGCACTTGAATTACTGAATACAAAAAAGAGTCTGCCTCACTCAGATATTGGTCAGATACTACTGTCTGAATTTTCTCTGGACATTGAGAACAAGGAGCTTAACGAGTGGTTTGAGGAAGCCTTGAAGGTCATCAAGAATCCACAATTTGAAGATATTTTCTCGCCGCAGGAAACAGCCGAGTGCTTTAATGAATTACCGGTTTTGTACAGTGAGAGCGGACAATCCATATACGGCCTGATCGATCATCTGGTTATCGATGGCAATGAAATCTTATTAATCGATTACAAAACACATACACAGGCCGATGCTGAAAACTGTAAAGTCATGGCCAGCGCCTTTTCTGAACAAATGCAGTTATACGCTCAGGGCATACAGAAAATCTGGCCTGATCACAAAATAAGGAAGGGGATTTTATTTACATCCAGCCAGAAACTGGTCTGGCTGGATGAATAGATTCACTACAACACAGCCTTTAATTCAGCATAGCTGCTTTTGTTTTCAACTCCTTTAGCAGTTTGGCAACGGGCACATAACCGGGGAGTATTTCACCCGTTTCCAGAATAATTGCTGGTGTGCCACCAATACCTATCTCCCTGGCTAGCGTCAGGTGTTCTTTAATCGGATTATCACAATTCAATGCTTCAATCTCAACACCTGATTTGGCCAGATCCAGCGCATTATTCTTATCCTTGGCACACCAGACACTCACCGTTGTTTCGTAATCACTCTTGCCCTTTAACGGCATGAATATGTAACGTACTTTGATATTATTCGCCATGTACTCACTCATTTCATTGTGCAGGCGTCGGCAATAAGGACAATCGATATCAGTCACAACGGTAACAGTATGATCCACCTGCTCGGGCGTATAAACCAGCATATTTTCTTCACCCAGCGCATTAATCGCAGTCAGGCGTATTTTTGACTTGGAGCGCTCTGTGTAATTTACCCGACTGGATAAATCCACCAGATCACCGTCCAGCATGTAACGGGCTGTCTGATCCATATACACGACCTGTGAACCAACGATCACTTCATAGAGGCCGGGCACGGGTGATTTGCTAATCTGGGTAATTTCTGTGCGAGGCAGATTCTTGGCCAGCGATTTTTTTAGCATCTCGATGCCAGCATCGGCAGAAAAAACTGATGTGGAGGCCAGTAGAAGGAAAAATGGCAGTAAAAACTGACTAAACGCTACTCTAAATAAACCCATGGTATAAATCTCTCGTTAACTTAATTCTCTAGACAGCCCGTATTATAGATAATTCCATCATCCCTGAGTAATTACATTTCTCCGTTTGTCAGCCACGAGGGTGATGCTGGTGATATAAATCCTGTAAACGCTGGTCAGCTACGTGTGTGTATATCTGTGTGGTCGAAATATCACTGTGCCCAAGAAGCATCTGTACTACGCGTAAATCTGCACCGTGATTGAGCAAATGCGTAGCAAAAGCATGGCGCAGAGTGTGGGGAGACAAAGCATCCTTTGCAATACCCGCTTTTTTTCCATATCGCTTAATCATGTACCAGAAGGCCTGACGACTCATCGCCTGACCACGTTTTGTGACAAAAATGGCATTGGTTGGCTTTGATTGCACGGGCAACAGCACTGACCTGGACTGTTTTAAATAACGAACAATCCACTCCAGGGCAACTTCACCGACGGGTACCAATCGTTCTTTATCACCCTTACCTATTACCCGGATCACACCCGGCTCCAGTGATAGCTGCGACAATTGCAAATTGACCAGCTCGGTGACGCGCAAACCTGTGGCATATAGCAGCTCCAGCATGGCTCGATCTCGCAAACCAAGGTCATCAGAAACATCTGGCGCATCCAGTAACTGTTCAACCTGAGTTTCGTTGAGCGTGGCAGGCAAAGACTGTTCACCTTTGGGTGATTCCAGCAATTTGGTTGGATTTTCCTGCACCTTATGTTCGCGCAGTAAAAAAACGTAAAAACGACGTAATGAAGATAATAATCTGGCCGCTGAACGCGTTTTCTGACCCGTTTGATGCTGCTGATTTAAATAATCCTGAATAGAACTCGTATCAGCATTACAAAATACTTTGCCCTGCTGACTCATCCACAATGAAAAACCAGCCAGATCATTTCGATAAGCAGCCAGTGTATTTTCACTGAGCGCATTTTCCATCCATAAATGGTCAATGAATTGCTCCAGCAATTTCTGTTCATCCGGTGGTATTTGATCAGCTTTTGCCATAGTACTTTTTCTTAATCATTACTCTTACGCAATAAAAAAGGGACATTCGTCAACGACAAATGCCCCTTCTATAAGCTTCTCAGCTTAAACGTTCACGTCTTATTTCTTCTTAGCGCGACGTTTTTTACGTTTTGCAGGTTTCATGGCTTTATCAATCTTAGCCATTTCTTTCTTGCTCCATTTTTCTACAAATGACGCAATCGCTGCTTCTTTCTTCTCAGCCATCTTAAGAATCAGAGCCTGACGCTTATTAGCTGCAGCAACTTCTGCTTTAGCTACGGCTAGTTCTGCGGCTGCGGCTGCAATACGCTCACGCGTTTTTTGCTTAGCGGCTGCGGCTGCTTCACGGGCCTTTTTCTTACGAGCTGCTGCTTCTTTTCTTTTAGCTGCTGCGGCTTTTTTCTTAGCTGCGGCTGCCTTTTTTCTGGCTGCTGCGGCTTTTTTCTTAGCTGCGACGTTAGATGTTTTCTTCTTTGCTACCTTTTTCTTAGCAACTTTCTTTTTGGCTACTTTACGTTTAGTAACTTTTTTCTTAGCTACCTTGCGTTTTGCAGTTGCCTTTTTACGCGTTGCTGTTTTCTTTTTTACCGCACGTTTTGCGGTTGTTTTTTTCTTACTTTTAGCTTTAGTTCGAGCCATTTCTGCATCCTCTTTTGTGAGTTACCAACCGGAGTATAAAACTATATTTTAATTTAGCAAATGTTTTTTTGCTTTAAAACAATTTTTTACCGTAAAAATTAATTAATTTAAATTCATTTTTTTCAAAAAAAATCGCTTATTATTTGCGTTTAAGAATTAAAATTTAAATCTAGCCTGTACAAATCCACCGATTGAATCACCTTCACCAGAAGTTAGCGCAACATCCAGATTAAAACCTAACCAGAAACCAACCTCTTTCATATAAATAACTTCATTATCTTCACTTACAATACAGCAACAATTTACATCACAACAATAAACTCATTTAACTTACAATACACAGCAACATATAAAGCATAGCATTGCAAAAAAACGACTAAAATGAACAACGCAGATACACAATCACAGTCTCTTCCCCCCGTTAAACTTTTACGCAGGATCATGGCTATTTTCTATGATCTCTTTTTGCTGGCTGCCATTCTATTTTTAGCTACCGCACTGGCCAATGCTGTTAACCAGGGTAAAGCGATAGATCAGAATAGCCCATACATTATCTTTCTGGATATTTATCTTATCAGCATCATTTTTTTCTATTTTGGCTGGTTCTGGACACACGGAGGTCAAACACTGGGCATGAAAACCTGGAAAATAAAATTAATTAGCAATGATTCTCAGACAATCAATTGGAAACAGGCTTTGATTAGAGAGATCACAGCCGTTATTTCATGGTTTTTTCTTGGACTGGGTTTTTTCTGGTCTTTATTTGATCAACAAAAACGTTGCTGGCACGATATCAGTTCTAACAGCACAATGATTGATTTAAGAGATATGAATAAATAATTGAGAATTATTATCAGTTAACGAATTCGTCGTATCAAAAAAACCGTAATAAAGGTGACAAAGATCAGTGGAATTGCAGCACTGAACACTGGCATCAAACCATAAACAATACCTAAATGATTTATTGCTCGATTGAAGACAAAAAATAGAATTCCTAGTAGCAAACCTATAATCACTCGCTGGCCGGTACCACCCGATCTTGATGACGCAGTAAACACCAGCGGCATGGCGATCAACAACATCACCAGACAGGACAGAGGTGTAAATAATTTTACCCAGAAAGCCAGTCGATAAATATCGGCATCCAGCTCATTTTCTTCCAGATAGTCGCTGTACTGCATTAAAGAGACTATCGACATATCTTCAGGATCCAGTCTCAGCACTTCAAACAAATCTGTTTTGAGTAAATTGGGCCACAGCTCTGTCGCCTTGCTGTGAGTTTTAACACCCGTTTCAGAAATCTCACTGTGCCTGACATTTTTCAGCACCCAGTGACCGTCTTTAAAATAAGCGCGCTGAGCGCTAGTCGCTCTCTTAAGCTTTCTGTTTTCATCCAGTTCGTAAACTCTGACCTGCTTCAACTCCATATCCGGCATCACGGTCTGCACATTAAAATAACGATTACCATCACGCGCCCACAAACCATGCGTTCCACCCACCAGCACCTGATCTTCTATCGCCGCTGCTCGTAAAGTTTTAGCCATAATGGTTGCCTGCGGCACGATAAACTCCCCTATCAGCCCTACCAACACCGCCAACACCAACCCCGTTTGCAATACAGAACGAATTATTCTGGCCACAGTGATACCTGATGAGCGCATCACCACCAGTTCAGAATGGGTCGCCATCGCTCCCATGGAAATAAGCCCGCCCAGCAAAATAATTGAGGGCGCTAATTCGTATAATTTTCTGGGCAATCCCAGCAGGACAAACATAATGGCTTCGGTCAAGCCAAAATCTTTGGTACCGATGTGATCCAGCTGCCTGACAAAATCGATGAATATAAAAAGCGCTGCAAATACAAACAGAGCACCCAAAGTGCCCGTAATGATGGAGCGAGCAATATAGCGATCAATAATCACTATCCTGCCACCCCGGTTTGCACCTTGTTCCGCTTGCCTTTACCTCGAAACAAATGACCACCCAGTTTTAACAAAATAAATAATAGAATGAGCGCCACAATATGCACCCACCATGTTCCGATCCAGGCAGGCACACGCTCCTTGATAATCCAGTTTTTACCCAGACTCAGTAAATTTGAATACACCAGATACAACAATATCGCCCAGGCCAGATTGGCATAGCGACCACTACGAGGAGAAGTCTGGCTCAAGGGTAAAGCCAGCATGGCAATAATCAAAGTGGCCACAGGCACCGTCAATCGCCACTGCAACTCAGCCTGATGCCGCGGCAAATCTGACTGCCAGAGTTGTTTACTGGGTAACGCCTTTACAGACAAAGCTGTAGCCACATTTTTTGAACCGGGAATATAAACACCATATTCCTGATATTCAGTAATTTTGTACTGACTGCTACCCGGTTGCCCCTCATAGTGCGTACCCGATTCCATCACCATATAGTCGCGTCCATTTTTCTCATGACGATTCTGCGCACGCTGAGCAATATCCACCTGGGCAACACCATCTTTCATCTGCTGATAAAACACATGATCCATCACCTGACCTTCTTCACTCTGCGACTCCAGAAAGAAAATGGCATTACCTTGTTTTGACTGGTTAAAACGCCCGGCAAACAAGGTACTGAGTTCGGCTCGATTTTTAATATCCGTCATCATGCCATCACGCTGCTCAACCACCGATGGAATAACAAACAAGGTGAGGTAGAGCATCAAAAACATCGTCGGTAGCGCTATCAACAATAAAGGACGATACCATTGCACTGGCCCCAGCCCCGCTGACATCACAGCTGTCATTTCACTGTCCTTATATAAACGACCAAAGGCCAGCAAAACCCCTAGAAGTAAACTCAGGGGAACCAGCATGACGGTAAATTCATACAAATTGCTCAATAACAGCGATAAAAACATATCAGCCGGAATACGCCCATCGACCAACCACGCCAGCATATGTACCGCATCAGCACTGACTACCACTATAACCAGCACGAACAACACGGAAAGCCAGGAAATAATTATTTCCTGACTGATATAACGATCAATAATCGACAAATGTTTTTTCATAAATTGACTCATAAGACTGGCATTATCACATTGACTACCCGACAATGCATCAATCCAGACACTACTAAAAAATAAAAATTAGAGCGTTCCTGTGAAATATTCGAGTTAATTGCATACAATCTACAGTTATTAAAATTTAGCTAACCTCTCTGGAGACCATCATGGAATATACCGTTAAAAGCGGCAGCCCCGAAAAACAACGAATCGGATGTGTTGTAGCCGCTGTTTTTGCCTCACGCAAACTTTCCCCTTCAGCAAAAGTTCTTGACGAAATGAGCGGCGGCATAATATCCAATCTGGTTCGCCGAGGCGAACTGGAAGGTGAAATAGGCCAATGTTTATTACTTCATGATCTTGAAAACACACTCTGCGACCGCGTGCTACTGATCGGCTGCGGTAAAGAAAAAAAACTCACCACTAAAAAATTCCGCCAGATAAACCAGAACATGGTTAAACGACTGGAATCCAGTGGTGCCACTGAAATTGCCTCCTATCTAACAGAAATACCCGTTAAGCGCAGATGTATCACCTGGAAAATTAGCCAGTCCATCGAAGCCATTGATGAATGCCTGTATCATTTTAACCAGCTAAAAAGCGAACAAAAACCACCCCGCCGCCCGCTAAGAAAATTTATTTTCAGTGTTTCTGGTCGTGGTCAGCTTGCTGATGGTGAAATCGCCGTCAGAAATGCCATGGCTGTTTCAACCGGTATCAATCTCAGTAAAGACCTGTCTAACCTGCCCGGCAATATTTGCACACCGACTTATCTGGCAAAACAGGCCAGCACCCTGCAGGAACAATATCCCAACGTCAACACCACCGTGCTCGAAGAAGATGACATGGAAAAACTGGGGATGGGTTCACTGCTGGCCGTTTCACGCGGCAGTCGCGAACCTGGCAAACTAATCACCGTTGAATATATGGGCGGGGATGAAACACAGGCACCCATCGTACTGGTGGGCAAAGGTGTAACTTTCGACTCGGGCGGCATCAGCCTCAAGCCCGGTGCATCTATGGATGAAATGAAATACGACATGTG
>CBFCZV010000026.1:0-42455 GCA_965602855.1 uncultured Gammaproteobacteria bacterium | reverse complement strand
ACGTAACTGGTGCATGTGATCTGCCAGAAGGTACCGAAATGGTAATGCCTGGTGACAACGTGAAAATGGTAGTGACATTGATTAACCCGATTGCGATGGAAGAAGGCTTACGCTTTGCGATTCGTGAGGGTGGCCGTACCGTTGGTGCTGGCGTTGTATCTAAAATTATTGAGTAATTAATTATGGCAAAAGCAAATCAACATATCCGAATTCGTTTAAAAGCCTTCGATCATCATTTGATCGACAAGTCTGCCAGCGAAATCGTTGAAACAGCAAAGAGAACAGGTGCTCATGTAAAGGGTCCTATTCCATTGCCAACTAAGAAAGAGCGCTTCACCGTGCTTGTATCGCCTCACGTAAACAAGGATGCGCGTGATCAATACGAGATTCGCACACATAAGAGAATGCTGGATATCGTTGATCCTACAGACAAAACTGTCGATGCTTTGATGAAGCTAGATCTGTCTGCAGGCGTTGATGTACAAATTAAATTAAATTAGTAGCACTGCAGGTATTTTTGCTGCTATAATTCGCGCCTTCGTTGTTGGGCTGAATGCACGGATAGTGTTATTCGAAGTTTCGGCGCGAAGGCTCTTATGATCGTAAGTCCGCCAGAATATAGGCTGGATACTGCGAAAACAGAAGGCATCGAGATCGTTTTACACGGTTCAATCGATATAAAGAATTAATTCGTTAATCCTGAGTGATTCAGGGTTAGGCGCTGACTTTTCTCTGAATAATGTCAGTTTTTTATTAGTGGGATACGACATGACAATTGGTATTGTTGGTACAAAAGTAGGTATGACGCGCATCTTTACTGAAGATGGCGAATCAACTCCTGTGAGTGTGATTGAGGTTCAGCCTAATCTTGTAACTCAGATTAAGACGCTTGAAAAAGATGGCTATGAATCTATTCAAGTAACAACTGGTGTTCGTCGTGCGAGTCGCGTGACTAAGGCGATGGCAGGTCACTATGCGAAAGCAGGTGTTCAGGCTGGTCGTGGCTTGTGGGAGTTTCGTGCAAACTCTGAAGAAATCGGTGATCTTTCGGTAGGTGGTCAAGTTTCACTGGAAATGTTTGAAGCAGGTCAGAAAGTTGACGTTAGCGGCAAGACAATCGGTAAAGGTTTCCAGGGTGGTATTAAGCGTCATCACTTCTCCATGCAGGATGCTACGCATGGTAACTCCCTGTCGCATCGTTCAAATGGTTCGATTGGTCAGTGTCAGACGCCGGGTCGAGTTATTAAAGGTAAGAAGATGTCTGGCCACATGGGTGACAAGAAGCGCACCATTCAATCTCTTGAATTAGTAAGAGTGGATGTTGAGCGTGGCCTGTTGTTAGTTAAAGGTTCAATTCCTGGTTCTAAAGGCGCGGATGTTGTTGTTAGTTCCGCTGTCAAGGTTTCCTGAGTTTCAGGTTTCAAGTTAGAGATTATTAGAAGAGATTAATAATGGAACTTCAGTTACATAACAGTAAAGAAATGATCGCTGTGTCAGACACGGTATTCGCTTCTGACTATAAAGAAAGTCTTGTTCATCAGTTGGTGACTGCGTACTTAGCAGGCGCTAGATCTGGAACAAAGGCTCAGAAGAATCGTTCAGCTGTACGTGGTGGTGGTGCTAAGCCCTGGAATCAAAAAGGTGGTGGTCGCGCACGTGCTGGTACTATTCGTAGTCCTTTGTGGCGTAGTGGTGGTGTTACATTTGCCGCGCAGCCTAGAGACTATTCTCAAAAATTAAACAAGAAGATGTATCGCGCTGGTATTCGTTCTATCTTCTCTGAGCTGGTTCGTAGTGAGCGTCTTAGAGTGGTTGATGATATTACTGTCGATGCACCGAAAACTAAGCAGTTACTTGCGAAGCTAAATGAAATGGGTGTTTCAAAAACACTGATCGTTACTGAGACTGGTGATGAAGCGCTTTATTTGTCTGCTAGAAATCTTCCTTACGTCGAAGTGTCAGATGTTGCGGGTCTTTCGCCTGTTAATCTAGTTGCTTATGAAGATGTGATAATTACAGTTGGTGCGGTTCGCGCTATCGAGGAATGGTTGTCATGAACCAAGAACGTTTGTATCAAGTTATTGTTGCGCCTCATGTGTCTGAGAAAGGTACATTGCTTGCTGAAGAGCAAAATCAGCATATCTTTAAAGTTGCCAGTGACGCAACTAAAGGTGAAGTGAAGCAGGCGGTAGAGGAGCTTTTCAAAGTTAAAGTTGAAAAAGTCCGCATCATGAATATTAAAGGCAAGGTTAAGCGCTTTGGTGGACGTTTAGGTAAGCGTTCTGATTTGCGTAAGGCTTACGTTACCTTGGTTGAAGGTAATGATGTTGACTTTGCTGGTGTTAGCTAGCGCTAAGGGTATTAGAGGCTTTTAAATCATGGCATTAGTAAGAACAAAACCTACATCACCTGCACGTCGCTTTGTCGTTAAGGTTGTAAATAAAGATTTGCATAAAGGTGCACCAGTTCGTGCGCTGACAGAAAGCAAGAACAAGAGTGGCGGTCGTAATAATAATGGTCGCATTACCACGCGTCACGTTGGTGGTGGTCACAAGCAAAGATATCGTGTTGTTGATTTTAGACGCGATAAAGATGGTATTCCTGCAAGCGTTGAACGTCTTGAGTATGATCCAAATCGCAGCGCTAATCTTGCTTTGTTGCTTTATAAGGATGGTGAACGTCGTTATGTTATCGCGCCTAAGGGAATTAGTGCGGGTGATGAGCTTGTATCAGGTGCAAGTGCGCCAATAAAAGCAGGTAATGCGTTGCCATTGAGTAATATTCCTGTCGGTACCCAGATTCACTGTATCGAGATGAAGCCTGGTAAAGGTGCGCAGATAGCACGTAGTGCTGGTACTTCTGCTCAGTTACTGGCGCGTGAAGGAGCTTATGTGACTTTACGTCTTCGTTCTGGCGAGATGCGCAAGATACACGTTAATTGTAAAGCGACGATCGGTGAAGTGGGTAACTCTGAGCATGGTCTTCGTTCGCTGGGTAAGGCGGGTGCTACTCGTTGGAAGGGTGTTCGTCCTACCGTTCGCGGTGTGGTGATGAACCCGGTTGATCATCCACATGGTGGTGGTGAAGGTCGTACATCTGGTGGTCGTCATCCTGTATCACCCTGGGGCGTACCTACTAAAGGTTATCGTACTAGAAGTAACAAGCGTACGAGCAATATGATTGTCCGTCGTCGCAATAAGAAATAATTGAAAGAGGATATACAGTGCCACGTTCATTAAAAAAAGGTCCATTTATTGACCATCATCTGTTGGATAAGGTTAATAAGGCTAAAGAAGCTAATGACCGTAAGCCAATAAAAACATGGTCACGTCGTTCTACGGTGTTTCCTGAAATGGTTGGTTTAACAATTGCTGTACATAATGGTCGTCAACACGTACCAGTTTTGATTAATGAAAATATGGTTGGTCACAAGTTAGGTGAGTTTTCACTGACTCGTACTTTTAGAGGCCATATCGCTGATAAGAAGGCAAGGTGATATTGTGGAAGTAGTAGCTAAACATAGATTCGCTCGTATATCGCCACAGAAGTGTCGATTGGTTGCAGACCAGATTAGAGGTTTGCCTGTTGAAGCGGCTTTAACAGCACTGACATTTGGTGTTACAAAGTCTTCAGATCTTATGAAGACAATATTAGAGTCAGCTATCGCGAATGCTGAGCACAATGAAGGTGCTGATATCGACGAACTGAAAGTATCTAAGGTCATGGTGGATGAAGGTCCAACTATGAAACGTATTCGACCTAGAGCTAAAGGTCGTGCTAACAGAATTTTAAAGCGTACAAGCCATATTACGGTTTGTGTTGCAGATCGCTAGAGAGAGAACGGTTTAATGGGACAAAAAGTACATCCTGTAGGTATTCGTCTTGGTATTTCTGCGGACTGGAGTTCAAAGTGGTATGCCTCTTCAGCAGATTTTCCTGATCTTTTAAATGCTGATCTTAAGATCCGTGAATATTTGAGAGAGAAGCTGGCTAACGCAAATGTAAGTCGCATTCAGATTCAGCGTCCTACGCGTTCATGTCACGTAACAATTCACACGGCTCGCCCTGGTGTTGTTATTGGAAAGAAGGGCGCAGATATTGAAATCCTGAGGCAGAAAGTTGCAAAAATTGCAGACATGCACATTAATAATGTGAAGCTTAGTATCGAAGAAATTCGTAAGCCTGAGCTGGATGCGCAATTAGTAGCAGAAGGTATTACTCAGCAGCTGGAGCGTCGTGTAATGTTCCGCCGTGCAATGAAGCGTTCGATTCAGAACACAATGCGCATGGGTGCTCAGGGTATCAAAATTAAAATCGGCGGTCGTTTGAATGGCGCTGAAATTGCTCGAAGTGAGCAATATCACGAAGGTCGCGTACCTTTGCATACATTGCGTGCTGATATCGATTACGGTTTTGCAGAAGCAAATACGACTTACGGCATTATAGGTGTGAAAGTTTGGATCTATAAAGGCGAAGTTTTTGATTTTCATAACAGAGATGACTCAAAAGCACCTGCAAATGCAGCTGGCTAATTGCTGTTAGAGAATAGAGGATATATAAGTGTTACAACCTAAGCGTACAAAATTCCGTAAGATGTTCAAGGGTAAAAACCGAGGGCTTGCTCAAAACGGTAATAGGGTTAGTTTCGGTGAGTTTGGTTTGAAAGCAGCGGCTCGCGGACGTGTTAGTGCGCGTCAGATTGAAGCCGCTCGTCGTGCCATGACTCGTCATATTAAGCGTGGCGGAAAAATCTGGATTCGTGTGTTTCCTGATGTTCCAATTTCCAACAAGCCTTTGGAAGTACGTATGGGTAAAGGGAAAGGAAACGTAGATCACTGGGTAGCAAAAGTTCAGCCTGGTTTTGTACTCTACGAAATGGAAGGCGTATCAGAAGAAATGGCAAGAGAGGCGTTTGCGCTGGCAGCAGCTAAATTGCCGATTAAAACAATATTTGTATCTCGGACGGTGATGTAATGTCGACTGCGCAAGAATTTAGAGAGATGTCCGTAGAGGACTTGAATAAAGAATTGATCAATTTGCGTCGCGAGCAATTTAGTCTGCGTATGCAAATGGGTTCAGGTAATGCTCCAAAAACACATTTGTTTTCTGTAGCGAAGCATAACATTGCACGTGTTAAGACTGTGCTTAATGAAAAGAAAGCAGGTAATAAATAATGGCAGCTTCTGAAAATACGGCTGAAAAAGTCCAGCGTACACTGACTGGTTCAGTTACAAGTGACGCAATGGATAAGACTGTGACGGTTATGATTGAGCGTCGCATTAAGCATCCTGTATATGGTAAATACATTACACGATCAACCAAGTTGCACGTTCATGATGAGAAAAATGAGTGTAGTGCAGGTGATGTCGTTGTTATCGAGCAGTGTCGACCAATATCTAAAACCAAATCCTGGAATTTGGTTGAAGTTGTTGAAAAGTCCACTGCGGTTTAATAGAAAGAATTACGGGAAGCAATCATGATTCAGATGCAAACAGTATTGAATGCGGCCGACAACAGTGGTGCTCGCCGTGTGCAGTGCATCAAAGTGTTGGGTGGTTCACATCGTCGTTATGCTGGTGTGGGTGACGTGATCAAGGTCAGCATTAAAGATGCTATACCTCGCGGTAAAGTTAAAAAAGGCGAAGTCTACAATGCTGTTGTAGTACGCACTGCTAAAGGCATTCGTCGTAATGATGGTTCGGTTATTCGTTTTGATACGAATGCTGCGGTATTGTTGAATGCAGCATTGCAGCCAATTGGTACACGTATTTTTGGCCCTGTTACTCGTGAGCTTAGAAATGAGAAGTTCATGAAAATCATTTCACTTGCGCCAGAAGTGCTATAGCGGGAGTATTAAGATGAATAGAATTCGCAAAGGCGATCAGATCGTTGTTATTAGTGGTAAAGACAAAGGCCGTCAGGGTACGGTGCTTAATGTTTCTGATGATGATCGTATATTAGTTGAAGCAGTTAATATGGCAAAAAAGCATACCAAGGCAAACCCTATGCAGGGACTTGAAGGCGGTATTGTTGAGAAAGAGATGCCTCTGCATATTTCAAACATTATGTTGTTTAATCCTATGACTAACAAAGGTGATCGTGTTGGTTTTAAGGTTCTTGAAGATGGACGTAAAGTTCGTTATTTCAAGTCGAACGGCGAAGTAGTTGACGTTTAGGTAATAGAATAATGGCAAGATTAGAGCAATATTATCGCGAAACAGTCGTCAAGAAATTGATGGCCGAAAGCGGCTTTAAAAACATCATGCAGGTGCCTCGTATTGAGAAGGTCACTATCAACATGGGTGTTGGCGAAGCGATTGGCGACAAAAAAGTTTTAGAGCATGCACTGGCAGACATGGAAAAGTTGGCAGGTCAAAAACCTGTTACAACGCTTGCGCGTAAATCAGTAGCGGCATTTAAGGTTCGTGATGGTTACCCCATCGGTTGTAAAGTGACTTTGCGCAATGACCGCATGTATGATTTTCTGGATAGATTGGTAGCAATTGCTATTCCACGTATTCGTGATTTCCGTGGTTTGAATCCTAAGTCTTTTGATGGCCGTGGTAACTACAGCATGGGTGTTAAAGAACAGATTATTTTCCCGGAAATCGAATACGATAAAATCGACAAAATCCGCGGTATGGATATTTGTATTACGACTAGTGCTGCTGACGACGAAGGTGGTCGTGCATTATTAAAGGCGTTTAATTTCCCATTTAAAGGGTAGAGACTAGACATGGCTAAAGTATCAATGAAAATGCGTGAGAAAAAACGCACTATCCTGGTTAAGAAATATGCGGCTAAGCGTGCAGAGTTACGTGCTGTTCTGAATGATCAGGAAGCTGATTTTGATGAAAAGATGGCAGCTCAAAGAACGTTACAAATGTTGCCAAGAGATTCATCTGCTGCAAGACAGCGTAATCGCTGTCGTGTAACTGGTCGTCCACACGGCGTATATAGAAAATTTGGTCTTTGCAGAAATAAGTTGCGTGAAGCAGCGATGCGCGGAGATATTCCTGGTCTTGTTAAGGCTAGCTGGTAGGAAAAGGTAAACGATTATGATGTCAGATCCAATAGCAGATTTGCTAACACGTATCCGAAATGGTCAGTCTGCGGGTAAAGCTGATGTGACTATGCCTTCTTCAAAAGCAAAAATTGCAATTGTTGAAGTTATGAAGAATGAAGGTTACGTAGTAGATTATTCTGTCAATAAAGATATTAAGCCAGAGCTTACTGTCACATTGAAATATTTTGAAGGTCGTCCTGTCATTGATGAGCTGAAACGAGTTAGCCGTCCAGGTTTACGTATTTATAAAGGTAATGATGAGTTACCAAAAGTACTGAATGGTCTGGGTGTTGCGATAGTTTCAACATCACATGGCTTAATGACAGATAGTCAGGCTCGTACAGCGGGTCATGGCGGCGAAGTACTTTGCACAATATCATAGGTTGAACGATGTCACGAATAGCAAATAAACCGGTAGAAATCCCAGCTGGCGTTGAAATAAGCGTTAATGGTCAGACAGTTTCTGTAAAAGGAAAAAATGGTCAGATGTCCATTGATATAAATGAAAAAGTCAACGTCGAGCAAAACGATGGTGCGCTGCAATTTAGTGGACGTGAAGGCGTTGCTAATTCGGTCGCGATGGCTGGCACTATGCGCTCACTAACTGATAATCTAGTTATAGGTGTTACTCAGGGTTTTGAGAAAAAGCTTTCACTAGTTGGTGTTGGTTATCGTGCTCAGGCACAAGGTAACGTTTTGAACCTGACATTAGGTTTCTCGCACCCAGTTAATTATGCAATTCCTGAAGGTATTAGCATTGAGACACCAAGTCAGACAGAAATAGTTGTTAAAGGCATGGACAAGCAAAAAGTTGGACAGGTTTCAGCTGAGATACGTGCTTACCGTCCGCCTGAGCCATATAAAGGTAAGGGTGTTCGTTATACTGATGAGCGTGTTATCCGTAAAGAAGCTAAGAAGAAATAACGTCAATCGATAGTTAAGAGACGATACGATGAATTTAAAGAAATCTAATAGATTACGCAGATCAAAGAAAACCAGGGCTAAGATAAGTGAGCTTGGTGCTCATCGCCTTAGTGTGCACCGTACACCGCGACACATTTATGCACAGGTTATCTCTGCAGATGATAATAAAGTAGTAGCTAGCGCTTCGACTTTACAGAAAGATGTCTCTGCTGATCTAAAATACACTGGCAATATTGATGCAGCCTCAGCAGTAGGTAAAGCTATTGCTGATAAATCTAAATCAGCTGGTATTACATCGGTCGCATTTGATCGTTCCGGTTTCAAGTTTCACGGCAGAATTAAAGCATTAGCTGATGCTGCACGCGAAAATGGCTTGGAGTTCTAATAGGATTTTATAATGGCAAAAGTAGATTCACGCGTAGAGAAAGACGATCTTATCGAGAAACTGGTAGCAGTTAATCGTGTTGCAAAAGTAGTTAAAGGTGGTCGTCAATTTGGTTTCACAGCATTAACCGTAGTAGGTGATGGAAACGGAACAATTGGTTTTGGTTACGGTAAAGCAAAAGAAGTACCTTTAGCTATTCAAAAAGCAATGGATAAAGCTAGAAAGAATATGCAAAAGGTTGATCTGAAAGAAGATACGTTGCAGCACGCTATTACAGGTATTCATGGCGCAGCAAATGTTTACATGCAACCCGCTTCTGAAGGTACCGGAATTATTGCTGGTGGTGCGATGCGTGCAGTGTTTGAAGCTGTCGGTGTTAAAAACGTATTGGCTAAAATTAACGGTACACGTAATCCTGTTAATGTGGTTCGTGCAACCATCAATGGTCTGACTTCAATGTCATCACCGGCTTATGTTGCAGCAAAACGTGGCAAGAAAATCGAAGAAATAATTGGTTAGGAAACGATCGTGGCAAACAAAGAAATCAAAGTAACATTAACTAGAAGCGTAATAGGCCGTTTACAGTCTCATAAGGCTTGTGTCCGAGGCCTTGGCTTGCGTCGTCCGCACCATACTGTGACAGTTATCGATACACCAGAAAATCGCGGTATGATTAATAAAGTATCTTATATGCTTTCAGTCGAGGAGATCTGAACATGTATTTAAATGATCTTTCGCCTGCAGAAGGCAGTAAAAAAGACGCTAAGCGTGTTGGACGTGGTATTGGTTGTGGCACGGGTAAAACCTGTGGTCGTGGCCACAAAGGTCAAAAGGCACGTTCTGGTGGTTTTCATAAGGTCGGTTTTGAAGGTGGTCAAATGCCACTGCAACGTCGTTTACCTAAAGTTGGTTTTAATTCACGCTCTGCAAAACACAGTGCTGAAGTTCGCTTGAATGAATTGGTTAATATTGATGCTGATGTAATTGATATCGCGGCGTTGATCGCAGCTGATGTGGTTCCAGCTATTACTAAACAAGCAAAAATATTTGCTTCTGGTGAGTTGAGCAAAGCGGTGAATCTCAAAGGTATTAAAGTGACACCCGGCGCTCGTAAAGTTATCGAAGCTGCTGGTGGCAAGATTGAAGATTAATCTTCAATTAGTTAATAGATAATTATAGCGATGAGTGAATCCAAGGGTAATTTTCAGGAACTGAAGCAACGTCTACTGTTTGTTCTCGGCGCGTTGATTGTGTTTCGCATCGGAACGTTTATTCCGGTACCTGGAATAGATCCGAATGTACTGGCGACATTGTTTGAGCAGCAACAAGGTAGCATCCTCGGTGTTTTCAACATGTTCTCCGGTGGTGCGCTTAGTCGTATGTCGATGTTTGCGCTTGGTATTATGCCTTATATCTCTGCCTCTATTATTATGCAGTTGTTGGCAGTTACCGTACCTGCTTTAGAGCAGATTAAGAAAGAAGGTCAATCAGGTACACGTAAAATTGCGATGTACACAAGGTACTTCACATTGGTGCTGGCTACATTCCAGTCAATTGGGATATCGACTGCTTTACAGACACAGTCAGTAGGTGCTGATGCACTGGTTATCAGTCCAGGTATTACCTTTATATTTACTGCCGCGGTTACATTGGTCACTGGTACAATGTTTTTGATGTGGTTGGGTGAGCAGGTCACTGAGCGTGGAATTGGTAATGGTATTTCCATCATCATCTTCGCTGGTATCGTTGCTGGTTTGCCAACAGCGGTTGGTGGAACATTAGAATTAGTAAGAACGGGTGAATTGCACACATTAGCATCAATATTCCTGTTTGCGATTGCTGTGTTAGTGACTGCTTTTGTTATTTTTGTAGAGCGTGGTCAGCGAAGAATTACAGTGAATTATGCCAAGCGTCAGCAGGGTCGACGCTTGTATGCTGCACAAAGCAGCCATTTACCACTTAAATTGAATATGGCTGGTGTTATACCGCCGATTTTTGCATCGAGTATCATTTTGTTTCCGGCCACCATGGGTAGCTGGGTAGGTCAGAACGAAGGCATGGAATGGTTACAGGACATTGCAAGCGTGCTTTCGCCGGGACAGCCTATTTATGTGATGCTGTATGCTGTAGCGATTATATTTTTCTGCTTCTTCTATACAGCGCTGCAGTTTAATGCGCGTGATACAGCAGATAACTTGAAGAAAAATGGTGCGTTTATTCCTGGAATTAGACCGGGTGATCAAACAGCCAAGTACATCGATAAGGTTATGACGCGTCTGACTTTTGTCGGTGCACTGTATATAACACTTGTTTGTTTGTTACCAGAGTTTTTGATTTTATACTGGAATGTACCGTTTTATTTTGGTGGTACTTCACTACTTATTATTGTTGTAGTGGTCATGGATTTCATGGCACAGATACAATCTCACTTAATGTCGCATCAGTATGAAGGCATTATGAAGAAGGCGAATTTACAGGGAAATAAAAGGTAGTTTTTTAAAGTCGCCCTAATTAATTGATTTGTAAGAAGTTTTGAATCGGTATCGGTTCGGAGAAAGAAAATGAAAGTACGTGCTTCAGTTAAGAAAATGTGTCGAAACTGCAAAATTGTTAAGCGTAGCGGTGTTGTGCGCGTTATATGTACAGAACCTCGCCATAAACAACGTCAGGGTTGATTTGGTAAGGTATTCTCAGTAAAATTGCGCGCTTTGTCGCAAACAGACGGAAACAGTAAATGGCTCGTATAGCAGGTATAAATATTCCATCGCATAAACATGCAGTTATTGGTTTAACACATGTTTATGGAATTGGTCTTACACGTTCTAAAAGTATTTGTGAAGCTACAGGTATTGCTACTGATCAAAAGATCGGTGAGCTATCTGAAGATCAGATCGAAAGCTTGAGGACTGAAGTGGCTAAGTTCACCGTAGAAGGTGACCTTCGTCGTGAAGTTTCAATGAGTATCAAGCGCCTGATGGATCTGGGTTGCTATCGTGGTATTCGTCATCGCCGTGGCTTACCACTGCGCGGGCAACGCACTAAAACTAACGCTAGAACGCGTAAAGGTCCACGTCGACCTGTAACTCGCTAGTCAATAACAGGTAGATTATATAATGGCAAAGCCAGAAACACGTAAAAAAGTAAAGCGTTCCGTCACTGATGGCGTGGCACATATTTACGCTACGTTCAATAATACGATTGTGACTATCACTGACCGTCAGGGCAATGCGCTTGCATGGGCGACCGCTGGTGGTTCAGGTTTCCGCGGTTCACGTAAAAGTACGCCTTTTGCTGCACAGGTTGCTGCTGAACGTGCTGGAACAAGAGCTAAAGAATATGGTATGAAGAGTCTTGATGTTAAGGTTAAGGGCCCCGGTCCAGGTCGTGATTCTGCCGTGCGTTCACTGAATAATATTGGCCTTAAGATTACCAATATTACTGATGTAACACCTATCCCCCATAATGGTTGCCGTCCGCCTAAAAGACGTCGCGTTTAAGACCGGAGATTATTAAGTGGCTAAATATACAGGTCCAAAGTGTAAGCTCAGTCGTCGTGAAGGCGTTGATCTTGAATTAAAATCATCACTGCGTCCGCTTGAGTCCAAGTGCAAACTTGATCAGGTTCCCGGTCAGCACGGTGCTCGTCGCACACGTTTGTCTGACTATGCATTGCAGTTGCGTGAGAAACAAAAATTACGTCGTATTTATGGTGTGCTAGAAAAGCAATTCCGTAATTACTACAAAGCAGCAGCTAACCAGAAGGGTTCAACTGGTGAAAATCTGTTGTCGTTGCTTGAAACCAGACTTGATAATGTAGTTTATCGTAGTGGTTTTGGTGCAACTCGTGCAGAAGCGCGTCAACTGGTTAATCACAAGTCTGTCCTTGTTAATAATAAGATTGTGAATATTCCGTCTTATAAGGTTAGAGCTAATGATGTTATCTCTATACGGGATAAGTCTAAGAAACAAACACGTATTACTGATGCTTTGGATATGGCTAAGCAGAAAGGTATTTCTGACTGGATATCTCTGGATGAAGGCAAACTTGAAGCAACCTTCAAGAATGTACCAGAGCGTTCTGACTTACCACCAAACATTAATGAACAACTTGTTGTAGAACTTTACTCCAAGTAGAGGAGCGAATACCGCATGTCAGGAAATGATGAAATTCTTACACCGCGTACAATTAGCGTGCAATCGTATAACGATACACACGCTAAAGTCGCGCTTGAGCCATTAGAACGAGGCTTTGGTCACACACTAGGTAATGCGCTACGTCGTATTTTACTTTCTTCTATCGAAGGAAGCGCTATTGTTGAGGCTGAAATTGAAGGCGTTGAGCACGAATATGGTGCGATCAATGGTGTTCAAGAAGATGTTTTAGAGATTTTGTTGAACCTTAAAGGTGTTGCGCTGACTATGCACAGCAACGATGAGGCTTCAATTACTATTACTGCTAAAGGCCCATGTGTGGTTACAGCTGGTGATATTGAAGCGGGTCACGATATAGACATCGTTAATCCTGATCACGTTATTGCTAATTTGAATAAAGAAGGCAAGCTCAACGTTACATTAAAAGTAGCTAAAGGTCGTGGTTATAAGCCATCGACTAAGATGGTGAGCGAGTCTGCTGAATCTTCTGCGATTGGCGTACTGCGTCTTGATGCTTCATTCAGCCCAATTCGTCGCGTTTCATACAATGTTGAAAGCGCACGTGTTGCACAAAGCACAAATCTGGATAAATTGATTCTTGATCTGCAAACCAATGGTACTGTTGATCCTGAAGAAGCTATCCGAACTGCTGCAACTATTCTGCAAGACCAGTTATCATCATTCGTTAACCTTAAGAGTATGGAAGACGAAGAAGAAGTTGATGAAGAAGCAGATATCGATCCAATTCTGTTGCGTCCTGTTGACGAGCTTGAATTGACTGTTCGTTCAGCTAACTGTCTTAAAGCAGAAAATATTTACTATATTGGTGATCTTATTCAACGTACAGAAGTTGAGTTGTTGAGAACACCAAACTTAGGTAAGAAATCATTGACAGAAATCAAAGATGTTCTGGCATCACATGGTCTGTCACTGGGTCTTCAACTGGATAACTGGCCACCTGCCTCTATCCGAGAAAAAGAAGCCAGCTAAACAATATAAAGGTTTAATAAAATGCGTCATCGTCAATCAGGTCGTCAACTTAATAGGAATAGCAGTCATCGTAAAGCGATGTTCAGCAACATGGCTAATTCTTTATTGGAACATGGCATTATTAAAACGACTCTTCCTAAGGCTAAAGAATTACGCCGTATTGCAGAGCCATTGATCACATTGGCTAAAACTGATTCAGTTGCAAATCGTCGTCTAGCTTTTTCTCGTCTACGTGACAAAGAAAATGTAGGTAAGCTGTTCAATGAGCTGGGTCCACGTTATAAAGAGCGTCCTGGTGGTTACACACGCATTATGAAATGCGGTTTCCGTACAGGCGATGTAGCACCAATGGCCTACATTGAGTTAGTAGATCGTCCAGTTGAAGCTGAAGCTGTTGTAGAAGACGACGCTGAATAAGTTTAGATTTTAAACTTGTTGTAAAAAAACCGGCTAAGGCCGGTTTTTTTGTGCCTGTAATAAATAGTCGATGATTACTTTTGAAACATCTTTTTTAGATAGTGCCCTGTGTATGAACCGGGTACATCTGCTACCTGTTCAGGTGTGCCTTGTGCGATGATGGTGCCTCCTTTGTAACCACCTTCTGGGCCCAGATCTACAATCCAGTCAGCCATTTTTATGATGTCGAGATTGTGCTCGATGACAACGACGGTGTTACCGTGATCTCTCAATCGTAAAAGGACATCTAATAATTGCTCAACATCGTGAAAGTGTAAACCTGTTGTGGGTTCATCGAGTATATAGATGGTCTGGCCGGTATCTCGTTTTGAGAGTTCCTTGGATAACTTGATTCGCTGAGCTTCGCCGCCCGAGAGTGTGGTTGCACGTTGCCCGAGTGTGATATAAGACAGACCCACATCCATCAATGTCTGTAATTTGCGTTTGATAACGGGAATGGCGTCAAAGAATACCAGAGCATCTTCAACGGTCATTTCAAGAACTTCATGAATGTTCTTTCCTTTGTATTTAATCTCCAGTGTTTCCCGGTTATAACGTTTGCCCTTACAAATATCGCAGGTGACGTAAACATCGGGCAGGAAATGCATTTCGACTTTGATGACGCCATCACCAGAACAGGCCTCGCAGCGCCCACCCTTGACATTAAAGCTGAAACGTCCGGGTTTATAACCACGAGAACGGGCTTCCTGTGTGCCAGAAAACAGTTCTCTCATCGGCGTGAATAAACCGGTATAGGTGGCAGGGTTAGAACGAGGAGTACGTCCAATGGGTGCCTGATCAATTTCTACAACTTTATCAAAGTTTTCAATGCCGTTGTGCGAAACGTGAGGTGCCGTTGACATTGAGTTTCGATTGATTTCTCTCGCTAATATTGCGTACAGGGTATCGTTGATTAAGGTTGATTTACCCGAACCTGAAACGCCAGTGATGCAGCATAAAAGTCCAACTGGAATTTCAAGATCAACATTGGCCAGATTGTTTCCACTGGCACCTTTTATGGAAAAGGTCTTGTCTGTCCTTTCTGTGCGATGTTCGGGGATTTTAATTTCTCTAACACCCGATAAAAACTGCCCGGTAATTGAATCCGGTGTGTTGATGATGTCCTGATAGGTGCCTTCTGCGATGATCTCGCCACCGTGCACGCCAGCGCCAGGGCCAATGTCGATAATATGGTCTGCATTGCGAATGGCATCTTCATCGTGCTCAACAACGATAACGGTATTACCAATGTCGCGTAGGTGTGTGAGTGTACCGAGTAGTCGGTCATTGTCTCGTTGATGCAAGCCAATGGAAGGCTCATCGAGAATATACATAACGCCAACCAGCCCGGCACCAATTTGACTGGCTAGCCGTATTCGCTGAGATTCTCCACCGGATAATGTATCGGAGCTTCTATCCAGTGTCAGATAGTCGAGACCGACATTGACCAGAAATTTAAGTCGTGATGAAATTTCTGTATTGATCTTATCGGCAATTTCACCGCGTTTGCCAGACAGGTTCAGGTTCTCGAAAAATTCATGAGCCAGCAATATAGGCATGGCAGTAATTTGTGCAATCGTGTGATCTTGAATAAATACATGCCGCGCCGCTACGTTCAATCTGCTGCCTTCGCAAGCAGGGCAGGCTTGATGTGACATGTACTTGGCCAGCTCTTCACGAACAACATTAGAATCGGTTTCTTTATATCGACGTTCCATGTTGTGCAACACACCTTCAAAAACATGGGTGCGTTTTTTTCCACGACGGCCGCGGTGACCGGGATAATGAAATTCAATTTTTTCCTTACCAGTACCGTATAAAAGAATGTTTCTGAATTCTTCCTCAAGATCTTCGAATGGAATTTCAATATCAAAACCATAGTGTGCAGATAATGATTGAATAATGCTGAAGTAATAGGCGTTGCGTCGATCCCACCCCCTGATTGCACCACCGGCTAAACTCAGATGAGGATTACAGACGACACGGTAAGCATCAAAGAATTGGTTATGACCCAGGCCATCACATTCGGGGCAGGCACCTGCGGGATTGTTAAATGAGAATAAACGAGGCTCCAGTTCCTGCAAACTATAGCCGCAGCTGGGGCAGGAAAAACGCGCAGAGAAAACCAGGTCACTTTTGTCCTCGTCATCCATGAAAGAGATGGTGGCAATATCATCAGCCAGATTTAAAGCTGTTTCAAAAGATTCGGCCAATCTTAACTTGATGTCATCTCGCACCTTGAAGCGATCAACAACCAGTTCGATGGTATGTTTCTTATTGGCTTCAAGTTCTGGAATGTCATCTAGCTCGTAAACCTGACCATCCACCCGGGCGCGAATAAAACCCTGTTGTTTAAAGTCGGCGATCAGATTAAGAAATTCACCCTTACGGTCTCTGATCACGGGAGCGAGCAGCATTAATTTTGTATCGTCTGGTAAATCGGCGACCTGATCAACCATCTGACTGATGATCTGGGCTTCCAGAGGTGTATCGTGTTTAGGGCAGCGTGGTGTGCCAGCACGGGCAAACAACAGGCGAAGATAATCGTAGATTTCTGTGGTGGTACCGACGGTGGATCTTGGGTTGTGAGACGTTGTTTTCTGCTCGATAGAAATCGCGGGTGACAGACCTTCAATATGATCAATGTCCGGCTTTTCCATCATCGATAAAAACTGACGGGCATAAGTCGATAGTGATTCCACATAGCGGCGTTGGCCTTCGGCGAACAGCGTGTCGAAAGCTAATGAAGATTTACCCGAACCGGACAGTCCAGTAATAACAATGAGTTTGTCACGAGGAATATCAATATTGATATTTTTTAGATTGTGGGTGCGGGCGCCGCGTATCTGAATTGTATCCATGAAGCTTGTTTATACCGTAGATTTTTTGGGTGAATGCCAGTTTTTAAAAGGCAATCTGGTAGAATGCCTCTTTTAGGTGGCTTAGGTCAACCGCTGGTTGCAAAACAGGTTATAGATGTCGGTGTTTCAAGAACAATTAGGTGCTCAGGAAAGACGTGCAGGGATTTCTCTAGCGTTGATTTATGCGTTTCGCATGCTGGGTCTGTTTATGATCTTGCCGGTTTTTGCTTTATATGCAGAAAAGCTACCTGAAACAACACCACTACTGACGGGACTGGCTCTGGGTATTTATGGATTGACGCAAGCCGTGTTACAAATCCCGTTCGGTATGCTCTCCGATAAAATTGGTCGTAAACCGGTCATCGCAGCGGGTTTGTTAATATTTGCTATGGGTAGTTTGCTGGCGGCCTCGTCGGATAGTATCTATGGCATTATCGCTGGTCGTGCTTTACAGGGAGCGGGCGCGATTGCTTCAGCCTTGATGGCGCTGGCGGCCGATTTATCCCGAGAAGAACGGCGTATGCGCATGATGGCGATGATCGGCATGAGTATTGGTTTTGCTTTTGCTGTATCCATGGTTTTGGGACCGGTGCTTAATGAATGGATAGGCGTGTCGGGTATCTTTGCTGGAACGGCTGTGCTGGCTATCATGGGCATTGGTATTTTGTATTTGTTTGTGCCTGATCCTATAGACAGCCATTTTCATCGTGATGCTCAACTGCAGACTTCCAGTTTGAGTTCAGTACTAAAGACGGTTGATTTGTTGCGTCTGGATGTTGGTATTTTCACGTTACATTTTGTCCTGATGTCTATCTTTTTGGTGATCCCGCTGGAATTGCGTGATGAAGGCCTGGTATCTAGTCGGCACTGGATGCTTTACCTGCCAGTGTTTATTACTGCGGTGATATTCATGGTGCCATTTATCATCATGGCTGAGCGAAAAGATAAAATGAAGCTGGTTTTTGTCGGTGCTATTGGTGTGCTGATTGTCGCTGTGCTCGGTTTGCTCAGCGGTCGCGATTTGTCCACCATTGCCATCTCTATGACCCTGTTTTTTATTGCCTTTAATTTGCTCGAAGCCAGCCTGCCATCGCTGGTGGCGAAGACATCGCATGCCGATCAAAAGGGTACGGCCATGGGTGTTTATTCAAGCAGTCAGTTCCTGGGTACTTTTGCGGGTGCAGCGCTAGGCGGGCTGGCCCATGATCTTTGGGGTATCGATGCGGTTTACCTGGTGGCTCTGACCATGTTAACAGTCTGGTTCCTGGTCGCTATTTTTATGAAAAAGCCAAGAAATCTGAGCACTTACCTAATGAAAGTGGCAGCTGTGAGTGAGCAGGACTTGCTGGCGGTCACGGGTGTCGTCGAGGCCGCTATCGTTAAAGAAGAGGGTGTGGCTTATCTGAAAGTTCAAAAAGATATTTTAGACGAAGAAAAACTACTATCGATGGCAGTGGAAAATTAAACTAGCCAAATAAATATTAAGTAAGGAGAGAAAAATTGTGCGAGTAACAAGCAAACTAATTAGAATATAGATTAGTGAGTTAATACCCAGGCAATATGGACGTGATGATGCATGGATGTAATAAGAGAAAAGGATACAATTGAATGGCATCAGAAAAAACCATATACCCACCCAAGATTACGCTACCACGTACTCGCAATGTGCTGGAACGACAGCGTCTATTTACCCAGCTGGATGAGGCGCGTGAACAGGCTTCATTGATTTGGCTTTCTGCCCCTGGTGGCTCGGGGAAAACTACTTTAGTTTCAAGCTACCTGCAAAATTGTAAACCTAAGTCGATCTGGTATCAGATTGATGAAGGCGATGTTGATCCGGCCACTTTTTTTCACTATCTGGGTTTGGCTGGTAAAAAAGCGACACCTCGACGCAAAACTGCAATGCCGGTACTGACGCCTGAATATCTACAGGGTCTACCGACCTTTACCCGTCGTTTTTTTGAAGAGCTGGCGGCACGGCTTGGCACAGGTGGCATCATTGTCTTCGATAACTTCCAGTTGATTGATGAAGAAGGCGGTGTAGCTGAGCTGCTAGAAATGATGGCTGAGGCAGTTGCTGGTCAGCTCACTATTATCGTGGTTAGTCGCAGTCGTGCACCTGAAAAGCTTATTGGTTTACGCGCACGCGGCATGTTGCATGAGATTGACGTTGAGTCTGTACGTTTTACTAAAGAAGAGTGGCTGGCAGTATCCGACGGTAAAGACGAAGAAAGTAAAAACCTTCTCGCACTACATCAAATGATGGATGGCTGGATTTCCGGATTATTGCTCTGTGGCAGCGAGTACATCACAGCGCATGGGGGCGAAGGCAAACCCGATATTGTTAATGAACCCATGTTCAACTACTTTGCGGTTGAGTTCTTTCACCGGCTGGACGAGGCGAGTCAGAAATTTCTGCTGCGCTGCGCCTTTCTCTATCACTTTAATGAAGCCTCTGCACGTGAACTCTCTGGCGTCGATAGTACGCCTTTGATTCTGAAGAAACTGCTAAAGAGAAATTATTTTATACAGCGTCAGGGTTCAGGTAGTTACACCTTGCATCCTTTGTTTCAGTCCTACCTTCAGACAGAGGCGCAACTTCTGCTGAGCGATGATGAATTTCGATATCTCATTCTGGATAGTGCTACTACCTTGGTTAAGCAGGGCGAATATGAACCCGCAGCAGAACTGTATATCCGCCTACAGGCATGGAATGATTTGGCATTACTGATAGCACAACATGCTGAGGGCCTATACACTCAGGGACGTTTTCCTACGTTGCATAGCTGGTTGGAAGCCCTGCCCGAGGATGAAAAAAATCGCCACGACTGGCTGCTTTTCTGGGAGGCAGCTCTGCTGAGTTACAGCGATGTCGCACAATGTCTTGATAAACTCGATCCAGTATTTGACCAGTTCCATGCCTCGGGGGATGAGCAGGGGGCATGGCGGTGCTGGCTGCTGGCGGTTGAGTTGATGAATAAAAGCTGGATGGAAACAGAACGCCTGGCACACTGGTTACAACGCCATGATCAGTGCAGGAAAATATTTGGCCCACTCCCTCCTGCATCAATTGAAACATCCGTCATCGCCAATATTGCTCTGGGACATATGATCAGTTGTCACGACCCTGTTGCCACCGAGTATTGGTTAGAGCAATTAGATCAGGTGGTGGCTGAATGCAAAGACGAAGTTTTATTAGCCACCTTACTCAGTTGCGGACTCTTTAGTTGTGTGGTGCTGGGATATCTGATCAAGGCTAAACAATATTTGATCATATTGAATGAACTGCATTCGGTAGACAAGATGGGACCACTAATGCACCTGCATGTTTTATCGAGCAGAATGTTGGGCGAGTGTTTTGCTGGTGAGCCATGGCGCTGTCTGGAATTGTATGAAGAGGCGCAGAAGTTCACCGCGCAATACGGTGTTTATATTTTTGAAGGTGTATTCCAACATACCGCGATTGTTTCATGCCTGACCATGGCAGATACTGAGCGCGCAAAACAGCACATCGAAATTCTTGAAAAAATAAAACATCAGGCAGTGATGAATGAGGTTAATCATTACTGGGGCAAAGCGCAGTTAATGTTGTTTGAAGAAAATTTTGAAAGCGCGGCTGAATATGCCCGTGCTTGCTCAGAGATGACACAAAAACTCACTATCCCTACTTACTCATTACTGTCGAAGATCTCGCTCATTGAAGCCTGTCGTGAACAGGGTGAAATCAATCAGGCGCTCACTCTGTTAGAGGAAGCGAGCGGTGAAGCTGAACGACTTCGTCTGCCTCTGGCAAAAATTCGCATTCACCTTATGAAGGCGCGTTTCGCGATGGATAACGATGATCCGGATGAGGCGAAGCAACAGCTGTCTTTGTTGTTTAAAATTGTCAGGCATTACGGCATGCACACATTTCCCGGCTGGGTTCCCGGCCGATTAATCTCATGGGCATGCCACATGGCGATACAGTGGGGAATTGAGATAAAAGTTGTTCAACACTATGTGCGCACGCTTATTTTGTGGATTGCACCGCCGAGCAACGAGCTTGAAAACTGGCCGTGGCCGGTACGCATTAGCACGCTAAATGGTTTTCATGTCGAGGTGAATGATGTGCCGATTAATGTTTCGGCCAAACGTGACTCTCGTCCCTATCGTCTGCTGGAAGCGCTGGTTGAGCTGGGTGGCAACAGTAGTGTTTCGCAACTCATCGAATATTTCTACCAGCAGGATGAAAGCAATAAAATTCAGCAACAGTTTCACACCCATCTTTACCGCTTGCGCAAACAGCTGGGGCATGACGAGGCGATTCTGGTTCAGGGTGATCGTATCAAACTGAACCCACAACTCTGCTGGCTTGATGTCGAAGCCTTTGAACAGGCCAGCCAAACTTATCTGGCTCAAACTGAAGCTGAAGAGACTGAGCGAGCCTGGCAAACCATCTTCACACTTTATCGCGGTGAATACCTTGCCGACAGTAACAACAGCTCGGAAGTGATGGTTCAGCGTGAACACCTGCGCACGCGTTTTCTGCAAACCGTGTTTGAACGTCTTGAGCACAATAAAAATGAAGAACAGGCAATGGAACTTTGCCAACAGGTTTTGAAAGTGGAACCACTGGCAGAACCGCTCTATCGTTACCTCATCAAACTCTACTTAAAACAAGGACGACGTGACATGGCCGAGACCATTTACGCTCAGTGTCGTCGCCTGTTATTAAGCCATCTTGATATCGAACCGACCGCACAAACTCAGGCGCTGTTAAACCTCTGAACCATTTTTTGCCTTGTTGCTGTCTGTTGTAACTTACTGAAATTTCACTTCATTTTTAATTCCCGCACAAACTGTCAGTCAACTGTCAGTGCCCTGAATTACTCTTTCACTTCGTAAAAACCAGCCTCGGAGACTGAAAATGGAAAGTTACATCGTGCGCATTTATCGTCGTCAGGCTGACAAGGTTGTCGGCCTTCTCATTGATTCGTCCAACGGTGAAAAGCATAGCTTTCAAAGCCTGCAACAACTGGCTGAGCAACTGGATTTAAGTAAGGCAACGGACGGGTTAGAAAAACAGCCCGAACAGAATTCAAATAATACTTAAACGTTTTAGAAGAAATTAAAAAAGGGAAACATCATGAAAATATTATCCGCTAAACATAATAAATTACGTAACCCTGTAAGCCTTGTTTTAATGGCGATGGTTTTAACGGCCTGTGGTGGGGGTGGAGGTGGCTCCGGCGATGCCACTGCGCCAACCGTCATTGTCAGCCCCGCTGATGGCGCAACAGATGTGGAACGCAATGTCGTATTAACTGCCACCTTTGATGAAGACATGTTTGCCAGCACCATTGATGGCAACAGCTTTAGCCTGAGTGATGGCAGTGATGTGGCGGGTACAGTCAGCTTTGATGCCATCAACAACATCGCCAGCTTTACCCCGGACAATGAACTGGCCTTATTGACCGAACATACCGCCAGTTTAACGGCTGGCATTACTGACCTGGCGGGTAATGCACTCAGTGCAGGCAGTATCAGTTTCACCACTCGCGATGGGGTGTGGGGGGACTCAATCCTACTGGAAAATGACATTAACGATATAAGCTCAAATCCCGCAGAGCTGGCCTTTGATGCCAATGGCAATGCCATTGCCATCTGGAGTCAGACATTTACCACACGATTAAGTATCTACGCGAGTCACTACCTGAAGGGCACTGGCTGGGGTGCGCCGGTATTGTTGGAGGTTAGTACTTACATTGCCAGCCAGCCTCAGGTAGCCATGAATGATAACGGTGATGCCATTGCAGTATGGCAGCAAACATCAGCGACTAGTTCCAATATTTGGGCCAGTCATTATGATGGTACAAGCTGGAGTGTTCCCGCACTGATTGAAACTGATGATACGGGCAGTGCAGGATTCCCTCAAATCAACATCGATAACAGCGGCAACGCCCTGGCCGTGTGGCGCCATCATGATGGCACACGCAACAATGTGATGGCCAACCGTTATACCGCTGGCGATGGCTGGGGAACGGCTGCTTTGATTGAATCCGTCGACACCGATAATGTCTCAGGAATCAAAATGGCCATGGATGGAAGTGGCAACGCGCTGGTGGTTTGGGATCAATACGATGGCAATCGCGACAACATTTGGGCAAATCGATTTGATAGCAATACCACCAGTTGGGACGGTGCCGTGCAGATTGATAATAATGATACCGGTGGCGCTTACACGGCACAGATCACCATGAACGATGCCGGTAATGCCGTTGCCATCTGGCAACAGCGAGATGGCATCGACGATAACATCGCCGCCAATACCTATATCGCAGGTTCAGGTTGGGGTACTGCGGAGGTTATTGATAATAGGACTGAGCGGGCGGACTATATGAATGTGGCTATCGATGCCAATGGCAACGCACTGGCGATATGGCAACAGAGTGATGGCGCATTTGAGAGTGTCTATAGCAACTACTATACCGCTGGTAGTGGCTGGGGAACGCCAGAGCTTATCGAAAGCAGCGACAATGCTGTTCCTTATGACTCTTTGATTCAAATTGCCATGGATGCGAATGGCAATGGAATTGCCACCTGGCCGTTTTACTACGCCACCCCTGGCTATTCCAACATTGCGGTAAATCGCTATGTGGCGGGCAGTGGCTGGAGTGGCGTCACCCTTGTGCATGATAACGTTGGTACAACTGACTATGCTGATTATCCCAATATCTTTATTGATAGTTCAGGCAATGGCGTGCTGACCTACACGCAACCGGATAGCGGTGCTGATAGTGTATGGACAAAGCGCTTTGAATAAAGTTGATTACATAGTCGTGACCGTTCTTTTTTATGGTGCGTCTATACCTTGTTAGATTCTGCGTTGCTATCCTAGCAATGTCGAGTTTAATACCTTCTCTTCAGAAGGTAGTGTGGGGCGGCCTTTGGGCCGCTTTTTTTATAAGTTTTTCTACTATTGAAGATGATGGTGTATTAGATGCGGATGGTGTTTTCGACTGTATAGCTCTAAACCTACTGCAGTTGGTGGTTCATTAGGCTCATGGATATTTTTTACTTTGTGGGGGAGCTGTTATGTCATGGATGTAATACTTAAATAGCTTGTTTTAATGATAGCCACCAATAATATCGACGGCTATCAATGACATATCAATTTAATCAGGAAAAGCTGTCATCATTTGCTGCAGACGTATAAACTACTTATGCTTTAAAAGCAGCCAAACATATATTAATCGCGGAGAGCAAGAAAATGGCACGAGGAGTAAACAAAGTAATTCTAGTAGGTAATTGCGGCAAGGATCCAGAAACCCGCTACATGCCTTCCGGTGGCGCCGTCACTAACATCTCAATCGCTACCTCAGAAAGCTGGAAAGATAAACAATCTGGCGAAACTAAAGAACGCACTGAATGGCACAACATTGTATTTTTCAACCGTCTGGGTGAAATTGCCGGTGAATATTTGAAAAAAGGTTCACAAATTTACGTTGAAGGCAGTTTAAGAACCCGCAAGTGGCAGGACAAAAGTGGCCAGGATCGTTACACCACAGAAATTGTCGCGAGTGAAATGCAAATGTTGGGTAGTCGTGGCGGCGGTGACAGCTATGCCCCTGCACAGGCGCAAAATCAGCCTGCCAGCAACCAGCAGACTAATAATCAACCTGCCGCGGCTCCCGTGGTTGAAGAAGGTTTTGATGACGACATTCCATTTTAGTCGTTAGTAAAATTAAATTTATAAAAAATGTAGCTAAGCCCCTGTTATCAGGGGCTTTTTTGTTTTTAGAAGCTATCTAAATAAAAAAGCTTATTTAACCACTTGATAAGTTCCTCATAATAGCTAACCTTGAGTAATGAAAGGTATTTTTCCATGAGCGTATAGTGCAGATATTATTGAAATATTTGTTGTTAATAGAACCGGACAGGCAACGGCTGTCGCGGTTTGTGCTGTATGCGGTTGAAGAACTGGGTGGTAATGTTTTTTCAGCAACCTTATCTGTAGAAAAATGCATGAAAGAGCTGTTTCAAGCTGTGCACGTGAGGCAGGAAACAGTTGAAGTTATATTATCGCTCGAAGATGAAAAAATTCATCTGATTCTGGGCGAATCGGCCTGCCTGATTAGTGAATTAGCTGAGGAGCCATCAGCGGAGAAAATACAGGAAGTTTCGATGCGTCTTAAGCAGGAAAGTGAATTGGCGGATCCTGAAGTATTGCGTCAGCGCAATGCACGAATTACAGAAGATCTGGAACGGGCCAAGGCGAAAGCTGCTGAAGAAATGAATCAGCTGGAAGCGAAACTGGAACGGCGACGGATTGAGCTGGAGCAAGCTCAGCGTAGTGCAGAAAAAGACAGCCTGACAGACCTATATAATCATGGTTTTTATGATCAGCGTCTGGAAGAGGCTATGGCCAGATGCAAACGACAGGGTGATCCCTTGAGTTTGTTAATGCTGGACGTCGATAAATTTAAAGACATTAATGATACCCACGGACATGTTTATGGTGATGACTATTTAAAAAGAGTTGCAAAGAGCATGAGTGATGCATGTCGTATCGAGGTGGATTATTGCTGCCGACTTGGTGGTGATGAGTTTGCAATTATTATTTTTTCAAATGCAAAAATGTCTGAACGCATAGCTAAAAAGATTCTCAAAAACATGGATATGAATGTCAGCATAGGAATCGCACAGTTGCTGCCTGATGATACGGTTAAAACATTTAGTGAGCGATGTGATCAGGCATTGTACGTAGCGAAGGAAAGTGGTCGTGGGCAGGTTTCTGTTTCAAATATCAGAGTGGTTAGTAAAAGTAAGAAGAAATTGAAACAGTGAAGTTGTTGTATGAAAGCGCGGTAAGGGATGAAAGTGGCCTGGTTTTACTCCGTTCCAGATTTAAAGCGGTAGGCCGTCGGAAAGGCTTTCATGAAGTTGTGCTTGAGAAAATTGAGCTGGTCTGTAATGAAATTGTAAGTAACCAGATGAAGCATGCTAAAGGCAGTGGCATGGTACAAATCTGGGATAATGAAAATCACGATCAGCCTGTGCTGGATATTTTTGCAATGGATTATGGTCCTGGCATTGAAGACCTGGAATTTGCAAAACAGGATGGGACAACAACCACCGGAACCATGGGTCGCGGTCTGGGAGCCATAGAAAGACTGTCATCAAGCTCAGAAATTTATACGCAACCAGTTAATAGTTTAAATGAACAAACATGGCATGGAACTGCTGTCTGGTCTCGTTTTGGTGAAAGCGCACAACAACGATCAACTGATTTTCAGTACGGTGTTTATTTGCGAGCACTGCGCGATGATTTTTATAATGGTGATGCAGTTCAGGTCAGGGACTCTGGCTCAAGAGTTCGCTGGATACACTTGGATGGTCTCGGTCATGGAAAGGAAGCTGCAGAGGCTATCTCTCCTGCACAGCATGTGCTAGATGCAGAAAATAGTGATTTAGCTTCGATAATGGATCAGCTTGACAGGGATCTAAGTCTGGGTCGTGGTGCTGTGGCGATTGCGGGTAGTATCAGTGCCAATAATGAAAACATCTCAGTGTCAGGTGTTGGTGATATGAGCGCACGGATTATTCTCAATGGCGAGTTGCATAACATTGCCGTGGCATCTGGTGTCATGGGACACAACCATCGAAGTATTGATGTAGATAAAATAAATTTCCCGCGGCAGGCACTTTTTATTTCAACATCAGATGGTATAAGAAGCTGGAATATAAAAACATTGCCTAATCTGTGGCGACAACATCCTCAGATGATTGCATTTATTATGGGACAGGTTTTAGGGCGAAACAACGATGATAAGTCTATATTTGTTATCAGGAAAAATAATAAAGCCGCAGCTTAAGGCTAATTAAAAGGTGTAACAATGGTTAAGAAAAAGATTGAAAAAAAATCAACTAATCAGATTCTGGTTGAGTTATTTATGACCCAGGTGGGCGCAATCACCAATGTGATTGATGAGCAGGGTGAAAAAATATTTGTTACTGACAATTTATTAAATATTGAAGAGATCAAAGATTACAGCCTCGAGTTTATGGAGCTGCTGGTTAATGTATTGCACGCCGGTGATAAAATTAATCGGCGCGGCATGGAGTACAAGGCGCTGAGAAGATTCTTTACCGAGTTTTCAAATCAGATACAGGTCAGGGGCGGCACTCTGGATGAATTCATTCGATACACTCAGTTCCTGCAAAAAGTTTTTCTCGAAGGCCTGGAAAATGATGCAAAACTGACGTTTGAAGAAAGTCGGTCCGTGTTGTTACTGATAGCAGGTATCTTTAATGATATTTCTCTGGATGTTTTCAATGTTTATCTGGAAGAAAAAGAGCGAACTATTCGGGCTCAACAGGACGAACTGAAACAGACATCAACACCGATCACAGAAATATGGGATGGTGTTTTAACGCTACCGATTATCGGTACGCTGGATTCGTCGCGTACCGTTGCCGTTATGGAGAACCTGCTTTCCAGAATAGAACAGGATCGCGCCAGAGTAGTGGTGATGGATATTACCGGCGTGGTGGCGATAGATTCGCAAGTATCGCATCACTTAATACAAATGATGCGGGCAATATCTTTAATGGGCGCCAAGGCTATTTTGACCGGTATTCGCCCCGAGATTGCACGTGCCTTGACCAGTTTGAATATTAATTTAGGCGATGTAGTGACGCGCTCGACTTTATCGGAAGGTTTGAAAGAGGCGTTTATCTACCTTGGTGTTGAGACCTGTAGTGCTGAAACAAAGCCCCGTTAAAATTAAATGAACTCCATTTTCGATAAGGTCAAATAATATGTTAACAGGTATGCATCTTACCGCTATTGGTGACAACAATATGTTGTTGGAACCAACTGATGCGTTAGATCCCAGTTCGCCTGATGATTACCTTGCCGAGATGATGGAGATTCTGCAAAAGGAAGAAGCGCTGACCCTGATGTACGACCTGAATCAGGTGCCATTGATTGATCCGGTCTATTACGACTGGCTGATTCGTCTAAATAATCTGTGTCGCCTGGCCAACGTAGAGCTGGTTATCGTTAACATAAGAACGACAGCGGCTTTTTCCCTGGCAATGTCACTAAAAACAGCGCCTCCTTTCAAATGTGCTCTGGATGTGGATAGCGCCAGACATGGCATTACCGCCAGCTTGCAAGACTAGTACTATAGATTTTTAAATCCTCACCATCTATTTCTCATTTCAGCTAAAATACTTTTTTATTTAATTCAGAACAGTTGTTTTGGTAGAAACTCCAGGGTAATTTATGTGCGGTATTGTTGGTGCAGTCGCTGAGCGAAATGTAACCCCTATTCTTCTTGAAGGTTTACGTAGACTTGAGTATCGAGGTTATGACTCGGCAGGCATTGCCGTGCTTGGTCAGAAAAATTGCATTGATCGAATCCGTCGTGCAGGCAAGGTGCAGGTATTAGCCGATGCGCTAGAAACGGATCCTTTGCAGGGCATGGTTGGTGTGGCTCACACCCGCTGGGCGACACACGGTGAGCCGAGTGAAATAAATGCCCACCCCCACATCTGTAATGAATCGGTGGCTGTGGTGCATAACGGCATTATTGAGAACCACAGTATCCTGCGTCAACAACAGCAATCGGCAGGCTATACCTTTACCTCCGACACCGATACCGAAGTGGCCGTGCATCAGGTTGAGCATTATCTGAAGCAGGGTGATGATTTATTGTCAGCGGTAAAAAAAGCCGTGGCTGATTTTGAAGGTGCCTATGCGCTGGGTGTCGTGTCTGTTGCCGAAGCCGGTCGTTTAATTGCGACCCGTAGCGGCAGTCCTCTGGTGATTGGTCTGGGTCTGGGCGAACACTTTATTGCCTCCGATGCTTCAGCATTATTGCCAGTCACACGCCGTTTTATTTATCTTGAAGAAGGTGATATTGCCGATATTCGTGCAGATAAACTGGTGATATACGATAACAATGGTCAGCCCGTTGAGCGTGAAGTACATGAGTCCGATCTCAATGCAGATGCCACCGGCAAAAAGGGTTATCGTCATTACATGCTCAAGGAAATTCACGAGCAACCTTCCTGTTTGCTCGATGTATTTGAAGGCCGTGTGCTCGATGGTAAATTATCGGATGCGACCTTTGGCCTGGGTGCGTTAGAAATCTTTGAAAAAATTAAATGTGTCCAGATTATTGCCTGTGGCACCAGTTACCATGCCGGGCTGGTAGCAAAATACTGGATTGAAGATTTGCTGGGCGTGCCATGCAGGGTCGAGGTGGCGAGTGAATTCCGTTATCGCAACCCCGTGTTGATGCCAGATAGTTTAATCATCACCGTTTCACAGTCGGGCGAAACCGCCGATACACTGGCTGCCCTGCGTAGCGTAAAAGACCGGGTGAAATCCACACTGGCTATTTGTAATGTGCCAGAAAGTTCACTGGTCAGAGAAAGTGAATTTAGCCTGATGACCCGTGCCGGTCCGGAAATCGGTGTTGCTTCCACCAAAGCATTCACCAGTCAATTATTAGCTCTAATGATGTTAGTGGTTGCACTGGGTAAAACGCGTGGCATGAAACAAGAGCAGGCGACCGCGCTAATGCATGAATCACTAGCGATACCCGTGTTTATCGAAAAAATACTGGCCGATAAACCTCCCATAGAAAAATGGGCAGAAGCGTTTACCGATTTAAGCAATACTATTTTTCTGGGTCGCGGCGTGCTGTTCCCCATTGCGCTGGAAGGCGCGCTCAAACTAAAAGAGATTTCCTATATTCATGCGGATGCTTATCCGGCAGGAGAACTCAAGCATGGCCCCATCGCATTGATCGAACCCGGCAAGCCCGTGGTCGCTGTTGCCTGCAAAGATGGTTTTGAAGACAAAATAAAATCCAACCTACAGGAAGTGCTCACCCGTGGTGGCGAAGTTTACGTGTTTGCTGATGAAAATCTGGATATGACGGATATGGGCGAGCATTGCCACGTTATAGCCATGCCAGCTGTGTCATCAATATTAGCGCCCTTGTTATACGCCATACCCCTGCAACTACTTTCCTACTTCGTTGCAGTGCAGAAGGGGACAGATGTTGATCAGCCGAGGAATTTGGCGAAGTCGGTGACGGTGGAATAATCCACGATCAATCATAGGGTTATTGGTTCTGGTGTTTATTGGGTGGTGATTTGAAGGCCTCAAACGTGATATTCTAGCCACATTGAATATTTCCACAGGAATACCCAAAACACACATGACCAGTACTACCCCGATCAGCGACCGGCCTGATCCCACAATATCGTGACCCGCAAGCTCTATATCAAGACCTTCGGTTGTCAGATGAATGAATACGATTCATCACGAATGACCGATGTGCTCGCCGAATCCCATCAGCTCGAAGTAACCGATAATCCAGAAGAAGCCGACGTGCTGCTGCTGAATACCTGTTCGATCAGGGAAAATGCGCAGGAGAAGGTGTTCTCCCAGCTCGGTCGCTGGAAAAACTGGAAAAATGATCGCCCTGATCTGGTCATTGGTGTTGGTGGTTGTGTCGCCAGTCAGGAGGGCGCAGTTATTCAAAAGCGTGCGCCTTATGTTGATCTGGTTTTTGGCCCGCAGACCATCCATCGTTTGCCTGAGATGATTAATGACGTAGAGCAAAATAAGAGCTCGGTGGTCGATATCAGTTTTCCTGAAATTGAGAAGTTCGATAATTTGCCTGCGCCCCATGCGGACGGCCCCAGCGCCTTTGTTTCGATCATGGAAGGTTGCAGCAAATATTGTACTTTCTGCGTGGTGCCTTACACCCGCGGTGAAGAAGTCAGTCGTCCTTTTGATGATGTGCTCGCGGAAATTTCGGGACTGGCCGAGCAGGGTGTGCGTGAAGTTAATTTGCTGGGGCAGAATGTGAATGCTTATCGTGGTGTTATGCACGATGGTGAAGAAGCTGATCTGGCTTTGTTGATTCATTATGTCGCGGCGATTGAGGGCATCGATCGAATTCGTTTTACCACCTCACACCCCATGGCTTTTTCAGATAGTCTGATCAAGGTCTATGGTGAAGTGCCTGAACTGGTGAATTTTTTACATCTCCCCGTGCAGAGTGGTTCGGATATTATTTTGAACGCAATGAAACGTGGACACACGGCACTGGAATACAAACACATCATTCGACGTTTGCGCGAAGTGCGTCCTGATATCGCGATTTCATCCGATTTCATTGTCGGCTTCCCCGGTGAGACCGATGCCGATTTTGATGCGACCATGAAATTGATCAATGATATCGGTTTTGATTATTCCTTCAGTTTTATTTATAGCGCGCGCCCTGGCACACCAGCAGCTGATCTTTATGATGGCGTTGAACTGACCACTAAAAAACATCGTCTAGCGATATTGCAGGATGCGATTAACCGAAGCACGCTAGCCATTAGTCAATCTATGATGGGTAAGGTAGAGCGCATACTGGTTGAAAATGTTTCCAGGAAAAGCGATGAACAGTTAGCAGGTCGAACTGAAAATAATCGCATGGTTAATTTCTGTGGCGATAAAAAATTGATCGGTAGTTTTGTCGATGTTCGTATCACTGAAGTACGAACCAACTCCTTGCAGGGTGAATTTGTTGCGCTGTCTGAAAAAGAGGATGCAAAAAAACTCGCATGAGTGAGGCTTTGAATTTTGACCTCCTGCCTGTGGACAATAAACGTCTGGCCAATTTGTGCGGGCAGTTTAATGAACGCATGAGTCAGCTGGAAAAATATTTTGATGTGAGTATTGATTGTTCCAGTAATCATTTTCATATTAACGGCGAAGCTGGACATTCCAAAGCGGCAATGAAGATGATAAAAAAACTCTACAGCGTTGCAGGCGAGGAAGTGTTAGCGCCGAATGTGGTGCAATTTTATTTGAATGAATCGGATGAGGATAAAGTGACAGAAGAAGTCAAAGATGAACTGCCACACTGGCAGGTGAAAACGCGCAAGGGGCCGATTAAAGGCCGTGGTCAACATCAGAAACAATATCTCGATAACATCAAAACTAATGATCTGTCTTTGGGTGTCGGGCCGGCGGGAACGGGTAAAACTTATCTGGCTGTGGCCTGTGCGGTTGATGCATTGGTTAATGATGAAGTTGATCGTCTGGTGCTGGTTCGTCCAGCGGTAGAGGCGGGTGAACGGCTGGGTTTTCTGCCAGGTGATCTGGCGCAGAAAATTGATCCTTATTTACGCCCCATGTATGACGCCCTTTACGAGATGCTGGGTTCGGAAAAAGTCGCTAAATTGATCGAGCGCAATGTGATTGAAATTGCACCTTTAGCTTATATGCGTGGTCGTACTTTGAACGATGCTTTTATTATTCTCGACGAAGCGCAGAACACCACCATCGAACAGATGAAAATGTTTTTGACGCGTATTGGTTTTGGTTCCAGAACCGTGGTTACCGGTGATATAACACAGGTTGATTTGCCACGAGAAAAAGTCTCTGGGCTGCGTCACGCTATCCATCTTCTGGAAGACATTGAAGGTATTGGTATTACCCGCTTTGATGCGCAGGATGTGGTGCGTCATCCATTAGTGAAGAAAATTGTTACCGCTTATGAACGCGAGGAAAAGACTTAGCTCATGGCGGTAATTATAGAGTTGTCCATTGCCGACGGTGTTAATCAGGCAATATTGCCATCAGAAGAAAAGCTTCAGCAGTGGGCGCAGGCCAGTTACTCTGGTGATGATGAAGTGGTGGCGAGTTTGCAGATTGTCGGCAGTGATGATATGCAGGTTTTGAATAAAGAATATCGAGCTAAAGATAAGCCGACTAATGTGTTATCGTTTCCAATGGAACTGCCCGATGAAGTCGGTATTAATATTTTAGGTGATCTGGCCCTGTGTGATGAAGTGATAGAAGCAGAAGCAAAAGATCAGGGCAAAACTTCAGAAGCGCACTGGGCGCACATGATGGTACACGGCATGTTGCATTTGCAGGGTTATGATCATATTGCGGATGATGAAGCAGAGTTGATGGAATTAAAAGAAATTGAAATACTGAAAAATCTCGATTTTGAAAATCCCTATAAATAAACAATAATACTTTTATGAATAAGAAAAAAAATAGCTCATCATGGATGGCAGATTTTATAAAGCAATTTAGTTCGGATAAAGACGAGCGTGCTTTATTGCTGGAAAAACTTCAGGAGGCGCATAAGCAGGGTATTATTGATTCAGAAGCGCTGACTATGATAGAAGGTGTATTCCAAGTTTCTGAAATGCGTGTGCGTGACATTATGGTGCCACGTGCGCATATGGTCGCTTTGCATGATGATATGGATGTTGAAAATATGCTGCCACTGATTGCGGATTCAGGTCATTCTCGGTTTCCTGTGGTGGACGAAAATCTGGATGAAATTGTTGGTATATTATTGGCTAAAGATTTATCTCATTATAGTGATGAGAAAAGCCGCAGTGAATTTGAGCTTAAAGATATTTTGCGTTCTGCGGTTTTTGTGCCAGAAAGTAAGCGATTAAATGTGTTGCTGAAAGATTTCAGGAGTAGTCGTAATCACATGGCGATTGTGATTGATGAATACGGTGGTGTTTCTGGTCTGGTTACCATTGAAGATGTACTTGAAGAAATTGTTGGTGAGATTGATGACGAACATGATGAAACGGACGCCGCTAATATTCGCCGTCATGGCTATCATCGTTATAGCGTTAATGGTTTAACTCCTATCAGTGATTTTAATGGTTTTTTTGATTCTGATTTAAGTCCTGGTAAGTTTGATACTATTGCCGGGTTTGTTACCCATGAAATTGGTCATCTTCCTGAGCGTGGTGAAGAAGTGGTGATTGGTGATTTCCAGTTTAAAGTGATTAGCGCTAACTCTCGACGCATAAATAATTTACAGGTTACTGTGCAATCTTTTTCTACTCCTCTACATGATTGATTTGAGTCATTGATACGGATGTCAGTAGCTGCGCTCAAGTTGAACTCGTTTAAAAATTTATCCCAGTTTTTTTCTATTGAGTTTCGTTTTTTACCGCTGCTGAGTTTACTCGCTGGTGCCTTAACGGCGCTAGCGTTTGCACCGTTTGATCAGGTCTGGTTGATCTATCTGTTAACCGCTTTTTTGTTTTATGTTCTGTTGCAATCCAGTCCTAAAAAAGCATTGCTGCATGGCTGGCTGTTCGGTGTCGGCATGCAGTGTAGCGGCGTTGGCTGGATTTATTTTAGCCTGCACTATCATGGTGGTAGTCCTACTTTATTTGCGTTTTTGTTGATATTTTTTCTTTCGGCTTATTTATCTATTTACACTGCACTGGCCGGTTTTTTTGTTAATAGGTTCTGTAAAACCAGTAATGCGGTCAAACTGATTTTGTTGTATCCCATGTCATGGGCGTTATTTGAATGGTTGCAGGGTATCGTTTTAACGGGTTTCTCATGGCAGCAATTAGGTTATACGCAGATTGATTTACCCCTGTCGGGTTTTGCGCCATTGATTGGTAGTCATGGTGTGGGTTTGTTGCTGGCGATGACGTCAGGTGCTCTGGTGTTATTGCTGATTGATTCGAGTCTGCGCAAAAAAGCAGCGCTGTTTTTATTAGGGCTATGGCTGACGGGTTTTCTGCTTAAACAAATATCCTGGACTGAAGTCAGCAGCGATGAAATTAAGGTGGCTCTAATACAGGGAAACATTGAGCAAAGTTTAAAATGGAAGCGTGAGTTAAAAATCCCAACTTTGCAGCGATATAAACAGATTTCTCTGGAGCAGAAAGATGTTGATTTAATCATCTGGCCAGAAACTTCGATCCCAGGTTTTCAGCATCAGTTAGGTGATTATATCGAAGACCTTTCCAGGGAGATGAAAAAAACAGAAACTGATTTGCTGGCGGGTATTTTTATCAGGGATATGGATACACGGTATTATTACAACAGCTTGATCAACGTTAACGGTGGTGAATACCGCAAGCGTCATCTGGTTCCTCTGGGTGAGTACGTGCCGCTGCGTTCATTGATCGAGTTCTTTAATCGCTTTATGAAGATCCCGATGTCGGATATCGCTTCTGGTGATTATGAGCAACCTTTGTTGCGAGCAGCGGGTCAGCCGCTGGGAGTGAGCATCTGTTTTGAAGATGCCTTTGCACGTGATGTGCGTAAAGACCTGCCGGAAGCGACCTTGCTGGTGAATGTGAGCAATGATGCCTGGTTTGATGGTTCACATGAACCTTTCCAGCATCATGCTATTGCACGTATGCGTGCGCTGGAAAGCGGGCGTTTTATGTTGAGGGCGACCAATACCGGCATATCTTCGATTATCGGGCCGAAGGGTGAAGAGGTAGCCGTCTCTCCACAATTTGAAGTTAGTGTATTAAAAGCCAGCGTACAACCGATGAAGGGTGCCACCCCCTATATTCTCTGGGGCGACCTGATGCTGGTACTGACTAGCCTGGGTGTGCTGGGTTTCTTTGCCTTCAAGGCACGGCGTAGTCGCTAGTTTTTGCCCGTTTGCGCTCGCTGGAATAGCGTGTTCTGGCATTCGGGGCAGGGCTCGATTTCACCAGTGGTGATAAAAGAAACGTTATGCCCACACTGCGTGCAGACTAGCGTGCCGGGGCCGGTGATTTCACCGCTGTGGTATTCGTTGGGTTCATGCGGTGGGTTCTGAAATTGTTCCAGCTCGATGCGGGTGCGATCAGCCACCGATAGAAACAGATCGATAATGTGACGTTCAATCACTTCAATATCCAGCATCAACCAGTCGCCCAATTCAGCGCCGGAATCCATCATGTACTCGGCCGCATCGTTGATGTCGCGTTTGATGTACTCGCTGATTTCGTGTGCCTCTTCCATGGTGATTTCACCAAGATGAATGGCTTCCTCTTTGGCATTATTTAGCGCTTTTTGTAGAGTCAGATCTGAAGTGTCTGCATTTTCAAAGGCTTCCCGGATATGGGACATCATCTGGTTATAGGTCTCGACCAGACGGTTTGATGATTGATGTTTGTTAGATGTCATGATTTTCCAGCTTTTAAAGTGTTGCCCGTTGCGGGTTTAAGGTTTCCTTGCCCGCATCCCTCGTGTATCCTTTCACACCATATTTATAGACCATAAAAGTTCGCAATGTCGATACATTGGACGAACTATTGACCAGAATCAAGAGCCATAATGCAGAAAGAATACAATCCCCAGGAAATCGAGTCTCAAGTCCAGAAAGTCTGGGAAAAACAGGCAACTTTTAAGGTCGTCGAAGATGCCGATAAAGAGAAGTTTTATTGCCTCGCCATGTTCCCTTACCCCAGTGGCCGTTTGCACATGGGGCATGTGCGCAATTACTCCATCGGTGATGTGATTTCACGCTACCAGAAAATGCAGGGCAAGAACGTATTGCAGCCCATGGGTTGGGATGCCTTCGGTCTACCGGCTGAAAATGCGGCGATTAAAAACAAGGTGCCACCCGCCAGCTGGACTTACGAAAATATCGATTACATGCGTGATCAGCTCAAACGCCTGGGCTTCGGTTACGACTGGGATCGCGAACTGGCGACCTGCAAACCTGAATACTATCGCTGGGAGCAATGGCTGTTTACCCGTTTGTTTGAGAAGGGGCTGGCCTACAAAAAAACCGCCGCGGTGAACTGGTGTGAGAACGATAAAACCGTACTCGCCAATGAGCAGGTTATTGATGGCAAGTGCTGGCGCTGTGATAACCAGGTAGAGCGCCGCGAGATTGCTCAGTGGTTCATGAAAATCACTGACTATGCTGAAGAGTTGCTCAACGATATCGACAAGCTGGATGAGTGGCCGGAAAAAGTCCGCACCATGCAGCGCAACTGGATTGGTCGCTCCGAAGGTGTAGAGCTGCAATTCGAGGTTGAAGGTGAATCACCACTCACCGTTTATACTACGCGTCCCGATACCCTGATGGGCGTGACTTATGTGGCAGTGGCTGCGGAGCATGCACTGGCGAAAAAAGCCGCCGCAGATAATCCTGAGTTGCAGGCCTTTATTGATTCCTGCAAAAATTCCGGTGTCGCCGAAGCCGATATGGCGACTATGGAAAAGAAAGGCATGGCGACGGGTTTCATGGCCAGCCATCCGATTACCGGTGAGCAGGTGCCCATCTGGGTCGCTAACTTTGTACTCATCGAATACGGTTCGGGTGCGGTGATGTCGGTGCCTGCGCACGATGTGCGTGACCACGCTTTTGCCAAAGCTTATAACTTGCCAATAAAAGCCGTGATTGCGCCAGCTAAAGGCGATGATGTTTCGGTTGAAGACGAAGCCTTTGTCGAAAAAGGTGTGCTGAAAAATTCGGGTGAGTTTGATGGCTTAACTTCGCAGCAGGCGTTTGACGCTATCGCTGAAAAATTGCAGTCCATGGATAAGGGCGAGAAACAGGTTAATTTCCGTTTACGCGACTGGGGTGTTTCTCGTCAGCGTTACTGGGGTACGCCAATTCCGATTATCAATTGTGATAGCTGTGGCGCGGTGGCCGTACCCGAAGATCAGCTGCCGGTAGTGTTGCCTGAAGATGTGGATTTCAGTGGTGATGTAATTGGTTCGCCGATCAAGAAGATGCCGGAGTTCTACGAGACCATCTGCCCCAAATGTGGTGGCAAGGCCGAGCGCGAAACAGATACCTTTGATACCTTCTTTGAATCATCATGGTACTACGCACGTTTCACCTGTCCCGATGCAGATCAAATGCTGGATGAGCGCGCCAAATACTGGGCACCGGTTGACCAGTACATTGGTGGTGTTGAACACGCGGTGCTGCATTTGTTGTACGCACGTTTCTTCCATAAATTAATGCGCGATGAAGGACTGGTCGACAATGATGAGCCATTTAAACGTCTATTAACGCAGGGCATGGTGCTGAAAGATGGCACCAAGATGTCGAAGTCAAAAGGCAACACGGTTGACCCGCAAGGGTTGATTGAATCTTATGGCGCAGATACGGTACGTTTGTTCACCATGTTCGCTGCGCCACCAGAACAATCGTTGGAATGGGCGGACAGCGGTGTTGAAGGTGCTTCACGATTCCTCAAGCGTTTGTGGAAACTGGTCGAAGAAAATATTGACACTAATGCAGTCGCTGTTGATGCGGCTACGTTGAGTGCCGAGCAAAAAGATATACGTCGTAAAGTGCACGAAACACTGAAAAAAGTCAGTGATGATATCGGTCGTCGTTATACGTTTAATACGGCCATCGCAGCGGTTATGGAACTGATTAATGATCTGGCTAAATACAAAGATGATAGTGAGCAGGGCAAAGCTATCATGCACGAAGCGATTGAATTTATCACGCTGATGCTGTCACCGATTGTGCCGCATATCACGCAGCAGCTCTGGCAGGATCTGGGGCATGAAGGTCTGGTCGCCGAAGCCAGCTGGCCATCGCATGATGAAGCAGCCTTGGTTCAGGATGAAATTGAAATGATGGTTCAGGTGAACGGTAAGCTGCGATCAAAAATCAAAGTGTCAGTAGATGCGGATAAAGATACGGTTGAAGCGCTAGCGCTTGCAGATGAAAAAATTATCAGCAACATCGAAGGTAAAACCGTACGCAAGGTGATTGTTGTGCCCGGGCGTCTGGTTAATCTGGTTGTCGGCTAATGAATACTTTGAGCTATCTTCATAAGAGCAGTTTAATTTTTTTGCTGATTGTTTTGTTCGGTATACAAAGTTCCTGTGGTTTTCATCTTAGGGGCGTACTTAGCTTATCTGATCGTATTACGCCAATTTTTATAGATTCAAGTGGTAGTGATAATACATTAAATCGTGAGTTAGAAAATTTGTTGTCTGCATCTGGTGATAACGTGTTGGTAACATCAGTTTCTGAGGCTAAAACAGTTTTAACTATTTCCGGTGTGCAGGATAGTCAGCGTGTCGTATCAGTTGATGATCGTGGTCGTGCCCATGAGTATGAATTAAATTATCAGTTTCGTTATGAGTTGAAAGAGGCCTCAGTAGTCTCTGATGAAGATCAGCGATCAGAAATAATAAAAACAAATACAATCAAATTAAAAAAAGATTTATTGTTTGATCCCGATAGTGTGCTGGCCGTGGGTCATGAAAAAAAGGCCATGCAAGAAGATATGCGTAAAGACGCCGCACAGATAATGCTCAGGCAGTTGAGTGCTATCAAATAATGAACGTTCGTCCAGACCAGCTCAGATCTGCTTTGAATAAACAGCTGTATCCTGTTTATCTGGTGAGTGGTGATGAACCCTTGCAGGCGATGGAAGCTACTGATCTGATTCGTTCAAGCTGTCGTGAGCAGGGTTATGCAGAGCGTGAAATATTTGAAGTAGATGCCAGTTTTGAGTGGCAGGATTTTAATGACGAGGCCGCGAGTATGTCGCTGTTTTCATCACAGCGTATACTCGATGTTCGAATTCCCTCGGGCAAGTTTGGTAAACAGGGCAGTCAGGCGATAAAGCAGTATTTAGAAAACCCTGCTGAAGACACCATTGTGTTGATTAGCGCGGGCAAACTGGATAAGAGTGCAAAAAATAGCGCCTGGTTCAAGGCTATCGATAAGCAGGGTATGGTCATACAATGCTGGCCGGTTGATAGTGGTCATCTCCCCGCCTGGGTGCGCCAGCGTTTTCAGCAACGTGGCATGCAACCCGATAATGAAGTCATCGATTATGTTTGCCAGAATGTAGAAGGTAACTTGTTGGCCGCTGCACAGGAAATCGACAAAATATATTTGTTCGTTGGTCCCGGCGAAATTACTTTTGAAAACGTTAACGAAGCGATTACAGAAAACTCCCGCTTCAGTGTTTTTGAGCTGGTCGATACTGCGCTAAAAGGCGATGCTCCACGAGTAGTAAAGATTCTCAATAGCCTTGCTGCAGAAGGCGTAGAGCCACTCGCCATGATCTGGGCGCTGGCCAAAGAAATTCGTCTGCTCTGCCTGGCCGCAGCAGATCCATCATCAGCCGAATACACGCTGAAACGCTCTGGCGTCTGGGGCAATCGTATGCCGTTATTTAAAGCCTGCCTGTCCCGTCACACTGAAAAAACCCTGCGTTCGTTGTTGCAGCGCTGTATGAAAATTGAAGGTGTCAGTAAGGGGTTTGAAGAGGGGAATTCACAGGATGAGCTGCGGATGCTGTGCTTTTTGCTGGCCAGTGGTCGATCTCGCTCAATACGTTGATAAATAGCAGTATTTTCAGACTAGGTGGTTAATTTCAGGAATGAATAGCTCTCTATTTATTTCTATAATATTTATATTCTGATACATTTCACGTGGTATCTAATTGAGAGATTTATTTATGAGAACAAAGTATTCGTTTTTTGGTTCTATTGCATTGTGTTTGTTTTTGTCTGTTGAAGCACAGGCGGCCACTCTTGATGATATTGGTTTTACTGATCTGAGCCTTGAGTTGGGTGCCGGTGTACCTGACGGCGGTAGTATTGCCGTGACACAGGTTGAAGCGCTGTCCTCTGGAGCATGTGCTCCTGATATGACACTTACGGAGTTTTCCTCAATCAGTTTTATAGACAACACAACATCCTTTTGCACTGGTGTTTCTGGTCACGCTACCTCGGTAGCTCAAAAGTTTTATGGTTCGGTCTCATCATCTTCAACGGCCATTGGCACTGTTGATTTATTTGAAGCGGTAGATTGGCTACTTGCTGGTTTTTTAAATGCAGGAGGAGCAGGCACTGGTACCTCCTCAACACGATTAGTTAATCATAGTTGGGCAGGCTCATTTGGTGACGGGGATGCAGAAGTACTGCGCAGAGTAGATTATCTGGTTGAGGTAGATGAATTTATACAGGTTATTGGTGTTCACACAAATACACTAACGAATCCGATGCTGTCTAGTAGCTTCAATGCCATCGTAGCTGGGCTTTCAGCTGGGACAGGTATTACAGGTACTGCTACGATTGTAACTAACCTAGTTGACGATACGACTTATGTCAGCGGAAGAGCCAAACCTGATATCGTTTCGCCTGAAGGGACTGGCAGCGCTTCTGCGCCAAGAATTTCATCAGCAGCTGTTCTATTGATGGATCATGGACACACTAATCCCCTGTTATCCAACGGCAGCATCACTACTGCAAATGGCACGATTTACAATGCAGAACTTTCCGAAACCATTAAAGCATTGTTAATGGCCGGTGCCGATAGGGAAACAATAGGAAATACTAATGCTGTAGATATTACTGATTATCGTACAGCAGGCAAACAAACCAGTAATGGTCTGGATACACGTTTTGGTGCTGGGCAAGTCAATCTTTACAATAGCTATCATTTACTAGATAAGGGTGAGCAGGACAGCAGTGAGGATGGCGGCTCAACAATTGCCAATGTAGGCTTTGATTATAATCCCTCTTTTGGTGGATTAAGTGGCAATGCGACAGCCACTTACAGTTTTACAACCAGCGCCATTGGCGGACAAAAAATAAAAGCGTCTTTAGTTTGGAATCTTGAAGTTTTAGGCACTTCTACTGATAATTTTTATGATCTGGATTTGCAGCTGATTGATGTTGATGGTGGTAATGCTGTTGTTGCCAGTTCAACCAGTACCATCGATAACACTGAGAATATCTGGTTCGATCTATTAAGTAACCGTAATTACCAGCTAAAGGTCATTAAAGGAACCGGTCAGGCAGATTTTGACTGGGACTACGCACTGGCCTGGCAGCTTGTTGTTCCCGGTGTCACTGTAGTCGAAACAGATAGTTCAACAGTAACCGCTGAAGATGGTACAACAGATACGTTCACTCTGGTTCTCGATAGTCCGCCGACTGATGATGTAGTAATCGATATAGTCAGCTCTAATAGCGATGAAGCCACTGTATTACCTGCCAGTGTTACTTTTACCAGCGCTAACTGGAGTACATTACAAACTGTTACTGTCACCGGTGTTAATGATGCGGTGGATGATGGTGATATCAACTACAACATCAACTTTACTGTGAGCAGTACTGCCGATACTAACTACGATGGCATGGTAGTAGCCAGTGTAGCGGCCAGTAATACAGATGATGATGCGACTTTTAGTTTTACTGACCAGACGAGTGTTGCACTTAATACGTTAATCACTTCTGATACGGTTGTTATTACCGGTTTACTAAACCCTGCAGCCATTTCGATTATCGATGGTGCATACAAAATTAATGCAGGTGATTACACATCTGCCAATGGATTTATTAATAACGGTGACATGGTGACAGTGCAAACCACCTCATCGGCAAGTAACAACACGACCGTTAATGCTGTGCTTACTATCGGTGGTATCAGTGATACCTTTAGCGTCACAACACTTACCGACACCATACCTGATGCCTTTAGTTTTACTGATCAGGCTGATGCGGCACTTAGTACCTTAATTACTTCTGACACAGTCACACTGGCCGGACTGGGTGCATCAAGTCCAATCTCGATTACTGGTGGTGTGTATAAAATTAATGTAGGTGATTACACATCTGCCAATGGATTTATTAATAACGGTGACACGGTGACAGTGCAAACCACCTCATCGCTCAGTGGATTGACTGCTGTTGATGTGGTTTTGAGTATTGGTGGAGTCAGCGATACGTTTACCGTGACCACCGAAATGGACACTGATGGTGATGGCGTGGCTGATAGCGTTGATGCCTTCCCAACTAATATTGCCGCTTCAGTAGATGCAGATAATGATGGTTTAC
>CBFCZV010000025.1:0-45225 GCA_965602855.1 uncultured Gammaproteobacteria bacterium | reverse complement strand
GCCCCGCCGTTTTCTGGCAGGTTGATGAAGCCAGTTTTATCATCATCAAAGTAGCTGAACTCGTTTACCGTGCGCAATTCTTTTATCGTGGTTATCAGCAATACGGTAGCGGCGCCAAAGATTTTGATGACATCAATGACTGTATGGTGACTATGCTGCAGGTTCATGCAGACAGAGAAACGGCAAGAGCCGAAGAATAAACGTCTTAATTAAAAACACATAAAACTACTCAACAGAGGAAAACCTATGAGCAAGAAAATGAACGCATTTTATGCACAGTCCGGTGGTGTAACTGCTGTGATCAATGCATCTGCATGTGGCGTTATTGAAACTGCCCGTGCTAACAAAGACAAAATCGGTAAAGTTTATGCTGGTAGCAGCGGCATCATCGGTGCTTTAACCGAAGAGCTGATCGACACAAGCAAAGAAACTAAAAGCACTATCGCTGGTTTACGTAGCACACCTTCTGGTGCTTTCGGTTCTTGTCGCTTCAAACTGAAAAGTCTGGAAGATAACAAAGCAGAATACGAACGTCTGATCGAAGTATTCAAAGCACATAACATCGGTTACTTTTTCTACAATGGCGGTGGCGATTCTGCTGACACTTGTTTAAAAATTTCTCAGATCGGTAAAAAAATGGGTTACCCCATCATAGCTGTTCACGTTCCAAAAACAGTTGATAACGATCTGCCAATTACTGATAACTGCCCAGGTTTTGGTTCAGTAGCTAAATACATCGCACTTTCAACAATGGAAGCAAGTTTCGATGTTGCTTCAATGTGCAAAACTTCAACTAAAGTATTCGTACTTGAAGTAATGGGTCGCCACGCTGGCTGGATTGCAGCTGCAGGCGCAATGGCTTCAACTGATGAACATAAAATTCCTGTTGTTGTTCTGTTCCCAGAAGTTAAGTTTGATCAGAAAGCATTCCTGAAAAACGTTGACGATAAAGTTAAAAAGTTCGGTTACTGTACTGTTGTTGTTTCTGAAGGCGTTGCATGGCCAAACGGCAAGTTCCTTGCTGAAACTGGTTTGAAAGATGCATTCGGTCACAGCCAACTAGGTGGCGCGGCTCCTGTTGTTGCTGGCATGATCCAGGAAAAACTGGGCCACAAATACCACTGGGCTGTTGCTGACTACCTGCAACGTGCAGCTCGTCACATCGCTTCTAAATCAGACGTTGAGCAAGCTTATGCAACTGGTAAAGCTGCGGTTGAGTACGCAATCAAGGGTCATAACTCTGTAATGCCTGCGATCAAACGTATCAGCAACAAACCTTACAAGTGGAAAATTGAAATGGCTCCACTGAAGAAAGTGGCTAACGTTGAGAAGATGATGCCTAAGAGCTTTATCTCTAAAGACGGTTTTGGTATCACCAAGAAATGTCGTGAATACCTTGAGCCTCTGATCAAGGGTGAAGACTACCCTGCATACAACAAAAATGGCCTGCCTAAATACGTTACTTTGAAGAAAGTAATGGTTGAGAAAAAATGTAGCCCATTTGAAGTTAAATAATTATTAATTGATTAACGAGCTAGCATGACCTTAGAAAAAGCAAACGAATTGATAGCCATGCACGTCAGTTTTGGCAGTGGCTATAACCGTAATGCCACACGCATAATCTTAGGTGAAATTATGCGTGACTTTGGTCAGGCAGCCGTTGATCAGCTAATTCAAGATTACGATCTTGAAGAAAAATGGGAACTTAAAGAAGGTGTTTTTTATGAAACACCTTTCAAAAAATAAATCCTTATAAAAGATATACGTTAAAGATAAAAACAATACTTAATAAATATAAGTGGAGAAAAAATCATGCGTTTAATTCTGTTAGGTGGACCCGGAGCTGGTAAAGGCACACAGGCGGGCTTCATTACAAAAAAATATAATATTCCCCAAATTTCTACTGGCGACATGCTGCGTGCAGCTGTTAAAGCTGGCACTGAATTAGGCATAGAAGCCAAAAAAGTGATGGATGCCGGTGGTCTGGTTTCCGATGAACTCATTCTTGGTCTGGTCAAAGAGCGTATTCAGGAAAGCGATTGTGTCAACGGCTTTTTGTTCGATGGTTTCCCTCGCACACTGGCACAGGCTGATTCATTGAAAGAGCAAGGCGTTGAAATTGATGGCGTGGTTGAAATTGACGTTGATGACGCTGAAATCATCAAACGCATGAGCGGACGTCGTGTTCACCTGGATTCAGGCCGCACCTATCACATCGTTTTCAATCCCCCCAAAGTGGAAGGCAAAGATGACGAAACTGGTGAAGACCTGATTCAACGTGCTGACGATCAGGAAGAAACAGTGAAAAAACGTCTCGATGTTTATCATGAGCAAACTGAACCACTGATTGGCTACTACACAAACTGGGCTAATTCAGGTGAAGCAGGCTCACCAAAGTATCACAAGATCGCCGGTATCGGTGGTGTTGAAGATATTCGTGACGCCATTTTCAGTTCACTTTCATAGAGTAAAAATCGGAAAAGCCCCATTATTTGGGGCTTTTTTGGCTAACCTTGATCAAGATCACTAGTTAGCCAGGAAAAATACTATAAAAAGCACAACTTAAAAAATTATTAGGAGTTCAAGTATGTCCATTGAAATTATTATCGCCCTTGCATGTGCCCTGGCGGGCATCGCTTATGGCGTAATTTCCATTTCCAGTATCCTGTCAAAACCGATGGGTAACGAAGCAATGGTAAAAATTCAGAGCGCTATCCAGGAAGGAGCTCTCGCTTACCTGAAAAGACAATACACCAGCATTGCTATGGTGGGTGCTGTTATTTTTGTCGTTATCTTTTTCGCGCTTGGCGCTGGAACAGCCATAGGCTTTGCCATTGGCGCGGTATTATCTGGCCTTGCCGGTTTCATTGGCATGCACGTCTCTGTTCGTTCTAACTCACGAACAGCTGAAGCTGCTAGAGATGGCATCAACCCTGCCCTGCAGATCGCATTCAAAGGTGGCGCGATCACTGGTATGTTGGTTGTAGGCCTAGCTCTACTGGGTGTTGCTGGTTACTACGCTGTACTCACCATGACAGGCATGAGCATGACCGATGCCCTGCACTCGCTGGTTGGTCTGGCTTTCGGTGGTTCTTTGATCTCTATCTTTGCTCGTCTTGGCGGCGGTATCTTCACCAAGGGTGCTGATGTAGGCGCTGACATCGTCGGTAAAGTGGAAGCAGGTATTCCTGAAGATGACATTCGTAACCCTGCCGTTATTGCTGATAACGTCGGTGACAACGTTGGTGACTGTGCCGGTATGGCAGCTGACCTGTTTGAAACTTACGCCGTAACACTGATCGCAACTATGCTACTGGGTGGCATGTTATTGGGTGACACAGCGGGAGAACTGGCGGTGACTTTCCCACTCGTATTAGGCGGCGTTTCTATCATCACTTCCATCATTGGTACTTTCTTCGTGAAAACTTCCGATGGCGGCAAGATCATGAATGCGCTTTATAGAGGCACTCTTGTCTCAGCAGCACTTTCAGCTGTTGCCTTCTATTTCATCACTACCAAAATGATGAGCAACATCGACGGCTACACAGCCAGTTCATTGTTCTACTCATCACTGATTGGTCTGGCTCTGACTGTAGCTATGATTGTGATCACTGAATACTACACTGCGACTGAATATGGTCCAGTTAAACGTATCGCTGAAGCTTCAACTACCGGTGACGGTACTAACGTGATTGCGGGTCTGGGTGTTTCAATGAAATCCACAGCCCTGCCTGTTCTGTCTGTTTGTGCATCCATCTGGGGCGCATATGAGTTAGCCGGTCTATACGGTATCGCTATTGCAGCAACCGCTATGCTGTCTATGACAGGCATCATCGTTGCCCTTGACGCTTATGGCCCTATCACCGATAACGCCGGTGGTATTGCAGAAATGGCAGAACTGCCTGAAGACGTGCGAAATACGACTGATGCATTAGATGCTGTAGGTAACACTACAAAAGCAGTAACCAAAGGTTACGCTATTGGTTCTGCAGGTTTGGCAACACTGGTTCTATTTGCCGATTACACACAGACACTGGAAGCTGCCGGTAAAGTGACTAGTTTCGATCTGTCCAATCACATGGTCATCATCGGTCTGTTTATTGGTGGTCTGATCCCTTACCTGTTTGGTGCTATGGCGATGGAAGCAGTAGGTCGTGCAGCTGGCGGTATTGTGAATGAAGTACGTCGCCAGTTCAAAGAAAAGCCAGGCATTATGGATTACTCAGAAAAACCTGACTACTCAAAAGCAGTAGACATGCTGACAAAGGCAGCGATCAAAGAGATGATGATTCCTTCATTACTGCCTATCGCAGCACCTATCGCCGTTGGTTACTTCCTCGGTGCACAGGCACTGGGTGGCATGTTGATTGGTACCATCGTAACCGGTTTGTTTGTTGCTATTTCAATGACCACTGGTGGTGGCGCATGGGATAACGCCAAGAAATACATCGAAGATGGTAATCACGGTGGTAAAGGTTCCGATGCTCATAAAGCAGCGATAACTGGTGACACTGTAGGCGATCCATACAAAGATACAGCTGGTCCTGCGATCAACCCGTTGATCAAGATCATCAACATTGTGGCACTGATGATGGTTCCACTGTTGTAATCTAGCTTCTGCTAGTACGAAAAAAGGCGAAGCTTAAGCTTCGCCTTTTTTTTGCCTATTATTTCAATACAAAATCAAAATAACCCTTACATTTATTGACTTGCATCATTAAAATGAACCGCAATCAGCTCACTCTAAGAGCAATAAAAAGCACCATCAGGAGAAATAAATGATCCCAGTTGAAGAGTTAAGAAAAGAGAATGATGAGATAAAAGATCTGAGCGATGTGCTTTCAGATTTAATTTCAAACTCATCGCTTCGCAGTAATGATATTTTTTGTGAATTGCTTGAACGTTTCCAGAATAAGCTTGATGAGCATTTAAAACATGAGGCAAGATCAATTTATCCTGAGCTTCTAAACCACGATGATGCAAGTATCAAGCAAATTGCCAAGTCCTTTCTGGGTAACACCCATGAACTTGAGCGCATTCTCAAGAAATATACAAAACGTTGGTGCCATCATATCAACACAAAAAATCATGCAGAGTTTGAAGAAGAAACAAAGACTGTGTTTAGACTGGTTAATGAACGTATTCAGATGGAAGAGAAACATCTGTTCCCCGTTCTATAATAAAATTTAAGATTCACAAACAAGAAATTACGAGGTTATACAATGCCAATAGAACATCATCCACTGATAGAAGAATTTCAAGAGTACAAAGACCAAATTCATACATTGAAGATGAACAATGCCCATTTTCGACGTCTGACACACGAATACGAAGGTATCGATAAATCCATCGTACGTGCAGAACAGGGCATCGAAACGGTCAATGACGACTATCTATCAGAGGTAAAGAAAGAACGCCTACACCTAAAAGATCTGATTTTCCAGATGCTAACAAACAAGTAATCAAGCTTTTAAATACGAGAAAATTATGGAATCCTTCGATAAAGTAAAACAACAGCTATTGTCTTTACGTGAAGAATACACGCGTAGAATTGATGCCATAGAAGTTGAAACTCATCACAAAGAAGAGCCGGTAGAAAAGGATTTTGCCGAACAGGCAACCCAGAGCGAAAACGATGACGTTCTGGCCGCACTTGATGATGAAGCGCAACACATGGTCATGCAGGTTGATGCTGCACTTACCCGTATCGATCAGGGCGGTTATGGTATCTGTGAGGGCTGTGGTGAGCCTATCCCGGAGAACCGATTGCAGGCAGCGCCATTTGTGACTATGTGCATAAGCTGCGCTGAAAAGGCTTCCAACTAAGCAACCAAAATATCGCTTACCTGCTGGCTAAACAATCATTGCCAGCAAGTAAGCGAAATCACCCTGCCTGTTCTGGCACAGACCAGAAACGAGAATCATCCTCATTGCCGTCACGGCAACATTCCTACCCCTAAAGCACTACATCAATCGACTACGAAAACAAGCCGTTTTAATGTAGAATTCAGCCCACAAAATTTAAGCTTTAACCTAGTTTTAATAAAAGTGCTGGCTGAACGGTCAGTGTGATATCCATCCAGGAGACATAACATGATTAAACCTCATGGTTCTGACGAACTAAATCCATTGTTCGTATACGACACCGCTAAAAACGAAGCCTTACAGAAAGAAGCTGAAGGTCTGGCTTCTATCGTTGTTAGTTCTGCTGCCGCCGCTAATGCTGTTATGTTGGGCGCAGGCTACTTCAACCCATTAACCGGTTACATGAACAAGGCTGACGCTCTGTCTGTTGCCACTGACATGAAAACCACTTCAGGTCTGTTCTGGCCTACACCTGTACTGAACCTGGTTCAGGACGCTGGTGGTATCAAGGCTGGCGATCGCGTCGCGCTTAAAGATCCAAACGTTGAAGGCAACCCTGTTGTTGCAATCATGGACGTTGATGCCGTTGAAGAATTCAGCGACGCTGACATCGCTCTGATCTCTGAAAAAGTATACGCACCCGCTGAAGGCGAAGCTCACCCTGGTGTTGACGCTTTCCTTGAGCAAGGTAAAGTTTGTCTTTCAGGTTCTATCCAAGTATTGAACTTCTCATACTTCCAGACTGAATTCCCAGACACTTTCCGCACAGCAGTTGAAATTCGTAACGAAATCGCTAATCGTGGTTGGAAAAAAATTGTAGCATTCCAGACTCGTAACCCAATGCATCTGGCTCACGAAGAACTGTGTCACATGGCAATGGATCGTTTAGGTTGTGATGGCCTGGTTATCCACATGTTGCTGGGTAAACTGAAGAAAGGTGATATCCCTGCACCAGTTCGTGATGCCGCTATTCGTAAGATGGTTGACCTGTACTTCCCAGAAAACAGCGCTATGGTAACCGGTTACGGTTTCGACATGCTGTACGCGGGTCCACGTGAAGGTGTACTGCACGCTCTATTCCGTCAGAACATGGGTGCAACTCACTTCATCATTGGTCGTGACCATGCGGGTGTTGGTGATCACTACGGTGCTTTCGATGCACAAACCATCTTCGAAAATGATGTACCCGCTGGCGCATTAGAAATCGAAATCTTCAAAGCTGACCACACTGCTTACTCTAAGAAATTAGACAAGGTTGTTATGATGTGTGAAGCACCTGACCACGAAAAAGAAGACTTCGTTCTTCTGTCAGGTACTAAAGTACGTGAAATGCTGGGTAACGGCATTGCTCCACCAAAAGAGTTCTCACGTCCTGAAGTAGCTCAGATTTTGATGGACTACTACAAAAGCATTAACGACTAAGTTTTAATCGTTACTGTTTTAAAAAACGGCGTTGATCGAAAGATCGCGCCGTTTTTTTTGGTGTTAATCTTCCAATTAATAAACCGCCCCCCCCTACTAATTCCAGACTTAAATCCAACATCCTGTATTATTTTCTTTACTAATCACCATTCAGCAACACAAAAACTCTTTCATAGCATATCGATGATAGTAGTATTTTTTACATTTAACATATTATCTTTTTCTTATTTGTCACCACAGATCATCTACTGCTACAATCACTCGCGTAACGAATAAACAAGGGATAAGGGACTTAAGTTATGAACATAATCAACAGAAAATTCATCTGCGCACTAGGCCTCTGGCTACTGCCCGTCACATCTCAAGCAAGCATTATAAACTTTGATTTTACCGGTCGGCTTATTGTGGCAGGTGCCGATGAGAGCATCATTACTAACAATGGAAGCGCATTCACGGATATATCTGCGTCACTAACATTCAACACAATAACAGGACTAGGCGGCAACAGCGCTAGCAACAACTTATCAATTACTATGAATAGCGCCGATTTTCTTGGTGCACCGCCCACCTTCCACGATATCAGTATGACGCGCCAGGGCACCTCTAATATAATCGATGGCATCATTTTAGTTGACTGGAATGGCACTTATGATATGCCGTTATATATAGAGTGGGACGCAACAGGCCTGTTCAACGCCGTTGGTCTTGGCCTGCAAACCGGTGACGTACTTAGTGGCTCAGACCTTTATTATGATACTAATGGAAACGGGGTCTATGACTTAGGTATCGACACATATAGAGCAGACATAGGTAGCGCCATACCTTACTCAGATACACTTACTGGCCCCCTTCCTATTTTTCTTGGAGGCGGAGGCGGTGGACCAGCACCGATGGCTGCAACGGTAAATAGCATTGGCCTCACCACCGGACCATTCCCAGGTGTTAAAGGGTATTTTGATATAGGCACAGGTAACAGCATACATATAACTTCAGTAACCCCTGTGCCAGTCCCTGCTGCAGTATGGTTATTTGGTTCTGGTCTTTTGGGATTGATTGGAGTATCTAGACGAAAAAAAGCTTAATCACTTTTTAATAAAAACAAAAAACGGCGGTGATCGAAAGATCGCGCCGTTTTTTTTGGCTTATATTTGTTCACCGCAGTAAAATAATAATACTTATGAAACCCAACACTTCAACTGCCATGCAGAACCTGATCGATGAAGTCCGTACGACCATGCCCTTTGATGCCGGTGAAGCACAATTATGCGCAGACTCGTGCAATGGTTGTTCACTAAAGTTACTAGAGTTTCTGGATATGGAGTTACAGGACTGGGAACAGAAGTTACAGGATGGTGTTGAACCCAGTTTTGGGGACATTCACAAAATGGGGAAAACATGTAAGAAGATTTATATGGTTTTGAAGAAGAATGGATTAGTGGAGGAGTAGTTTTTTTATTTATTTAACGAACAATATACGCTTAATAATAACTTTGAATACTCTTGAAATGAGGTAACGACTGTATTCTTTATAATCAATTTTTCCTGCTACAAGATTCATGTGCATTAAAGGCAATTGCGTTGTTGCTGGAAAAACTTTAACAAAGAGTGACTGACTTATTCTTGGAAATATCAGATATCTGAGTTTATTGGCATAATTCAGTGCTGATGTTATTTCTGAATAACGTTTTTTATAGGCTTTAATAACATCTGTATTTTTTTCAGCGTTCTCAGACTCAATGATCGCAAGCGCGGCAAAATATCCAGTCTGCATCGCATAGGCGATTCCTTCACCAGTAATAGGATCGACTACCCCAGCCGCATCGCCTACTAGCAGCACATTATCAACACCCGGTGTTTTTCTATAATTACCAAATGGAATATAATGGCCGTTTATTTTTAAATCCGGCACACGACCAAACAAATCAATTAAAAAAGCATAAAACTCTTTTTTGAGATCAGGGTTTTTAGTGTGTAAACCAATAATACCCACAGTTAATGCCTTTTCTTTTGGAAACACCCAGCCATAACCCCATTTAGCCACGCCAAAATACAGCTCGGGCACATTCACCTCACGCTCAATCAAACTTCTATCAACTTCAACCTCAAGCGCAAAAGCAATTTTTTCTTTATCGAACGATTTACCATAAATCAATTTAGCAACAATACTATTAACGCCGTCAGCACCAATCAAATAATCGTAGCTTATCTCATCCCCTGAACGTAACTGACACACCCTGTTGTTCATATCGACTGAGGAAATGCCACTACCCAAATACAAAGATGCACCTACTGACTTTGCCATAGTCAGCAAATAATCATCGAAATCAACTCGATAAGTAAAAAACATCTCACTGCAGCCCTTTACATCGTTGAGCAGTTTATTCTTATGAAAGAATTTGACTCCACTGGCTTTATATTCAAAAGCCTCTTCCCAGGAAGCATCAAATATCTCAGAGAAAAGCTGCTTGCTTCTCAAGCTTAAAAGCCCCGCACACAATTTATCTCTGGGGAATACCGCCTTATCGACAACACAAACATCAACCCCCTGCTTCGCCAGAGTATAAGCCGCAGACGAACCAGAAGGACCACCACCAACAATCACAACGGTATGGTGCTTTTTCATAAAATATAAATCTCAGGGAATGATAGTTCTTAATAGGGGGCTAATTGTACTAGTCAATTATGGTTATCGCGAGATTTAAGAAACATTCAAACATTTGGTGCAATGCCCTGCGGTTATTGCACCCTACCTTGCTTTTTTCCCGCTTACAACTCCTCGTCTGAATAAATTAACGTGGCTCAATTCTCAATAATCGTCCATCATCTTCATCGGTTAATAAATATAGATAACCATCGGACCCACTGCGTACATCCCGTATACGTCCATATTTCCCTGCTAACAAACGCTCTTCCTTAATCACTTTATTGCCATCCAGTTGCAAACGGACTAGCAATTGAAATTTGAGCGCACCAACAAAAAGATTCCCTTGCCACTGCGGGAATTTATCACCCTCGTAAAAAGCCATACCCGAAGGCGCGATAGATGGATCCCAGTAATGTAGAGGCTGTTCCATTCCTGATTTATGCGTACCCTCACCAATTTTTGTTCCCCAACCATAATTCACGCCATAAGTGATAACAGGCCAGCCGTAGTTGTTGCCTGACTGGATAATATTGATTTCATCACCACCCTGCGGCCCATGTTCATGTGACCAGACCTCACCCGTTTTCGGATGCAACGCCATGCCCTGTGGATTGCGGTGACCGTAACTGTAGATTTCAGGCTTTGCATTTGGCTCACCGACAAAAGGATTATCCTTTGGAATCCGGCCATCATCGTGCAAACGAATCACAGAGCCGGCATGGTCGTTGATATCCTGCGCACGCGGCCTGTCGCCTCGTTCCCCCGCACTGATATAGAGATAACCTTTACCATCGAATACCAGCCGTGAACCAAAGTGACGACCACCGTCACTTTTTTTCTCAACCCGAAAGAGTGTTTCCAGATCAGTTAATTTCAACCCATCCAGACGAGCACGAGCCACTTCAGTACCAAAACCCTCTTTGTCTTCTGCACTGTAGGAAAAATAAATCCAGCCATTGTTCCGATAATCAGGATGCAATACAACATCAAGCAAACCACCCTGACCTTCTGCGGCAATTTTCGGTAGACCGCTTATCGCCTGCGGATGTAAACGACCTTTTTCAACAAGACGTAATCGGCCTGGGCGCTCCGTAACAAGAATGCGATCATCAGGCAAAAAAACCATACTCCAAGGATGCTCTAGTCCACCGACGATAGTCACCACAGTAAAGTTTATTTTTTCTTTTTCTGCGATTGAAAGGGGCGTGTGCATTTGGAGTAAAAGATAAAACACAATGAATACAATTTTTTTCATCTTGTTATCCTGTGGGGCATGGGTATTTATTGCCTGATACTGGCACAAGCAAGCTAAGAGCTCAAACGTATATGGAAGATCTTAGTTTATTCTTCCAGCACTCATAACCTGTTATTCCAGTGGCAGTGGGTCGATGACCCACTCCACCAAAGATAGGAATTACTACAGAGGATTTGTAATTAGTATACATTCCCACGCTGGAGCATGGGAACGAAAAAAACCTAAAACTTCGGCCTCGGAACAAACGCCACTTCATCCCCATGCTCAATCAAAGTATACGGTTCCGAAAACTGTTTATTAACCGTAACCTGAACCCGATCATCAGCAAAAGCCTCTTCCCAACGTTGCCCCCTATTTCGCATCCACTTCAACAAAGTTTCAACATTCACCACAGCATCAGGCACCACGAGCTCTTCTTCATCCTTGGTAGCAATTTTTGCTAGCTCAATAAAATAAACCAGCTTGACGGTGACCTTGCCGTCTTCACCAACAACACGACCTTCACCGCGTTTTAAATTATGCGCTTCAAGATCTTTTAAATACTTCGCCCAGTTGCTTTCATAATTAACACCCAGCTCGTGCAAACTTGCCCATGAAAAAATACCGGTATCGTGTCCATCATCAAAATTAATTTTTAATGCATAACTACCCTGGGGTTCCAGACTGGAGATATTAACCAGCTCTTTACCGTGTACCGGTTTCTCCATAGTTTTAACTTCCGCCGAGGTTGAAAACACGCGTAGATATTCACAGGGATACTGAAAGTGAAAACCATCAGAAAAAGCCAGTTCGAGCAAGCGGGATTTCTGGTGCAGGTTGATTTCGGTTGGTGAGATGCTGGGTTCTTGTTCTGACATGTGGATATATTCGCTTCACTACGGGTTAATTTGGACGCTATTCTACCCGTTATCCAGTCAATACATAACTTAATCACTATATGATAACGATTCTCAATTAAAGCGACTCAAAGGGTTTTATATCTTGTTGATTTATATAGCTAAATATAAAACTATCACCTCATAAGTAAAACTTATCATTGCAGTAATAAGTTGATTAGGTGTTTGCACCACAAAGCGCTATTGTGCACGTCCGAAATGGCCTGTTTTCTTTGCTTTTTGACTGGCTTTGGGCATAGAATGTGTGCCCCATTTGGTGCCTGGGGATGATTCACCGGTACCAATAAGAATTTTCTCTTCTGCGTGAGCGATGGTTTGCAGCATTGTTTTACGGGGTTGAGGTTCAGAGGTTGTATTTTTTAGACGTCTGAAAATGTTTTCACATTCTAACGGGCTTGCTATGCAAGTCTAAAGATGAAGAAAAAGGTAGAAATTGATGTAATGACCCGCTCTGTCGGGGCTTTGTTTTGAAATCTACCGCAACTGCAATTGCAAAAACTAAACTCTAGGAGTTAATAATAATGCCTACTTTTGTACGTACAGAAAAGTGTGATGGGTGTAAAGGTCAAGACCGTACGGCTTGCATGTACATCTGCCCTCATGATCTGATGAAACTGGACAAAGATGGTTCTGACACTGGTCACGCCATGAAGTCTTATAACCAAGAACCTGAGCAGTGCTGGGAATGCTATTCCTGCGTTAAAATCTGCCCACAAAACGCTATCGAATGTCGTCACTATGCTGACGTTGTTCCTTTGGGCGGTTCAGTACAGCCTCTTCGCGGTACTGATTCAATCATGTGGACCATCAAGTTCCGTAACGGAACTATGAAACGTTTCAAATTCCCAATCCGCACAACTGCTGAAGGTTCTATTGATCCTTACGCAGGTAAAGCTGACGCTGACATGGCTAAGATCGAAGATAACGGTTTCTTCAATCACAATGAGCAGAACGGTTACCGCGCTGGCGATCCTAGCGAACTAATTAATAAATAATTTAGAGGTTTATAAAAATGGCTGAATTTGGAAATCCTGATGTCGTCGAAGAAGAAGTAGACATTCTTCTTATCGGTGGCGGTATGGCCTGTTGTGGTACAGCATTTGAGCTGCCACGCTGGATCGAAGCTTCTGGTGCTGACATTAAAGTTAGACTAGTTGATAAAGCTGCTATGGATCGTTCTGGTGCTGTTGCCCAGGGTCTATCTGCAATTAACACTTACATTGGTCCAGAGCAAGATCCTGCTGACTACGCTCGTATGGTTTCTAATGACCTTATGGGTATCACTCGTGATGACTTGGCATACGACTTAGGTCGTCATGTTGACGAATCTGTACATTTGTTTGAAGAATGGGGCCTACCTATTTGGAAACTTGACGAGAACGGTGAGCGTTTTGACGGTTCTAAAGGCATGACATCATTGAAAGATGGTGGCAAACCTGTACGTTCTGGTAAATGGCAGATCATGATCAATGGTGAGTCTTACAAATGGATTGTTGCTGAAGCTGCTAAGAAAGCTTTGGGCATCGAGAACATTTCTGAGCGTGTATTCATCGTTAAATTAATCAACGACAAAAATGACCCAAGCAAAATTGCTGGTGCAGTTGGTTTCTCAACTCGTGATAACACTGTTCACGTATACAAAGCCAAAGCAATTCTTCTTGCTGCTGGTGGTTGTGTAAACATCTTCCGTCCACGTTCTGTTGGTGAAGGTACTGGTCGTGCTTGGTACCCAGTTTGGAACGCGGGTTCAACTTACTCAATGGCTGCTGAAGCCGGCGCTGAGTTGACTCTGATGGAAAATCGCTTTGTACCTACTCGTTTCAAAGACGGTTACGGTCCTGTTGGCGCATGGTTCCTGCTGTTCAAATCTAAAGCTACTAACGCCTACGGCGAAGCTTACATGGAAAAGAACAAAGCAATGTTGGACGACTATCCTCCATACGGCGCTGCTGCAGTTCCTGCATCATGTCTACGTAATCACTTGATGTTGAAAGAGATGAAAGACGGTAACGGTCCTATCTGGATGGATACTGTAACTGCTCTTGCTAACCTGCGTGAGACTCTGTCTCCTCGTGAAGTTAAGCATCTTGAAGCTGAAGCATGGGAAGATTTCCTTGACATGTGTGTTGGCCAGTGTGGTATTTGGGTTGGTGAGAACATCGAGCCAGAGAAGAAAAACTCTGAGTTGATGCCTACTGAACCATACCTACTAGGTTCACATTCTGGTTGTTGTGGTATCTGGACTTCAGGTCCTACAGATGTAGGCGCGCCTACTACTGAAACTGAAGCTGGCGTACCTGATCACCTTCCACAAGGTTGGAACTGGGGCTACCGTGGTATGACCACAGTAAACGGCCTGTTCACAGCTGGTGATGGTGTTGGTGCTTCTGGTCACAAATTCTCTTCAGGTTCTCATGCTGAAGGTCGTATGTGTGCTAAGTCAATGCTGAAATACGTTTTAGACAATGCTGACTACAAACCTGAGTTAGATACTTCTGTTGAAGATCTAGTTGCTGCGGTTATTAAACCTGCTAAGACTTTCCTTGAGCATAAAGACTACTCAACAGCGATCGACGTTAATCCTAACTACATCACTCCAAAAATGTTGCAGTTCCGTCTGCAAAAAATTATGGATGAGTACGTAGCTGGTGTTGCAACTTACTACAACACTAACGCCGAAATGATGGAAGTTGCCGGTCAAAAGATCGACATGCTTAAAGAAGATGCAGAGAAAATGCGTGCTAAAGACCTTCACGAATTACTTCGTGCATGGGAAAACTATCACCGCATCATCACTGCTGAAGCTCATCTGAAACACATTGAGTTCCGTCAGGAATCACGTTACCCAGGTTTCTACTATCGTACAGACAAGAACTTTGTCGACGAAGAAAACTGGCATTGTTTCGTGAATTCAATTTACGACAAAAAGACTCAAAAGTTCACATGCTTCAAGCGTGCGCACGTTGACTTGGTAGACAAGTCTAAATTGTTCAAATAAGTCTGAACAATAAGAGTTGAAGAGTCCGGGCACCGTAAGGTGTCCGGATTTTTTTATTAAAGGATAGATACAATATTCTTAATAAATAAGGTTTTATGATTCATTAGCCCTTGAAAAACGAGTCTTAAAACCTTATTTACTTCATTCCTGAGTTCACATATTCAGGAATACCGAAAACCACATAATTTTATTAATATCAGGTAATGCCATGAGCGACGAAAAAATAGAACTCCCCCACAACAGTCCAGTACAGCCGACTCGTCTAGAACTTGAAGACGAAATAAAATTCCGCTGCCACAAGGGAATTTCCTGCTGGAACCAGTGTTGTGCTCGTGCCGATGTAACGCTGGCACCCTATGACATCATCCGTCTAAAAAAACGAATGAATATGGACTCCACCGAGTTTCTTGCTAAATACTCCGTGCCTTTTGAAATTGATGCCCACGGCATTCCCGGTATCAAACTCCGCACCGATGATTCAGGTGCCTGTCAGTTCATGACCGATGAAGGTTGTTCTGTTTATGAGGATCGCCCTACTGCCTGCCGTTACTATCCCTCTGGCCTGCTTTCCATGCGCGCCCTGGGAGAAGCCGATGATGAGCAACACTTTTTGCTGATCAAGGAAGACCATTGTAAGGGACACGAAGAAGACAACATCATCACTATTGGTGATTACCGTAAAGAACAGCAAGTTGAAGAATTTGATGAATTTAATCGCGACTACTACCGTATCATCCTGAAGAAGAAATCTACTGGACCTACCATCGGTGCACCTTCAGAGATGAGTCTGCAATTGTTCTTCATGGCCAGCTATGATGTTGATCGCTTCCGTCGTTTTGTTATGAGTGAAGCCTTCCTTAAGATGTACGATATCACCAACGAAGAATATGACGTACTAGAAAAAGATGACGTTGAACTGATGAAATTTGGTTTCACTTTGATGAAGCAGGTATTCTTTGGTGAAATGGTGATTAAAGAGCGCGAAGGCGCATGGGATAAACGTGCCGAAGAACGCCGTGAGATTCTTGAATATCGTCAAAAAGTCGAAGTTGATGAGCACATGAAAAAACAGGAAGCCGCGCGCGCCGCTGCGATCGATTCTGGTACCGAGAACGCTGAAGATTAATTGCTATGAGTTTTTCAGTAAAAGTGGGTATCCTTTCCGATACCCACGGTCATGTTGATGAGCGCATTGTTGATATTATCAGCGATTGCGACTTTGCTATTCACGCCGGTGATATTTGTGGTGCACATATACTTGAACAGCTAAAGCCTCGCATCGACGTGGTTGCTGTGGCCGGTAATAATGACTACCCATCTCTCTGGCATGAAGATGAAGCCGATGTCGTCTCTGCCCTGCCCAAATCTACCCAGCTGCAATTACCCGGTGGCACAATTATTATCGAACATGGTCACAGACTGGGTAACCACCCTGACCATGATCAATTCCGCTGGGATCATGCTGAAGCAAAATTGATCATTTATGGCCACACCCACAAACGCATTATCGACCAGACAGCAGAGCCCTGGGTGGTCAATCCTGGTGCTGCCGGCAAAGCCAGAAATCATGGAGGGCCTTCCTGTCTGGTACTGCATGCTTCCGAGGCTAACTGGCAAATTGAGACTGTGGTATTTGCAGAATCTAAAGCGGCTTGAAATCACTATAGATCAAACAAATAATTCAGTAGCAATTCCCTGTTTTTCTGGTTGCTGAAAATCATATTATGCCAACCAGTGACGACCTGAAGTTTCTTTGGTTCCACTGCCGCTTCGTATAAATAATCAGCATGCTCAAAAGGGATAATCTCATCCTGCTTGCTGTGCATCAGCACCAGAGGGATGGGCGCAATCTGCGCTACTGAATTCAGTGGACTATAAGTATTATCCACGGTGAAAGATAATGGCCACTGAAGCAGCCAGGTTAACCAGCTGGTAGACAACACATCCTGCGTGACTTCATGGTAATCAGAAAATGCTTCAACAGTAATCAGCGCTTCTATTCTGTATTTAAACTCACTATGCGCCACTGCATGAATAGCCAGACTTCCTCCCAGACTGTGCCCTAGAACAATCAGTTTTTTATCTTCAGGCAACTGTTTCACTCCGTATGCAATCATCATTTCCATATCACTGATCACCGCATCAAGCTCGGCTTCACCCTCAGATTTCCCGTAGCCCCGATAATCAAAAAGATAAACATCGTAACCATGATCTGTTAACCAGTGTACATTGGCAAAATGCGTGGAGATATTCTCACCATTACCGTGAAAGAACAAAACCGTACCACGCAACTCGGCACTGGCCAGTAATTTCCAGCCGTGCAGCTTGACCTGGTCATGGGTTTCAAGTTCCACATCCTCATACATCACACCTAACCTGTCCGGAGTTGCAAACTGGACGCGTTGAGGTTGAAACAGGAAATTGGTACAGGATAACTGCACTCCTGACAGAATCAGGATCAGAAACACCCGTAGGCAATTTAAAGCTATGCTATTGATTTTAAAAAAGAACATGTTTTAATCTTTTACCCATTAAATCAGACTACTCACCTCTTAACTTACTACAGAAAACTAATAAAAAACATCAATCAGATCTTATATTATCCCTTTATATGCTCAGGTATTATCAATAAAAAACATTTCCACAATATCAAGAAATAAGTTTGAAAATAGGCTTGCACCCATACCAATAATTGCCTTATGATCTAGACTCTTTTTAAAAAGAAGAATATTCTTCCTATGGAGATCAATAATGAAAAAGACGATTATTAGTATTGCACTGTTAGGCCTGTCATCATCAGCAATGGCAGAAGCCCCAGGCGGCCCAGGCTGCGGTTGGGGTAATATGTTATTTGAAGGCGACTCAGGCCCTATTCAATTTCTTGCAACAACCACAAATGGTACATCTGGTAACAAAACCTTTGGTATGACCTCAGGCACTAACGGTTGTTCTATGAATGGCACATTAACTTACGGCGGAAAATCTTTACTAGGCTCTATCATGGGTGAATTCTCTGAAGATGTAGCTCGTGGTGAAGGCGAGGCACTAAATGCAGTAGCTGTTATGTACGGCGTAGAACAACAGGATCGCGCATCATTCGCTTCTGCTATGCATGCTAACTTCCAGACACTTTTCCCAAGTGAAGATGTTACAGCTGAAGAAGTCATGACTTCTATGAATGAAATCATGAAAGCTGATGCTCAGTTAGCAAAATACGCTGTTTAAACCCTAGCTTTTTCAGTCTTTATTAAAAGCCCCGTTTCTTCGGATTCGGGGTTTTTTTTAAGCCACCCATACGCAAAACAATCATTATCAAGTTTTTAATGTCATCCATTCACATCAAAAGTATTCTCGATAAATTCATATTAGTTATATCGTTGTACATTTTATCTCTAAGCTTTGCATCCATAAGTTATGCAGATGCAAATTACATTAATTCACTACAACAACAAGCAATTAAACAAGAGCTCTGGAAAGAAAATGAATGGATAAATTTTTTGCATTACGATGTTATAGATGCTGAAGAAAACGAATACATTAGCCAGGTTGATGACAGTCGCTTTTTTAATGCTAAAGATGGAAAAACCAATTCAAAAGCCGAGTTATTAGAAACTATCGCCTCTTTTTTCAGGACTGATGTAAACAATGACTCTCACAAACTATGTCATTTTGTTGCTCGCTTTGACTGGTTAGATAAGAAGTTATCCTTTGATAAGAACAAACTGCCCACAGTTCACTGTAAAGAATATAAGGAGTGGCGTGAACAGGTAGATGCTGACCATGTCACCATGATATTTCCGGCTTACCATCTAAACAGCCCTTCCTCAATGTTTGGTCACACACTATTGAGAATGGATAAGAATTTTAATAATAATGAATCCGAATGGCTGTCATTTTCGGTTAATTTTGGTGCTAAAACTAACTCCGATGACAATTCAATTTTTTATGCATTTAAAGGTTTAGCTGGGGGCTACCCTGGGATTTTCATCGTCACACCTTATTTTGAAAAAATTAAGGAATACAATCGCATTGAACATCGTGACATTTGGGAATACCCCTTAAACATCACTGCCGAAGAAACCCATCGCATGTTGCAGCATCTGTGGGAACTCAAGGAAATGAACTTTGATTATTTCTTTTTTGATGAAAATTGCTCCTATCGTTTACTGGAATTATTAGAAGTTGCCCGTCCTGGCATCGAACTTACCAATGACTTTGATTTAACCGCTATACCAGTAGATACAGTCAGAGCCGTTGAGCGTGCCAACTTAATTCAAGACACCCATTATCGTCCATCACAGGCCACTACTTTACAACACTTACTTAATGACATGGATGATGCCGAAAAAACACTAGTTCAACAGCTGGCTAAAGACACGAACATTATTGAAGCAGACGAATTTAAAAATCTTAGCGCATCAAAACAACACAAAATTGTCGATGCCACATACAAATATATTCGCTACCAACAAACAAGAGCCGTACGTGACCCTGTTTTAGCAAAACGCAGTTATGATCTACTCAAACAGATCAATACTTACCCACAAACAAAACCACCTATTTACAACTTACCAACCTCACCTGAGTTAAGTCATGAGAGCCGTCGTATCTCTATCGGTATAGGAGAACGCTTAAATCAGGCCTATGGCGAATTAAGCTATAAATTCACTTTCCACGACTTGGAAGACAATACAAAGGGTTTTCTACAAGGTGCACAGATTAATATGGGGAAAATCCAGATAAGATCAAACGAGCATGGAACAAAGCTTCACCGATTTAATGTGGTTGATATTTTTTCTATTACACCACGTACAGATTTCTTTCAACCTTTATCGTGGCGTATCTACACTGGTTTGGAACGACAACCCACTGGGTTAAAAGACAGGTTAGTTTCACACGTCACTGGTGGCGCAGGCGTATCTTATGAGCTTTGGCAGGATAGTCAGATTTATGGTCTCGGTATATTCCGCCTTGAACATAACAATGACATGAACAACAGTGTCGAACCAGGTATTGGCGTACACACTGGTTTATTACACCACTTTAATGGCAGCACCGCTCACATAGAATTAAGCGGCGAACAATTTAAAGATGATATTTATCGAGTTAGAAGCTCGTATAAACATAACTTTTTTATTAACACCAATCACTCATTAAAACTAACAGCCAAACGTGAATGGCATTCTTCGATAAGGTTCTCTGAATTTAACCTGAGTTATCAATATTATTTCTGATTCAATAAATCATTATCAGGAAAAATATAAATAATTAACTGTATCACCTTTCTTTATAGCCTGATCCCGCACCGCCTCAACCAGACCATCTGCCCAACATGCTGAACTCAAAACACCCGAGCCCTGATGAGGATACAAAGTTGCCAGCAAACCCTTATCCGATTCAACCAAACAAACACGCAAATATTCCTGTCTTTTTAAACTCGGCCAGTCAAAATCTGCAATCACCGGCATTTTGGTAGCAAAATATTTTTCTGCACCTTGCAGTTTTAGAATCAAGGGTTTTACAAATAATAAAAACGTAACAAATGTTGAAACAGGATTACCGGGCAGACCCATAAAAACTGCATCTCCGACTTTACCGTAAGCAACGGGTTTCCCCGGCTTCATGGCGATGCGCCACATTTTTAATTCACCCAGTTGTTCAAGTGCAATGCGAACATAATCTTCTTCGCCCACCGAAACACCACCGCTGGTTACAACTAAGTCAGCATCCGATGACGCTTTCTTTAAAACTTCGAGGGTAGCTTCCAGTGTATCGGGCACGATACCCAAGTCTAAAATTTCACAGCCTGTTTCCTGCAATAAGCCTTTTACGGTGTATTTATTAGAGTTATAAATCTGGCCTTCACCCAACTCATTACCCGGTTCAATAATTTCATCACCGGTAAAAAACGTCGCTACTTTTAATTTTCTTGTTACAGAAATTTCAGCCAGACCCACCGAAGCCAGTAAACCCAGTTCCTGTGGCCTCAGTTTATGACCAGCTTTAAGTACCACGCCACCCTGTAAAATATCTTCACCCGCACGACGAATATGCTGACCCACTTTTACAGATTTATTAACAATGACCTGATCACCTTTTTGTTCGCAATGCTCCTGCATCACTATCGCATCTGCTTCAGGAGGCACAGGCGCACCGGTAAAAATTCTCGCAGCTGTACCCGCTTCTAGCTGACTGCCCACCTGCCCCGCAGGAATTCGTTGCGCGACTAAAAGCTGGCTACCTGTTTCTACACAATCTGCACTACGCACCGCATAACCATCCATTGCGCTGTTGTCGTAGCCCGGCACATTAATCGTAGAATTCACATCCTCAGCTAACACTCGTCCCAGCGCATCTTCAATACCAATTTTTTCTATCTGTTCGACTGGAGAAGCAGATTCAAGAATTCGGGTGGTTGCCTCGTCAACAGAAATTAACGACGGCGATGAACAACAATCTTCTGACACAATAACACTCACTCTATATTTTTATAACGATTATTTTTCTAGCAACCGTGGCATCAACTCAACCATGTTGCAGGGGCCATTTCGATAATCAACCTGAGGGCCAATGATTTCATCCCAACCGGTTCGACAGGCCCCTGTTGAGCCTGGCAAGCAGAAAATAAAGCTACCATTGGCTGTGCCGCCCAACGCTCGTGAAGCCACTGTTGAGGTTTTTATGTCCTGATATGAGAGCCAGCGGAAGAGTTCGCCAACACCTTCAATTTCCTTATCGAGCAAAGGCCTGATAGCCTCAGGTGTAATATCTCTACCAGTCAACCCAGTTCCACCGGTTGTAATAATAATATCGACCTTATCATCGGCAATCCAGCGAGAAATTACTTCTCTGATTTTATAAATATCATCAATTACAATTATTTTTTCGGCGCATTGATGACCCGCTTCGCTCAGACGCTCGACCAGCACCTTTCCAGAAGTATCATTCTCCTCTGTTCGGCTATCGGAAACAGTCATGACTGCAATATTAACGGGGACTAGTTTACGTTCACTCATAATTCACAATTCTTTATTTGGTTTTAAAAGGCACTTCTATATCGAAGCTGCATTGTTTCATTATCACGCCGCTAGAAACTGATGCAAATCAAAAGAGGCTATTTTACTATAAAGTCAACGAACATAAGCCCTTACACATTGCTCTTTTATTTTTGATTTGGATCATGATTATATGTCCATAGCTATGTAGCATGATCACTAACAGAATATAGCCTATTCAGTCTTTTATGAATTTAGAACTACCTGATAACAAAGCGACACTCATCGATCCTTTCAAAAGAAAGATCGAGTATCTTCGACTGTCTGTTACAGATAAATGCAATATGCGCTGCTTCTACTGTATGCCAAAGGGCTTCAAAGACTTTGAGCAACCTGATCACTGGCTAACCTTTGATGAAATCGAACGAGTTATAGGTATTTTCGCTGAGCTTGGCGTTTCTCGTATCAGAATAACCGGCGGTGAGCCACTGGTACGTAAAAACATCCATGAGCTTGCTCATCGACTTCACCAACTACCCGGTGTCGAAGATCTGTCATTAAGCAGCAATGCAACACTACTGGCGCAGCATGCTCATTCATTATATGAGGCAGGCGTATCTCGTCTCAACATCAGTCTGGATTCACTCAAACCAGAACGATTCAAGAAAATCACCGGCAGCGAGCTTCAACCCGTACTCGATGGCCTGATGGCAGCAAAAGCCGAGGGCTTCAGTCCCATCAAAATCAACATGCTGGCGATGAAAGGCATTAATGATGATGAATTCGAAGATGTCGTTGAATACTGCATCGACAATGACTTCACCCTGCGCTTTATAGAAACTATGCCCGTTGGTGATGGTATGAATGCCACTGACCACTATCTCGATCTGGCTGAAGTTAAAGATCAATTAGCCCAGCGCTTCGATTTAATTCCCGGCGTTATGCCTGGCGGTGGCCCCGCTCGCTACGTTCAGGTAAAGGGCACTAATTTGCGCATTGGTTTTATCACCCCCATATCACAGCACTTCTGCGAAACCTGTAACCGAGTTCGTCTATCTGTCGATGGCACTTTGTACCTCTGTCTTGGACAGGAGCATAAATATGAATTACGGCCACTACTCAGACAGGGTATCAGCGATGATGGCTTAAGAAATGCCATTATGGAAGCAATTGCCATCAAGCCTGAAAAACATGAATTTAGGGATCATCCTGGTCAGGTGGTACGCTTCATGAATATGACGGGTGGCTAATTACACAACAATAGCAAAAATAATATTTTTTTCACTTCGTTTGTTATTAACAATATAACTACATTCTAATTATCTAACGCCGCATTAATAAATATCTTTATATCCATTTTTGTGAACATGTCACATTAGCATTAGTATTATTGCTGCATAGAAAGTTGATAAAAATACACTTTATAATGCTGCCATATAAAGCATCCATGATCTCTCATGATATAAGTCAAAACCAGCCCAAGATGGTGCAATTTACCATATTGGCGCTATGTGTTTTTTAGTTGACGTATGTCAAAGACAGCCAGAGCATTTAATAATATCGTCTCACCCGTATAATTTTTTAAACAAAGTACACCACTTTCCTAATTAATAAGATACGCTTAATAATCGGAAACAAAATAGGAGTTAAAGTAGATGAACGTAAAACTAAAGACAAAATACGGGGCGGCTTTACTGGCTGTCTGCGTAGGCATGGCGGCGTCTTCCGGCACCGCTTTCGCCAAAAAGAAAGCATTCAAACCGCTTAATGATGCTGAGTTTGAGTCAGCAAAGAGCATGTACTTCCAGCGTTGTGCGGGTTGTCATGGTGTTTTGCGTAAAGGTGCTACAGGTAAAAATTTAGAACCAAAACCAAATAAAGCTAAAAAGACCAAAGGTACACTCAAAGCTGGTACTAAGAAGCTAGAAAAAATCATCTCTCAGGGTACTGAAGGTGGTATGAACAACTTTGATGATATCTTCAGCAAGAAAGAAATCAATCTACTGGCTCGTTACATCCAGATGGAACCACCTATTCCACCTGAAATGAGCCTGGACTTAATGAAAAAACGCCATACGGTTTATGTACAGCCAAAAGACTACCCAACTAAACCAATGCACGGCCGTAACTGGGAGAACTTCTTCATCGCTATCGAACGTGATGCAGGTAAGATCGCGATCATCGATGGTGACAAGAAAGAAGTAGTTGCTCATGTCGATACTGGTTACGCAGTACACGTACTGAAAACAGTTGAGCATCACCAAACCCTACATGCTAAAGACGCTGGTCGTTTCTGGTACATCATGGGTCGTGATGGATTGATGACCAAGATCGATCTTTGGGCTATGCCTGACAAGATGAAAGTCGCTTCAGTACAAGTTGCTTATGACGCACGTGACGTTGCCGTATCAGGTGATGGCAAATACGTTATCGGTGGCGGTTACTGGCCTCCTCACTTCGTTATCGCAGACGCATTGACTATGGAGCCTCTGAAAGTGGTTTCTGCTCGTGGCGTGAATGTTGATGGCGAGTATGTTAATGAATCACGTGTTGCTGCTATTTATGACACTCCAATGGCTACTAGCTGGTTAGTTGCTATGAAAGAGTTAGGTCAGATGTGGCAGGTAGATTACAGCGATCTTGATAACCTTCAAATCACCAAGATTGACTCTGCTAAGTTCCTGCATGACGGTTTCTACGATCCAACTGGTCGTTACTTCCAGATCGCTGCTAACGCTTCTGACAAGATGGTTATAATTGACAGCAAGACTCAGAAGCTGGAAGCAATGATTGATGTAGACAAGAAACCTCACCCAGGTCCAGGTGCTAACTGGAACGATCCTAAGTGTGGCCCTGTAAGTGGTACAACACATCTAGGTGTTGGTAAAGTCAGCGTTTGGGGTAACGATCCTAAAGGCCATAAAGACCAGGCCTGGAAACTTTGTTACACAGTTGATACCGATGGTGCTGGTGTATTCTTGCGTACCCATCCTAAGAGCAAGTACGTATGGGCTGACCAGACTAAACACCCAGAGCCTGCTGTACAGCAGTCAGTCAAAGTTATCGACAAGAAGACTCGTAAAGTTGTTAAGACCATTCGTATGACCGAGACTAAAGGTTACGCAGCCGTTCACTTCGAGTTCAACAAAGACGGTACTGAAGTATGGGCATCTGTATGGAATCGTGCAGACAGCTTAGAACCTAACGGTGAAATCATCATTTATGATGCTGAAACACTGGAAGAAAAAGCACGTGTTAAAGGTCTTTACGCTCCAACAGGTAAATTCAACGTGTATAACCGCGTAAATCATGTAACTTAATGAATCAATAAGTTACAGATGTAAATGAAATGGGGCGGACATGCATATGTATGTCCGCCCTTCTTCTAACAAAAAAGCATGTATTACATAAGGGGCTTTACAGTAAGGTTCCTTTTCTAATACACAATAACAATATCAAGGCGAGCATTAAGTATGACTAATTCACACAGGAAATTCGGATTAATGTCAAGGAAGGTCCTGTTGGGCACCACACTAGGTGCAGCCCTATTTTTCATGATTGTTGGCGTCATCTTCTGGGGTGGCTTCAATACCGCCATGGAAGTCACCAACACCATGGACTTCTGTATCTCCTGTCATGAGATGGAAGAAAATGTTTATCAGGAATACAAAAAAACCATTCACTTCACTAACCGCAGTGGTGTTCGTGCTGAGTGCGCCGACTGTCACGTACCACGCCCGTGGATACACAAAGTAATACGTAAAATTCAGGCCAGTAACGAAGTGTTGCACAAAGTACTGGGCACTATTGATACACCCGAAAAATTCGATGCTAAACGTTTAACTCTGGCAAAAAATGTCTGGCGTGCAATGAAATCAACGGATTCACGTGAATGTAGAAACTGCCATGATTTTGACTCAATGAAACCTGAAAATCAGAAAAAACGCTCACGTAAACAGCATGCCAATGCAATGGAAGACGGAAATACCTGTATCGACTGTCACAAAGGTATTGCTCACAACAAGGTTCATGACAAACTTACTGAGACCGAGCTGGAAGAAATTTCAAAACCAGACCCGAAGAATAAACGCCCCATCGCTCCACAGTGGCAGGCATTTATTGATAATGGTAAAAAACTTGTAACTCCAAAAGATGACAACAAAGCTAAAGCACCTGCAGCAGCACCTGCAGCTGTTGAAAAAGAGCCTGAAGCAGCCGAAGCTGCACCAGCTGCAAGCCAACCTGTAGTTGCACCGGCGGCAGCCACTTCATCAACTGGCGCAAGTATCGACTGGAGCGGTGTCGAGCCAGCAGAAGTCACCCTGTTCTACCCTGGTCAGGCTTCTATGGAATGGATACTCACCGGTAGCGATCACGGTGGCAAACGTCCTTTCTTAAAAGGGGATCGTTGCTTTGATTGTCATCAAGATGAAGAAGTGGATATTGGTGACCTGATTGTTTCGGGCGATAAAGTGGAACCAACACCTATCCCTGGTAAACGCGGCAGCATTCTGGTCAACATACAGGCAGCACACGATGCAGACAATCTGTACATGCGCTTCCAGTGGCCAGAAGGTGAACATGCACCTGTTCCGTTTGCAGATGGTGGCAAGATGGATCCCAATAACCCCATCAAGCTGGCTATCATGCTGTCAACTAACGAAGAAGAGAATCCAAAAGTTGAATTTGCTGAACGTGCAGGCTGCTGGCAGACCTGTCATCATGATGTCAACTACATGCCTGGCCAGCCTGATAAAGCAGCCCTGGCGGGCAGCAAGCTCGATACCAGTAATGGCTTCACCAAGTACCTGAAAGAAAGCCGTACCTCTATTGAAATTGAAGGCAAAGGCGGTAAAAAACGCGGTGGCTGGGACAAACTGAAAGATGCCGCTGAAATTCAGGCTGCTCTGGAAAACGGTTCATTTATGGATCTGCTGCGCTACAAGTCTGGAACCGGCGAATCCGAAGACGGTTACATTCTAGCTGAACGCGTCATGACCGGTGGTCAGGGTGTGAGCTTCACAGGCAGCCTCAATGCTGGCGTGTGGACGGTTGAAATGACTCGTAAACTCACCTCCGACAAACTCGGAGATGTCAGTATGGCTACTGATCAGATGTACAACATCGGTTTCGCCATTCATGATGATTTCAGTAGCAGCCGTTTCCATCATGTATCTCTAGGTCTGAAACTGGGCTTCGATAACGATGAAGCAGAGATCAATGCTATAGGCAAGTAATCACCGCCTGACTCCTACCAGGGCCGCATGGGTATTTACCCTGCGGCCTTTTTTATAGGCTTGACCTCGGTTATGATTGGCCAAACCGCATTTACACGAAGAGGATCAGGCAATGAAGTGGCCATCGCTGTTACTAATTTTCATAATAACGCTCAGCGCCCGCATTTCCATAGCGGCTGGTGAAACGCCACTGGTCGTTATCAAAAAATTCAAGTTCATACCACAGGAAATCACCATCAAGCGCAACCAGACACTACGCTGGGAAAACCAGGAAAAACGCCAGTACCACAGCGTCTGGTTCGAAGCACTGGGTGAGGAAGAACCTGATAATTATTTATTTTCTGGTGACTCTTATGAACGTGAGTTTAAAGAAACAGGCTCATTCCCCTACCGTTGTGGGCCACATGAAGAAATGACTGGTACAGTTCATGTTGTTGATTAACATACTAAATTTATAGAAAAAAATTTCCATGATTGATAAAAAATATTTTCTGCGCAGCATTTTCTGCGCACTTGTAGTAACACTCTCAAATCCTTTACTCGCAAAGCCCGCCGATGATGTAAAAAAACTATACAAAGCCAACTGTGCTGAATGCCACAGTGAAAACCGCCTCGGTGGCATGGGGCCTGCACTATTACCAGAAAACCTCAAACGTCTACGCAAAAAAGCAGCTATAGAGGTAATCAAAAACGGCCGTGTCGCCACACAGATGCCAGCCTTCAAGGAAAAACTTTCAGATAAAGAAATTCAGTCACTAGTTGACTACGTTTATACACCGTTGAAAGAGACCCCGGTATGGGATATGGAGATGATCAGAGCTAGCCAGATCATCCATAACAGGGAAAGTGATTTATCCGACAAACCTGTCTTTGAAGTAGATGACCTACTCAACATGTTCCTCGTGGTTGAACTCGGCGATCATCACGTCACCCTGCTCGATGGCGATAAACTGGAGCCCATCCATCGATTCAAATCACGTTTTGCACTGCACGGCGGCCCCAAATACTCACCCGATGGCCGCTTCGTCTATTTTGCATCGCGTGATGGCTGGATCAGCAAATACGATATCTACAATCTGAAGTTAGTCGCCGAAATTCGCGCTGGCATCAACACCCGTAATCAGGCCGTCTCCGCTGATGGCCGCTACGTTATGATTGCCAACTACCTGCCACACACACTGGTGTTGCTGGATGCCAAAGACCTAAGCCCAATCAAGCTCTATGATGTCAAAGATTCTGAAGGCAAAACATCACGTGTTAGCGCCGTGTATACGGCACCACCACGCAACACATTCATCGCTGCACTAAAAGATATTCCAGAAGTCTGGGAAATCTCTTATGAGGACGAACCCCCGATGGGATTCGGTATGTGGATGCATGATTACCGTGCCGACTCGGGTGAAAACACCAAACTCGAGCCATTTCCCGTGAGGAAAATCAACATTGATGGTTATCTTGACGATTTCTTTTTTGATCAGGAATATGTCTTACTCATCGGCGCTTCACGCGAAGGCAAAGGTCAGGTCATCGACATGGATCTTGGTCGCGTCACCGTGCCTGACCTTCAACTACCTGGTATGCCACACCTCGGCTCCGGCATCACATGGGAATATAAAGGCCGTCAGGTACTCGCCACGCCCAACCTGAAAGCCAACAACGTCAGCGTCATTGATATGGAAACCTGGAAGACCATCAAAAATATCGAAACACTGGGACCTGGCTTCTTCATGCGCAGCCATAAAAACTCAGCTTATGCCTGGGTGGATGTCTTCTTCGGCCCCAATAAAGATGCAGTACATGTGATCGACAAAAATACACTGGAAATCATCAAGACTCTGCGCCCGGCGCCCAGCAAAACCGCCGCCCACGTTGAATTCACTAGAGACGGCAAATACGCCCTGCTCAGCATCTGGGATCCAGAAGGTGCCGTCATCGTTTATGACGCTAAAACTCTAAAAGAAATAAAACGCCTGCCAATGAACAAACCTTCTGGCAAATATAATGTCTACAATAAGACACGGTATCTAGAGGGAACCAGTCATTAGAGACTGGGTCGAACTGTACGAGGAAAATGGAAATGAGCTTACTGAGAGAGATTATCGGCCCGAAGTCGAAGTATGAGAAAGATATTCCCTATACCTATGAAGCCCGAATAAAAATAGTCGATGATGAATATAACTCTTTTCTCGCTGATACTATTTGTGCTCTGGTAGAGCATCTAACTAAAAATAAAATCAAACCCGATGAGGTAGAGTTTTATGAAATATTCAAAGATGAAGAAAAAAAATTAGAAACTAAATATTGCATTTCCGAAAATGGTGAATGGCTCTCTCGCAAGCAACTGTGCGTATCATTCACTGAGCACTACCCAGGTCACATACATGAAAATAGCTGCACATTTGATGACAGGGAAAGAGATATAACCAATTAAAAACTCATTAGTTAGAAAAAAATTTATATGAATATTTCAAAAATAAAAATAATTAGCCTCTGGCTGGTAATCGGCCCCGTGCTTGCACTCGCACTCTCACCTCTAAGCTGGCATATCATTAATTACTTATCACCAGATAAGCTTGGTGACATTGAAATATTATTTTCCTACTACATACTAGGCTTACTGATGTCAGTGATGACGCCATGGGGATGGCTTATGATTGGGGGATTCCTATTAATGAATTCACAGAAACTGAAGATAGGAATTTTATGTACGCTAGCTGGCGCATTGCTACTAGGCGGTTTCTGGCCAATATGGTCAACAGCTCTGGTCGCAACTTAATTATTTTTCTAAAATCTGAACTGAGCTACTACAATAAACTCTTTCTGAATCTGCTGCCTGTTGCGCCTGCATCATACAGCTCTTCCATTCTGGCATCTCATTAATCTGCACAGAATTATCACAAAACTTAACAAGATAAAAATTTCGGATTTTACTGGAGGCCGAGGCGTGGCCGAATTCGGAGAATTTGAGATTGCTTTGAATACAATGACGCTCGACAACCGGAATCTTTGACGCTGCAAAAACACCTTCAAGCATCGAAGCTTTTTGCTGACACTGCTCCAGTGTCTCTGTACTCACAAACGAGGCATTGATATCACCCGCCCCATTCTGCGTAAGCACGATCAACAGAAATAATGTATTCACTGAATATAATCAGTGACAGACCGAAACCTAATTCGGCCTATTTCACTCCCTTGGCGATAATATAATCACAGTAGGCTTTATCTGTGCCGTTGATATGAACGATAAGCCAGTCCTGAAGATAATCAACTGCATTTTTCATGGCGGTTTCAGGCTCTTTCTGATACTCCTCTAGCACAGCCTCAACTTTAGCGATCATTTTTGCGTGTTGTGCTTTATGCGCCTCAAAGCCAGGATAATCATTATCTTCCAGCATGCCTTCTTCATATGCAAAATGTACCTTGGTGTAATTCACCAACTCATTCAGCGCCTCACGCTCAAATTCAATCCCTGTCGAATAGATCAACGCAGCCTGCAATTGATTTATCAAATTAACCAGTTTCTTGTGCTGCTCGTCGATAGAGTCGATACCAACACTGTATTCTTCTTTCCATTCCAGAAAACCTTTGTCAGCAATTTTCCTGTGCAGGAAAGGGATAGCAACCAGTGCAACCAACAGAGTCCAGGTTAACAGGCTAGTTGGATCCGCCATAAAACCTAGAATTACAGCTACAATGAGCGTGAGAATGATGAGTGAAACACCGAACATACTTGCATTCTGATTCATGAAAAAGTCTCTTCTATAAAAAAATACGTTGCCCTTCAGCAGAGAATAAAACGACTAAAATAGCGCCGCCCATATTTACTCTACCCCCAGAACTACCTTCCCAAACATGCGGGATCTGAGTGGGTATTGTAGGCTGGTAGGCGCCTAAAACCAAGTGATCCAGATCAATTCTACTGTGGCAATTCTCAAATACCTAAAACAATTAAGAATCAGGAATATTAGTAGCATTATCTAATGCCCCAGCAAATTTATAAGATGTTGACCCATAAAAATGACAGTTGAGTATTTCAACGATCATTTTTAGAATCTGTCTACAATGGTACGCCTTGACCTAAATCAATGACATATTGCCCCAAGCAAGCCAATATCACCTTCATGTGGGTTCGTGTCATTAGTCACAAAAATCTCACCAAGAATCTCAACTACTGGCGGTTTTTTTATGGCAAATAAGGGTTTTATTTCACTGGTCGGATCAGGACCAGGTGACGCTGAACTGATGACTCTAAAAGCACAACGCCTGCTTCAGGAAGCCGATGTTGTGGTCTATGATCGCCTGGTCTCCAGCGACATTCTCGATATGATTCCCGCTGGAGTTAGCCGTGTTTCCGTAGGCAAGGAAGTAGGTAAGCATTGCGTACCTCAGGATCAGATCAATGAAACCATCGTAAACCTGGCCAAATCTGGCCGCAAGGTCGTACGCCTGAAAGGTGGTGACCCCTATACATTCGGCCGCGGTGGCGAAGAAGTCCTGGCGCTAAAAGAACACAATATCGAATTCGAAGTAGTACCCGGCGTTACCGCTGCCTCTGGTTGTAGCGCCTACAGCGGCATACCGCTTACGCATCGTGGGATGAGTCGCAGCGTGCGTTACATCACGGGGCACTTTAAAGATGATGAGCCTCTTGATATTAACTGGCAATATCTCACTGACCCCGACTGCACACTAGTTATCTACATGGGGCTGGCCAACCTTGACCTGATCTGTAGCTCACTGATAGAAGCTGGACTCAGCCCATCAACCCCAGCCGCCGCAGTGCAAAATGGCACTACAAAAGATCAACAGCGCATTCTGACACAACTTGATGAACTCGCTAATTCGGTTGCTCAATCCGGCCTCACCCCTCCCGCTATAATAATCATTGGTAAAGTGGTTTCACTTGCCGAAGAACTCGACTGGTTCCAGTCTGCACTGGAGGAGTCTGGCTATGGTAAAGACCTTGCTGCTCACAGCTAATCTGGTATTTGTCTCAGGATTAGCGCTGGCAGAAGTTACCCCTTCTCGCCAGACTGAACTCACTCACCTGCTCAAACAGGACTGTGGCTCCTGCCACGGCATGACACTCAAAGGTGGGCTTGGTCCTGCCCTGCTGCCCGAACAGCTAGATGGCAAAGACACCAATTATCTGGTCACAACTATTCTTGAAGGCCATCCAAATACGGCCATGCCCGGATGGAAAACCATGCTGTCCAAAGATGATGCTCTATGGCTGGCAAAACAACTCAAGCAGGGCATTAAATAATGATTCGCGCCACACTCGTTTCTCTGACGCTCATTATCACAACGTCTGCACTCACCGCTCACGCACGTGGCACAGGTGACCTCGGTCTGGTGATCGAGCGTGCCAGTGGTAGCATTCAAATTATTGAAACCACCAATAATTCCAGTCTGGGTCGTGTTGAGGGGTTAGGCGATCTATCACACGCCTCAGCCGTATATTCTCGTGATGAGCAATACGCCTACATATTTGGTCGTGATGGTGGTCTTACCAAGGTTGATATCCTTGCTCAAAAAATCGTCAAGCGCACATTACAGGCCGGAAACAGCATTGGCGGCGCCATTTCACAGGATGGCAGTCTGGTCGCCGTTTCCAACTACACACCAGGTGGCGTGAAGATTTTTGATGCAAAAACACTGGAGCTGGTCGCTGATATTCCTGCTACTTACGGCGATAAAAATAAAACTTCAAAGGTCATCGGTCTGGTTGATGCCCCCGGCAAAAAGTTTGTTTTCAGTCTTTGGGATGCCGATGAAATCTGGGTTGCCGATATATCGCAGCCAGCCAAACCACAGATTCAGAAATTCAAAAATATTGGCCGTAATCCCTACGATGCACTGATCTCCCCCGATGGCCGTTATTACATTGCTGGCCTGTTCGGTGAAGACGGCATGGCATTGCTTGATCTCTGGAATCTTGATGCTGGCGTGAAACGTATACTGGACAACTACGGCAAGGGCGAACAGAAACTCCCCGTTTACAAAATGCCTCATCTTGAAGGCTGGGCCATGGCGGGCAATTTTGCCTTTGTACCCGCTGTTGGTCGTCATGAAGTACTGGTGATCGATACTCTGACATGGACTGAAGCCGGTCGCATAAAAGTACACGGTCAGCCGATTTTTGTTATGGCTAGACCCGATGGCCGAAACATCTGGGTAAACTTCGCCATACCCAACAACGACACCTTACAGATCATCGATACACAGTCACTGGACATCATAAAAACACTAGAACCTGGCAAAGGTGTTTTGCACATGGAATTTGAACCCCGAGGCGAAGAAGTTTGGGTTTCGGTACGCGACAAAGATCAGATAGTCATTTATGACACAGAAAGTTTTGCAGAACTCAAAAGACTGCCCGCCAGAAAACCCAGCGGGATTTTTTCAACCACACGCGCACATAAAATTGGCCTCTAAATAGAGATTACTATTGTGGAAGACCTTACTGAAAAATTACTCAACGACTTTCAACGTAACTTTCCGTTGAACCCCATGCCTTTTGAGCAGATTGCGACAGCATTGAACACCAGCACTGAAGTCGTGATCGAAAAATTAAAAGAGCTTCAAGCAAGAGGCGCAGTCAGTCGTGTCGGCCCAGTATTCAGCCCCAACACCGTAGGCGTCAGTACACTCGCTGCCATGGCTGTACCCGCAGACCAGCTTGAGAAAATTGCTGAGCAGGTTAATGCTTACGAACAGGTGAATCATAATTACGAACGCGAACATGCATTCAATTTATGGTTTGTTGCTACTGCCGATAATCAGGACACCTTAAAAAACACACTGCGCAGCATTGAAAAACAAACTGGCCACAAAGTGTTATCGCTTCCCCTGCTCAAGGAATACCATATCGATCTCGGCTTCCATATGAACCTGAACGACCGTAAAGACATTGATGAAGTTAAAACAACAGCATCAACCCCGGTATCAAGCACTTTAACTGCTGAAGCACAACTGGCGAGCGCTGAGGATTTGATCGAAATTATTCAGGGTGGTCTGCCTCTGGTGGCGCGTCCTTATCAGGAAATAGCCGAACAACTCGGCTGGTCCGAAGAGATGGTCATCAAAAAACTGAAACACATGGTCGAAGGCGGCATAATCAAACGCCTGGGTATCGTCGTGCGTCACCATGAACTGGGCTACCGCTCGAACGCTATGGTCGTGTGGGATGTACCCAACCAATCTGTTGACCAATTTGGAGAAAAGCTGGGCAAGCAGGATTGCGTTACCCTCTGCTACCAGCGTCCACGCCGATTACCCGACTGGCCATACAATCTATTTTGTATGGTACATGGGCGCAGTCGTGAAGAAGTTTTAAAATGCATAGCAAACATGACTGAACATCTCGGCGCTGAAGATATACCTCATACCGTACTGTTCAGCGGCAAGCGCTTCAAACAAAGAGGCGCCCGCTACCGCCATGCCAGCAGCAAGCAGAAACACTAGTTTGTTATATGGATCAGCTCGATAGAAATATTATCAATTCCCTGCAACATGACTTCCCGGTATGTGATGCTCCCTTTGCACGTATTGCTGATGAACTTAACAGCAACGAAAATGAAATAATTAAACGTGTTCAGCAGATGCTCGATGAAGGCCTGTTAACGCGATTCGGCCCCATGTACAATGCGGTTAATCTGGGCGGCGCGCTCAGTCTATGCGCAATGAAAGTACCAGAAGCAAGATTTGATGAGGTCACCGAAAAAGTTAATGCCTTTCCACAGGTTGCGCATAATTATCAACGTGACCACGAAATGAATATGTGGTTTGTACTCGCAACAGAAACTGAAACAGATATCGATGATACCCTTGCCGCTATCGAAGAAGCTACCAATCTTCGTGTCTATAACATGCCCAAAGAAAAGGAATTTTTTGTTGGCCTGCACTTCCCCGTGTAAACCAGATTTATGGATCAACGCGTGAAACACACAAACATCGAACAAAATTCAGGCAACGATGAACTCGATCGACGTATCGTCATTGCCACACAATCTGGCCTTCCAGTAGTCGCTCAGCCCTATCAGCAAATTGCCAGTGAACTCGGCATTAGTGCTGACCATTTAATGCAGCGGCTCAAAGCCATGAAGCAGGATGGACGTATCCGTCGCATCGGCGTTGTCCCCAACCACTACAAACTGGGCTATACCGCCAATGGCATGTCTGTCTGGGATGTTCCTGATGAAATCATCAATGAAGTTGGCGAGCAAATGGGCAAACTGGATATGGTCTCGCACTGTTACCAACGACCTCGTTTCCTGCCCGAGTGGTCCTACAATCTATTCGCCATGGTTCACGGCCACAGCCGCGACGAAGTAAGACAAAAAGTTGAACAAATTGCTGAAATGCTGGGTGAACGCGCTAAACAACATGATATTCTATTCAGCACGCGTATCCTCAAGAAAACCGGCCTGCGCCTTAAAGAAAAAACAGAGAGTTAATATAGATGTTTCGTATCTCACAATACATGCAAGAGCTGGTTAATCCGACCGATAGACCAAAACCACGTAAGCCAACTGGTCCTGTCGTAATCTGGAATCTTATTCGACGCTGCAACCTAACCTGCAAGCATTGTTATGCCTCTTCTGCCGATAAAGATTTTCCAGGTGAGTTGAATACTGAGCAGGTATACGGTGTTTTAAACAACCTAAAAGATTTTGGTGTTCCGGTATTAATCCTCTCTGGTGGCGAACCCTTAATGCGCCCCGACATTTTTGAAATATCACATCGTGCTAAAGACATGGGGTTTTATGTTGGCCTGTCATCCAACGGAACGCTTATCACCGAAGATAATATCCAGAATATCGTAGATGTTGGCTACAACTATGTTGGCGTTAGCATTGACGGCAGTCGTGAAACACACGATAAATTCAGACGCAAACAGGGTTCTTTTGATGAAGCCTTAAATGGAATTCGCTTATGTCATGATGCAGGCATTAAGGTTGGCTTGCGCTTCACCTTAACTCAGGATAATAAACAGGATCTACCCGAATTGCTCCAGCTCATGGATGACGAAGGTGTCGACAAATTTTATCTGTCACACCTTAACTACGCCGGACGTGGCAACAAAAATCGCCGCGATGATCTGCACCATCAAATGACTCGTGAAGCCATGAATCTAATCTTCGACACCTGTCTTGAAGATGTAAAATCCGGAAGAAAACGTGAATTTGTCACCGGCAACAATGATGCCGACGGCCCTTACATGCTGTTATGGGCAAGAGAAAACCTACCTGAACATGCCGACCATCTCGAACAATTATTAAAACAATGGGGTGGCAACTCTTCAGGCGTAAATATCTCCAACATCGACAACATCGGTAATGTCCATCCTGATACCATGTGGTGGGAATACACCATTGGCAATGTTAAGGAACGTCCCTTCTCAGAAATCTGGATGGATACTTCAGACCCTCTGATGGCAGGACTTAAGCTTGACAACCGCCCCGTCGAAGGCCGCTGCGCAACCTGCACTTATTACGACATATGCGGCGGCAATACCCGTACGCGGGCATGGCAACTGACAGAAAATTTCTGGGCAGAAGATCCAGGCTGCTATCTCGACAATGATGAAATTGGTGTTGACGAAAACCATCAGCGTTTGAAATTAACCGCGTATTCAGGAAGAAAGAAGACAGTTAAATCAAGCGCTTAGAAGCATCCTGTTTTACTATCAATGAAGCATGTTTTGCTGGCAATTACATGTATAATTCGAAGCCAATAATAACAATGACCGCCTGATCTAACGTGACTCTTGATACCATAGTTCCTTATCTTCCGCATTTACAGGCTTGTCTAAATGCTACCGCCGCTGTGCTGCTACTTGCTGGTTATCACTTTATTAAAGTAAAGAATCTTTCCGCTCATAAGAAATGCATGACCGCCACGCTCATTACTTCTGGCACTTTCATGGCTTCGTATTTAACTTATCATTTTAATGCTGGTTTCCACCCTTTTACCGGTGAAGGGATGATCAGGTATTTTTATTTTAGTATTCTGGCTTCTCATGTGATTCTGGCTATCTGCTTGATACCCATGGTAATTATAACAGCCACATTCGCTTTGCAAGGCAACATTAAAAAGCACCCGCGTATTGCACGCTGGACTTTGCCTATCTGGCTTTATGTTTCAGTTACCGGTGTTATTATTTATTTGTTTGCTTTCCACATATATCCATCTTAACCATTTGGATAATACGTTTTAACAACATAGGAACTACTCATGGAATTTGTCTACTTCACAACCGCAGGCTTGGTGCTCTACTTTGGAGCGAGCTGGATTCTTACAAAAATAGAACAGGCTCGTGGAAAAGTACTACCATATCGTGACATAGTTTTTTTTGTGATTATCCTGACTCTTGCTGTCAGCTCTTTTAGTCTTATTCAATACCTGGCTGAAAAGTAAAATAAAAGCCATATTGTTAACTATTTTATTGAAAAACCTCGAACGGGTACAAAACCAACCTGCATTATCTGCGCAGGGGCAATCTCAACATCCTGCTCGAAAGTATAATTAAATCCTTCCTTGAGAACGCTGTCATCCATCTTTATCGAAAGATGATGACTACCGGCCGGTACTTTCACCGAATGATATATATCAACACCACTATCCTTGTAATATCCGGGAGCTTCAGCTGATTCTGCATATATCTGAGTGCCATCAAGTGCTATTTCTATTACCAAGGGTGAACGCTCACGAGAGCAATCCATAGGCGCTCTCATATTTGGTGCCAGGGCCATTAATTCTTCCTGAGTACGCCTCTGACACGGTTCTTTTATTTCTCCTGCATGAACAAAAGAAACAGTTATTATCGATGTATCCTCAGCTAACTGACGATAAGAAGGCGATGACGAGAAGTACCATATTACAGCCATAAAAAAAGAATAATTAATGGCCTGTAGAACATACTGAAACGGTTTAATTTGTGAATTAAGCATCTTGCTCACCTTTTTCCTCTACCTGAACAGATGGAACAACATCATCCTTTATTTCCATCACTTCATTGCGGAAAGCCTGCAATTCTTTTTCAATAGATGCCTTATCAGTTTCAGAACCACCAAAGACTCGAATACGTCTGCGATCAGCCCGTTTTCTGAGTATAGGTTTACGCTCTCCTGAGAATCGTTTATCAACCCAGAGATTACCGAAGCGGAAGAAGCAATCGTTATGACGACAGCCAACAATCATCACACCATCAGCGCCTTTCTTTAATGCGTACTCGACCATTGTGGGTGGAATCATGCCGCTACACATCAACTTAAGGCCTTTGGTTTCGTTGTTATCTAAACGATTAACATTGAAACCATGCTCACAACCAACAAGCAAAACTTTCGAATCTCCGCTCATCTCAGCAATTGCTTCTTTTGTCTGTGTGCGTATTTTATCAACCGGCAATGCGGGCATATCGATACCTGTTTTCAGCTCTTCATCAGCCAATCTAAATGGATTTGAAGAGGGGCATGATGCCATGCAAATACCACAGGAAGCACAAAGATCGGGATTAACCACGACTTCTTTTTCAAATTTTGCACCATCGGTACGTGCCTGCACAGTAATGGCATCAAAAGGACAATCGTCAAAACACAGTTCACAACCATTGCAGTGCGCAAGATCTACTTCTGCAGCGGGGCCATCTTTCTTGGGTGGAACCCAGGGCAACAACATAAGAATAACTGTAATGGCTGTTGCCAACAGCCATGTTTTACCTTCTGACCAGAGATCCATCAGTGGATAAGCATTAAGATAAAACCAGTCTAGCTGTAATACGGTTGGCATAGAAGTTAAATCAGCGGGACCATGACTCACTGCGGGCTTAATAAATGACAATACCAATAATGCCAAAAGGCAACCCATAGCCAGGCCACGAGGTGGATTTATCTCAACATTTGACATTCTTTTAACATGCAACCACAACATGAAAAACAGAATCAATGGCTGTCCCAACAGATGCAAAAATTCTATCAGGATAAAAAAGCGATCCGTCATCTGGCCTTCCAGGAAGTTACTCGCCATTGAACTTGTAAATATAGGTATTGAATCTATTAACCGAGCAGAGCCAATAGCAACATATTGTGCCAACTCATCCCAAACCAGCCAGTAACCCGTTATGCCCAGCGTTACCACTACCCAAAGTATCGGCAGACCAGTTACCCAGGAAAACCAGCGAAACCCTCGGTAGCGACCCGAGGCGAATTCCTTAAACATATGCAAAAAGATAGTGATTATGGCTGCATCAGAAGCATAACGATGAAGGCTTCTCATAACACCAGCGATATACCATTGTTCATGAGTTATGTATTCAACTGAATCATAAGCACCATCGATACTGCCGTGAAATATACCGAACAAATAAAGCCCGGTAACAAGAATGATCCAGAAGAAAAAGAAAGTAAGTGTCCCAAGGTGATACAGGGGGTTCCATTCCGTACCAAAAGAAACATTAAACCAGGATTCCAGAGCCAGGTAGGCTCGCTTCATAGGGTTAACTAGCACAGAATTATTCTCTCAAATAAAGGGACAGCGAATTTTAGCATTTTGTCATATTAAGCTCTACTGATACACATCAAGGATCAGGGTGTTGATCATTTTTTCGCCACTCCTTAACCATATGTACACTGGTAAATAATATAATCGAGAATCCGATCAAAATACCAATAAACAACGAATAATCAAAGAAATAACCATCACGAACCGGATCATAGGTGGTGCAGAACAACTTGATTTTATTACTAACTTCAGAAAGGAAAGTTTGATTCGGCTGGGGGCGACCTAATACGAGCTCCTTCAATGGTTCAATCAGCAGAGGCGTATCAAAAACCTGACCATATACCTGCCGATAAACCTTGCCATCAGCATCGATAATCGTTGCCTGAATGAGATGATCAAAGCCATTTGGCGAAGGAAAATAAATAAACCCCGTATCCTTTGCCAGAGCCTTCGCGTCTTCTGCTGCAATGCTCAGTAAACTCCAATCTTTGTCATGTATACCCTGCTTATTTGCAAAATATTGCATGGTATCCGGTGTATCCACAGGTGTATCAAAACCTACAACAGCAACATTAAAACTATCTTTTCCCAAAGCATCTCGAGCCTTTTCGACCACCTTAGATAAGTGCCGTGTTGTCATTGGGCAAATCTGGAAACAGCTGGTGTATACCATACTCAACACCAGTGGCTTACCTTGGAAATCATTCATCGAAAGCTGATGCCCTTTGGCATCAGTGAATGAATAATCGCCTAGTTGTCTATCAATAGCCGCCTGACTAATCTCAAGTGCCGTGTCGTAATCAAAGCTCCCTTTTGAATCATCCTTCTTTTCAACAGAACCTTTAGTATCTACCCACGTTCTTGCATAAACACCAGACTGCGGAGCGAGTAGTACCAGCAAAAAGCTGAATATCATAAATAACTTCATGCTTATCTGAGCCTAAAATGAACAAATAGTTTGGAAAACATAATAAATAAAAAAATATCTACTTATAAAAAACACAAAAAAAAACGCGGGTCAGCCAAAGGCTTCCCCGCGTTTTTTATTACCTACTGCTACTGCTAGCCAAGCGGCCAAACTGATGATAAATAATCCCAGTTAATCGCATAGTAAACAATGAAACATACCAGCAGAGCTATAGCAAGAACAAATGTTCCCGGTGCTTCAAAGCCACTGCCTTCGTGATGTTCTATAGGTTCAGCCATCTCTAAGCGTGGTGGCTGTTCGACATTGTAGACAGAATCTGCTAATGGTAGACCAAGGAAACCCTGAAATAAGCCAGCAGATGGCTCCAATTTCTTACCGAACAGCAATGAGCCAACAGTAACAATCAAGAACATTGCACCACCAACTACACCTAGCACACCACCGATACCACCAACAGCAACCAACATGTAAGCAGTACCTGGATAATCAAAGCTCAGCATAGCACCCGTAAAGTCCATGTCCCAGTGACGACGTGACACACCCAGTGTACCCGCACCCAGTAAGAACAGGATCATGATTGTCATGCCAAGTGAGAAAACATAAGGCTGCCATTTAGCCATCCAGGGAAGGAACAGAGCACGTCTGAACAACACTGGAATCAGCAAATAGGTCAATGCCATAAATGTCAATGTGGTACCCACAGCCACTGTTGCGTGGAAATGCGCAGGTACATAAATTGTATTATGGATGATCAGGTTGATCTGCTCAGTACCCATAACTACACCTGTAATACCGCCGATGAAGCCAAAGATTATAAGAGCGAAGAAGAAGCCTGAAAACACAGGATTTCCCCATGGCGCTTTACGCAACCATTCAAACAGACCTTTGGTATAACCCTTGGAGCGCTGAGCTACTTCCATCGCACCTGGAACGGTCAAACCATGAATCATACTAGCTAACACAGCCAGATACATCGCATAACTGGTATTAAAGATCTTCCACTCAGCACTTACACCTGGATCAACCAAAATGTGATGCGCACTAGCAAATTGCAGGAAGAAAATATAAAGCAGGAATGCAAAGCGACTGACTTTCTCAGACATTGGACGCGCACCAAATAGAATACCTGTAATCAGATACCAGATGGAAACGTGAGCTGCAACATTAATCTGCTGTGATGAATGACCTAAGGCCCACCAGATAATACGATACATCTCAGCATCAATATGATTGATATAACCAATCGACCAAAGGAAAGTCGGTACCAGAATAATCGCACCTGATGCAATCGTAAAGATAGCAATAATGGTTGCTACCAAAGCACCAAAGACGACCAATGGAAGTGAACCATCATAAGTATTATCATCTTTTGCAATAACCAGTGTACCCAAGAAGACAAAACAGGCAATCAGCGCACCCACTGCAAAAAGGATAAGACCCAGATAGAAATGAGGAGCCGCCTGCATAGGCACATATGATGTCATCATTACGCTTGAATTACCCTGCATCACTGCAACGTTATTCATGACTGCACCGATAACCATTAATGCGAAACCAGCCCATGCCCAATTCGGCGCGGCCAGCCTACTTCGCAACAATGTCGAACATGCAAAATAAAGCACTGCCATCTCGAAAAAGATAACCCAGAAAATCAGCGCATTGATGCCATGAGCCGTCAATACTTGATAGAACAGGTCAGCAGGTAATAAATGAACATCCTGCCAGCGAGTCAAGATAACGCCCAACGCCAGAATACCAGCGATAAGCAGTGAAACAACACCTGCAACAGCATTGACTTTCATCAAACTCTCAGCAGATCTGTCAAAATAGAATCCCGAATCGGGACAAAGTCTGAATTGCGCCATCTTAATTCTCCATCACGTGAATTTTGCCAAGCATGGTGTGGTGACCAATACCGCAATATTCATTACAAACAACTGTATATTCACCAGCCTGGTCAGGAGTTACATTAATGACCATTTCATAACCGGGAACTACTTGTAGATTAATATTAACTGGCTGTAAGGAAAAACCATGTTGCCAGTCCATTGAGGACAAATGTAAACGGTATGTTTTATCCTTCTCAAGATTAAGAATTGGATACCACTGCCAGAGTCTACCTAACATGTATATATCAGCACCTGCAGGAGGCGTCACAATTGGCATACCAGATTGCTCATCTGTACCAGTTTGGTATTCTTCAATAAATGCTTCTACAGATGCGCCGTATTTCTCAGCGTTAGTCTGATAGGCTTCTGTCGAAAGATTCTGTTTTCCATAAACGTGCCAGTAAGGCATCATGAAAAACATGATCAAACACCAGACTAGCGCAATGCCAGCCCATACAATTTCTTGCTTACCAACAGGAACATTCCACCAGATCCGGTCAGCAGGGGGTTGAAATGAAGTCATAAGATTCTCCTTATTTAGCTATGGGGATGGTTGCAACTTCCATTACACCCCAAAGGAGGTAAAAGACCGTAGGCGATACTACACCTATGAATAATAACAGGAACGTGTTATCACACATTCGCTGAAAAAAGGGAACACGCTCTTTATCTGACATGCTGAATCTCCTTCAAGATTATTAAATTATAATTATTAGTTAATTGAGCCCGGTACTTCATATGTAGCTAGACATTACACACTAATCTGTAATGACTAAACATGAAAAAATACATAACCCCACAGAGTGCAATAACAGCACTTCCGCAATGGATAGGAGGATATAGAAATCCACAGATATGGGACTTGATCTATATCAACTTAACTATTAGCTTAACGCACCGCCGTTGGCTCGCACGCCACAATATCACAACAGAGAGTGACCTTACAGGCCTACACATATAAATCTATCAACCATGCACAAAGCATAAACTTAGCCTGTGATATAATTCGATCCGAATTAAAAGTAGACACAAGCTTATATCTTTAAACACAGTCTAAAAGCACAGATTTAAAAAGAACTAAGATTCAACAACAGACTCAAAACATTACAAATTAACAAAACAACCAACTGTGACAGAGGTCTACAAATGACACTTATTGAATGGCGCAATGAATATTCCACCGGTATTTCTGGCGTAGATTATGAACACGAGGAACTTGTAAAACAGGTTAATTCTATTTATAAAATGCTCGATAATTCATCGGACAAGGCGAACATAATCAACTGCCTTGGCGATATCTATGGAAGTATATCATCTCATTTTGCACTTGAAGAAAAGTGGATGGAGCGAAATAACTATGATCAATATGCCGAACACAGAAAAGACCATGAACGTCTGCTAGATGATATTGGCGACATAACCGATGAAGTCGAAGCCAATGACACACTCAATGCTGAGCAATTAAGATCAAAATTGAACGACTGGTTCCTTATTCACTTTAAAACACATGATGCGCGGTTACATCAAGCAGAACAAAACAAATAATAACAACTGAAATGCAATATACACATAATGATAGTGAATCCATTGATTCACAAAAACCTATCGCCATCTGGCTTCTCATTTGCTGCGCAACCGTTTTTGGCATGGTGGTACTGGGCGGTGTAACACGCCTTACCGGCTCCGGCCTTTCTATGGTGCAATGGGCACCCATCTTGGGCATACTGCCTCCACTTGATCAGGCGACCTGGGAAGAAACCTTTCGCCTTTATCAACAATTCCCCGAATTCCAGTTAAAAAACTCCCACATGTCGCTGGATGATTTTAAATCCATTTTCTGGTTTGAATATGCTCATCGGCTACTTGGACGTGCTATCGGCATTATATTTTTTCTACCCTTCCTGTTTTTCCTTTTGACAAAAAAAGTCAATAAATCACTCACACCTAAACTAATCGCTATGTTTATACTGGGCGGGCTTCAGGGTTTGATGGGATGGTACATGGTAAAAAGCGGCCTGGTCGATGATCCACACGTCAGTCAGTATCGTCTTACCGCTCACCTGAGTCTGGCAATAATAATTTATGGCTACATGTTCTGGGTTGCACTCGATTTACTGTCACCCAAAGACAGCACCATTGCGACTGTAATGAATCCAAAGCTCTCACAATTTGCCATGATCATTACATCAATCATTTTTATCACTATCATGTCTGGTGGCTTTGTCGCAGGAACAAAGGCAGGCTTTGCCTTTAATACCTTCCCATTAATGAACGAACAGCTAATACCCGATGGCCTGTTTGAAATGCAGCCCATCTGGCATAATTTTTTTGAAAACATCATGACTGTACAGTTTAATCACCGTGTATTGGCCACCGTGCTGTTCCTGACTATTATAGTTTTCTGGATAAAAGCAAGAGCCGTTAAATTAAAGCCATCAACTCAAATCGGCGTTCACCTGCTACTGGCAGCACTAGCACTACAGATAACACTAGGTATATCTACCCTGCTACTCATTGTTCCTGTTTCCCTGGCCGCCGCACACCAGGCAGGCGCAGTCATTCTGCTAACAGCTTCACTATTTGTCAGCCACC
>CBFCZV010000024.1:0-45305 GCA_965602855.1 uncultured Gammaproteobacteria bacterium | reverse complement strand
GTGATGCCGATGATCAATACGGCGATAACTGCGAAGCCTGCGGTGCGACTTATGCACCCACCGAATTAAAGAATCCAGTGTCTGCGGTCAGCGGCGCAACACCCGTCGAAAAAGATTCTGAGCAGTACTTCTTCAAGCTCAGTGATTTTTCTGACATGCTGAAAAAATGGATGTTTGAAGACGGCCACGTTCAAACCGAGATCGCCAACAAACAATCTGAATGGCTGGACGAAGGCTTGCAGGACTGGGACATTTCCCGCAACGCGCCTTACTGGGGGTTCGAGATTCCCGATGCACCGGGCAAATTCTTTTACGTCTGGATGGATGCGCCCATGGGTTACATCGCCAGCTTCAAAAACCTGTGCGACAAAACTGACATTTCTTTTGAAGAATACTGGAACAAAGACAGCAAAAACGAGGTTTATCATTTCATCGGTAAAGACATCGCCCGTTTCCATACTCTGTTCTGGCCTGCGGTACTTCATGGCAGCGGCTATCGCACACCCAGCGCTGTTTTCTGTCACGGCTTCCTGACCGTCAACGGTCAGAAGATGTCCAAATCTCGCGGCACTTTTATCAAGGCGCGTACTTACCTTGATCATCTGAAACCAGAATATCTGCGCTATTATTACGCGGCGAAATTATCCGACGGTGTTGATGACATCGATTTAAATCTGGAAGATTTCAGGCAGCGCGTAAATTCCGATCTGGTTGGTAAAGTAGTGAACATCGCCAGTCGTTGCGCCGGTTTCATCAAAAAGAAATTTGATAGCCAGTTAGCCGCTGAATTGCCCGAGCCAAACTTATACAACGAAATGGTCGCTGCGGGTGAGCACATCGCAGAATGTTTCGAGAAACGCGAATACAGCAAAGCCGTGCGTGAGATCATGGCGCAGGCGGATAAAGCTAACGTTTACATCGACGATAAAAAGCCCTGGGTGCTAGCCAAGGAAGAAGGTCAGGAAGACAACGTACAGAAAATCTGTACGCAAGGTTTGAATATGTTTCGTCTGTTGATGACTTATTTAAAACCGATTCTGCCAGAGACGGCTGAGAAATCAGAAACCTTCCTGAACAGCGAATTGCTGTGGAGCAATCTGGATCAACCTTTGCTGAACCACACCATTAACAAATTCAAACCGCTAATTACACGCGTTGAAGAAGAGCAGATCGAAGCCATGACTGTAGACTCAAAAGAAAACATGCAAGCTGCCGAAGTGGTTACTGGCCCACTGGCGGATGACCCTATCTCCGATGAAATTCAGTTCGATGATTTTGCCAAAATTGATTTGCGTATCGCAAAAATTGTTAAGGCTGAACACGTCGAAGGTGCTGACAAATTATTGCAGTTAACTTTAGATTTGGGTGGTCAAAGTAAAAACGTATTTGCGGGCATTAAGTCTGCTTACAAGCCAGAAGACCTTGAAGGCAAACTCACCGTCGTGGTCGCTAACCTGGCTCCACGTAAAATGCGTTTTGGTTTATCTGAAGGTATGGTTTTAGCCGCCGGTCCCGGCGGAAAAGATTTGTTTATCCTGAATCCTGATGACGGTGCTGAACCCGGTATGCGCGTTAAGTAACATCAAAAAACAACAATCTAAATAAATAAAAAACTTTATAAAAAATGTTGAGTTATCGACAGTTTTTGTCGTGTAAATCAACAGCACGTCAGTAATCAGAAAGAACCTACCGCACATCAATAATCACCCATAACTTCTTAATAGTTCCCCTATAATTTCTACTACAGGGATGTCACAAACATCCTTTTAACGGATTTTAACAAACTAAAATCGTTGTAACTGTAGGCATGAAAGTCCTAATTCTCGAACATAGTCGTTTATTCCAGAAGATGTTAACTGAGCTTCTGGAGGAGCTTGGCTGTGAGGTTGATTGCGTTCAATCTGGCGCAGAAGGAAAACAAAAGCTCGAACAGGAAAGCTACAACCTCATTCTTGCTGGTCAGCATATTTTCGATGAAAGCGGTGCAGATTTTGCTGAATGCTGCAATAGCAAAAAAGTTTCATGCCCAATCATCCTGCTCACTTCAGAGCCTAATGAAACACTACTAAAAAATGCACGCAATGCTGGTATTACCGACATTTTCCCGAAAAGTAATTTTACTTATTTGAGAGAAAGTCTACGCTATTATATCGAAGGCGAAACTGATATAAATATTGAAGGTGGCCGTATTGCTTATGTCGAAGACAGTAATTCAATCGCACACGTTGTCATAAAATATTTGAAAAAAATAAATTTGGATGTCACGCATTTCACCAGTGCCGAGTCGGCATTGAAATCGATCCTTAACGAAGATTATGATCTTGTCATTACCGATGTAATGCTTGGCGGTTCAATAAGCGGTACGTCTTTGGTCAGGATGATACGCTCTCAAAACTCATATATTTCAGAAATCCCAATCCTCGCCATGACCGGGTACGATGACCCTCAAAAAAGGATTGATTTATATCACGCAGGTATTAATGACTACGTCACCAAGCCTCCAGTTGAAGAAGAACTAGCCGCTCGTGTTAACAATCTAATCACCAACAAACGTTTACTCGATCAGGTTCGTGAACAGCAAAAATCACTATATAAAATGGCGATGCATGACCAGCTTACTGGCTGCCACAACCGGCACAGTCTTGTTGAACATGCCCCCAAATACATTCAGGAAGCGATTAAACACAGTCATCCCCTGTCCATGTTGATCCTGGACCTGGACTTTTTTAAGCACATAAATGACGAGCACGGACATACTGTTGGTGATGTGGTACTAAGTGATATTGGTGAACTGCTGATGACATCCTGCAAACAGGGCGGCTTTGTTGCTCGCATCGGCGGAGAAGAATTTGCCATCATACTGCCGCATCATTCAGTCAGCGCCGCAATGGACAAAGCTGAAGAAATTCGCGCCATGATTGAGTCATCTAAACCAGCAGGCCTCGTAGTAACAGCTAGCATTGGCGTGGCCACTTTGTCAGAAAAACATAAAGAAGATTTTGATCTTTTGTATAAAGATGCCGATCATGCAGTTTATGAATCAAAAGAAAATGGCAGAAACCGTGTTACCTTCCATAACGATAAAAATATCGCCAGCGCCGTCTAACGTACAGCGTTAGTCAGCGACAATAACCCTGTTACGTCCCTGCTCTTTGGCTTGCATCAAAGCATGATCAGCACGCGTTAATAACTTCTCAGCAATGACACTGCTATCCGCAATACTGTCTTTCATGGGAACAAAGCTGGCGAGTCCAATCGAAATGTAAATTTTCAATGGTGGCTGCCCTTCAATCTCAATATTACTATCTGCAACAGCAAGACGAACACGCTCTGCGGTTTCAAGTGCAACCGAACCGGTAATGCCGGGCAGAATCACAACAAATTCCTCACCACCATAACGCGCCACTACATCGCCTGTACGCACCGCGTTCATCATGATCATTGCCACTTTCTGTAGCACCTGATCACCTACATCATGGCCATAGGTATCATTTACACTTTTAAAATGGTCTACATCCAGATACAGGCAACTCAAAGGCAATGTCTCACGCAGGGATCGACTAATCTCAATGTTCATCCATTTTTCAAGTTCACGCCGATTGGCTAGCCCCGTCAACGCATCGGTCAAACCCAGTCGTCTCAGCTGCTCATAATTCAGGCAATTTTCAACACAGATTGCAGTAATCGCTGCAAGACGCTGTAAAAACTCAGTACTCGCATCAGATTGAAAACGCGATGAGTCGTCGCTGAAAAAAGCCAGACAACCAATGAACTGCTCGCGGCGGATAAAAGGCAGCACCACGATACTGCCCTGCTCGTCTTCAATATCCTGAAATAACCACTGGTGTTCTGCGGCCTGATAGGGACTTAAAAATGAAGAGGGTCCCAGTGATTTCAAAAATTCAATTTCTGACAACCTGTCAGTCAGCACCAGGCCTGAAGAATATTCACAAAGTCCATTTACCGTGCATATAGCCGAAGAAATTTTATTATCTACATCGAGAAGAATCAGAGATACCGCCGCCAAATCCAGTGATTGCTTAAATTCTTCTTGCAGATAATTATCTATTTCAGCGAAATCCTGCGCCGATAATAAAGCTAGCTCAATATCCTGAAATCGATTATGAATTTTCTCATTGTGCCTTGCGGCATCAAGCTGTCGTGCAACCTGTTGCTTCAAACGCGCAACTTCTGAATTCAAATCAGCAGTTTTCTCCGTATCATTCATTCCCAAAATTCTCTCCACCCAGATAAATACTCAAAATCACTGCTCCAGAAACACAGACCACTCAAAGTCGCCAAGTTTGCAGGATTCTAATTTTATATACCATCCCCTTGGCTATAGGTTTTTATCACTCACTATTTGCTACAATCACGCGCATGACTGAATACGCACTCATTCTACTTAGCACCATACTGGTCAATAACTTCGTTCTGGTGAAGTTTCTCGGCCTGTGCCCGTTCATGGGGGTTTCGCGCAAGCTGGAAACCGCTATTGGCATGGCGCTGGCGACCACTTTTGTATTGACCCTGTCATCCGTCAGTAGCTATCTGGTCAATCAGTACATTCTGGCACCATTGGGCATCGAGTTTATGCGCACCATTATGTTTATTCTGGTGATCGCCGTAGTCGTACAATTTACCGAAATGGTGGTACATAAAACCAGCCCTATGCTTTATAACGTGCTGGGTATTTTCCTGCCCCTAATCACCACCAACTGCGCGGTACTGGGTGTGGCTCTACTCAATGTGCAGGAACAGCACGGATTTTTACAATCCCTATTCTACGGTTTTGGTGCCGCTGTCGGCTTCTCTATGGTATTGATTCTATTCGCCGCCATGCGCGAAAAAATTGCCGCTGCTGATGTACCGGAGATTTTCCAGGGCAGCGCGATAGCACTGATCACCGCGGGCATTATGTCACTGGCGTTTATGGGCTTTGCTGGCCTGATCAAGGTTTAACGCCATCCTATGCTAACTGTTGTCATTCTTCTTGCTATTGTTGCTGCCATTTTCGGCGTCATACTGGGCTATTCTGCGATACGCTTCAGAGTCGAAGGCAATCCCATTGTCGATCAGATCGATGCCCTGTTACCTCAAACCCAGTGTGGCCAGTGCACTTATCCCGGCTGCCGGCCTTACGCCGAAGCCATGGCTAACGGTGAGGCCGAAATTAATCAGTGCCCACCGGGTGGTGAAGCCACCATTATCGCGCTGGCCGACCTGCTGGATGTCGAAATTAAACCGCTCAACGCTGAACACGGCGAGGCCAAAGAAAGCAAAACTATCGTCGTTATCGATGAACAAACCTGCATCGGCTGCACGCTCTGCATTCAGGCCTGCCCCGTCGATGCCATTCTTGGCTCAGCCAAACACATGCACACCATCATTTCTTCAGAATGTACTGGCTGTGATTTATGTATTCCACCCTGCCCGGTTGATTGCATTCATATTGTTCCCGTCGAACAAAATATGAACAACTGGAAATGGCCTGCACCCAATGGTGGCCACGCGGCCCCCAGGGGAACATAGGCACGCATTATGGAATCAACAAAACTGAACCCTATTCACGGCGGCCTGCAACTGGATTATCACAAGGAAATATCCAGCCAGACGCCTATTGCTACATGCAAACCCCAAAATCGCTATGTCATTCCCCTGCAACAACACATTGGTGCCGCCGGTGAAGCTGTTGTAGAAAAAGGCCAACGTGTTTTGAAAGGACAGATGTTAGCGACCACAAAAAAACTGGTCAGTGCACCGATTCATTCTCCAGTCTCGGGCACCATTGTTGAAATTGGTCAACATGTCATTCCACATCCATCGGGCATGGAAGCAGAATGCATCATTATTGAAAACGATTTTCAGGATGAATGGATAGAAAAAAATCCCGTTGCTGAAAATTACAATCAGATGAATTCTCACGACCTGCGCAATATCATTCGTAACGCAGGCATTGTTGGTCTGGGTGGTGCCGTTTTTCCATCCGCCATCAAACAAACAGAAGTTAATATCAACACCCTCATTCTGAATGGTATCGAGTGCGAACCTTATATCACCTGTGACGACCGACTCATGCAGGAACACGCCAAAGAAATTGTTCTGGGCGCGGATATTATTGCTCACATTATCAAAGCACGAGAATGTATTGTTGCCATCGAAGACAATAAACCCGAAGCGATAGCGGCGATACAGGCGGCTATTGATGAAGACAATACCGGCTTTTTCCGACTGCAGATCGTACCCACGCTTTATCCCAGCGGCAGTGAAAAGCAGCTCATCAAAATTGTCACGGGTAAAGAAGTTCCGATGAATGGCTTACCCGCTGACATCGGTATCCTTTGTCATAATGTCGGCACCGCCCACGCTATTCACAAAGCCATTTTTGAAGACGAGCCTTTAATCTCTCGCATTGTCACCGTGACTGGTAGCGGCATCAAACAGGCACAAAATCTGGAAGTCCCCATAGGTACTTCTATTGCTGACTGCATTGAACAATGTGGTGATTATACAAACGATGCGCACTGTCTGATCATCGGTGGCCCCATGATGGGCTACAGTGTAAACAGTGATCAGCTACCTATTATAAAAGCCTGCAATTGCCTGTTGGTCACCAATAACGATGAAATCTATCCTGCAAATACAGAGCAGCACATGCCCTGTATTCGTTGCGCAAGATGTGTAGAAGTTTGCCCTGCTCAATTGCTGCCGCAGCAACTTTACTGGTACGCCAGCACCGGCAACCATGAACGTGCTGCCGAGTATCATTTGTTCGACTGCATCGAGTGCGGTTGTTGTTCCTACGTTTGCCCCAGCCAGATACCACTGGTGCAATACTACCGAAACGCCAAATCAGAAATCTGGCAACTGGAAGCTGATCGCAAAAAATCAGATGCCGCCCGTGTTCGCCATGAAGCTCGTGAACACCGGCTGAAAATGCAGAAACAGGAACGCGAAGAACGTCTGCGCAAGAAACGTGAGATGCTGAACAAGAAAAAAGGCAAGCCAGCTAAAAACGAAATGGATACAAAAAAAAATGCCATTGCCGAAGCACTGGCACGCGTTAAAAAGAAAAAAGAAGCACAGCCAGAAGCACCCAAAAATACAGAAAATCTCAGCGCCGATCAGGAACGTCAGATTAAAGAAGCTGATCAACGTCGCAAGGACATAAAGGAAGAAAATAATGAATAAGTTGATTGTTTTTTTAAACACCAATAATTCTGGAAACTAAAAATGTTATTTCGCAAAGCCAGTTCTCCTTTTATTAGTGCACAGGCCAGCGTGCATTCAATCATGTATCAGGTCTTGCTCGCCCTGATTCCTGGAACTGTTGCAGCTATCTATTTCTTTGGCTGGGGTGTATTGATCAACCTGATGATTGCCGCCACCATCTGCCTGCTCAGCGAAGCCATTATCCTCAAACTCAGAGCACGCCCAGTTAACGCTTCACTCAGAGATGGCAGCGCACTTATCACGGCCTGTCTGTTAGCACTGGCCTTGCCACCTTTAGCGCCCTGGTGGCTTACCGTCATCGCCTCAATTTTTGCCATCGTTATCGCCAAGCAACTTTACGGTGGCCTGGGCTTCAATTTATTTAACCCCGCAATGGTCGGTTATATTGTCGTCATGATTTCATTCCCAAGGGAGATGACTTTCTGGACAGCACCCCTGGGTGTTGGCGATAGCTGGCTCAGCTTTAGTGAAACTTTCAGCATCATTTTTCATAGCACACTACCCGACAAAGCTTCCATCGACAGCGTCACCATGGCCACACCCATCGACACCATCAAGGCGCAGCTCAGTCTCGAACACGATATTGCAAGCACGCGCCAGCACGAAGTTTACGGTGCATTATTCGGCAGCATCAGCGGCAAGGGCTGGGAATGGGTTAATCTGTTATTTTTATTGAGCGGCCTGTGGATGATTAAACAGAAAATCATCGACTGGCGTATTCCAGTTTCTTTTCTGGTAACGCTACTGCTCATTGCTAATCTTTTTGCAGTGATCGATTACGCCAGCTACCCATCTGCTTTATTCCATCTATTCAGCGGCGGCACCATGTTATGTGCCTTCTTTATCGCAACTGACCCCATTTCAGCCTGCACCACACCCAGAGGTCGATGGATTTTTGGTGCCGGTATTGCAGTACTGGTTTACACCATCAGAACCTGGGGCGGTTATCCTGATGGTATCGCCTTCGCTGTCGTGCTGATGAACATGGCCGTGCCCCTGCTCGACTATTACACCCAGCCAAAAGTTTATGGCAGCAGGGAAACCGAATAATGAATATTCATAAGCAGGTTATCACCACTGCATTATTGCTGATGATTTTTGCCACCATCGGCGCAGCGCTGGTGGGCATGACTTATGACAGCACCTATGAAACCATTAAATATAATGAAGAGCAGGCACTACTGAAACAGCTCAACAATATATTGCCCGCCTCTGCTTATGATAATGACCTGCTGCTGGATACTATTGAGTTAACCGCTGACCATAATCTTGGCACCAAAGAAAGCTCCATCGCTTACCGCGCACGCAAACAGGAAAAAGATGTCGCTGTCGTATTTTCGGCCATCGCAGCCAATGGTTACAACGGTTCCATTCATCTGCTCGTCGGTGTTTACAGCAATGGCGATCTGGCTGGCGTGCGCGTGGTTAAACATCGTGAAACACCTGGACTGGGCGACGGCATCGAGGCCAAACGTTCTGACTGGATTCTTGGATTTAACGGCAAATCGCTCGACAAACTCAGCGAGAAAAAATGGAAGGTTAAACGCGATGGTGGTGAGTTCGACCAGTTCACCGGCGCAACCATTACACCACGCGCTGTAGTGAAGGCCGTTCATTCCGCCCTGTTATACTTCAAGGCCAATGACAAAGTTTTGTTCAAGAAAAAAACCATTAACAAAAAACCTGAAACTGACAAACCAGAATCATGAACCCCGAACAACAAATCCTTGTTAAAAATGGCCTATGGACGAACAATGTTGCCCTGGTGCAACTGCTGGGTCTATGTCCACTACTGGCGGTAACTTCAACCTTTATCAACGGTCTGGGTCTGGGCATTGCCACATTGATCACACTGGTGCTTTCCAATACTTTTGTCTCCATCATTCGCCACTGGACACGCCCCGAAGTTCGCATCCCCATTTTTGTTCTCATCATTGCATCCATCGTCACCACCATTGAGCTGGTGATGAACGCCTGGTTCTATGAACTGTTTCTGGTGCTGGGTATTTTTATCCCGCTGATCGTCACCAACTGTTCCATCATTGCACGCGCCGAAGCTTATGCATCAAAAAATCATGTGCTCGATTCAGCCATCGACGGTTTCATGATGGGCATGGGTTTTCTGCTGGTGCTGGTATTGCTCGGTGGATTGCGCGAACTCATTGGCCAGGGCACACTGTTTGCCGATGCCGATTTAATGTTTGGCTCCATGGCCCAGGGCATGGAATTAACCATCATTGATGACTACCCCGGTTTTCTGGTCGCGATTTTGCCACCTGGTGCCTTTCTTGGCTTAGGATTTTTAATCGCGATTAAAAATGCCATCGACCGCCGCCAAAGCAAAAGGATTGTTAACGTTGCCGCACCCGTCAAGCCTGCTGAAAACACTGCATCATAAAAACACACCATGAATGCTCAGAAACGCTTTGAGATTTTCACGCGTCTCAAAGACAACAATCCAAACCCAACTACCGAGTTAAATTACTCAAACCCCTTTGAGCTGCTGATCGCCGTGATACTTTCTGCACAGGCCACCGACGTTAGCGTGAACAAAGCCACCGACAAACTCTACCCCGTCGCCAATACACCAGAAGCCATTTATGCACTCGGCGAGAAAGATCTGAAAGAATACATTCGCACCATCGGCCTGTTTAACACCAAAGGTGCGAACATCATCAAGACCTGTAAAATCTTGATGGACAAACACAACAGCGAAGTACCACAGCAACAGGAACAACTCGAAGCCCTGCCCGGCGTTGGTAGAAAAACTGCCAACGTAGTGCGCAACACCGCTTTTGGTCAGCCAACCATCGCCGTTGACACCCACATCTTCCGCGTCTCTAATCGCACTAAAATCGCACCCGGAAAAAACGTACTCGAAGTCGAAAAAAAATTAATGAAATTCGTGCCCAAAGAATTTATGCTAAATGCTCATCACTGGCTTATATTACTGGGACGCTATACCTGCATTGCACGCAAGCCAAGATGCGGCTCGTGTGTAATCGAAGACCTCTGTGAATTCAAGGATAAAACTGAATAATGTTCAATCAAGACCGTAATCAAATGCGTAAAGTTTTTTTCGATTGCTGGAAAGCACATCAAGAAGGCGCACCGTTGGATGCCATGCAGAAAATCATCACTCATATCATTGAGCTACATTCTGAATACCATCACTTGCTGGAAAATGAAGCCGCACTAGATAAAGACTACCTGCCCGACCAGGGCGAAGTTAACCCCTTCCTGCACATGAGCATGCACATCGCCCTGCACGAACAAATCAGCACTGATCGTCCCGACGGCATTAAGGCACTATATCAATCTATCATTATGAAACAGGGTTCAGCCCACGAAGCCGAACACGCGATGATGGAATGTCTGGGTGAAGCATTGTGGTTGGCACAACGGAACAACGCTATGCCGGATGAAGTGACTTATTTTGAGTGTTTGAGAAAACTCACTTGAAACAAAGCTAACGCCACTGCCTATTATTACATCCCGCAAAACAAAGGAAACCTGATTATTCAGTCTCCTTTGTCTATCATCTATCTGGATTACATCAAACAAATTTATTACTGACAAGCTCCAGTTCTCTCACCAATAAGTTTTGTTGTCATCGTCATACCCTGAGTCAAGACCTTAATCTCGCCCTTGGCGGAAGTACCATTATATGAAATTTTTCCGTCTGATAGAGCTTTGCCACTGTCACCATCACACTCCATCTTCCACTGCACATAATCCTTAGTGATCTTTTTATCCAGCATTTTGCACGCTTGATCATCCTCAGGTGGTTTTGGTATCAAGTCTTGTTTAGTAACACAATTACTATAAATCATCGGTGGAATTGGAAATTGCATACCTTGCATTTCCATTGTTGAAGTCCATTTCCACATCCCCGGTTCCATATTTAGCTCAGCCGCATGTACCGGTGCAGTAGCTAGACAAGCAAAAAAACTGATTAAAGAAAAACTCTGCATTAATTTATTCATATTTTATCCTTTTATTAAATTTTATCCCGTTGGGACCATCAAATATTAACAGTTTAAATAACAAGCTCAAAGATATTCAAGTTTAAATAGCGGTGATGAAAAAACAGGAATATTTAGCTAACTCTCAAAAATTCTCCGCAAATATCCACGCAAAACCAATACCAAACATATAATAGTCTTTCTCCTCCACCAGAGGACTATTCTCAAAGACCGCATCATTTAAGTTCTGATAACGCAATAAAGTCCACCAGATCCAGTCACCTTCACGCCAGCTTGCTCGTACCTTAGCAAATGAACCACCGTAACCCTTTTCTGAAGCATAAGCAGGTCGAGTGGCTGTTGAAAAGGCAGGATCAACATCATAGTAATAAGCATGGAAATCACGCGTCGCGTATTTAAGCCCCACGGTGAATTTCATAGCCAGACCTGATTTGTGCATTCTGCGTTTTTCGATACTGAAGCGTGGCTCCATCAACCAGCCTTCATTGCTGGTGTGTTTGATATCGGAAGCAATCGCTATCCTTAAAGGTAACTCAAAACGCACATCCAGCTTGTCTCTTCTAAGATCAGTTAATAGAAACTCCAGTGATGGACCAACCTGCAACACAAAATCAAGATCAGGCATACCCATACGTACCTGGCTATCATCACTATCAACCGAAATACCGAAATCAGCACTTATATCCAGGATCACATCATCGGATTTAAAAAGAAAACCGCGAATTCCTCTGTCGATCTCCAGTAGTTCACTTACCAGAGTAAAGTAAGGAATGGGAAAAACATAAAGTTTCTTTTCAGAAGAGCCTGGATACAAATCCAGACTTAACGCTGCCAGACCAGCTCCTAGTTGCCATTCCATATCTTTTGATATTGAACAGGCCGAATAGAACAAGGAAAATGAAAATAAAATTTTAAGGACCGATTTTATCACCACATGTCAATTATCATTTTGATTGTTTTTCTTTTAGATGCTCAACATGAACAATAAGAGCATCAACAGTTTCCTTTAACAGATCGAGTTCATCAACCGTAAGATCATCCAACTGTTCAAGGTTGTACTCTACCGTATCAATTATCTTCTTATGAGGCCCCTGCATGGGTCGCATAAAATAGGTGGTAATGGTCGCCACAATGGTTCCGAAAAACAGCATCGAACCAATCACTGACCATAAACCACCAATGAACTGAGCGGCACCTGATACTGGTGCATTAGCAATACCCGCCGTTGAAAATGCTGCAATCCCCCAATACAATGCATCACCATATGAATGAATAGAGGTTCCTTCAAAACCTCGTTCCGAAAGAAATATTCCAGCAGAAAATAAAAACCAGAGCACTATCGACAAAAGCACCATCTTTGTTAACGGTGTATGAACAAAAACATCCTTAAAAAACCGCTTAAACCGTACATGCCTTCCTACTCTTCTCATCATTTTTTATCTCATATAAAAGAGAAACTATAAATCCTTTTACACCACATACGGCGCTACCAATTTTCACCTAACAGCTCAAAATGCGCCCGGGGATGAAGACACGCTGGGCATAGCTCTGGAGCTTCTTCTGCTTCGTGCAGATAGCCGCAATTTCTACAACGCCAGACAACCTTGCCATTCCTTTTAAAAACTTTCCCAGATTCTAAATTATCAGCCAGTTCCTGATAGCGCTTACCATGCTGCTTTTCAGCAATGGAAATCGCATCAAAGGCTGCCGCAACTTCATCAAAACCTTCTTCTCTCGCCACTTTGGCAAAAGCAGGATACATCTCCGACCATTCGTATTTTTCACCTTCTGCAGCCGCTCTCAAATTCTCAAGCGTAGTTGCAACTTTGCCCGCAGGATATGTTTCAGTTATTTCAACGTCACCACCTTCAAGAAATTTAAAGAACCGCTTAGCGTGCTCTTTTTCCTGATTAGCCGTTTCTTCAAAAATATAAGCTATTTGAACCAGACCTTCTTTCCTGGCCGCAGCAGAAAAATAGGTATATCGGTTCCTTGCCTGTGACTCTCCCGAAAATGCTTTTAGTAAATTTTTTTCAGTTTGTGAGCCTTTGATACTTTTTGACATATTTTTTTCCTTAAGATATTTATTTTTTAATAATCGAGCTAACTTAAAAATAACCATTAAATTTTATTACCAACCATGCAATAAAACTAACCACACAAAGCACACCAAAAACATTCTTTGTAGAAACGACGTCACCATCTACAGTTTCATAAACACTATCTCTGGATGTTACATACCATAAGACTGCAAATAGCGCGGTTAAGAACAAGCATATATTGGAAATTTCTGATACAACATCCATCAGTCGATAATATCAGCCTCAGTCACTATCATTAGTCGTCAACCGACGATACTTGCTTTCATGGCATTTTGGGCATGGCGGCATATGACCCGGTTTGTGGAAATGAATAACCTCTCCGCAAGCCTTGCACTCAAAAGTGCCAAGACCAACCACCTCCCCTGTATGCCACTCTCCGATGCGTGACGCCTCTTTCTCAAAATTATCGAGCGTCTCTCGAGTCTCATCGACCATTTTAGAAAAGGTATCACCGAGCATATTCTCAGCCATGTAGAGATCATATCTAAGCCAGTCTTTGAGTTCTTTGCCATTTGTCTCCATGAAATTAGCCGCATCTTCCAGATCACGCTTCAGATAGTCACCAATCTTGCTCACATCTTCGCGGGTAAGCTCTCCCCACTCTGAGAGACGCTCCAGCGCATGGTCAATTTGTGGCTTCTCATGGAGGTACTCCATCAGCTTATGATAGCCAGCTGCAAGGCGGTTTTCGTTGTTTGAATCAGACATGACCTTTTCCCCATTTATGTGATTTCTACACTTCCAGTGTGACCCAAACTGGCGCATTTTCCAAGTACTTTTCCCATATAACAGAATGGGATTGGGACATGAAGCAGAACACCTGATGATGGCGAGTCATGTGAATCCACATTGTCAGAAAAATGAGTCGATGACAAATTATTATCATTTGTCGCCAACCTCTTTTATATCAGAAGGCTATTCTTCACGGATATTCATTTAGTATCTAATTCTGTATTTGCCGGTTTATTTCGACGACAAGGTTTAGCCATGATCTCCAGATAAAAGCTTTCAAGCTGCTCTGACTCAGCCCAGCTAATCAATTTATTAATCTCGGACATATGGATAACCTCACTGCTTGCCTCATCAACGCCGAATTGACAGTCAAAATCCCAATAATCAGCATCTTCAGGTAAGACTCTTCTACGTTCTCTTTTTATATATTTTTTAACTTCATATTTAATGGCTTCGACGAGCCTCGGAATCGTGAGTTTTTCGTGGCTTAATTTAAATGTTTTTTTCATGATAATCTCAAAGCTGAAATGGGTATTCTTGAAAAGAAAAATAGATGCCTGAGCAAAACACTCACTAACATCAGAATAATAGCTCCCTGACGCAGATTTTCTGGGTCTTGCAACACGCCATAACCCTGTCAGAATAGATATTAATTCTACAGGTAAAAGTATAAGCTAACTCCTATGGATATATCCCACTACCTGAAAATCATGGTTGATAAAGAGGCCTCTGATCTCTTTTTCAGCCCGGGTGCACCCATCAATATCAAAATCGAAGGCATTACCTCTGCCATTGATGACCAGGTTTTACCTGCAGGCAGCGTAAAGAAAGCTGCCTACGCAATCATGAACGAAGAACAGCAACAACAGTTTAAGGAAAATCTTGAACTGGATATTTCTGCCTCAATCAAAAAGATTGGACATTTTAGGATCAATGTATTCAGGGAACGCGGTGATGTGGCTATGGTTATACGCTATATTAAAAATCGTATCCCCTCCATAGAAGAGCTTAATCTGCCAGTTTGTTTAAAAGAAATGGTGATGGAACCTAGAGGGCTCGTCTTAATCGTTGGCACGACTGGCAGCGGAAAATCAACTACGCTGGCGTCTATGGTTGACCACCGCAATGAAAATAAAACAGGCCATATACTAACGATTGAAGACCCTATTGAATTCGTACACACGCACAAAAAGTCCATCGTCAATCAACGTGAAGTGGGGCTCGACACCCTGTCCTATGCCAATGCACTTAGAAGAGCAATGCGTGAAGCGCCCGATGTAATCCTTATTGGTGAAATCCGTGATCGTGAAACCATGGAACAGGCCATCGGGTACGCAGACACCGGACACCTATGCCTGTCCACGCTACATGCAACTAATGCCAATCAGGCGCTGGAACGCATGATCAATTTCTTCCCAGAAACTGCGCATGAACAGCTTTATCTTGACCTGTCACTCAGCCTTAATGCGGTGGTTGCCCAGCGCCTGATACACGGCCAGGATGGCAAACGCGTACCCGCAGTAGAAATAATGCGGACTACCCCTTATGTAAAAGAATTAATTCAGAAACATGAAATTGACAATATCAAGGAAGCCATGGAACGAAGCTCAGAAGGCGGCATGCAGACATTCGATCAATCACTATACGAACTCTACAAAGAAAACAAAATTAACAAGGAAGAGGCGCTCAATAATGCCGACTCTAGAACCAACCTTGGTTTACATATCCGCCTGGATGAAAGCGGCACAGGAAATGACATTAGCAGCCTGTATGTAGATACAAACGATTAACAGATATAGAATAATAAATGAGATAGCCTGATCCCTCTGGTTTATTAAATCTAACTAAGGGGTAGTGATATGAAAAAAGGGGGGCACCATACGCCCACAATTGCCAATAAACCAGGCACTTAAATGTAAATATTGTACATTTTAAAATTATAAACAGGACTGCTTTTACTCAATGCATATGCTTCAAAACAATGTGAAAATTTATCTGTTCTCATGGCTGATTGCTATGGGGATCGTAATGGTCTTTTTTACTCTTCAAACAATCTTTGTAGTAAATCATTTTGAACCGCATTATATTATAGCTCCAGTGTTACTGGGAACGGTTATCGGATTACTTCTTGGTGCGGTAATGACCCTGCGCAAAGAACTATTCTTGCAGCGCGAGCTGTTTCGCACCATCGCCGATCTCTCGACCAATTTTTCATTCTACCGAGGTATTGATGGCACTTTCCATTATGTCTCACCTGCCGTTGAAAAAATCACCGGCTATCAGCCAGATGATTTCTATGCCCGCCCAGAGCTGCTAAGAGAATGCATTCACCCAGATGACCTGCCCATCTGGGACGATCATGTACATGACGTGGATGAGGACGGTATTACGCGACCACTGGACATAAGGTTTATTCACCGTAATGGAGAAGTTCGCTGGTTGCTGCATATGTGTGTCGGTGTCAAGGATGAAGCAGGTAAGGTTAAGGGCATTCGTTCCAACAATATGGACATCACCGAGCGCAGACAGGCCGAAGAGGGGCTGCGCCGATCTCAGAAGATGGATGCTCTAGGAAAACTCACTGGCGGTATTGCACACGATTTTAACAACATGCTCGGGATTATTCTGGGCTACGCCGATTTATTGCAAGAGGCATTGAGTGACCAGCCCAAACTGAAAAAATATGCACATGAAATTCATCATGCAAGTGAGCGTGGCGCCAAACTGACTAAAAAACTACTGGCATTCACTCGTCAAAAAATCAGCGAAGCAGACATGTTAAATCTCAATACGCTACTGCAGGACGAGAAACACCTATTGGAAAAAACACTGACTGCGCGCATTAAACTGGTACTCATACTGGCAGAAAACCTGTGGCCAGTATGGCTGGACAGTAATGACCTGGAAGACGCCATCCTCAATATGAGCATTAATGCCATGCATGCGATAGATGGCAACGGCCAGATAACCCTTCAGACTAGCAATGAGCAAATCAATGTGACAGATGCCAAACTATTAGATTTGGAGCCTGGTGACTATGTCTTGCTCAACATCACCGATACAGGCGGCGGCATGAATGATGCCACCAAAGAAATCATCTTTGATCCCTTCTACTCAACTAAAGGGGAAAATGGCACCGGCCTGGGTCTAAGCCAGGTTTATGGTTTTATGCAACGCAGTAATGGTGAAATTAAAGTCTATTCCGAACTGGGTCACGGTACTCAATTTGCACTTTATTTTCCCCGCTATCATGGAACTAGCCATAAATAACACTCGATAGGAAAATATCGAAGCTGAATTTCTACCAGTACTTTTCTGAAAGCAGGTCGTTTAAGTATTTTGAAAGATCTTTTTCTTACATCGTAATACTCTGCATTTATTACACCCTGCCAAGCTATAAACTCAGGAAGTGCCGATATCCATCGGATTTGTCGGATCAGCTGTCCATTCCTCAAGTGAAGCCATATAAACAGCCACATTATTAAATCCCAACCGGGTTAAAACAAACGCGTCGGTTGAGGCTACGATGCCGCCGCCACAATAAGTGATTATGCGGGCATTGTGATCAAAAGCATGCATTGCTGCCAGTTCATCTTGCCTAAGCAAGTGTCCTGTTTTATCAAGTACGCTCAGGCCATTAATATTGACTGCACCTGGGATATGGCCGGGTCGAGGATAGATGCTCATTTCACCTCGATAAAATTCCTCAGGTAATGTATCGATAAGAATAACAGCTTCATTATTAATACCAGCAAGCACTTCATCATGTTTTGCAATCAACTCCGGGCGTGGTTTCGGAGTTAACTGTTGTGCAGGTAGGCTAACAGAATCAAGAGAAAGCTCATTACCTGTAGATGTCCATGCAGTGAGACCGCCGTCCAGTATCGCTGCATTATCAAAACCAACCCAACGCAGCATCCACCAAACCCGTGCAGCCCAACCGGTGTAATTAGCATCATAAAGCACAACATGGGAATCATCCCCCACACCTAATTCGCTCATAGAGGCACAAAATTGTTCTGGGCTTAATAAATCGAATTCAATTGGCTCATTAGATTTACAGAGCTCTACTTTAAGATCAGCAAAGCCAGCATTGGGGATATGACCAAGCTCATAGTCAGGGCGCCCACTGACATTACTCAAACCACGAGGATCATTTGCATCGGGCATGGTAACAACCGTGCAATCAAGTATGACTAAATCTGAGTCATTAATATGCTGTTTCAGCCATTCAGCAGTTACTAAAGTATCCATAATCGCCTCCCGAGGTTTACATCACTGTAAACACCATTATATTCACCTTCGGTCGAATGTCATCTTATGTCTTCAAGCTAAGGAATATGACGGAACAATTAGCTTAGGAAAGTTACAAATATACCCTCCTAAGCCAACAAGCGCAGACCAGCAGTACAGGTGTCGGAAAGATTGCCGTCGGCAAAGGATTGCCGACCTACTACTAAATAGTGAAAAATCATCTGGCCAAACTGGTTAGCATGAGTCAAAAGATGAAGATTGGCGAAGATCACTTACCGGCCAAAAACAGACACACCTAATTATGCCCACAAACAAACGGTATAAATTACAAACCAACCCTCCTAAGCCTCAAAGAATTAACAATCACCGACACAGAACTAAAACTCATCGCTACTGCCGCCAGCATCGGCGACAACAACAAACCAAACACAGTTGTAGGTTGAGAAGTCTTTGCCGACAGATTTTGATTATTGTTGCTGAAGGCGTTTATGCTATATCCTGATAAAATAGGGCAAAGCCATTAGGCCAACGCCTGTGATTACGAGTGTATACACGTCAGAAAAAAATAAGGCAAAATAAACAGAGCCAAAGCAGTAGTGAAGTATCAACCATAAACAACCATTCAAACATTCAACCTCTTTTGCTTCCAAAGCAAAAATACAGCAGGTATCACAACCAGTGCCAAAACAGTTGCGCTAACCATACCGCCCACCATGGGTGCAGCAATCCGTCGCATCACTTCTGACCCGGTACCGCTACCCAGCATAATAGGCAACAGGCCTGCAATGATTGCAGATACCGTCATCATGATTGGACGAACTCGCAGTAGTGCGCCATCAATTACGGCTGTGCGTATTTGCTTTAATGTTATTTCAGTAGATGAGTTATCGGCTAAGTGACGCTGTTGTTCTAATGCCTGATTCAGGTATACCAGCATGATAACGCCTATTTCAACCGTAACCCCTGACAGCGCGATGAAGCCGACGCCCACAGCAACTGACATATTGTAATCCAGTAAATACAGCAACCAGAAACCACCGCTTAATGCCAGAGGCAAGGTACCCATAACTATTAGAACTTCCGGAATGGATCGAAAACTGAGATACAGCAACAGTACAATGATGGCCAGGGTAACGGGGACTAGTGTAGTCAAACGCTCAACCGCTCTTACCATAAATTCATATTGGCCTGACCACGATATTGAGTAACCTGCGGGTAATTTAATATTCTCTGCTACAGCCTGTTGCGCACTTGAAACGTACGAACCTAGATCACGGCCTTCAATGTCAATGTATATCCAGCCATTGAGTCGAGCATTTTCTGTTTTGATTAAGCCCGGTCCACCTTCAACACGCACATCAGAAATTTCTTCGAGTGGTATATGTGCGCCAGTTGGTGTTACCAGTGGTAAATTGCGCAGCTTGTCCAGGGAGTCGCGCACATCACGAGGGTAACGTATATTGATAGGATAACGTTCTAAGCCCTCAACACTCATGCCGACTTGCATACCACCGAGGGCGGTACGGACAACTTCCTGAATATCTGCAATGTTCAATCCGAGACGTGCGGCTGCAACACGATCTATATCAACGATTACGTAACGGCCACCTGTAACACGTTCTGAATAAACAGATACCGTTCCCCTTACTTCTTTAAGTATATTTTCTATTTGCTTACCCAGCTCCTGAATCTTTTCAAGATCAGGCCCCGCAACCTTTATACCGACTGGTGTCTTGATGCCCGTTGCCATCATGTCGATACGATTTTTTATTGGCATCACCCATGCGTTAGTCAATCCTGGAAATTGTATTAGTGTGTTGAGTTCTTGCTTGAGCTTATCCATGGTCATTCCATCACGCCATTCTTCTTGTGGCTTGAGCAGAATTGTTGTTTCAATCATAGTTAGCGGAGCAGGATCTGTGGCAGTTTCGGCGCGTCCCACTTTACCAAAGACTCTTTTAACTTCGGGTACGGTCATGATCAATTTATCCGTTTGCTGTAACAGTTCCTGCGCTTTACCTACAGACACAGCGGGAAATGTACTTGGCATATAAAGTAGATCGCCTTCATCCAGGTCTGGCATAAATTCCGAACCGATTTGTGTCAGAGGCCAGAAACCAGCAATCACCAGTACCAGTGTTACAGCAAGTACAGATTTAGGTACTTTCAGTGCCATGTTGATGAATGGGCGATAAACAGCAATCAAAATTCGATTAACAGGATTTTTGTGTTCGGGTGTTATTTTTCCGCGAATGAAATAACCCATCAATACCGGCACCAGTGTGATCGATAGTAAAGCTGCACCGGCCATGGCAAAAGTTTTGGTATAAGCAAGCGGCGCAAACATGCGTCCTTCCTGTGCTTCGAGTGTAAAAACAGGAAGAAAACTCAATGTAATAATCAATAGAGAAAAGAACAAAGGCGGGCCAACTTCGACTGCGGCCTGTCGCATCACCTGCCAGCGATTTTCGTCGCTTAGTTCTGTACGTTCAATATGTTTGTGGGCATTCTCAATCATTACAATAGCAGCATCGACCATGGCACCTATTGCAATTGCGATACCACCCAGTGACATGATGTTGGCATTAATACCCATTTGTTCCATCACTATGAATGCAATCAAAATGCCGATGGGTAATGACAGGATTACAACCAGCGCTGAACGCAGATGAAACAGAAATATTGCACATACCAGCGCGACGACAACAAACTCCTCTACCAGTTTGCTATTGAGTGTATTAACTGCACGTTTAATCAATGCTGAACGGTCATAAGTTTCGACAATTTCAACACCCTCAGGAAGGCTACGTGATAGTTCGTTTAGTTTTTGTTTAACAGCATCGATGGTGGTTAATGCGTTTTCACCAAAGCGCATTATGATTACACCACCAACAACTTCGCCTTCACCATTAAGTTCTGCAACACCGCGACGTAATTGAGGCCCGTACCGTATCTGTGCGACATCTTTTAAAAGTATCGGGGTTCCCTGTTTGTTAACCACTAAAGGTATGTTTCGAAGATCATCGAGTTCATCCACGTAACCTGTCGCACGCACCATGTATTCGGCTTCAGCCATTTCTATCACTGAACCACCCGTTTCCTGATTACCGCGAACTATTGCGCTTTTAACCTGTTGTAGTGTTAAGCCGTATGCACGCAACTTGTCTGGATCAAGCACTACCTGATATTGTTTGACCATGCCGCCCACAGTGGCAACTTCCGATACCCCCTTTACGGTTTGAAGTTCAAATTTCAAGAACCAGTCCTGTAGGCTGCGTAGCTGTGACAGGTCATGCCCGCCAGTACGATCGACCAGTGCGTATTCGTAAACCCAACCAACACCCGTGGCATCAGGCCCGAGTTCAGGTCGTGCTTGTGCCGGCATTGTACTCGACACTTTGCTTAAATATTCCAGTACTCGTGTGCGCGCCCAGTACAGGTCAGTGCCATCTTCAAAAATGACATAAACATAGGAGTCACCGAAGAACGAATAACCGCGGACATTGACTGCTTTTGGAACTGAAAGCATGGCCGTTGTTAGTGGATAGGTTATCTGATCTTCAACAACTTGTGGCGCTTGTCCTGGATAGCTTGTTTTTATAATAACCTGTACGTCAGATAAATCAGGTATTGCATCCAGCGGTATATTTTTTATCGAGTAAATTCCAAAACCGACGATAAAGGCTGTTAGCATCAATACAATTAAACGGTTATTTATCGACCAGTCGATGATGCGTGTAATCATTGCTGAATCTCCATACCCGGATCATCGCTGCGATTATCCGTATGGCTCATCCTTTTGAGACTAGCACGCATACTGGCTTCGGAATCGATAAGGAACTGACCCGATGTGACGATCACATCAGCCTCATCAAGGCCTTCCAGAATCTCAACATAATCACCACTTTCAATACCAGCAGTAACATTGCGCGCTTCAAAACGACCTTCACCTAATGCAATAATGACTCGTTCCTCGCGACCTGTACGTATCAGCCCTTCAACAGGTATAACAATTATATTTTCTTTTGGGCCACCAAATATTCTTACATTAGCGTACATATTGGGTTTGAGAAATTCATCAGGATTATCAAATCGTAACCTGACTTTTAATGTTCGAGTTGTTGGATCCAGACTTGGGTAAATATACTCAACATTGCCTTCCCATACCTTGCCGGGAAGATATGAAAGTCTTACTTCAGCTGGCTGCCCGTTATTCACCCATTGAGTCTGGCGTTCGAAAACTTCAGCGAGTATCCAGACGCTTGAAAGATCGGCCAGTGACATTACCTTGTTCGCAGGTTTTACAAACATGCCTTCTCTAACAGTTAAACTTGAAATAACACCGTCTTGAGGTGCATAAATTGAAATTCTTTGCAGGATTTTTTTATCTTTTAATAATTGCATTATCTGTTGCTCAGATACACCGAGTGCAGCAAGACGTTCTTTAGATGCACGAATAAGGTTCTTGCTTCCCGATGCGATCGCAGTAACTAATTCTTGCTGTGCATTAACGAGTTTTGGTGAATATAGATCAAACAGGAAATCACCTTTTTTAACGCGTTCACCTTCAGACTGCACCGTCATTTTTTCAATCCAGCCTTCAGTACGCAAATGGATATGGCTTACCTTAGACTCATCAAAATCTATATAACCAACAGTATCAATTCCACGCCATAGCCGTGTACGTTCAGCTTTATCAGTACGAACGCCAAGATTTTGAATAACCTCCGGGGATATTGTGACAGCACTGCCTGATTCATTGTCTTCTGCATACACTGGCGTCAAATCCATGCCCATCGGTGATTTACCCGGCTTGTCACGTTGATAATTTGGATCCATAGGTGCAACCCAGTACAGTATTTCTTTGTCTTCTTCGGCAATCGAATTTTCTAAAAACCCCAAAGCCGGACTGTTAAATATGATAATGGTGATGGTTATTTTTAAAGTACTGGTGTTCATAATTTTGTATCTCCCGTTATATAAAGCAAACGTGTAGCGGCAATTGCACGGTCAACACGCACACGTAGATCTGCCAGAAGGATATCAAGTTCTGTGATCTGCGCACGCATAAGGGTATTAAATTCAGTAACTCCACTCTGATATGCATTAAGTGATGCTTGCGTATTATTTTTTGCCGACGACAGCAAGCTGTTCTGATATAGTTTTTCACGCTCACCGAAACGTTGCCAAAGATGTAGGTCTTTCTCATAAGTACGCTTAAGCTGCCTTAACACATCATCCTTTTTATATTGAGCTGTTTTAACTTTTTCCTGACTAGCTATTACATTTTTATCCTGACGATTTGATGTGAACAGTGGAACATCAAAACTGATTAGTGCCGTTGCAAAGTCAGACCGGCTAGTGCCATCGGGATTGTTTCCAGAACGAAAACCATAATCTAGACTGGCACTCCATTTGGGTTTGTAGTCCTGTTTTGCAATATCGATATTTGTTCGCGCTGCATTCACTTTTGCGGTCTGCACCTGTACTAACGGGTGTTTGCTAATGACTGAATTCACGTCAATATTCATTTGTATTTCAGGTAATTCTGGAAAACCGCCATCAATCTCCTGCCATGCCAGTTCTCCTATCCACTGAGTTAGCTCAGCACGGTAACTTTCTTCTTTGCCCTGTTTCTTTACAGTGCGGTCATCTAGACGTGACAGTTCTAAATTGGCCTGAATAACATCTTGCTGGTTAACACGACCGGCGGCGTAATGTGATTCAGTGATGCTAACCAGCCTGGAGAACAGCTTTTTTGTTTCTGTAATGATCTGCAGTGCGGATACTTCGTAGTGCAAATTCAGATATGCCTCGCGTACGTCACTCAGCACTTTCCTTTTTGTATCTTCACTCTGTGCATAAGAGGAACGCGACATCCATTGAGCCTGTTTTTGAGTGAGATTAAGTAAGTCTCCTTGAGGAAAATCCTGCCGTATGCCAACTTTTAGCTGTGTCATGGCTTCCTGAGATAGATCAAATGTGTCTACAGGAACATTGACTGCACCGAGCAGCAGCTTAGGATCAGGCAATGTTCCACTAGATAACGCTTTTTCACTGAATGAACGCGATGCGGCTTCATAGCTATTTATTATCGGATCACTATCAAGTGCTATTTGCTCTATTTGTTTCAGGTTCAACGCGTACGATGCATCCGGCAGGATCAACAACGCCGATGTATGCATCATGCATATCAGTAAATATTTAGAAAAGGTATATGATTGACGCATCGCCAACCTCCATAATTAAAACAAAGTAATAATGTTTAGTTGCTACGCCATTAATAAAAGCACGGCGTTTTAAACAACTATGTTGTTTTAGCTATAAAGATTTTCGGGGGGGCGCGAGGGAGGGATTAATGCTCTAAATACAAGGGTGTTCTTAACCTGTGTTCTAAAAGAAGCTTTGTTTAATTCAGGAATTGTAACTGCGGCACGAATGATGAAAGAAGCATTCATACTAATACTGCAATCATAATTACATAACGTACTGCCTTCTTCACAGCAATCATGCGCGTTATGAACGCCATCCTGAGCCGCATCAGCTACCATGTTCTGATGCATATTATGTGCAGTGATTTGTTGAGGCGCGTTATCATGCATATCGCAATTAGATAGATTAACTGCGAGTACAGAACGCAACGGCAACATCACCATTATGGAGATGAGGAACCAGTTAAGAATAATGCGGGTAAAATATTTCACAGTTGATAAATAATATCTGATATTGATAACGTCTACAACCAGGGAAATTAAGGGTATAGATTACAAATTAACCTTCCTCAACCTCAAAGAATTAACAATCACCGACACCGAACTAAAACTCATCGCAACTGCCGCTAACATCGGCGACAATAACAAACCAGATACTGGATACAAAACCCCCGCGGCAATCGGCACGCCAATGGAGTTATAAACAAAAGCAAAAAATAAATTCTGTCGGATATTTTTCATCACCGCTCGACTCAAACGTATTGCCCGAACAATACCTCGTAAATCACCCTTCACCAAAGTGACTCCCGCTGATTCCATGGCGACATCGGTACCCGTGCCCATGGCAATACCCACATTCGCCTGCGCTAAGGCAGGGGCATCATTGATACCATCGCCCGCCATGGCGACGACTTTATTCATGGACTGTAACTGCTTAACCACTTTGGCTTTTTGATCAGGCAAGACTTCTGATTCAACATGGGTGATGCCCAGCCGTTTTGCAACGGCGTGCGCTGTGGTGTGGCTATCACCAGTTAACATAACTACTTGCACACCTTCCTTATGTAGTTGTTGAATGGCTTCGGCTGTTGAGGCTTTTATAGGGTCAGCAACACCAATGATTCCAGCTGCTTTGCCATCGATGGCGATCAGCATCACCGTTTGACCTTCGGCACGTCCTGCTTCTGCTTTTTCAGATAGCGTAGCGACTTCAATATTCAGCGCTTGCATCAACTGACTATTACCCATAACCACTTCATGATTATCAACCACACCAACCACACCCTTGCCGGTGACTGATTCAAATGCATCGGTGGCTAACAGTGTCAGACCCTGCTCTTGTGCGGCATCGACAATGGCTTCAGCCAATGGGTGCTCACTGGCTCGTTCCAGACTGGCTACCAGTATCAGCATTTCATCGACATCAAAATCGGCAACAGTTTCAAGTTTGACTAGCTCAGGTTTGCCTTCAGTCAGGGTGCCGGTTTTATCAACCACCAGCACATTCACTTTTTCCAGCGTCTCCAACGCTTCAGCATTTTTTATCAGCACTCCCAGCGTTGCCCCTTTGCCAGTACCAACCATAATCGACATCGGTGTGGCCAGACCCAGTGCACAGGGACAGGCGATGATCAACACCGCCACCGCATTGACTACCGCGAAGGCTAAGCGGGGTTCTGGCCCAAACATCCACCATGCAAAGAAGGCGAGCACGGCGACCAGCACCACAGCGGGCACAAAGTAACTGGCGACAATATCAGCGAGTTTCTGGATAGGCGCACGCGAGCGTTGTGCTTTGCTGACCATCTGGATAATCTGCGACAGTAATGTATCAACACCCACTTTCTCAGCACGCATCAATAAACTACCGGTGCCATTGACAGTGGCACCGATCAGTTTTTCAGCTACGATTTTTTCTACCGGGATGGCTTCACCGGTGACCATGGACTCATCCACCGAGCTATTACCTTCCACGACTTCGCCATCGACCGGTATTTTTTCACCCGGCCTGACACGTAGCAGATTACCTACGGCAACGTGCTCTAGTGGGATGTCTTCTTCATTACCATCATCGCGAACGATACGGGCTGTTTTGGGTGCCAAACCCAGCAACATCTTTATCGCACTATTGGTCTGGCTGCGGGCGCGTAGTTCCAGCACCTGCCCCAGTAACACCAGCGTCACGATGACAGCCGAAGCTTCAAAATAAACTGCGACCAGCCCATTTTCCATTTGCATGACAGTGGGAAAAAGATTCGGAAAAAATAATGCAATACTGCTGTAACTCCAGGCAACAGAAACACCCAGCCCGATCAGGGTGAACATATTCAGATTCCAGCTGATGACTGATTGCACACCACGTACAAAAAACGGCCAACCACCCCACAACACGACCGGCGTTGCCAGTACAAATTCTAGCCATTGAATGGTCTGCATAGGCAAGACATCAGGCAGCAAGGTAGGCACCATATCAACAATCATGGCGAGAACAAAGACAGGAAAAGCCAGTGCCGCACTGATCCAGAAGCGAGCCGTCATATCGGTCAACTCACTATTATCTTCTTCCAGTGAAATGGTTTTGGCTTCCAGCGCCATGCCACATTTGGGACAGGAACCAGGACCTATTTGCTCCACTTCCGGATGCATGGGACAGGTAAAAATAGCAGAATCGAGAGAACTGGCATCATGATCTTCTGCGACTGGGTTGAGATATTTATCGGGATTATCTGCAAACTTTTGCTGGCAACCTGCACAGCAAAAATAGTAGTCGATATTCTGGTGGACACAATGATGCTCGCTGTATCCTGTAACACTCATACCGCATACAGGGTCGACGAGTGTTACATTCTGGCTTAACGACTCTGGCGCTGGTTCTGCCATCGACTGTTCCTCATGAAAACATCATAGAAAACAGTATAGATCCGAAGCCACTCTCTTTTCACCCCACTGAAATTAGTGCCTTTATATAAACAGGTGCAGAAATACAGCCCAACAAAAAATTTATAGATATTTTTTGAATTGTTTACGAACTTAGACTGAGAATGATTGTCATTACTAACATGAGTATTATAAACTCAGTCAAGCGCCTTACTTTAGCGCATTTAATAATCAGGAGAAAACAACAATGTCTAATCTAAAAAAATCTGTTTCCATCGCTATAGGCGCAACATTTGCAGCAACTCTGGCTACCACCCCTATCGCCAATGCTGATGAAAATCCTTTCGGTATGCAAAATCTTGAAAGCGGCTATATGCAAGTTGCAGAAGGCAACTGCGGTGCAAACATGGGCAAGAAAAAAGATAAGGAAGGTAACTGCGGTGAAGGTAAAGCACCAGAAAAAGATAAGGAAGGCAACTGCGGCGAAAGCATGAATAAAGATAAGGAAGGTAACTGTGGCGCAAATAAGGCACCGGTAAAAGAAAAGGAAGGCAAGTGTGGCGAAGCCAAGTGCGGTGCAAATAAGAATGGTAACAACTAAAACAACATTTATAGGTTAAACAAAAAACCCCGTAGAGCACAGGCTCCCGGGGTTTTTTTATCTCTTTTAAACGCGAGACTATTATGGAAAAAATTCTAGCTTTAGCCTGCAAGGCACAATCACTACTCAATTCAACACGTGCTGCTGACTTTCTGGCACCATTGGCACTGCGCCTGTATCTGGTGCCCATTTTCTGGATGGCAGGCACCAAAAAACTGGGCAATATGGAAAGCACCATCAACTGGTTTGGCAACGCTGACTGGGGACTGGGCTTACCCTTCCCTGAATTGCTCGCGTGGTTAGCCACACTCACCGAAGCGGTGGGCGCAGTCGCACTGCTTGTCGGTCTGGGCGTACGCTGGATTTCGATCCCACTAATGTTCACCATGGTCATGGCAGCAATCACGGTACATATGAAAAACGGCTGGCTGGCTATCGCTGAAGGTTCGGGCATTTTTTCCAGTGAGCGCACCATGGGCGCAATAGATCGTCTGGACAGAGCCAAAGATATTCTGCACGAGCACGGCAACTACAGCTGGCTCACTGAAAATGGTAATTTTGTTATATCGAATAACGGCATTGAATTCGCCGCAACATACTTTATTATGTTGCTAGTTCTTTTCTTCTACGGGCCGGGTAAAGCCAGCCTGGATTACTTCATCGAAAAACGTTACGGACGTTGTTAATGAATACAGATAAAAATCATCCCGTTCATGGTGCAGGCCTCGGTCTGCGCCGTGAAGTACTTGATGCTATGGAAAGCATCAGCAACGATCAGGTTGATTTCATGGAAGTCGCACCGGAGAACTGGATTGGTGTCGGCGGTGCCTACGGTAAAAAATTCCGCGCTTTCACCGAACGTTTCGATTTTATTCTGCATGGTCTGTCACTATCCATTGGCGGGCCTTCTGCACTCGATGAAGAACTGGTCAAATCTATCGGCAAACTGATGCGCGAACACGGCATCAAGTTTTATTCTGAACACCTAAGTTATTGTTCGGATGATGGACATCTCTACGATTTGCTACCCATCCCCTTCACCGAAGAAGCGGTGCATCATGTGGCTGAACGCATCAGACGTGTACAGGATATTCTCGGTCAACAAATCGCCATGGAAAATGCTTCCTACTACACACCCGCACCCGGCGGTGAAATGCAGGAAATTGACTTTATTAAAGCGGTACTCGATGAAGCTGATTGCACATTACTGCTCGACGTTAATAATATTTACGTCAACTCGGTTAACCACGGCTACGATGCCGTTGCCTTTATGCAGGCATTACCCGCCGAGCGAATAGCCTACGGCCATATTGCCGGGCACTACAATGAAGCCGATGATTTGATCGTTGATACTCACGGTGCCGATGTTATCGAAAACGTCTGGCAGTTGCTCAATAAAACTTATCAGCACTTTGGAGCCTTCCCCACTTTGCTGGAACGCGACTTTAATATCCCACCCGTTGCAGAGTTACTGACCGAAGTTGATCGCATCAAACAGTTGCAAAAGAAATGGACAGCTACCGCTGTCGATAAAAACGAGCAAGCCCATGGTTAAGGAAAATTTTAAAGAAATTCAGTACGCCTTTACCGCGCATCTTCGTGATCCGGAAAACAATCCGGCACCCGAGGGCATTGAAGATCGACGCATGGGTATTTATCGTGAGCTGTTTTACAACAATGTCGAAGGTTTTCTATGCAATGGCTTCCCCGTTATTCGCAGCATTTATACTAATGAAAACTGGCATCAAATGGTACGTGATTTTTTCTCACGGCATCAGAGCCAGAGCCCCTACTTTCTGGAAATCTCCCAGGAGTTTTTAGCTTATCTGCAAAACGAACGTGAACCACAACCCGAAGACCCGGCAGGTTTACTGGAACTGGCGCACTACGAATGGGTCGAGCTGGCGCTCAACGTTTCAGATGAGACCATCAGTCTAGATGGCATTGACCCCAACGGTGACTTGTTAACAGGCCACCCCGTTTTGTCTCCACTTGCATGGTCACTGGCCTATCAGTTCCCGGTTCATAAAATGGGACCTGACCACTTACCAGAAGTGACACCAGAGCAAGCCAGTTATCTGGTGGTGTATCGAAACCGTAACGATGAAGTTAAGTTTATGGAAATAAATCCGGTAACAGCTCGACTCATCCATCTGCTAGAAAATGATAAAGATTTATCAGGTCAGCAAGCATCGGAACAAATTGCGCAGGAGATGAATCATCCCAAAGCCGAAGTGGTGATTAATGGCGGCTTATCGGCACTACAGGAAATGCAGAGCTGCGGTGTTATTTTAGGCACGCAGCGATGATTGATAAAAAGCCACAGCCAGCTGCTTTCTTCTATGGTCTTGCTGCCTGCACCTGTTTGTTAAACACAGCCGCCTTTGCCGCCGAAGTCAGCATTCACAAAAACGAACAAACCGGTTTATTGACCTGGACTTCAGAAGACGACGGTTTCAGCATCGAACTTATTCAACTACAGCCCGATTTTGTCCGCGCCGTTTATAGCAACCATAATTTTTCACGTTCCGAAATTGAACGCATTGCGAACTATTGTGTTTTCGGCAGCATCCTGAAAAACACATCCAAACAACAACTCAGCTATAAAGTAAAAGACTGGTCTTACACCGATAGCAACGATCACACACATCCAGTCAAAACAAAAATGCAATGGCTCGAAGAATGGCGCAAAGCCGGCATCACTTTTTCATGGACACTGCTCCCCGATGACAGCCTTTTTGAAGTCGGCGACTGGCAGCAGGGCTTTACTACCATTAAACTACCAAGGGAAGCACGCTTCGACTTAAATTACACGTGGACACTGGATGGCAAACCCCATACCGGCACACTCAAAGATTTAAGCTGCGCCCCGGAAAACATAGAACCACCACAATGAGCACACACATGCCAAAAATTATTATTTTCATCTTCACCGTTTTGTTTACTAGCACCAGTCTTGCAGCATGGGAACAACCCGAACTGGGTTATCAGCTCAACAAAATAGCAAAACCTGTTACCGCACCCAACTTCAAGCTCGAAGATATGGACGAAAATAAATATGACTTTTCAGAATATCGAGGTCAGGTCGTACTACTAAACTTCTGGGCCACCTGGTGCCCACCCTGCAAACGCGAAATGCCTTCCATGGAACGCCTGTACCAGAACCATCAGAACGATGACTTTACCGTCGTCGCCGTTAACCAGATGGAAGACGATGACCAAATTTTTAACTTTACCGGCGAACTAGATACCGAACCGACTTTCGCTATTCTTCTGGATAAAGATAGCAAAGTATCATTGGCCTACGATGTCAGAGGCCTGCCCACCACCTACCTCATCGACAAAAAAGGCCGCATCCGCTATCGAGCTATCGGTGGACGGGAGTTTGATCATCCCGAGGTGGAGAGGATTATTCAGGGTTTGATTGATGAGTGATTAAAAACTTTTCACCGTAAAGGGCTCTAAGATCTCTCCCTATGGTCAAGATGACAATTAGGCTTCAGTCTCAACATCTCCTTCAAGACTCTCATTCGGCCCATATTCCATTCCTATCGCAACAAACTCATCCTGATATTCAATAAAAACATCCACCAGTGCCGGATCAAAGTGCTGACCTCTCTCTTCTTTAATCCATGTGATTGTCTCATCCAGTGACCAGGCTTCCTTGTAGGGACGCTCAGAAATCAGCGCATCAAACACATCGGCCAGTGCGACTATTCTTCCATAGATATGAATTTCCTCACCCTTCAATCCCCATGGATACCCTGTTCCATCCCATTTCTCATGGTGCTGGTGCGCTATCACCGCCGCGGCTTTTAGCATGTCACGTTTTGAATGCGAAAGCATGGAATAACCGATGGCTGCATGATTCTGCATGGCTTCAAATTCTTTATCTGATAACTTATCGGCCTTCATTAGTATTTCATCAGGGATGCCCAGCTTGCCTATATCGTGCAGAGGTGCGGCTGCAGTAATCAATTCAATGTCTCTGTCTGACATTTCCAGTTTGGCCGCCAGCAACTTGCTGTATTCAGTCACACGTCGGGTGTGGTTACGGGTCTCCTTTGATCGCTGCTCCTCAATCACACCCATGGTGAATATAGTTTCCCTCAGGGTATCTTCTATTTCGTTATTGAGGTCCACCAGGCTGGCGTTCATATGTTTGAGCATGTCCTGATTGGCAATGATGTCCGTATTAAAATTGTTGAACTCTTCAGCTACATTTGCAAACTCAAGGGTAGAAAAACTTTCCGGATTAACGGGCATTTGCTCATTATAAGCATCTTTCGCTTTTACAATCAGATTCTCCAGTGGATCTTTGATGTATATCTGCACCGTTCTTAGGGTGTGCATAATTATCAGTAATATGGCGGTCAATGAGGCCACTAACAGCACCATCAATATCCATGACGCCATGGCACGGTATCGGCTGAGATCCATGGTGATATCCACAACTCCGAGCACGGATCCCTCTGGCACCTGATGACAGCCGAGGCAATTCAGGCTGCCTTGTGCTGTCGCAATATATGGTATGACTGCACGGATGGTTGGTGTAACACTAAAATCGTCAATCACAAATTCTGGCAATTTTGTTTTAATGACTTTTTTGGCTAAAGAATTTATTTCCCTGTCTAATTGCTGCGTTCCAAATTGCCTGTTTACCGCAGGCCCACGAATAACTACTATCTGGTCAATATCATGGACTGTTTTTATTTCATTCAGAAAATAATCCCTTTTATCCATGACCCCGGCTTTCATGTGTGAGGTAAGCCCTGCTTTGATGATCTCGGAAGTTGCAGTGATCTGATCCTGGACGATATTGTGAGAGAGCGCCCTGAAGGTAAACGCCATGATAATGGTCATCATGAAGGCCGCCAATATCAGAAATGACAGGAGCTTATTTATAGTGATGGTTTTAATACTGGGTTTTAACATAATGCCGCTTTATTTTGAAATACCCTGTAATTTATAGCTGATCTCCCCAGCATATCAATACAGCAGCGGTAATTACCAGAACTTTTCAATCAAAAATTTTCTGCCACCAGCGACGTCGGCTATTAGGCGGGTTCAATGCGGCTTCCAGTTCTACTGGTTTGATCCTGGATAAGATCCAGCCTGGTAGTGGTGGGTTCTCGCTAAAACCACACGACACACCCAGATTGTTTGGATCGAATATTTTTATGAATGATGGTGTTTCTTTATTATCGGTATAAACAATACCGCAGTAATCTTCATCGTGTTCTTTGTGTAATAGCACATCAATTTCATCGATGAATTTTAAAAGATGGGTTTCACTGGCAGGAGTCTCGGGGGGTTGTTCACCGACGGCATAAATAAACCAGTCGTTCGCTGCCTGCTGTTTGAGCACGCCCCAGAATTCATCAAGATGATGCCAGCGCAGCAAGGAGGTGGTATTGCCACGATAGGCATCAACATAATTTTGTTCGACTGATGTGTTCATATTTAAACTTAATTTAACTAGCGGCCAGATTATTTATCCACGCCTGCAATTCTTCCAGACTGCGATGGATAAAATCACGGTCATTAAATGCACTGGCCATGACGGTAACACCCTGCATACGCGCCAGCATGTCCATGGCTTTATTGTCGGCATCTGGGAGATTTAGTGCAGCAAACTGTTTAACCAGCCAGTCTCTCTTCAATATAAATACCGCACGTGCGACTTGTTGAAGATTATTCTCATCTTTGGCCAGCTCGGAACACAAGGTACCGATGGGGCAACCAGTTACAACAATCATATCTTCAAAATCAGAAAGCATGGTGCTGAAACATAAAAGGCGCTGAAGCGGGTCACTCGATTTGTGTTCACAGGCTTTTAAAATTTCGCCAAACGTCTGTAAACGTGATTCAACCACGGCATTTAAAATATCGTCTTTGGTTTTGAAGTAATAATAAAAATTACCTCGCGGTATACCCGTGGCTTCTGAAATATCCCTGAATGATGTTTGATGATAACCACGCGTATTGAACAGCTGGTCGGCTACTTTCACGATCAACTGGCGATTATTCTCTCCTTTATTACCCATAAATTTTAACCTTTGTTCAAACTGAGAGGACATCAAGAGGCAATCCAGACGCTACTAGATCAGCCGTAATTAAATGTTAGACGCTTGCATGACTAATGTAAACTGAAATACTATGGTTATACAGCTGTGAATGCACTTAAAATTGCGTCAAGCTGGAACAGCACCAGTACAAAATATTCTGCTTAACCCCATGCAACAACCAGATAGCGAACAATGCCAACAAGCGCCCTTAGTATAAAAAACCTGGAAAAGACCTATCGCAACGGTACCAAAGCCCTGTGTGGTGTCAATCTGGACGTAAAAGAAGGCGATTTCTTTGCCCTGCTCGGCCCCAATGGCGCGGGCAAATCGACCACTATTGGCATTATCAGTTCACTGGTCAACAAAACCTCGGGCAGTGTTCATGTCTTTGGTCACGATATCGAAACTGAATCAACAACGGCATGCAGCCTGATCGGGCTGGTTCCCCAGGAGCATAACTTCAATATTTTTGAGCCCGTTGGCGAAATCCTGATCAACCAGGCCGGGTTCTACGGCATCAATCGTCACGAGGCAACTCAACGCGCTGAAAAATACCTGCGCAAACTGGAGCTGTGGGATAAACGCCTCAATATGGCCAAGGAACTCTCTGGCGGCATGAAACGCCGCTTGATGATCGCCCGTGCCCTTATCCACGAACCCCGGCTACTCATTCTTGACGAACCCACTGCGGGCGTCGATATCGAAATTCGCCATTCCATGTGGGAGCTGATGCGTGAAATTAATGCTAAAGGCACCACCATTATTCTAACCACGCATTATCTGGAAGAAGCCGAGAGCCTGTGCAACAACATTGCCATCATCGACGAAGGCCTCACCATAGAACAAACCAGTATGCGCAAACTGCTCGACCGCCTGCACGTCGAAACTTTTGTGCTTTATCTGCAAGATAGCATTGATGAACTTCCCATTTGTGGTGACTACCAGCTCAAACTGATCGACAGCAACACCATCGAAGTCGATATCGCACACCAGCAAAGTATGAATGAGCTTTTTCAGATACTCTCAAACTGCAACATAAAAATACTCAGTATGCGCAACAAAACCAACCGGCTTGAGCAGTTGTTTGTCTCCATGTTGCGCAGCAATGGCAACGGGGGCGAAGCATGAATTTCTCGCAACAACTGATCGCCTTCAACACCATCGCAATTCGTGAGTTCCGGCGTTTCATTCGTATATGGCTACAGACCGTGGTGCCACCAGCGATCACCATGGCACTGTACTTTATTATTTTCGGCAAGCTGATCGGCTCACAAATCGGTGATATCGATGGCTATCGCTACATGGACTACATCGTGCCCGGCCTGATCCTGATGGCGGTGATCACCAACTCCTACGCCAATGTGGTGTCATCTTTTTTCAGCGCCAAATTTCATAAGAGCATCGAAGAGATGATCATCTCACCCCTGCCCAATCACATCATACTGGCGGGTTATATTTCGGGGGGAATTGCCCGTGGTGTTATCGTCGGCATCACCGTCACTTTTGTTTCCACCTTTTTTTCCGACTTTCAGATTCACAGCGTCAGCATTACCCTGGCCGTGTTCATACTCACCTCCATCCTTTTTTCGATTGCAGGCCTGATCAACGCCACCTACGCGAGAAGCTTTGATGACATCACCATCATCCCCACCTTCATACTGACACCACTGACTTATCTGGGCGGGATTTTTTATTCAATCAAAATGCTACCCGAATTCTGGCAGACCGTTTCACTGGGCAATCCTATCCTGTATATGATTAATGCTTTTCGTTATGGACTATTGGGTGTATCGGACATTAATATCACCACGGCATTTATCATTATCATTGCTTTTATTGCCGTGCTGTTTGGCTTTGCACTCAACCTGTTGAACAGAGGTGTTGGCATCAAGCCATAGCAAAAAAACACACATGAGCACTACCGTGCCACACAAAAATGATAACTATCATTTTGTGTCATCCTGAGTGCAGCGAAGGATCTTATATCACACAGCTTCCTGTTATTTTCCTATACCAGATCCTTCACTACGTTCAGGATGACATAAAAAAGGCCGCTTATAGCGGCCTTTTTTATTACCAAAATTGAAATATGATATTAAGCGTGATGCTCCTTAAAAAACTGACGCTGCAACAAAGCAAAACCACCAAACATCACAGCGGTGAAAGCCAGATTACCCAACAAACTGTTCTGCAAGAAAGGAATGCCCGCCACATAAGCCTGCATCAGACCGCCCGCGTTCATGGGATACATACCATTCATCATCCAGGCACCAAAGTTGGTAATAATGAAGAACAATAATGTCGAAGCAACAGCGGTAGCAGCTACACGATTAACCGTGATTTTCTTCTGCATCCAGATGCCCATACCTACTGTCAGCGCAAAACCGGCATAAACAAAAATCATGCTGTTGTGGAAACCAATAATCAGGTCACTAAGAATCAGCGCTGCAAAAGGCAAAATGAAGGCCATGCGCTTGTCCGCAAAATAAGCGCCACCAAACAGAGCCATAGCAGCCACGGGTGAAACATTAGGGGGATGCGGCAAAACCCTGAACAGAGCAATACCGAAAACAATAATGATTAATGAAAGCAATTTTTTATTCATGACTTTTCCCCACATGTGTTGTCGGCGAATTCTATCACAACATTGGTGACCTGAATTCATCTAGATCAAACACTGTTACCCCACAACCAAGCCGCCCCTCTCACACCCGACGAATCACCGTGCTCCGGCGGCAACAGTTTGGTACTCACAGCATCCGAAAAAACATAGTCGCCCCACAGCTTCGGCACATTACGATACAGGCGTTGAATATTGCCCATGCCGCCACCCAGCACGATCACATTGGGATCAAGAATATTGATCACATGCGCCAGGCCTTTGGCCATTCTTCGCTCATAGTGCTGTAAGGCCAGCTCACAATCCTCATCACCCTGTTCTGCCTGCTCGACAATTTGTCTGCTGCTTAAAACATGACCGGTATTCATTTCATGATTTTTTGTCATGCCGGGGCCAGATAAAAAAGTTTCGATACAGCCATTTTTTCCGCAATAGCAGGGCAAACCGGGTAGCTCATCTGCTTCCGGCCACGGTAGGGGGTTATGCCCCCACTCACCCGCGATGGCATTAGCACCATTTAGCGCCTGACCATTGACGACAATACCTGCGCCCACACCAGTGCCAACAATCACACCAAAAACAATCTCCGCCCCTCGGGCAGCACCATCGGTGGCTTCGGACAATGCGAAGCAATTGGCATCATTGGTGATTTTAACGGGACGTTGCAACAACACTTCAAGATCCTGATGTACCGGTTTGCCATTCATGCACACCGAATTGGAATTTTTCAGCAGGCCTACAGATGAGCTGGCAAAACTCAATGCACCGGGTGTGCAAATACCGATAGACGCTTTCTGTTTAATACTGGATTCAAGCTGCTCAATCAATGACTTGATGGCGACCAATGTTCCCTGATAATTACCTTCCGGTGTCGCAACGCGTTGCCGAACCAGCTCAACACCATCCTCATCCAGCGCGATGCCTTCGATTTTTGTACCGCCGAGATCAATGCCGATTCGAATCATGATGATTACTCCTTTAGCCGGGAAGACTGCCAGTAAACTTCTGCTTCACCCTGCTGCTTGGTGATGAACCGCGCCATCACAAACAACAAATCAGAAAGCCGATTGATGTAGGCCAATAGATTGGCATTGATGTCCACTTCACGATTTGCCGTGACCAGATTTCTTTCAACCCGTCGGCAAACCGCCCTCGCCAGATGACACAGGCTTGCAGCCTCACCACCACCGGGTAAAATAAATTCTTTCAGCGGCAACAACGCTTCATTAAGCTGATCGAGCTTCTGCTCCAGCCAGTCGATGCGATGCTGTTTTATCAGCGACTGGCCACAACTCAGTTCACCACCCAGATCGAACAAATCATTTTGCACCGCTTTAACATCCAGGCAAATATCACCTTCAAGCTTGCAGGCCAGCAGACCTAACAAGCTGTTCAGTTCATCTACGTCACCCTGCGCATGCATGATGGCACTGTCCTTGGCGACGCGTTCCCCCGTGGCCATACCCGTCTCGCCTTTATCGCCGGTGCGGGTGTAGATTTTGCTTAATCGATTTCCCATATTTAATAAAAACCCTGATTACCATCTGTCATTTCGTGTTGACCTTATTCACTCAGAACATTATAGTCCGCGTCCTCTACTGGTGCCTGTGATTTTTTCACGCAGGCTAATTGGGAAGTTAGTGCATAGCTCTGGCTATTAATCTAACGCTGCCCCCGCAACGGTAATTGAGTGTAAGCGTATTGTTAACCACTGTGTTTGTTTCTAAACATGGGAAGGTGATACGCCAGCCAGCAATGGCACTCATAAGCCCGGAGACCTGCCTCTAGATACTCGACTAACCATTTACATGCGCGGGGTGCGCACAGGAGTCAATAATGACAACTATCCCCAAAATTATTCTATCTGCCGTATTCGTTTCTGCTTCATTTGCATCACAGGCTGAAACTAAACTCAAACCCGTTGTAACTGCTTCACGTATTGCACAATCCACCGACCAGACTCTGGCGGCGGTGACTGTCATTACACGCGAAGAAATCAATCACAGTCAAAGCCAGACAGTCGCCGATATATTGCGCGAGCGTGTTCCCGGTATGGACTTTTTAACCGCGGGCGGCTCTGGTCATGTAACCAGTGCATTTTTGCGCGGCACCAGTTCTGACCAGTTATTGTTCATTGTTGATGGCAACATCATGAGCTCTGCAACCACTGGCGCAGCACAGCTTGAGCTAATATCACTGGCACAGGTCGAGCGTATTGAAATCATTCGTGGCCCTCGTTCAGCACTGTACGGCTCTGAAGCGATTGGTGGTGTCATACAGGTTTTCACTAAATCAGACGGCAATCAGTACAACGCTTCTATTACTTATGGATCTGACAACACACAGGCTGCCACCGTCGGTAGTAATATCAGCAAAGGAAACACTCAACTGAATATTTCAGCCAGTCATTACAAAACCAAAGGCTTTGACGTTGCCAACGATATTGAAAACGATGACGATGGTCACAACAATAATTCAGCTAACATCAACATTCGACAAAAAATTGGTCAATCATCCAATGTTCATGCCGGTGTTTTATATGCAAAATCTGAAACTGAGTTTGATAACAACAGCTTTGACAACATTTCTGACTCCATTCAACAAAGTTATACCCTGGGCTTTGATACTCGCCCGAGCGACGACTGGAGCACCAGCTTCGACGCAGGTCAAAGCAAAGATCGATTAGATACCGATGGATACAACGAAGATTTTGATCCAATGACCTGGATGCCTCTTGGCACTTACAGTTTTTCAAATACTTTATTCGAGACCAAGCGTGATCAGGCTCGCTGGCAGAATGAGCTTTCCTTTGGCGAGACAGGACAACTCGCTTTTGGTGTGGATTACATCAACGACAAAGTTGAAAGCACCACCAGCTTTGCTGAAACTGAACGCGACAACAAAGGACTTTACGCACTGATTCAGGATAAATTTGGCAAACATCAGTTACAGCTTTCTGGCCGTGTTGATGATAACGAAGCTTTTGGCACTCACCGCACCGGCAATGTAGCCTGGTCATACGACATGACGGGTGAAACACAGGTTAGCCTGTCTCATGGCACCGCCTTTATTGCACCTTCGTTCAATGACCTGTATTTCGTTGATACCGTCTATTTCTTTTACAATGGAAACCCTGATCTTGAACCAGAAGTTTCACGCAGCACTGAACTGGGCTTCACAGGCAATCACGGCTGGGGACAGTGGGAAGTTCGCACTTACCAGACATTAGTCAAAGATCTTATCGGCTATGGAGCAACGGGGTCTTTGGAAAATGTTAGTAGAGCAAAAATCAACGGTGCTGAGTTTGAAATCAGTGGCAATCTGGCTGACTGGGATAGCCAGTTAAACCTGTCAGTAATCGACCCGACTAACGAAGATACCAATAACATATTACAGGGACGGGCTAAACGTACACTAAAAATGAATATAGCGAAAAAATTTGATAGCTACCGTTTTGGTGCTCATGTACTGGCACAAAGTTCACGTTTTGCGGATACATCCAACACAGTTGAATTAGCCGGTTACGCCATTGTTAATCTAAGCGTTGAGAAATCCATCGACAAGCACTGGACACTCCAGGCCCGCCTGGACAATATTCTGGATAAGGAATACTCCACATCAATGGATTTCTACGGCAATACCACCAACAACACGCCCATTTCGTTGTTTGTGACGCTTAGCTATCTGAATTAAAAAACTTCAATTCAACAAGTTATTTCGAGGGCTGGCATTTTGCTGGCCCTTTTTTGTTGTATTGAACTAATCTATACACACTATATCTAATCTGACTGTTCAGATTTCTCAGCAAACCAGTACAATACACAAAAAAATAATTAGCTAAGTAATTTATAAAATCTTATGGATAATCAAGAAGCAATTTTAACCCTCAAAAAACACGTTAGTTCACACATCATCGGCCAGGAAATGCTGGTCGATCGCCTGCTAATCGCCTTACTGGCCGATGGCCACTTACTGGTCGAAGGCGCACCGGGATTGGCCAAGACCAAAGCCATCAAGGTGCTCAGCGACGGCATCGAAAGTGATTTTCACCGCATTCAATTCACCCCGGATTTATTACCCGCCGACCTGACTGGAACAGAGATCTACCGTCCACAGGATGGCAGCTTCGCTTTCCAGCAGGGACCGTTGTTCCACAATCTGGTACTGGCGGACGAAATCAACCGTGCACCAGCCAAGGTGCAGTCAGCGCTGCTCGAAGCCATGGCAGAGCGCCAGATCACCGTTGGTAAAACCACCTACAAACTGCCCGAGCTGTTTATGGTAATGGCAACTCAAAATCCGATTGAGCAAGAAGGCACTTATCCGCTGCCCGAAGCCCAGCTCGACCGTTTCTTGATGCACGTAAATATTGACTATCCTGATGCCACCGCAGAAAAACAGATTCTTGAGCTGGCACGTAAGGAAGCACTGACAGGTTCATCTGCATCAACAAAAGCAGACATCATGATTAGCCAGCAGAGCATTTTCTCAGCGCGTGATGAAGTGTTGAATTTGCACATGGCCGACAACCTGCAGGAATATTTGCTGCACATGGTGCTGGCGACACGCAACCCTGCTGCTTACGGTGATGACCTCGGCAACTGGTCTTTATATGGTGCCAGTCCACGCGCTACCATCGCACTCGACCGCTGCGCCCGCGCTCATGCATGGCTGGCGGGGCGTGATTATGTCGGGCCGGATGATATTCAGGCGATTGCCTTCGACGTGCTGCGTCACCGCATCATTCTCAGTTACGAGGCCGAAGCCGAAGGCGTTACGCCGGATATATTTATCAAAGAATTAATCGGCCGTATTGCTGTTCCATAAAACGTAAGCAGCATCGTGTCCGATAAAGACCAAAAAGCCGAAGGCATTACCTGGATCAGCCCACAGTCGCTGATTCAATTGCGTCTGCTCGCCGCCAAACTTCCTTTGAATAGTGGAAAAATTCACGCTCGTCAGGGTGGTGCTTATCTGTCTTCATTCAAAGGTCGTGGCATGGAGTTCGATGAGTCGCGCAGGTATTTGCCCGGCGATGACATTCGCAGCATGGACTGGAAAGTCACCGCACGCACCAATCAGCCACACACCAAAGTGTTTCGTGAAGAACGCGAGCGCCCGGTGTTGCTCTGGCTCGATCTCAACCCTTCAATGTTTTTTGCTACCCGTGGTGCTTTCAAATCTGTGATCGCCACCAAGGCTGCGAGTTTGCTGGCCTGGAGCACGGTCAGCTGCAATGATCGGTTGGGCGCATTAATTTTTGCTGGCGACAAACACACCGAGATACGCCCCAAAAGAGGCAAAGCTGCAGCGCTGGATTTTATTCGCCGCAGTTGCGCTCATCCGGCATGGGAGCAAGCACCTGAACCACAGCAGCCACGCAATATGGCTCTGGCCGCATCTCGATTGCGCAAAGTAGTCAAACCGGGCAGCTTGATTTTTCTGATCAGCGACTTCCGCGAAATGGATGAACAGGCCAGGTCGCATATCATTAATCTTTCACGACACAACAATCTTGTGCTGTTGCATATATACGACCCCTTTGAAACTGCATTGCCTAAATCGGGACAATATAAAGTCAGTGACGGTACCAATGATGTCTCTCTCAACTCTGCAAATAAAAAATTGCGCTCTGCCTATCAATCACGGTTTTCTGAACATCAGGAAAAACTGAAAAAACTTTGTCGGCAACACCGGATTCACTGGATGCCCATTTCCACCGAAGATGATGTGTTGGAAAGTTTGCAAAAAGGACTGGGTATTCGAGACAGTAAAAGCAACCAGTTTCGGGCGAGCAAATAAACATGGCTGCAGCAACACCCAACGCCACATTAGAACTGCGCGACATTCATTTACCCGAAGCGATTTCATGGTGGCCACCTGCACCTGGCTGGTGGTTTTTACTTGGCGGCCTGCTGCTCATTGCACTTGCTGTTTATTTATTTCGACGTTACCAGAAAAAACAGGCGCTAAAAAAACAGGTACTGGCTGAATTTGAAAATATCTGCGCTCAATACCAGAGTGATAAAAATTCAATCGTGCTGGTTCAATCTATATCAATATTATTACGCCGCGCCTGCATCAGTTTTTATCCCCGCAGTGAAGCCGCCAGCCTGACGGGAAAATCATGGCTGCAGTTTCTCGACAGCACTGGCAATGAAAAAACGTTTGATACCGAGCATGGCCAGCTAATCGCCACCGCACCTTATCTTGCAGAAAACACACAACTGGATATCGATGCAGAAAAAATCATCCGCCTTTGTGAAAACTGGCTAAAGGTCCAGCCCAATAAAAACCATGTCACGACGGGATCAAAGCCATGATGCATTTTGTCTGGCCGTGGGCTTTTGCCCTGTTACCCCTGCCCTGGTTATTTCGCCTGATACTGCCGCGTGCAAGCAATAACAATGCAGCCGCCTTGCAGGTGACTTATTTACAGGACTTTCAGATCAGCTCAACTTCTGTCGTTAGTGGCGCAAACGCAAAGCGCTGGCCATTATTTATTTACGCCCTGCTCTGGCTTTGCCTGTTGAGCGCGAGCGCACGTCCTCAGTGGATTGGTGATGCCATCGAATTACCCGTGAGTGGTCGCGACCTGATGATGGCGATTGATTTATCTGGCAGCATGGCAGAGCCATTTACCCGTGGCATTCGTAACGTCAACAAGTTAGAGGCTACTAAAGTCGTGGCCAGCGATTTTATCGAAAAACGTGTTGGTGATCGCATTGGCCTGATTCTTTTTGGTGATCAGGCTTATTTGCAATCACCCTTAACCTTCGACCGAACTACCGTCAGGATTTTGCTGGCTGAATCCGTCGTTAATCTTGCTGGTAGAGCCACCGCTATTGGTGATGCTATTGGTCTGGCGATAAAACGATTCAGCGATCACAAGAATGATGACCGTATACTAATCTTACTTACCGACGGCATGAATACCGCAGGTGAAATCACTCCCGACAAAGCAGCTGAACTCGCTGCTAAAAAAGGCTTAAAGATATACACCATCGGCATTGGTGATCGTGGTAGTCGTGATTTAGATGAGCAAACTTTAAACACCATTGCCAAAGCAACAGGTGGACGTTATTTCCGCGCACACAATATCGAAGAGTTACAACAGATCTATCAACTACTCGATGAACTCGAACCATCAGAAAAAGAAAGCCAGACATATCGCCCCACGTGGTCGTTGTTTTACTGGCCGCTGTCTGCTGCTCTGTTCTTTGCAAGTTTACTTGCTCTGGCTAAATGGCGAGGTGTGGCATGATAGAAAACTTACACTTTGTTAGACCCATGATGTTTTTCGGATTTATTCCACTAATCATTTTATTGTTCATGCTATACCGACATCATGGCACCAGCATGAACTGGAAAAATGTCTGCGATGCTAAACTACTGCCTTACATCTTGAGTCAAAGCTCAAACAAGTCGAGTCGCTTTCCATTGTTGTTAGCGGCAATCGCAGCCAGTCTTTGTATTGTTGCCGCTGCTGGCCCTGCCTTTGAGAAACTACCCAAGCCGGTTTATCGCGAACAATCAACACTGGTGATCTTGATGGATCTTTCACAGTCCATGGATGCCAGTGATATCAAGCCGAGCAGAATGGAACGCGCCAAACTTAAATTACTGGATATTTTAAAAACACGTAAAGCAGGACAAACTGCTCTCATTGTTTACGCAGCAGATGCCTTCACCGTGACACCGTTGAGCGACGATACCAATACCATCGCCAATCTGGTGCCAACACTGGAAACCACTTTGATGCCTTCACAGGGCAGTCATGCTTACACCGCTATCAATCAATCAATAAAACTATTAAAGCAGGCAGGCTCAGGCAGTGGCGATGTGTTGTTAATTACTGATGACATTACCGATCGTGATCTTCAGTCCATTAGCAATCTAACTTCAAAAGGTTATCGTCTGTCGGTGCTGGGCATCGGTACTGAAGACGGTGGTCCGGTTTCATTAAATGGTGGTTTTTTACAGGATAATAGCGGCGCCATTGTTATTGCCAAACTTGATCCAAAAAAACTACAACATGCTGCGCTCAGCGGTGGCGGTCTTTATGCCAGTATTCAAGCCGATGATTCAGACATCAATAGATTAAACGCCTTATTCAGTTCCCGAAAAGTAAAACAGGACAACGAAGAATCCACTGACAGCATGGAACTGACTGCTGACAGCTGGCAGGAAGAGGGTCCGTGGTTGTTATTACTGGTAATTCCACTGGTCGCGTTATGGGCGAGAAAAGGCTGGTTGTTATGTTTTACCGCACTCATGCTGCCCGTGCCCGACCCGGCTTATGCACTGGACATGGAACACCTATGGCATAACCCAGATCAGAAAGCCATGAAGTTATTCAATGAGGGTGACTCAAAAAATGCCGCAGAAAAATTTCAGCAAGACGACTGGAAAGCATCAGCGCATTATCGTGCTGGCGAATACGACGAAGCCCTCGAAGCATTAAAAGAACCCACCAGCAGCGATGACTTTTACAATAAAGGTAATGCACTGGCACAAACGGGACGCTATCCTGAAGCAGTTGAAGCTTATGATGAAGCGTTGAATCTGGATGCTAATAATGAAGACGCTAACTTCAATCGTGAACAGGTTAAAAAAGCGA
>CBFCZV010000023.1:0-46230 GCA_965602855.1 uncultured Gammaproteobacteria bacterium | reverse complement strand
GATGCCTTCCCAACTAATATTGCCGCTTCAGTAGATGCAGATAATGATGGTTTACCGGAAGAATGGAATACCAGCTGTGATGTTACTTGCCAGAATAATTCAGGTTTAACCTTAGACACTACAAGTAGCGTTACTACTGGTGGCGGAGGTGGTGGCGGAAGTGTTAATCCATTACTCATCAGTCTCCTGATCCTGTTTGGTGTTCAGCGTCGTCGAGGGTTTAATTTCTTATAGTTGTAAGGATGTCTTGCCTGCAAGTTGACAGGCAATCGCATGCCAGTTTTTTAGCGCTTACTCGTCCTGCCTGTATCCGATATAATGCCGGTTCATTATTGTCGTGTAATTCAGGAAAACCATGAGCACTCAAATTGATTCCACAGATGTAAAAAATTACATGCAGCAACTCGGCCAGCGTGTGCGCACTGCTTCGCGTGAAATTGGTCGGGCGGAAACTGCTGTTAAGAACAATGCACTAAACGTGATTGCAGATCGTATCGATGCCGAGGCTGCGAAGTTGAAGCAGGCCAATGCGCTGGATTTAGAAGCAGGCAAAGTCAAAGGTCTGGCTGATGCTTTGCTGGATCGTCTTGCACTTACTGATGCAGGAATTAAATCAATGGCTGAAGGCTTGCGCCAGATTGCTTCACTGGAAGACCCTGTCGGCGTAATCACCGACATGGCTTACCGTCCTTCCGGTATCCAGGTCGGGCGCATGCGTGTGCCTCTCGGTGTTATCGGTATCATTTATGAATCACGTCCTAATGTGACCGCAGATGCGGCAGGTCTGTGCCTGAAATCGGGCAACGCCTGTATTTTGCGCGGTGGCTCTGAAGCCTTTCATTCCAATCAGGCGATTGCCGAATGCATTCGATACGGTCTGGAGCAGGCGGGTTTATCTGGTGATGTAGTGCAAGTAGTCGAGACCACCGACCGTGAAGCTGTCGGCGAAATGCTGCGCATGAAAGATTATGTCGATGTGATTATTCCACGCGGTGGCAAGAGTTTGATCGAACGCATCACCAATGAATCATCCGTGCCTGTGATCAAACACCTCGACGGCATTTGTCATGTTTATATTGATGCCGATGCGGATATGGAAAAAGCCATCAGCGTGTCGGTTAATTCAAAAACCCAACGCTACGGCACCTGCAATACGCTAGAGACTTTACTGGTCTCAGAAAAAATTGCCGCTGATGTATTGCCAAAACTTTGCGACGAATACAAAGCCAAAGATGTTGAGCTGCGTGGCTGTGAGAAAACGCGAGCCATTGTTGATGGTGTGAATGCTGCTACCGATGAAGACTGGGATACCGAATATTTGGCACCGATTCTTTCGATTCGTGTGGTCGATGGCATCGACATGGCGATTGAGCATATCAATGCGCACAGCTCACAACATACTGAATCGATTATTACCGAAAACTACACACTGGCGCGTCGCTTTTTGCGCGAAGTTGATTCCAGTTCGGTGATGGTGAATGCTTCGACTCGTTTTGCTGATGGTTTTGAATATGGTCTGGGTGCTGAGATTGGTATTAGTACTGATAAGCTGCATGCTCGTGGGCCGGTGGGGTTGGAAGGGCTGACTAGTCAGAAGTATGTTGTTTTGGGTGATGGGCATATTAGGACCTGAGAAATCTTGAAACCACTACTCGGCATTTTCGGCGGCACTTTCGATCCAGTTCACTTCGGACACCTCCGCCCTGCACTGGATGTTAAGCAGGCGCTCGATCTGGAGCAGGTACGTTTTCTGCCCAACAGTATTCCACCGCACCGTGAACAACCGTGGCTGGATTCGGCTACGCGTCAATCACTGCTTGAAATTGCCTTGCAGGATATGCCCGGTTTTGAGCTGGATTGCCGTGAACTGGAGCGTGAGGGGAAATCTTATATGGTGGATACGTTGGCCTCCTTGCGTGAAGATTTTCCTGATCATAATCTGTGTTTGATATTGGGTATGGATGCCTTTTGTGAATTGCACCTGTGGTATCGGTGGCAGGGCATTCTGGAGCAGTGCCATCTAGTGGTGACGGGCAGGCCGGGTTTTGAGTGGCCATCGGTTCCGGAGCTTCAGGCGCTTGAGGCTTGCTGTACTAGTGATGCTGATGAACTTAAACAGGCGGAGACGGGGCGGATTCTGTTACAATCCGTAACCCAGCTGGATATATCTGCCAGCGAAATTCGAAAACAACTTCAATCAGGGCTAGATATTCGGTATTTATTACCCGAAGCCGTGCGTTTGAAACTATTAGAGATTACGAAATAATGACCATTGATGAAATCAGAGCGTTAGTCAGAACTGCTCTGGAAGACCTGAAAGCTGTAGATATTGTTGAACTGGATGTGAAGGGTAAAACCAGCGTGGCGGATGTGATTTTTGTCGCCAGCGGTAATTCGAGGCGTCATGTTAAATCTATCGCCAATAATGTTGTTATGGAAGCCAAGCGCGCGGGTAATCAGCCGCTGGGTGTCGAAGGCGAAACTGACGCTGACTGGGTGCTGGTTGATTTAGGTGATGTTGTTGTCCACGTTATGCAGGTACAGGCGCGTGAATTTTATGATCTCGAAGGTTTGTGGAAAGTAACCATCGAAGATAAAAAGAAGATCGAAGCCGCCGAATAAACTATGCGTATCCACCTTGTCGCAGCCGGTCAGAAAATGCCCGCCTGGGTGGATGAGGCCTGCGCTGATTTTCTAAAACGCATGCCGCCCGAGCTCAGGCTCAATCAGATATTGATCCCCACCGTTAAGCGCGGTAAAAATCCCGATATCCAACGCATCATTCGTGATGAAAGCAGAAACCTGTTGGCTGCGGTGCCGTCTGGTTGTCAGATTGTGGCGCTGGATGTGCTGGGTAAAAGTGTGACCACAGAAAAACTGTCCAGCATTCTGGATAACTGGATGCAGCAGGGACAGGATATTGCCTTGATTATCGGTGGTCCGGATGGTGTCTCAGGTGAGCTGTTACAAAAAGCCGTACTCAAGATATCTCTGTCTGACCTGACATTCCCGCATCCACTGGTGAGGGTGATTGTGGTCGAGCAACTCTATCGGGCATGGAGTATTTTGAATAATCATCCTTATCATCGGGGTTGATGAGTTATTTTAGATTTTGCCTTGAAAAGGTAAAATGCGCCCCTATTAAGTGTGTGATTAAATTTTCTATTATTTTCAAAAAGTTATTTGGAGAAAGAAGTAATGAGTGTTGATACTGCAACCGAGACTATGGAATTCCAGACCGAAGCGCGTCAAATTTTACATTTGATGACGCATTCGCTGTATTCGAACAAGGAGATTTTTCTGAGGGAGCTGATTTCAAACGCTTCTGATGCCTGTGACAAACTGCGTTTTGAAGGCCTGGCTGATGACAGTTTATACGGTGATGATCCTGAGCTGAAGATTACTATTGATTTTGATGCAGAGGCTAATACGGTTACTTTGCGTGATAACGGCATTGGTATGAACCGTCAGGAAATTATTGACAATATTGGAACTATTGCCAGTTCGGGCACAAAAAAATTCCTTGAAAAAATGACCGGTGATCAGGCTAAAGATTCACAAATGATCGGTCAGTTTGGTGTGGGTTTTTATTCTAGTTTTATCGTAGCTGACAAGGTTACTGTAACCAGTCGCCGCGCGGGTGTGGCTGCTGATGAAGCTGTAGTTTGGGAATCAGATGGACATGGTAGCTTTAATTTGGGTGCTGCTGAAAAAGCAGGCCGTGGTACTGAAGTCGTTCTGCACCTGAAAGAAGACGAGAAAGAGTTCGCTGATAATTATCGTCTACGCAATATCATCAAACAGTATTCAGATCATATTTCTTTGCCAATTAATATGCTCGAAGTTATTCATCCAGCTGAGGATAAAGAAGGCGAAGAAAAGGAAGTTGTGGTTCCAGACTATGAGCGTGTAAACAGTGCCTCTGCTTTGTGGGCGCGTGATAAAAAAGACATCACTGAAGAAGAGTACAAAGATTTTTATAAACACGTCAGTCATGATTTTCAGGATCCACAAACCTGGGTTCATAACCGCGTTGAAGGTAACCAGAGTTACACTACTTTGCTGTACATTCCAGCGGCTGCGCCGTTTGATTTGTACGAGCGTGATCACAAGCGTGGCATCAAGTTATACGTGAAGCGTACTTTTATTATGGATGATGCTGAGCATCTGATGCCGAACTATTTGCGTTTCGTCAAAGGTGTCGTCGATTCAGATGATTTGCCATTGAACGTATCTCGTGAAATTTTGCAGCAGAATAAAATTACCGATCGCATCCGTGGTGCTTCGGTTAAGAAAGTATTAGGTTTGCTTGAATCGATGGTAAAGAATAAGCCAGAAGATTATGCCTCGTTCTGGAAAACTTTTGGTCAGGTGATGAAAGAAGGCCCGATTGAAGATATGGCGAATAAAGAGCGTATCGCTAAGTTGTTGCGCTTTAACAGCACCGAAACAGATAGCGAGGATCAAACTGTTTCTCTGGAAGATTATGTGTCTCGTATGAAAGAGGATCAGGAAAAGATTTATTTCATTACTGCTGAATCACATATTGCAGCGAAGAACAGTCCGCATCTTGAAGTCTTCAGGAAGAAAGGCATTGAAGTCTTGTTGCTGAGTGATCGTGTTGATGAATGGCTGGTATCGCATTTAACTGAGCTTGATGGCAAACCATTGCAGTCTATTTTACGTGGTGATCTTGATCTGGACAGCGAAGAAGACAAGCAAGAAAAAGAAAAACTCACCGAGGAATTCAAAGGTGTCACAGAAAAAGTTAAGAACTTGCTGGGTGATAAAGTCAGTGACGTGCGTATGTCACAACGTTTGACTGATTCGCCTTCCTGCCTGGTGCTTAACGATAGCGATATGAGTGAGCAGATGCAGAAAATCATGGAAGCGGCGGGACAGTATGCACCCAAGGCACAGCCTGTGCTGGAGTTGAATGCTGATCATGCATTGGTGAAGAAGCTACATGATCTTAGTGATGATGGTCTTAATGACTGGGCAATGCTGTTGTTCGAGCAGGCAGCACTGGCCGCAGGCAATCAACTGGAAGATTCAGCTGAATTTGTAAAACGTGTGAACAGGTTGCTGACGGAAAAGACATAAGTTGTTAAAGTAGGTATCGAACATTTGTCTTACTTGCCGGGTAGAAAAAATGCTAGTTAAAAATATGAAATATTTATTGATAACTATATTCATTCTAATTGGGCAAGTTGGTGGTGCAATTGCTGCCGACAAAATCAAGGCAGATGTTCGATACCTCTATGTGCAGCCGGGTCAAACGCTGCATAATATTGTCAGCAAGCTGTACCCCGGACGCATGAAGGACTGGCTGCGTCTCCGTAAAGAAATCATAAAACTTAACCCAGAAGCATTTGTTAATGGTAAGGCATCACAAATGAAAGCGGGTGTTCGTCTTGAACTGCCTAAACGAAAAGTTTCTAAAAAGTATTTAACTAAACGCAAAGTTAAAAAAGTAGAGCCCTTGCACGTAGGTGATGTGGTGAGGACTCGCGGTGAAGCATTGGCTGTGAGTAAGGATCGAGTTTCACGTTCTCTGACGGCAGGTGACAAGGTTTATCTTGGTGATAAATTGATAACAGGCGAAGACGGTTTTATGCGACTACATATGGTTGATGATGCATTACTGGATCTGCGTTGTTTTAGTATTATGGTGATTGAAGAATACTCTCTGGCGGACAAGAATCGGCGTAGTATTTTTAACTTGTTGCAGGGAAGTATAAGAAAGGTCACGGGTGGAATTGGAAAATGGGCTGATGATGTTTATGAGCTACGTACTCCCGTGGCAGGTGTTGGTGTAAGGGGCACTGAATATGCCTTGCGTGTATTTCAGTCTAAAGGTTGTGATGGCACAGTTGACACCAAAGATGATGGTTTATATCTGAAAGTGATTAAAGGCATTGTTGACGTTCACAACAATAAGACTGCCAGGAAAACAGAGGTCGTCAAAGGTGACACCCTGTATGTGAAAACAGCTGAAGCTGAGCCTGTGAAGAATGTTGTAGAAGCCGGTGTGCTTTCACCTGTCGTTATAGAAGAGAAATTGCCCGAGCCTGAACCTGAACCTGTTGAGGAAGAATCTAGCGACTGGGGCTGGTGGTTGCTCGCGCTGATTATTCTTGCGCTTTAGAACTTAAAGCTGGGGCGAAGGATTAATCGAAAATCCTCAGCCTGGCTGTCCAATGATCCGGTGTATTTTTTCTTTCCCAGAATAAAACCAAGACCAAATTCAAAAGCACTTTTAGCTGCGCCAAAAGGTGCAGGCCATTTTTTGTTGATAAAAAGACTTTGTTGAACCAGTTCAAAATTATCATTATCAAGCTCAATTTTGTAATCGATATCAGCATTCTGAAACCAGGAAATCTCATCAGATTTTGCATCAAGGTGGTTCCGCCTAAGTCCAAAATAAATAACATCGGTGATGTCGGGATGATCGTGAATTTTACTGCCAACCCGCAAACTCCAGCTTAGGGTTTTATTTTTGAAATCCTGATCGCCTTTGATTTTCCACTCCAGTTCGTACCAGTTGTCTTTGATGTAAGTGTTGTTAACAATGTGTTTATCACCAAAGCTGGCGAGATAACCAGTATACCCCCGGTTTTTGATCTTGATTTTCTCGCCGGGCTTAATAAAGCGAGTGATACTGCCAAGGAAAAGTGAAATGGCATAGGGTTCTTCAAATCCTTCTGTAAAAGCCTGAACAATGTTGATATCACCTTTTATCTCGGCATTCTCGTAAGTTCTCGGATGATGATCCTGGATATATTCACCCAGCATGGGTAGTGGGTTAACGCTGACTTCAAATAGCATGAATCGAGGCATGGTGAAGGCGCTGTCTATAAGGCGATCATAAAGTTCAGCTTCATCATCTTCAATAATTTCGGGAATAGGCTCATCCGTTAAAGAGATATAATAACCAGCATTGCTGTAGTAAGGATCCCACTCAAATTCGAGAGAATTCTCAGCATGAATGCTGGTACTGGTGAAGCATAGACAAATCGAAAAGAAAATAAAGAAGTGTCTTGAGAAGAGAAATTGCATGATACTGATAGAGAATATTTAAACTGGTTTAATTATGAGTCAATCAATTCGGCTGGATAAATGGCTTTGGGCTGCACGGTTTTTTAAAACCCGTGCACTAGCGACCGAAGCGGTTAATGGTGGCAAGGTACACCTCAATGACAACCGCGTCAAACCGGGACGGGAAGTGAAGGTGGGTGATCAGCTAACTGTTCATCGTGGTGGTTACGCCTATGAGATCACCGTGTTGGATATCAATAAGCAGCGTCGTCCTGCCAAAGAAGCACAATTACTGTATGAAGAGAGTGAGGATAGTATTGAAAAAAGGGAGAAGCAGGCAGAAATGCAGCGGTTAGCGGCCAGTAGCAGACCTTCGCCAGATCGTAGGCCAAACAAGCGAGAGCGTAGGCATATTGTGAAGTTTACGAGGAAAAATGAGTAAGTAGAGGTATGTTATGACAAAACCTGAAACCCCAGCTCTTACTGTCGATATCATCATTGAAATGCACGATCAGCCAAACAGGCCGATTGTTTTGATTGAGCGAAAAAATCCACCTTATGGTTGGGCTATCCCCGGTGGATTTGTTGATGTGGGTGAAACCGTGAGCATAGCGGCGGTGCGTGAGGCACTGGAGGAAACCTGTCTAGAGGTGACGCTGGATGTATTGCTAGGCTGTTATTCTGATCCTGCGCGGGATGATCGTGGGCATACGGTGAGTCTGGTTTATGTTGCGCATGCTAGCGGTGAGCCGTGTGCGGCGGATGATGCTGCAAATGTGATGTTGCTTGATCCCTGTGATGAGACTGAGCTGACTAAGGTGCAGCTGGCTTTTGACCATGAGCAAATTCTGGCTGATTATTGCCGTTATCGGCAGACGGGGCAGATCAATCTGCCTGATTAGGCTTAAGCTCCTGTTTTTTGGTATAATTTTCCCTTCGAGCGCACACTGGTGCGCTTTATTGTTGAAGAGAGTCCATTTTTGAGTAATCGAACCCTGTCGCTTGATGACCGCACCCACGAGTATTTGCTTTCGGTATCGGTGGATGAAAGTGAGTTGTTACGTGAGTTGAGAGCAGAAACTGCGGCTGAGAATCAATTTTCAGTGATGCAGATTTCACCGGAGCAGGGGCAGTTTATGGCCTTGCTGGTAAAGCTGACGGGAGCAAAGCGGGCGCTGGAGATTGGAACCTTCACGGGTTATAGCTCGATCTGTATCGCCAATGCTTTGCCTGATGATGGTGAGTTGATTTGTTGTGACGACTCCGATGAATGGACGCAGATGGCGAGAAAGTACTGGGATAAGGCTGGGCTGCAGGGCAAGATTAAATTTCATCTGCAGGCGGCTTCGATAACTTTGCAGCAATTGCTGGACGATTCATCGGCGGGAACTTTTGATTTTATTTTTGTCGATGCGGATAAGCAGAATTATCCGCTGTATTATGAGCAGTCATTGAAACTACTGCGCAAGGGTGGATTACTGGCGGTGGATAATACGCTTTGGTCGGGCAGTGTGGCTGACCCTGAAAACATGCAGCCGGGTACACGCGCCATCCGGCGTTTTAATGAAATGGTTAAAAATGATAACCGGGTGAGCAAAAGCCTGGTACCGATTGGTGATGGGCTGACGCTCATCGTAAAGGATTTTGAATAATGCTGAAGTGGTTAAAAAATCGTAGAGCTAAAAAGAGCAATAAAAAAGCGGCGATAAAAAAAGTTTACTCGGATGGTGTAAGAATCATCCCGCGTTCTGAACATGGCATCTCGCGAAAAAATATGGATGACAGTGCGATCAAGGTTTTGTCCCGGCTGAATAAAGCTGGTTACGAAGCTTATTTGGTCGGTGGTGCGGTGCGTGATTTGCTGCTCGGGCATCGTCCAAAAGATTTTGATGTTGCCACTGATGCTACGCCGGAACAGGTTAAAGAGTTGTTCCGAAACTGTCGTTTGATTGGCCGTCGATTCAGGCTGGCGCATATTCATTTTGGCCGCCACATTATCGAAGTCGCAACCTTCCGTGGCCAGCATGATGACTCTGCTTCAGGTCATCAGGATGAGTCCGGGCGTATTCTGCGTGATAACGTTTATGGCGATATTGAGCAGGATGTCTGGCGACGCGACTTCACTTGCAATGCTTTGTATTACAATATTGCTGATTTTTCCGTGGTCGATTTTGTCGGCGGTTATGAAGATGTGAAGCAGGGGCGTTTGCGTTTAATTGGTGACCCCGATGAGCGTTATCGTGAAGACCCTGTGCGTATGCTACGCGCGATTCGTTTTGCTGCCAAGTTGGGTTTTTCTATCGATGAAACCTGCCAGTATTTTATTCGCGAAGAAGGTGCCTTGTTACGTGATATACCACCAGCACGTCTCTACGAAGAAGTGTTGAAGTTGTTTCATTCCGGTCATGCGATTGAGTGTTTCAGCGGGCTGCGTGAATATCATTTGCTGGAACATCTTTTTCCTGAAGCTGCAATTGCGCTCGATGGCAATGAAACCGCGTTGAAGTTTTTGCAACTGTCAATGCAGAGCACAGATGAACGCATCCATCAAAACAAACCAGTAACACCGGCTTTTTTATTCGCGGCTTTGTTGTGGGCGCCCTTGCAAAAACGCACTGAAAAACGACTGGCTAAAGGTGAGCCGCAATCGTTGGCTTTGCAGAAATCAGCTTCAGCGATGGTGAGCGAACAGGTGCGCCATGTTTCTATTCCCAAGCGTTTCACTACGGTGATGCGTGATATCTGGGCCTTGCAGTCGCGTTTCTCTTATCGTACAGGTAAACGTGCGAATTCAGTATTTGAACATCCCAAATTTAGAGCCGGTTATGACTTCTTATGTCTTCGTGCTAAAGCGGGTGAGATCAGTGATATGGATTGCCAGTGGTGGACAGAGTTTCAGGAAAAAACACCAGAAGTGCAGAGAAAGAAAACAGAATCTCATCAAGGTCGTGGACGCCCTCGTCGCAGGCGTCGGACTAAAAAGATCAACGATTAATGTATGGCTGAGCAGGTTTATATTGGCCTGGGTAGCAACCTCGAACGGCCTGACGAGCAAATCAGCAGGGCGCTGGCATCATTGAAAGAATTACCGGATAGTCATTTTGTTGCTGATTCGGGTTTGTTCAAAAGTAAGGCCATGTTGCCCGAGGAGGGCGAGCCGCAGGGTGATTATTTTAATGCCGTGGCTTTGTTTGAAACTTCGCTTGAGCCACTGGTCTTGCTGGATTGTTTACAGGCGATTGAAAACAATCAGGGGCGTGTGCGCGAATATCGCTGGGCACCAAGAACGATTGATCTGGATATTTTGATGCTTGGGCAAACAGAGATGAGTGAGGCGCGTTTGCAACTGCCGCACCCCGGTATTTGCGAACGTGAATTTGTGCTTTATCCATTGCGGCGGCTGTGCGAAAAATTACAGCAGGGTGACGTGCAAATCCCCGGTCATGGTATGCTAAGTGACGTGATTAAACACTGCCCTGAAAATGAGTTGGTTTATGTTGGAGACATTGCATGAATGAGGCGAATGCCAGTCTGGATCTAACCAGGGCATGGCCTGAATTTGTTGTTGTTGAAGGGCCGATTGGTGTGGGTAAAACCACGCTGGCAAGAAAGTTATCAAGATCTTTTGACAGCAATCTGTTGCTCGAAGGGGCTGATGATAATCCGTTTCTTGAGCGGTTTTATGAAAATCCAAGAGCAGCTGCGCTACCAACTCAGTTACATTTTTTATTGCAACGTGCACGTCAGCTCAAGCAAATGAAACAGGAAGATATGTTCAGTCCGGTACGAGTGGCAGATTTTCTAATCGAGAAAGATCGATTGTTTGCTGAGTTAACGCTTGATGAAGATGAACTGGATTTGTACGAGCAGGTTTATTCAACTTTAACGCTGGATGTGCCCAAACCGGATTTAGTGGTGTATTTGCAAGCTCCTGTTGAAGTGTTACTGGAACGAATTCAGAAGCGTGGTTTGTCGCACGAACAAATGATTGAGGCGGCTTATCTGCAACGTTTATGTGATGCTTATGTCAGTTTCTTTTATCAGTATGCTGAAGCGCCGCTGTTGATCGTGAATGCGGCAGATATTGATTTTGCAAACAGCGAAGAAGATTATCAATTGTTACTGGAACGCATACTGGCTAATCGTAGTGGCCGTCATTACTTTAATCCGTCATCGGTGATTATGCAGGAGTTAGATTTATGAGTGCTCGTTCTGATTCATCAAAAAAGAAAATTACTGTGCGCACTCTGCATGAGAAAAAACAGGCGGGTGAAAAAATTGTTTGCCTGACCGCTTACGATGCCAGTTTTGCACGTGTGCTGGATCAGGCTGATGTTGATGTCGTGCTGGTCGGTGATTCGTTGGGTATGGTTGTGCAGGGCCATGAAACTACTTTACCGGTGACCGTGGAAGACATGCTTTATCACAGTCAGATGGTGGCCAAAGGCTTGTCGCATTCTTTGATGATTGTTGATATGCCGTTTTTAAGCAACACCTCGGTTGAAGCAGCACTGGAAAATGCCGGACTGTTTATGAAAGAAGCCGGTGCACAGATGGTGAAACTGGAAGGCGGCGCAGAGCAGGCTGATATTGTTTCAACATTGGTGCAACACGGTATTCCTGTTTGTGCGCATCTGGGTTTGCAACCGCAGCGCGTGCATAAACTCGGCGGCTATCGTGTGCAGGGACGTGAAGCCAGTGCAGCAGAAGCCATGCTGGAAGAAGCAAAAATTCTGGAGCAGGCGGGTGCGGATTTAATTATTCTCGAATGTGTCCCCAGCGAACTGGCAGAAACAATCACCAATGCTTTATCAGTTCCCGTTATCGGTATCGGTGCCAGTGTGGCTTGTGACGGTCAGATTCTGGTGCTGTACGATATTCTTGGATTGAGCATGGGGCGCATTCCTAAATTCGGTCATAATTTTCTGAGTGAAGCCGGCAGTATTGAAGGTGCAGTGAGCGCCTATGTTAATGCGGTCAGATCAGGCGTATTTCCCGGTCAGGAACACATTTTTAGTTGATTAAAAAATCATGACGAAAATCCTGAGAACCATTGACGAAGTTCGTCAGCAAATAAGCCAATGGAAGCAGGCTGGTGATCGTATTGCCTTTGTGCCCACCATGGGTAATCTGCATGATGGCCATTTGAGCCTGGTAGAAGCAGCAACGGCGGATAAAATGCGGGTGGTTGTGAGTATTTTCGTCAACCCCATGCAATTTGGTGAAAATGAAGATCTCGATAAATATCCACGCACGTTTGAAGAAGATGTAGGCAAATTATCAAGATATAGTGTCGATTTGGTGTTTGCGCCGATGGTTTCTGAGATTTATCCCAATAGTATCGATAACGCCACTACCGTCGAAGTGCCCAAATTTTCTGAAATTCTGGAAGGTGAATGCCGTCCCGGTTTTTTCAAAGGTGTCGCGACGATTGTGAATAAACTGTTCAATATCGTGCAGCCAGATGTCGCTATCTTTGGTGAGAAAGATTACCAGCAACTTCTGGTGATTAAACAGATGGTATCCGATCTGGCTATGCCCATCAAAATTCAGTCGGTAGCGACCCGGCGGGAGCCTGATGGTCTGGCCATGAGCTCTCGCAACGGTTATTTGAGTAATGAAGAACGAGTGCTGGCGACAGCGATTCATCGTTGCCTTGATAAGCTGTGCAAAGCAATGTTAGCGGGGGAAAATCCTGCCTTTGAAGTGGGTCATGCCAGTCAAGAGCTGGATGAGCAGGGCTTTCTAGTTGATTACGTTGTGGTGCGTAGGCAGCAGGATCTAGCTGTTCCGAAGCAGGGTGATAAAGCTTTAGTTGTTCTGGCAGCGGCTCGTTTGGGGTCAGTACGTTTGATTGATAATGTGTTATTCACGCTAGATGATTAGCCTGTGCCTGATCATACCGCTTTGGCTAATATTAGAAAACTGCTATAATTACGCTTTGCACCGTTCAGACCCAGATTTATGCAACTAACATTACTCAAAGCCAAACTCCACAAAGCACACGTAACGCATTCCGAACTGGAATACGAAGGTTCCTGTGCGATTGATAGCGCTCTGCTGGAAACGGCGGGTATTCACGAATATGAGCAGATTCATATTTACAATGTGAATAACGGTGAGCGATTCACGACTTATGCTATTCGTGCCGAAGCGGGTAGTGGAATTATTTCAGTGAATGGCGCAGCTGCGCACAAAGCGAATCCCGGTGATCGTGTCATTATTTGTGCTTATGCTGAATTAGCGCAGCACGAAGTAGTGAATTTTCACCCCAATCTGGTTTATCTTAATGAGCAAAATGAGGTTACTAGAACCTCGAATCAAATTCCTGTTCAGGTAGCCTGATTAAATTTTTTAATTTAATCCGAGGCTTCAGCTTTTTTGAGTAGAGCCAGAGCTTTTTTATCGGTGGGATTCGTCAATAAATGTTTTTCCAGTGAAGTAATTGCCTGTTCCTTAAGTTCATAAGTTAAATAGACTTCAGCTGCTGCAATTAAATCGTCATCTTCAGACACATCATCTTTATGAGCCTTAGCTACTGGTTTAGTCGCTGGTTTAGCAGGAGCAGGAGCAGGCGTTGAAGTTTGTGGATCGTGTGGCCTGTTCTTTTCTTCTGTTAGTCGATCTGCGGCTAATTGAGCTGACTTTTCCTTCTTTTCTTTAGCTTCATTGGTGATTGTTTTGGCAATGACGATAACGGCTATGAGTATAGATATGCCCAGAATTGCCAGTAGTACTATTATGCCTGTGTCTGCTTGATCAAAATTCATCTGTACCTTCCTCGGTGTTGTCCATGTCAGAGATTATCTATATTAGTAGATAGTCTCATCCTTATTCACTTTATTATTGTGAGGTAGTCTAGAGATTTTGTGCGTAATATCAAGATCAAATCAGAATGATGTTTCTGATATTTTGGCTGAATTATCCTGTATTACGCATCCCCGCCGCAATGGCATTAATACTTCGCAGCAGTGGATCCAGCCACATATCACGCTCTTCCTGACTAAGTGATTCATCACGGCAGCGTTTGAGCAATTTGATCTGAATATGATTTAGAGGATCAAGGTAAGGATCACGACGCATTAGTGATAAAGCTAATGGCTCGATGTCATCCAGTAAGTGATCCATCTCAGCAATTTGCAGAGTGAACTGACTGGTGCGTTGATGTTCGGCTTTGATTAAGCTGAAGACGCGCTGGCGTGATTCATCGGATAAACATAATTCTGAATATTCTTCAGCGGTGACGATGTCTGCCTTGTATAAAGCCATTTCAGTGTTACTGAGCAGGGCGCGGAAATAAGGCCAGTTTTGGTAAAGCTCACGTAATTGATTCAGACGGTCGTTATCACCGTTCACCCAGGTTTCCAGAGCAGAACCAATGCCGTACCAGGCAGGCAGCGTGTGTCTGGCCTGTGCCCAGGCGAAAACCCAGCCGATAGCACGCACGGATGATTTAGAGCGATCACCAGCCTTGCGGTGCGAAGGTCGTGAGCCAATGTTCATCAGGGCAATTTCGCTCACTGGTGTGGCTTCATAGAAATAATCGAGGAAGCCTTCAGTACGATCAGTCAGTTCACGATAGGTGTTCTCACCAATCTCCATGATTTCACGCATGATTTGCATGCGCTCGGGGGTGGTGCTGGCTTGACTGGGCATCACCTTGTGGCTACTGGATAATATCAGGCCAGAAATGCCGAGGGTGAGCTCGTAGATGGCGGTTTCAGCGTTACTGTATTTATTCGACAATACTTCACCTTGCTCGGTGAATTTAATTTCACCGTGAACCGTGCCTTCTGGCTGGGCCAGAATAGATTCAAAAGTAGGGCCGCCGCCGCGACCGATGGTGCCGCCACGGCCATGAAATAAGCGACACTCAATACCGTGGGCATCGGTGAGTTTGATGACTTTTCTTTGGGCTTCAAATAACTGCCATGACGAAGCCAAAATACCGCCGTCCTTACAGGAATCGGAATAGCCGAGCATGACTTCCTGCATACCACCAGAAACATTTAACAATGATTTGTAGACGGCATCATCAAACAGGGAAGAGAGTACGCTTTCGATGTGCGCCAAATCTTCGATGGTTTCGAACAAAGGTGAAATTTTGATATTGCAGAACCAGCCGTCATCGGTTTTTCCAGCAAGCCCTATCAGCGTCGCAATCCACATCACTTCCATGATGTGGCTGGCCTGATGGGTCATAGAAATAACATAGGTACCAAAGGCATTGGGGCTGATTTCTGTGCCCATGGTTGCCATAGTCTGAAAAACTTCAATGGTTTCCTTGTTCAGTTCATCCAGTTCATTTTTATCTAACTGGAATTTCTCATCAGGGTTATCGATGAGTTTAGAAAGTAGTTTAACGCGCTCTTCTTCGGACAGTGCTGAGTAATCAATGCTGCTGTCCAGCTGTTTTAGTACTTCGCTGACGGCATCGCTGTGACGAGTTGATTCCTGACGGATATCTAAATGCATCAGGTAGAAACCAAACGATTCAACCAGACGGATGAAGTCTTTCAACGTGCCGTCAGCGATAGCTTGATCGCCATGACCATATAAGGAGTCACGAATTAGATATAAATCGATGAGAAATTCTTTTTCTGACGGGTAAGCCTCTTTGAATGCGGCTGTGTCGATTTCAAGCGTGCTGTCATCAATTTTGTCGATACCTGCACGTACTTTGTTCAGATTCTGTTGTAGGCGATGACGCATGAAAGCAATTTTTCGACGATAGGGTGCATTGCTATATAAAGTCGGTTTTGCGGAGAAAACTTCAAAGCGTAGATTTTCATCCTGATCCAGACTTTCGGTAAAAGCTTCACTGGGTGTGCAAAGCTGGCTTGAATGTGTCAGGATTTTAAAAATCTCAGTCAATCTACGGGTGTATTCTTCGAGTGCCGCTTCAGATTGCAGGTGTAAAGCCAGTGCTGTAGTTTCAGGCTTAACATTGGGGTTGCCGTCGCGGTCGCCACCAATCCAGGAACCGAATTGTAAAAAGCTGGGAACATTGATTTGTTCATTTGGGTAGTAGTCACGAACCCGGCGCTCGAGATTTTTATAGATGACCGGTATGGCATCAAACAGGCTTTCCTTGAAGTAATAAAGACCGTTTTTAATTTCGTCTCTGACTTGTGGGCGATTTTCACGAACTTCATCGGTACGCCATAAAATCTGGATCTGAGCTTCCAGTTCATTCGTGGCGTCTTTTATCTGAGCCTGGTTTAGATCAGCAACATTAAGTTTTTCGTTGGCCAGAAAAATGCGGCGTAGTGCGTACAGCACGCTACGAGGCTTCGCTTCTGTCGGATGCGCTGTGATCACAGGAATGTAGGCCAGGCGATTGAGCAGATTCTGCAACTGTGCTGCATTCATGTCCACATCTTTGAAGCTAGCCAGGGCTGAATCGAAGGAACCTAACCAGAGAATGTTTTCATTACTGCGGTGTTTGAGCTGATCACGACGTTGTTGATGTTGTGATGCTTCCTCAGCAATATTGACCAGACTGAAGTAAATGCTGAAAGCACGAACGACCTGAGATAGCGTCTGAGCATCCAGTGATTCAATCATCGACATCATCTGGGTGCGTTTTTTCTCGTCATCTTCTTTATGCAGATCGATGAAGCCGAGCCGTAATTTTTCTACCGAGTCATAAACTTTGGCGCCAGCCCGTGAAAGCAGCACATTGCCCAATAAATTACCCAGTAGTTTAACGCGGGCACGGAGTTGTTCGTCACTGCTGGCGGTGTTGAGTATGCCTGCAGGTTCCTGTTTCAGGTTGGATGAATGTGTGTCTGTTGTGTTTGACTGACTCATAAGTGATATTATTCGGCGCTTTCTAGCCTGTGCTCAGGGCGCGCTATTATAGCCCAAGCAGCATTTTGCTGATATACCGGAAATAAATGTGGCTGTATCGCGGCGTTTGCATGGTGAAAAGCGGTATTTGAGCTAGGCTTGTGTCATCAAAAAGTGGATTCCTGAAAAATAACAAGATATGTCTAAATTAACCGATTTGCCCGCCTGGCAAGCGCTCCAGTCACATTTTGCAGAGGTCAAAGATCTGCATATGCGGGATTTGTTCGATCAGGATAATGCTCGTTTTGAGAAATTCAGCACTCGAATGGATGATATCCTGCTGGATTTTTCTAAAAATCGCATGACGGATGAAACATTTCGCCTGCTCTGTGACCTGGCACGGGAATCAGGTGTAGAGGGCTGGCGTGACCAGATGTTTGCTGGCCTGGAAATTAATATTTCGGAATATCGTCCTGCTTTACACACCGCTTTGCGCAATCGTGGCAACAAACCGGTGTTTGTCGATGGCGAAGATGTCATGCCCAAGGTTAATAAGGTATTGCAGCAAATGCGCTATTTTTCCGAGCGAGTGCGAGGTGGGCACTGGCGTGGTTATAGTGGGCATCTTATTAAGGATATTATCAATATTGGTATTGGTGGCTCAGATCTGGGGCCGCATGTGGTGTGTGATTCCATGAAGCCTTTTGCGCAACGCGGTATGAATGTGCATTTTGTTTCCAATATTGACCCGACCCATCTCACTGAAATTCTGAAGTTTGTACAACCTGAATCAACGCTGTTCATTGTTTCCTCAAAATCGTTTACCACACAGGAAACTATGATGAATGCACACAGTGCGCGTGACTGGTTTGTGCAAACCACAGGTTCAGAAAAAGCAGTGGCCAAGCATTTTGTCGCAGTCACCAGTAATCTCAATGCAGCCAATAAATTTGGTATTTTGCCAGAGAATGTTTTTGAATTCTGGGACTGGGTGGGTGGTCGTTATTCACTCTGGTCGGCGATTGGCTTGCCGATTGTGCTGTATCTGGGTATGGATCATTTTGAGGACTTGCTCGATGGTGCTTATGCCATGGATGAGCATTTTAAAAATACGCCGATTGAAAAAAATATTCCGATGATCCTGGGTTTGTTGGGCATCTGGTACAACAACTTTTTTGATGCGCAAAGTCATGCGGTAATGGCCTATAACCAGTATTTACGTCGTCTGCCTGCGCATCTGCAACAGCTGGATATGGAGAGTAATGGCAAGACCATTACCCGTCAGGGGGAACGTGTTGATTACCTCACTGGCCCGATTATCTGGGGTGAGACCGGTAGCAACTGCCAACATGCTTTTTTCCAGTTGCTGCACCAGGGCACCAAGCCCGTGCCAGCCGATTTTCTGATTCCTGCCAAGAGTAAAGATCCTCTGGGTTCGCAGCACAGTGTTTTATTATCAAACTTTCTGGCTCAAACCCGCGCTTTGATGATGGGCAAGACAGAGCAGGAAGCTCTCAGTGAATTGAAGGCATCTAATATGCCTGAAGAGAAAATCAGCGAAGTTCTACCGCATAAGGTGTTCGAAGGTAATAAACCGACTAATTCGGTTATGTTTGAAAAACTCGACCCGCGTACCATGGGATCTCTTCTGGCGATGTATGAACACAAGGTATTTGTGCAGGGCGTGATCTGGAATATCAACTCTTTTGATCAATGGGGTGTGGAGCTGGGTAAGCAGCTAGCGGACGATATATTGCAGACGCTCTCGAGCCGAGAGCAAACAGATGATTATGATGGCTCGACAAATGGTTTGATGGATTATTGCGTGGCTCTTAAGTTTACCGATTAGTCGTTTAGTTGATTCAACGCCCAGTTAATATGTTCGGCGACAACAGGTGTCGCTTCAGCAAGTTTATTTTCCAGTGTAGAAAGAATTTCTTTTGAGCGTGGTGCATTACCCAGGGCGATAGCAATATTGCGTTGCCAGCGTTGATAACCGATGCGACGAATCGCTGAACCTTCTGTGTTCTTTAAAAATTCCTGCTCGTTCCAGGCAAATAGATCGAGTAGTCTGGAGTCATCAAGAGGGTGGCGAGTAAGAAAGTCCTTTTCAGTGCTAGGTACAGAAAAACGGTTCCACGGACAGCAAAGCTGGCAATCATCACAGCCGTATATTCGGTTGCCTATAGCGGCTCTAAATTCAATCGGGATAGCACCATCCAGTTCAATGGTGAGATAGGAAATACAACGTCGTGCATCCAGTTTATAGGGCGCGATAATGGCTTTGGTGGGACAGACATCAATACACTTCTGACAGTTACCGCAATGTGATTCGGGCGTGTTGTTGCTAACGGGTAATGGTAAATCAGTGTAGATTTCACCAAGAAAAAACCATGAGCCAGCTTTTTGATTGATAAGGTTGGTGTGTTTTCCTATCCAGCCCAGACCTGCTTTTTCAGCCAGCGGTTTTTCCAGCACAGGGGCGCTATCGACAAAAACACGGTAGCCAAAATCACCAATTTCACTGGCTATTTTACTGGAGAGTTTTTGCAAACGTTTGCGCATGAGCTTGTGATAATCACGTCCCAGGGCATAGCGAGATATGTAACCCAGCTCGGGATCATCCAGAATAGCGTCGGCGGCTTCGCAATCGGGGGGGTAATAATCCATGCGTACAGAAATGATGCGCAGAGTATCGGGAACCAGTTCATCGGGCTGGTAGCGCATAGAGCCGTGCTTGTCCATGTAGCCCATTTCGCCGTGATAGTCCTGATCTATCCAGTCAGTAAAGTGCTTTTGATAGTGATCGAGCCTGGTGTCGGTGACTTCGAGTTGTTGAAATCCCAGTTCCTTTGCCCATATTTTGAGATGCTGGAGTAATTCTTCAGGGTCTGTGACAGTAATATTTTGTGGCATATAGCCAGTTTAACGGTTGTTGGAGTGTAATCGAAATTTCAATCGTGCTTGTGAACGGCTACAATACGCCGCAAATACGTAATTGTTGATCAACTTTTTGGGATATCTGTGTGCTAACGACTGAATCAAAAATTTACATAGCTGGACACCGAGGTCTGGTGGGTTCGGCGATCATGCGTCAATTACAGCAACGCGGGATTACAAACTTAATAACGCGAACCCACACTGAGCTGGATTTGACTAGCCAGCAGCAGGTACAAGATTTTTTTGCTGAAGAGAAACCTGACTACGTTATCCTAGCAGCAGCAAAAGTGGGTGGTATTCACGCCAACAATACCTACCCTGCAGAATTTATTTATGACAACCTGATGATCGAGGCGAATGTTATTGATGCGGCTTATCGTAATAACGTGAGTCGGTTGTTGTTTTTGGGTAGCTCCTGCATTTATCCAAAAGCGGTGGCGCAACCGATGCGGGAAGATGCTTTACTCACCGATGTTTTGGAGCCGACTAATGAGCCGTATGCTTTGGCTAAGATTGCCGGCATTAAACTGTGTGAATCATATAATCGCCAGTATGGCACCGATTATCGTTCGGTAATGCCGACTAACTTGTACGGTGAAGGCGATAACTTTCATCCTGAAAACTCACATGTGATTCCTGCCTTAATGCGACGTATCCATGAATCCAAAGAGAGTAATGCTAAAGAAGTGGTTGTCTGGGGTAGTGGCAAAGCCATGCGTGAGTTCCTGCACGTTGATGATATGGCCGCAGCTTCAATCCATGTGTTAGAAATGGATAATGAGGCTTATGCGGCTAATACCCTGCCTATGCTCTCGCATATTAATGTGGGCACGGGCATTGATTGTACTATTCGTGAACTGGCGGAAACCATTAAGCGTGTAGTTGGTTTTGAAGGTGAACTAACCTTTGATGCTAGCAAGCCCGATGGCGCACCCAGAAAACTAATGGATGTTGATCGACTGAAAAAAATTGGTTGGCAGGCCAGCATTTCTCTGGAAGACGGTTTGCGTCAAACTTATGAATGGTTTTTACAGAATATCGATCAGCAGGATTTAAGGCTATAGTTTCTTTGTTTTTTTACATTTCTAATTTCAAGATAAAAATATTATGACAGTTCGTACTCGATTTGCCCCAAGCCCTACCGGTTACCTTCATATCGGCGGTGCCCGTACTTCTTTGTTCTCATGGTTATACGCCAAAAAAATGGGTGGTGAGTTCATCCTTCGAATTGAAGATACCGACCGTGAGCGCTCTACTCAGGAAGCGGTGGATGCCATTATTGATGGCATGGAATGGCTGGGTATGGAGCACGATGAAGGGCCTTTTTATCAGACGCAGCGATTTGACCGTTATAAAGAAGTCATCCAGCAGTTGCTGGATGATGGCCATGCTTATCACTGTAGTTGCTCCAGAGAACGTCTGGATGAGATTCGCGCGCAGCAAATGGCGAACAAGGAAAAGCCCAAATATGATGGCTGTTGCCGTGACAAAGGTTTGACAGCGGCTGACGATACTGTGATTCGATTCAAAAATCCACTGAATGGTGAAGTCACGATTACTGATCATGTGCGTGGTACGGTGGTGATTAAAAATCAGGAGCTGGATGACCTTATTATCGAGCGTTCGGATAAAACCCCGACTTATAATTTAACCGTGGTGGTTGATGACTGGGATATGAAAATCACCCACGTGATTCGAGGTGATGATCACCTGAATAACACGCCGCGCCAGATCAATATTTTGAATGCTCTGGGTGCAGAAATTCCTGAGTACGCGCATCTTCCGATGATTAATGGTCCAGATGGTAAGAAATTATCTAAACGCCATGGTGCGCTCAGTGTCATGCAATACCATGAAGAAGGTTATCTGACCGAAGCGGTGCTCAATTATCTGGTGCGTCTGGGCTGGTCACACGGAGATCAGGAGATTTTCAGTCTGGAAGAAATGATCGAGAAATTTGATATCAAGGATATCAACAAATCTTCGTCGAATTTCAATATTGACAAATTGCAATGGATTAATCAGCAATATTTGATGAATTTGGAACCGGTGAAAGTGGCGAAACAGTTGGCTTTTTATATGATGGAGCATGGCATCAAGATAGAGTCGGGTCCGGCGTTGGTGGAAATTGTCATGCTGTTGCGTGAGCGCAGCAAGACACTGGTTGAAATGGTTGAAAATAGTCGTTTCTTTTATGAGCCAGTCGAAGAGTATGATGCCAAATCAGTGAAGAAGCATATCAAAGAAGGTACGGTTGCCATACTGGGTTCTGTCAGGGAAAAACTGGCTAATCTGGAAGAGTGGTACGCGGATAATCTTCACCACGTGATTCAGGAAGTGGTCAATGAGCAGGAAGTGGGCTTTCCTAAAGTGGCCATGCCGCTACGAATTGCAGTGACGGGTTCAACCATGTCACCCTCCATCGATACCACGCTGGATTTATTGGGTAAGGAAAAAACCCTCGATAGAATCGATAAATTACTGGTCTTTATAGCCAATCAATAAGGCTGATAGAAGGCCGGCTCATTTACATTGAAAAGTGAATCGAGTATAGTGCTCGCCACACAAAACGGGGCTATAGCTCAGCTGGGAGAGCGCAACACTGGCAGTGTTGAGGTCAGCGGTTCGATCCCGCTTAGCTCCACCATTTTTCCTTAAACCCGTTGTTTTTTTTAATGGGTAGAGGAACCTAAAGTGAAAATAATTGTAACAGGCGGTGCGGGCTTTATTGGTTCTGCAGTGATTCGCCAATACATTAATGACACTGATCACGAAGTGATTAATCTGGATGCGCTGACTTATGCCGGCAATCTGGAATCACTGGCTGAGGTGTCTGACCATCCCCGATACCATTTTGAGCATGCCAATATCTGTGATGCGGAAGCAATGCAGCGTATTTTCAAGCAATACCAGCCAGATGCAATCATGCATCTGGCTGCAGAATCGCACGTTGACCGTTCCATCGATGGCCCTGCTGATTTTATCCAGACAAATATCGTTGGCACCTACATCTTGCTCGATGTGGCGAAAAAATACTGGGATCAACTAGATACCGATAGAAAATCGGCTTTCAGGTTTCACCATGTTTCTACGGATGAGGTTTATGGTGATTTAGAAGCCGATGGCTTTTTCACTGAAGAAACCAGTTATGAGCCCAGCTCACCATATTCAGCCAGTAAGGCATCATCCGACCATCTTGTTAGGGCCTGGCATCGTACTTATGGCCTGCCTATTGTTATCACCAATTGTTCCAATAATTATGGTGGTTACCAGTTTCCTGAAAAATTAATCCCTCTGGTTACTTTGAACGCACTGGATGGTAAGCCGCTGCCTATCTATGGTGATGGCTCACAGATACGCGACTGGTTGCACGTAGATGACCATGCGCGTGCTTTGCGGTTAGTGCTGGAAACAGGCAAAACTGGCGAGACCTACAACATTGGCGGACATAATGAAAAAACAAATCTGCAAGTGGTGAAAACGATTTGTTCACTGCTTGATCATCTTGTTCCAGATTCACCTTATAAGCCGCATGAATCACTCATCACTTATGTGTCTGATCGCCCTGGTCACGATGTCCGTTATGCTATCGATGCCGATAAAATTGCCAGAGATTTAGGCTGGACGCCTGAAGAGACATTTGAGAGTGGCATGGAAAAAACCATCAACTGGTATCTGGAAAATGACGAATGGTGTCAGCATGTGGTCGATGGTAGTTATCAGGGTGAGCGTTTAGGTCTTGGAGAGGAAGATTAATGAAAGGTATTATTCTAGCTGGCGGTTCCGGTACGCGTCTTTATCCGATTACCCAGGGTGTGAGTAAGCAGCTGACCCCTATTTATGACAAGCCGATGATTTACTATCCTTTGTCAGTGCTTATGCTGTCGGGGATTACCGAAGTCTTAATTATTTCAACGCCTGAAGATTTGCCACAGTTTAAAAATCTGTTGGGTGATGGCAGTCACATTGGTATGCAGTTCTCTTATATCGAACAACCTTCACCGGATGGATTAGCTCAGGCATTTATACTGGGTGAAGAGTTTATCGGTGACGATGATGTCTGTCTGGTGCTGGGTGACAATATTTTTTATGGGCATGGTTTAACGACCATGTTGGCAAATTCAATCGCCAATGTTAAAAATGATAGCAAGGCAACCGTGTTTGGTTACTTTGTCAAAGACCCTGAACGCTATGGGGTGGCTGAGTTTGATGCTAAGGGTAATGTCTTGAGCATTGAAGAAAAGCCAGAAGAACCTAAAAGCCATTATGCCGTGGTCGGTCTGTATTTTTATCCTAATAGTGTTGTCGAAATTGCAAAACAGATAAAACCATCTGAAAGGGGTGAGCTGGAAATTACCACGGTCAATCAAAAATATCTTGAGCAGGGCGATCTAAAAGTTGAGCTTATGGGGCGTGGTTATGCCTGGCTGGATACCGGTACACATGAAAGTTTACTGGAGGCATCAAACTTTATACAGACCATCGAAAATCGCCAGGGTTTAAAAGTGGCCTGTATTGAAGAGATTGCTTATGAGATGGGTTATATCAGTAAAGAGAAACTAATAGAGCTGGCTCAGCCTTTAAAGAAAAATCAGTATGGACAGTATTTAATTCGTCGTGCAAGCGAAGAAGTTTTAACCTGATGAAAGTGATAGCAACTAAAATTCCTGATGTTTTGATTATTGAGCCAAAAGTCTTTGGCGATGACCGCGGCTTCTTTTTTGAAAGTTTCAATAAAAAACAATTTGCAGAGTTAACGGGAGTGGAAAAGACCTTTGTTCAGGACAATCATTCGCTTTCTAGTAAAGGTGTTTTACGAGGCCTGCACTACCAGATAAAACAGCCGCAGGGAAAGCTGGTCAGAGTGGTACGCGGCGAGGTTTTTGATGTGGCTGTCGATCTTAGAAAATCGTCAGCAACTTTTGGGCAATGGGCAGGTATAAATTTGTCTGGCGAAAACAAGCGCCAGTTCTGGGTGCCTGAAGGTTTTGCACATGGCTTTATTGTATTGAGTGACGAAGCAGAATTTCTGTATAAAACTACCGATTACTATTCGCCAGACCATGAGCGATGTATTCAATGGGATGATGAAGATCTTGGCATCGAATGGCCTAATACAGATGTGAAAGTTTCAGAGAAAGACGCCAATGGAAAATTGTTTAAACAGGCGGATTTATTTGAATGAAAATTCTTCTATTTGGCAAAAATGGACAAGTTGGATGGGAGCTTAATCGTTCATTACAGCCATTGGGTGAAGTCATCGCACTGGATAGGCAAAAAGCTGATTTTTCCAACCCAGAAAGTCTTCGAGGTATCGTTCAATTAATAAAGCCAGATGTTATTGTTAATGCCGTCGCTTACACTGCTGTGGATAACGCCGAACAAGAAGAGTCGCTAGCAACAATAATTAACAGTGTTGCTGTTGGTGTATTGGCAGAAGAAGCTAAAAGTATAAATGCGCTGTTTATTCATTATTCCACTGACTATGTGTTTGATGGTAGTAAAGCAACACCTTATGCCGAAGATGATATTCCTAACCCTATAAATGCTTATGGACGCAGTAAACTTGCCGGGGAAGAAATAGTGCGAAAGACTGGCTGCCGGCATCTGATCTTCCGTACCAGTTGGGTGTATGCCGCACGCGGCAGCAATTTTGCGAAGACTATGCTTAAACTTGCGGCAGAGCGCGATGAACTAAAGGTGGTTGCTGATCAATTTGGCGCGCCAACAAGCGCAGAATTAATTGCTGACGTAACAGCGCTTGCTTTATACCGAATAATTACAAATTCAGATTTATCTGAAAAGATTAGTGGTATCTATCATCTAACGGCATCTGGAAAAACAAGTTGGCATGGTTTTACTCGGCTAATATTAGAATCTGCGATAAAAAATGGTTGTAATCTCCGGGCATTACCCGAGCAAGTTGGTGAGATAATGACAGTAGATTACCCAACACCTGCAAAACGACCTGTAAACTCAAGTCTTAGTACAAATAAACTTTATTCATTATTTGAAATAACGGTGCCGTCGTGGACTAATGGGGTAGAACACGTGGTAGCTGAGATCGTTTCATAAATAATTAAATTATGGAAAATAAACCTGAAAAAAAATTAGTTGTTGTTCTTGGTTCTCACCGATCCGGTACGTCGTTGTTAACTGCAGCTGTGGAGCGTATTGGAGCCTGTCTCGGTACAAAGAGTGAATATGTCAGTGATGAAAATCCTAAGGGTTTTTTCGAGAACGAGGAAATAGTTAATTTTAATGATAGATTGTTAGAGTTTCTTGGTGGGCGTTGGGATAACCCGGTGTTCGATGGTTATCAAGCAATTGGTTTAAAGGATTCTAGTGAAATATTGCCATGGATTAGTGAGGCTGAAGATATATTTTTATCTCATTATGGTGCCCATAATTTTATAGTGATTAAAGATCCACGGATGTGTCAGCTGCTTCCTTTTTGGAATGAGGCATTCAATCGATGTGGATTTAATGAGAGCAATACCTATTATGCTCATATCGTGCGGCATCCAATTGAGGTTGCTCAATCACAGCATAAAAGGAGGAAGCTCGATCCGGAATTTTATAGTATTGGTGATAATCTTATCGAAACAGTCTCTCTTTGGTTTTCTCTGACCTATCAGTCATTGAGGGATATAAAATCTGATCATAATATTTTTTTTCTTTATGCGGATTTGGTAAATGAGCCGAAAAATCAAATTGTTCGTCTGGCAAAGTTTCTTGATGTTGAGTATTCAAGAAAAGAGGTAGCTGATTTTTGCAGTGATTTTGTTGACAATAATTTGAGAAGAAATACAGCTGATAGTGAAAAAACATCTAAGTTGAATAAGGAGTTTCCAGAAGCAATAGAGTTTTATAATCAACTTGAATTGCTGGCTTTAAAGAGTTCATTTAATCATAGTGATATTCAAAATATATTGAAGATCTGGCAGCGTCCTGGATCCCAGCGGCATCTGATTGAATCTCTCATTCCGTTTATATCAAGACTTGCAACGGAGCGTTATGAGTCAAATTTAAATGTTAAAAAGGAAGCTGAATCTCTTGGACAAGCGATAGTAGAACGTGATGAATCCAGAAAGCTGTATCAGCAGGTGATAGTGGAACGCGATGAGTTCATAGGGCTTTATCAGCATGCGATTTCTGAGCGTGATGACAGGCAGCGTTCGTATGAAGAATTGCACAAGGCACATGATCAAGCGGTATCTGAAAGGAATGTTTTGCAAAAACAATATTCAGATATTCTTAATAGTCATTCCTGGCGGCTTACAAGGGGCTTGCGAACAATTCGAAGCTATCTAATTACAAAGCCTGGTAAGTTATTAAGTCGATCCCTGTTCAATATGTCTCAGTTTATCTGGGTAAGGCTACCTGTTGGATCTGGGAAGAAAAGCCGACTGAAGAAACTACTATTTATGAAATTGCCTTTTTTATTTTGGCGTACAGATGCCTATAAAAAATGGAAGGTATTAGAATTACACAGTGTAAATACAGAAACAGATAGTTCTTTGCAAGGTTTGTTTATTGATGAAAAAGATCCCTATGTTCCTCTGTGTAATGATGGGGTCCTCATAAATCTGCCCGTTCGGCTCATAGCATTCTACCTTCCTCAGTTTCATGCTATTCCAGAGAATGATAAATGGTGGGGGGAGGGTTTTACTGAGTGGACTAATGTTAAACCGGCACAACCTCAGTTCGAAGGCCACTATCAGCCGCATGTGCCAGGTGAGCTTGGTTATTACGACCTGACTGATCCGTCAGTACAAAAGCGTCAGGTTGAATTAGCAAAACAGTTTGGAGTTGGGGGTTTCTGTTTTTATTTTTACTGGTTTGCTGGCAAGCGGTTACTGGAAACACCAACACTTAATTATCTGAATGATGCATCGTTAGACCTGCCATTCTGCCTTTGCTGGGCAAACGAGAACTGGAGCAGGCGATGGGATGGTTTAGAAGACGATATCCTGATGGCTCAGGAGCATTCAGCAGAAGATGATCTTGCTTTTATTGAGTATGTGAGCAGCTATCTACGTGACCCTCGAAATATTCACATTAATGGCCGGCCGCTATTACTAGTTTATCGCCCCAGTCTTCTTCCTTCACCAAGAGAAACGGTAAAACGCTGGCGTGACTGGTGCAGAGAAAACGGTATTGGTGAAATCTATCTGACATATACTCAGTCATTTGAGACAGTAGATCCAACAGAATACGGATTTGACGCGGCAGTAGAGTTTCCTCCAAACAATAGTGGGCCTCCAATAATTACCGACAAGGTAGAGCATTTGAGTCCAGAGTTTACCGGTATTGTTTATGACTGGAGAATATTTGTTGAACGAAGTAAGGGATACCATCAACTTGATTACACGCTATTTCGTAGCGTCACTCCTTCATGGGATAATACAGCACGTCGTAAATCTGCAGGTTCTATTTTTGCTAATAGTTCACCTGCAGGTTATCGAAGTTGGTTAACCAGGTCTATTGAAGATACTCTTGATCATCAAGAGAATAAGGATGAGCGTCTGATTTTTGTAAATGCGTGGAACGAATGGGCTGAAGGGGCATATCTTGAGCCTGATGAAAAGTATGGATATGCGTATCTTCAGGCTACCAGAGATGCATTAGAGCAGACAGCTAAAGAAGTAGGGAAACGACGAATAGTTCTAGTCGCGCACGATGCCTACCCACATGGGGCTCAATACCTGATCCTTAACATGGCAAAAGTTCTGCATGAGAGCATGGGTTTTGTTGTAGATATAATTGTTTTAGGTGAAGGGCCGTTAATTGAAGAATATGCTAAATATGCCAATGTGTATGAATTAGCAGGTGTTGATCCTCAGGGCGAGATAGCTGAGAGCCTTGTGCAAAATCTATTTGAACAGGGTGCAGCATCAGCTATTGCAAACACGACGGTCACTGGTCTGATTGTACCGGTATTAAAAAGACAGGGTTTTACGGTTGTTTCTTTAATACATGAACTCCCCCGATTAATTGAAGACTACGAGCTTCATGATCATGTGAAGGTAATCGCTAGAGATGCAGATAAAATCATTTTTGCAGCAGAGGCAGTAAAGCATGGTTTTGAATCTTTTGTAGAGCTAGATAAAGATAAAGTTGTAATTAGGCCGCAGGGTATATATAAGAAAAATTCACTTCAGAGTGCTGAGCAAATTAAATCTGCGCGTTCTGAATTGCGTCTTCGATTCAATCTTGCAGAAGAGGCGATGATTATTTTAGGCGTGGGTTTTGCTGATTATAGAAAAGGCATTGATATTTTTGTCGAATCAGGAATTGAAGTTCTTAAAAAAAATCAGAATGTATATTTCCTGTGGCTGGGTGATTTCGAGCAGCAGATAGAGAAAAAAATAAAGCAAATAATTGAAGCGTCTGGGTTTAATAACCATTTCATTTTCCCTGGTCTGGATTATGATTCAGACGTGTATTATGCGGCTGCTGACATTTATGCATTAACTTCGCGAGAGGATCCATTTCCATCAGTGCTAATGGAAGCGCTGGATGTGAAGATGCCAGTAGTGGCTTTTAAAGACTCAGGAGGTGCTGTCGAGTTATTGTCCAGAGGAGGCGGTGTGCTTGTTGATGAAATGAGTAGTAAAGCTTTTTCTTCAACGTTAAATAAGCTGATAGATAGCCCCGATAAACTCCGTAGATTAGGTCAAGAAGGAAAACAGATAATCGACGAAGAATTTTCGTTTAGAAAATACCTGTTTGACCTTACCCATTTCGCAGAAACAGGTCTTAAGCGCGTTTCTGTTGTAGTACCTAATTACAACTATGAGCAATTTGTAAAAGATCGACTCCAATCAATTATCAATCAAAGTTACCCAATATATGAAATTATAGTGTTGGATGATGCATCTACTGATAATAGCGTTAGTGTGATTGAAGAGGTAATAAAAGATCAGCATGTCGATTGTAAATTTATAATTAACGCTAACAATTCTGGTAATGTATTTAAGCAATGGGCAAAGGGTGTGGAATTAGCTTCGGGTGATTATGTGTGGATAGCTGAAGCTGATGATCTCTCAGCTCCTGAGTTTTTAAATGAGGTTATGAAAGGGTTTAACAACTCTTCAACGGTTATGAGTTATTGTGAATCAAAGCAAATGGATTCAGCTGGTAATATTTTATGTGATAACTATTTAGACTATGTGAGCGACATCTGCCGTGAAAAATGGTTGAGTAATTATAGAGGAAAAGGTATTAATGAGATCACAGGTAGCCTGGCAATAAAAAATACGATACCAAATGCAAGCGCTGTCGTATTTAAGCGAGACACTATATCCAAAGTATTCAATGAAAAGATTAATGAAATAAAACAGTATAAGAATGCTGGAGATTGGCTTGTTTATATATACATGCTAAATAACGGTGATATTGCATATTCGAGTAAATCGCTCAATAACCATAGACGACATGATAGTAGTGTCACTATTAGTAATTTTGATATTGGTCAATTAGCAGAAATCATGGCAGTTCAAAAGATGGTTAGAGAAAATTTTTCACTAGATTCTGATACTGTGAGAAAGGCTAATGTTTATTCTGAGACTCTTTATAAGCAATTTCGATTGGAGACAGATGCAGCTCCAACTATAGACCGCAATGAGCATTTGGCTATTTACATTGAAGGGCATTAATTAATGCATTAACTAACTGTATGAATGGATAAGCGTAAATCTAACGCTGACAAATATAAAGTATTTTTCACAATATTAAGCTAGAGATATCTAGTCATTTAGGCATTATGAAACAAGTTGTATCATCTAAAGAACGCCCTGTAGTTATTCTTTCAACTGGTCGAGCTGGAAGTACACTCCTTCAAAAACTTCTAAATACTAATGAAGAGCTGCTTATCTGGGGAGAGCATGAGGGTGTTTTAAATTCATTAATGAATACCTGGCGAATGGTATCTCATTCTGAATGGATATCTGATCAAGATCCACGTGGTAGTTGGTTGTTAGAGAGTGATAGACCGTTGAATGTTGAGCGCTGGACTGCTTGGGATGGTTCTTTTTCTAAACAGGGATTCAATCAATGTATGAAGACTTTCGTCGATAGTCTATTCTGCAAGGATGTTCCAGAGAATATTCGTTGGGGATTTAAAGAAATTAGGTATCGTAAGATTGAGGTTATGGATTTCTGGTCTGATTTGTATCCAGATACACAGTATATCCTTCTTTTGAGAAATCCAGTTGATTCCTGTATTAGCTTTGCTTCAGCAAGGTCTCAGAAAGATGCGGCTACTTCAGAAGAAGAATTAAACAAGATAATGACTCATGTAGTTGATAATCAAATAAAACCTGTTTTTAATTTTTTTCGTGAAGCTATGGACAAGTATGCAGATCAATCGCTTTCAGTTGTCTTTGAGGATCTTGTAGAAGAGCCAATGAAGGTTCTTAATGGTGTTGAAGAATTTCTTGATCTTGGTGCCTGGTTTGATCCAGAGAACGTGTCAATGATCATGGGAAAAGACATCGTGTCACAAAGAAAACGAACTAGCCGTGAACTTAAGGATAAGCTTAGAGAGATGGCGTTAATTATGCTGGCAGATGAATTAGATTGGTTTGAAAGTTTTTCTGGTAGATATAAATAATAGATTTAAATATATAGTTTTGTAATTGCAGAAAAGTAGTGTGATAGTTAGAAGTGGTTTAATATTTATAAGTGATAAAGTTTGTGCATTGAGCGGCTGAATCAGACGTCATATAACCGGGATCAGTTGTTAATAATATGCAGATAAATACGACGAGGTATGCAAAGTGTCTATAAAAGAGTTGTTTCCCGAATTAGAAACATATAAAGCTGAAGATTTTGAGCAGCTTAGATTCGAGAAGCCTGTATTAATGATAGCTATGACGGCCAGGACGGGAAGTACACATTTGTGCTCGGCGCTATCTTCTGTTGTCGATGCTCCGTCACCAACCGAGATTTTTAATCCTCGTGGTGCTATTCAAAGGCAGCTAAAGCAAAGAAATGTTTCAAGCTTTCGTGATTATCTCAAGTCAATGTCACAAGATTCTGGTGAGTATTTTATTTTTAAGACCTCCTGGAAAGATTTCGTCTGCTTCAAGAATTATTATCAAAGCATGTTTCCAAATCTTAACATTCTCTATCTGAATAGATTAGATATTGAACAGCAGGCAGTGTCACTTTATAAGGCAAAAATGTCTGGTGTCTGGCATGATGCTAATACAAAGAAAAAAAATAAAGCTAAAGAAAATGTTTCTGAAAGTTTTAATATCAAAGCAATATGCCGTTGTATAAGTGAACTAGAAATCGAAAAAAGTAAATGGGAATCGTTTTTCTTTTCAGAAGGGCTTAACCCAGTCAGGGTGAATTATGAAGATTTTGAGAGTGATATTGAAAGTGCTGTTAACTACATTTTGCGGCACTTTAATATCGATAAGAAAAATAAACTGGTAGTAAGTGGTTACAATAAGCTCTCTGATGAGGTTAGTGATAACTGGATAAAAAAATTAAAAGAATATCGACGTGGTAACTATAAGATAGAAGAAAAAGATGGTGAATTAAGGTGATGTTTTCCACTCTGATAATATATGTGATATGAGAGATGGTGCTACCTTTGTTTACATATGTAATCTATGGTTTCTGGACTTTTCTTGTTGTGGAGAATGCTTGTCTAAGTAGACCTGCTATTTTATAGTTTAAACATTGGCTGGTCTGTTTAAAAAGTTAATTAATGCTGAGTAATTTAATTGGTTTTAATATATGAAAAATAAGTGTAAAGATAAACGGATAATTTTGCATATAGGAATAGGAAAGACTGGGGCCACTTCTATTCAGAAAATGTTATGTGATAATAGAAGTCAACTCGAAGAGCTTGGTTGTTATTATCCTGATATAGGTCTTTACAACTATGCTCATCATCGTCTGGCGAATTATAGAAAGGATTCTTTAACGATAGATGGGCAAAAATTTTATAATGAAATACTGGAAGAGTTTGAAAAAAATGATTGTTCGACACTGTTGCTGAGTTCAGAACAATTTTGTTTTTGTGGGACTAAGTATGTTCAGGAGCTAGGCGAGTTATTTGCTAAGTGGCCAGTCAAGGTTCTGTTTTATATTCGAAAGCAGGAGTCTTTAATTTTGTCGACGTTTCTTCAGAAGTTAAAAGAAGGAGAAAGCTATCATGACAATATAGAATCATTTTTTGAAAAAAGTAAGCGTGCTTTCGACTTTAATGTGAGGATAAAAAACTGGGTGTCGGTGTTTGGTGTTCAGTCAATAGATGTCAGGTTGTATCGTAAAGCAGATCAGAATTATGATGTTTGTCATGATTTTTTGGCTGCAATTAATTTAAATAAGGCATTGGATAATCATATTGATTTTAGGTCTAATAAAAGTTTGTTGCCGGAATTTGTTGAGCTCCTCTCTCTGGTTGATTCGACAGAGTGTGGCAAGGGCGAACGAGAAAAAATTGTTGAAAATATGCTTTTTTTATCAAACAAGTTTAAGGGGGTATCTGATGTCCGCTTATTGAGTGATGGGCTAAAAGATAGCATTAGAGAGTATTATTTAGAATCGAATCTTGAATTTGCAAGCTGTTTTTTTGACCAAGATATGGCTGAGTTGTTTCTCAAATAGTCATAGTGTTACGGATGTATGTTGCGGAGTGCGTAGTATGCTTCTTAGTAGATATTCTGTCTGTAATGCTCTAATTCTTTTTGGAAGGGAGGTGTAATGACCAAGTTTTACACTCAGCGAAAGTCGGTGAGCCCTGAGTTTTACACTAAATCCCTTAGTTGTATCAATGCAGAAATTACAAGGGCAAGAACCTTCGGCAATTACTATATTTATAGTCAGGTTGTTTAATTACTACAGCACATGTGCATATAAAAATAATTTGAATTGGAGCAGTAAAGGAATAGGTATATGAATAATTTACAGTCTAACCCAGTTATTTCCATAGTTGTGCCATTGTACAATGAGGAAGATGTTGTAGATTCTTTTCTGGATATAATGACACAAACACTAAGCGATACAAATGAAACGTATGAGATCGTTATGGTGAATGATGGAAGTAGTGATAATACTTTACCTCATTTGTTAGATATAAAAAGTAAGTATAGTGAAGTGAGAGTTATTAATTTTTCTCGTAACTTCGGTAAAGAAGCAGCTCTCACCGCTGGTCTGGATCACGCTCTTGGTGATGTCGTAATACCTATTGATTGCGATCTTCAAGACCCGCCAGAGCTTATTCATGAAATGCTGTCGGAGTGGAGAAAAGGTTATGATGTTGTTATAGCACGACGTGCAAATAGAGATACTGATAGTTATCTTAAAAGACTAACCGCTCAAGTATTTTACAAAATTCATAATAAAATTTCTGACACTGAGATGCCAGCCAATGTCGGCGACTACAGATTGATGACAAGAAAAGTTGTCGAAGCTATAAAGCAGCTCCCAGAGAATCAGCGATTCATGAAGGGGATTTTCTCCTGGGTTGGTTTTAAAACTAAAGTTATATCATATACTAGAGAAAAAAGAGCAGCTGGGAGTACAAGTTTTAATTACTGGAAATTATGGAACTTTGCATTAGATGGAATTACAAGTTTTAGTACTGCACCTCTTCGAGTCTGGTTTTATATGGGATTAATTGTTTCGCTGGTCTCATTTTTATATGGGGTGTTTATTGTAGCTAAAACTATACTAATGGGCGTGGACGTACCTGGTTACGCTTCTATCTTGACCGGTATGTTGTTTATTGGCGGCATACAACTTCTAGGTATTGGAATTATGGGTGAGTATATTGGGCGAATATACCAAGAGACAAAAAATAGGCCTATATATATAATTGATAGAGAGTATTAATAGTGTGTTCGGATTTAAAAAGTTAATTAATTATGCGCTAATTGGTCTGCTTGCAACGGCTATTCACGTATTTGTCGCCTCAGCTGTGATCTGGAAATTTAATGGGACAATGATTTTTTCTAATGTCGTTGGGTTTTCTTTTGCTTTTTTATTCTCTTATTATTTTCAGTCAAGAAATGTATTTAAAAGTGAGATATCTACACGTAAAATGTTTAAATATCTTCTGGTTCAATTATTAGCATTGTCTTGTTCTTTAGCACTAACTACGCTGTTGCAAGGTGCTAATCCCTATATTCAAGTGCTATTGGTAGCTGGCATGCTACCTTTATTTACATATGTAATTCATAGTTTGTGGACTTTTTCTAATGCTGATGTATAAGGTGCGGGTATTATTGAAAATAACCTTGCCAGTATAAGACTTGTTTTTTTAGGAGCATTAATTTTTTATCGGTTTAAATAATAAATATTATGAAAGAGACATCAGTAATAAGTAATTTAGATATATCATTTCTATATAAACAATTAACATCTGTTGATAGTTTAATGATCTATTTGTGGACTTTCGTGTGTTTATTCATTGCGTACGCCTCAGAATTAGGTCAATTTGGCTTTAGTTCTGATTATTATTATGTTTTATTAAAAACACATCCCCCAACAAGTTATAGTGATGATGGCCGTTTTTTAGCGGAATTCATCAGGTTTTATATATTAGATGGTGCTCTACCACCAACCTTATTGCTAATAATTGGTGTAAGTCTACTCGTAATTACGGCAAACATCATTGCGGTATCATGGGGCTGTAATGGTGTTCTAGTAAGGGTGTTAGCTGGATTGCTTCTGGCTACATTTCCTTTTTTCTATGAGGTTTTTTCCTACGTTAATATGAGGCATGTTGTTCCTCTAGGGATATTCTTATCGGTACTGGGAGTTATTACGGGTGGTTTTCATAAAGGCTATTCTGCAAAAATAAAAGGTTTTGTTTTTTTGTATTTATCGTTATTTCTATATCAGGTATCTATTAATTGTGCTGCTGTTATCGTTTTTATCTGGGGGGCAATGGTGTTGTATGAAACGAATAATCCCAGAGAAGTATTAGAAAAGATAATTGTGCCGAAGCTTTCTATGATTATTGTGAGTGTTTTAGCTTACAAGTTAACACTTTCGTTAGTTGATATTATGGGAGCTGGGAGTGCAGCGAGGTTTGGTACTTTTTCGAACTACCCACAAAACCTAGATCAGATTGTGCATGTGGTATCAAAGCATTTAAAAGCAATGTCGGAGTTTTTTTACAAAGGATCTTTTTTGTTCCCAGAAAAAGCAAAAATAATTTCGATGTTGGTTTTATATATTTTTATATTTATAAATCTTAAAAGATTTATAAAATATAATAAATATTATCAATTTTTATTTGTTGTTCTTCTGGTTTTTGGCGCGATTGTATCAACTCATGGCTTGCTTATTCCATTTTCTCCTGCTGCGAAATTTTTATATTCAAGAATGCTGGTTGGGTACTCTTTGTTTGGTCTTGGTGTGTTTCTACTTACTGCTAAATTTTGTGATAAGGGCTTACACAAGATTGTTATCGCCATGACAAGTGTTGTCGTTATGATTTATATAATTCAAGCGAATGTATGGCATCAGTATTTATTAATGAAAAATCAAGCCGACCTTGATGTAACGCAACAAATAACTCATCGGTTAAAGGGTGACGCAGCCTACACACCTAATTTGCCATTAGTTATTGTTGGTACTATGGATGCTGATGAGTATCGCTATAAAAAGGCATTTATGCCGCCAACATCATTGATAAAAACAAGCATATATAAAAGTGTATACAGTAACAACTGGAGCAAAGATAGGTTGATAAAGTTTTATATGCCTTTTAAAAGACCTAACAAGAAACAAATTGAAAAAGCTAATAAGTATTCCTTAGCACACAATTCGTGGCCTCATCCAGAATCGGTTGTAATAAGGGATGGGGTAATGGTTGTAGTGTTAGGTGCCAATAAATAGTATGTGTTTTTTACGCTGAAAATGGTGTAGTAAATTTATTTATGGTCTAGATAGTATTACAGGTTATAGTGCTGTGTTGGTTTATAATTGGCTTGCTTGAAAGGTTTTAAGGTTGGCACTTTAATAGTCTTAATGCCGAGTATGCTTTGTTTTGTAAATCCGATTTCAGTAACAGTGTTTTAATTTATATATAGGTCTTACAGTAGTGAAAATTAAAAGTAGAATTCATGGTCCAGATGTTTTGCGTGGTTTTGCAGCTGTAGGAGTTGTTTTTTTTCATGTTTTATATGTTTCAGGATTGCCAGTTGACGTAATAGCCAAAGCTGTAGTTGGTCGTTTTGATTTTTTTGTACGACTTTTCTTTGTAATCAGTGCGTTTTCTATTACATATGCGTATTATGGAAGATTGAATTCCATTAATGATATTCGATGGTTTTATTTGAAGCGATTTTTTCGTATAGCCCCTCTTTTTTATTTTGTTATAGCCTTAAATGCTGCAGTTGCTGTAATAGGATCGAATAACCTGCCTGGTCTTTATGGTTACCTTTTGTCATTCACTTTTCTTTTTCCGTTTGCTCCTGCAAAGGTCAATAGTATTGTAGGCGGGGGATGGTCGATAGGTGTTGAATGGATGTTTTATGCTTTTTTTCCTTTGATTCTGTCTTTTGTTCGATCATGGCGCTTAGCCTTATTTGCTTCGATCCCCTTTATTTTTATTGCTGTTCTTGGGCATAAACACTTCGGTTTATATTTAGATGGAAGTCTAAGAGTCTATGGGCTTCTTTTCTTTTTATCGCATATCCAATATTTTTTAGTTGGTATTGCTGTTTTCTATTTATTTATTGGTACGGATAGAACGATTTTTCATTCAAAGCAACTCAATGGTATTCTCGTTGTGGCGATTGTTGCCTTTATTGTAATCTATTTCAAATTCTGGTCTAAATTTCCAGAGGAAATCATCTTATCAGTCGGCTCATTTTTTCTTGTGTATTTGTCTTCGCGCGGGCTGCCTTCATATCTAGATAATGTCGTCACCAGATACCTTGGGTTAATTAGCTACAGTATATATTTAATGCAATTTCCTGTTATAGGTGCTTTTAAAAATTATGGTTTCTATTCATATATATCGAGTGTAATTAAAGGTGACCTCCTTGCTTACACCGCCTCATCTCTTGTCACAATTTTAACTGTTTTATTTATTTCTGCGCTGACATTCAAATATGTTGAAAAGCCTGGTATGAAACTAATAATGTTATTTTCTAAGGATAAATAACAAGAAATGAAGATTTATAGGGTGATAAAGTCTAAGGTTTCAGGAGTATTTGATGGCTATATGCAAATCATTTCCCAATGAGCTTAAGCTCAAAGAAGTTAGGGTTTTAATGTTATCAGGAACCGAATATTGGTTTATTGCCTGTTGCTCGTAAGTGAATTTACAATCAGTCAAATTTAAGTTTGATTCTCTTCTAACCTCTCTTCATAAACTCTAAGTACTTTCTCAGGGCTGCCTGAAGCAACGCTAATACCTTCATCGATAAATACCACTCTGTCACACAAACGTGAAATCTGTTGATGTGAATGTGATACTAATACCACAGTTTGTTGTGATTGTAGTTTTGCGACCATGGTACGTTCTGCTTTTTCTCTGAAATGTTTATCACCAACGCTCAATGCTTCGTCAATTAATAATATATCTGGACTGATGAAAGTGGAGATGGAAAATCCCAGGCGGGCACGCATACCTGTAGAGTAAGTTCTTACTGGTTCATAGAAAAAATCATTCAGTTCGGAATATTTTTGAATTTCATTCAAGCGAGCTTTAACTTCTCTGCGGGAAAAGCCTTGTAGCATGCCACTTAAAATCGCGTTATCCCGCCCGTTGAGATTAGGGTCGAAACCTGCTTGCAGTGCTAGCAGGGATACCGAGACGCCGTGATTGATCACTTTACCCTGATCGGGGAGAATCACACCTGAGATAATGCGTAACAAAGTGGATTTTCCTGCGCCGTTGCGGCCAAGTATGCCCAGCGTTTCACCGGGGTAGATATCGATATTTATGGATTTAAGGACATCAAAATAACTTTTCTTTCTGAACACGTTCCCGCTACGCTTGTAGCGCACGCCAACATTTTGTAAAGAGATAATTGGTTCCATTGTTGGTTATTCCAGAATGATTCTTGGATAGATGTAGCGTAGTTTTTTGTAGGCAAGCATTACTATCAGGCAAGCAATAGCACTGCCTGCTCCCCACCAGCCAAGCGTGGTTAGGTCAGGTATGGTGCCCTGCATAAATATTTCACGATAACAGTTAAGTATAAAAGCCATGGGGTTCAGTAAAAATAGTTCATGCCACTCTGCAGAAATTGTCTTGTAATCATAGAAAATGCCGGATAAAAACATAAGAAAAGTTAAGCCAGTGGGGACAATATAGCTGAGGTCACGCATAAAGGGAATGATGGCCGCTACTGTGCAAGCGAAGGCTATTATTAGCAATGCCTGTACGATAATCACGGGTAAAAGTGCCCACCAGTGAGCGCCAGGGCTGTAGCCCTGCAGCAAGACGAAGCAGATTAATAACGCAAATACGGGTAGTTGCTTGAGTGTGGAATGTAGAATACTGACTAGTGGGAATAGAATAGAAGGCAAGCCAACCTGAAGCATTAGATTATGTCCTGCGATGATGCTGTTACTGCTGCTACCAACAGCTTTCATAAACCACATCCAGGGTATCATTCCAGTGAGTAAAAAGGCGGGGAAGTCTTCTCCTCCGCGCTGTAATAGGAGACCAAAGACAACGTAGTAAACAACCATGTATAGTAATGGCTCTAGTATCCACCATCCATAACTAAGGTAGTTGCGGTGCACCTCAGAACGTAGGCTAAATAATGTTTTTGTCCATATTAGCTCTAAAAATTGACTGAATTTTGAATGTATTTTGCTTTGCCTGGAAGTGTCTGGGCTGATGTCATCATCAAATATTTCGGCACCATATTGCTGAGCTAGCATTAGCTGCCTGGCTTCTTGTGGGCGATTAAGGCGGCGTGCTGCTTCAGCCGCACGTATGTAACCCATTTGAATATCAGGAAACAGATTTCGCAGGGTTTCCCAGTGCTGAAGAGCGAGTTCCCACTGTGAGCTGCGCATGGCGAGTTCTGCATGCTGGATGAAAGGTGCTGGGCTGTCAGGGGCACATTGCTGTGCTTTTTCATTGAAAGCTATAGCCTGTTTCTGGTTGTCCTGATGTTCGGCGCATTCAGCTGATTTCATCCAGACTTGCAAGTTGTCCGGAAACCGTTCGCGAGCCTGTTGTAATAAATCCCCAGCTTCTTCCCATTGTTTATTTTTAATCGCTAATTCAGCAGAAATTAAGTAGGCGTTTGAGTTGTTTGGGAATTGTTCTCTGGCGTGTGATAGTAAATAACCTGCATGTTCAAGATCTCCGCATGAAATTTCAGCAATAGCGCCCTGTAGCCATGGTGCAGCTTGTTTAGGATAGGTGTTTCTTAATACTGACCATATTATTTTTGCTTTTGACCACTCTTTGTTTTGCATAAATTGCTGAGCTAATTTAATGGTTTCGCTAAATGCGGGCAGTTCAGATTGAGTAACTTGATTGGTGTTCATAAGAGTTGTATGTGTAGAGCTAATATACTAAGTTTAAAATCCATCGTATGTAGTATATAAGAGCTACTGATATTATAGTAGCCGCTTGTGTTGCTCAAAAATATTTGTATAGATTATAAATAGGGCTTCGTCTAATGGTGTTTATGATAATCTCGGTATTTTTATTTGAGGTGTATTATTTATGGTTTGTTGGTGGAGACAAGCACTGTTAGCTAGATCTGGCTAAAATATGATTATGAATTCTTTTTATGTGTTTTTTTAAATTATTTCTGATAAATGACTTGGTATATTGAAGAACTTGCTCAAAAGCTGGTTTTTAAGGTGATGTTATGAAAAATCGATCTACCATAAAGACTATTGCCTTGTATTTCCCACAGCTTCATTCGATTCCAGAAAACGATCAATGGTGGGGTAAGGGTTTTACTGACTGGGCGAATGTGAAGAAGGCAAAGCCGCTGTTTGAGGGGCATAACCAGCCCAGGGTGCCGCTGAATAATAATTATTATGATCAGTCAGAGCTTGATACCTTGCGCTGGCAGACAGACCTGGCAAAGAAGTATGGTATTTATGGATTTTGTCATTATCACTATTGGTTTGATGGTAAGCAGCTGTTAGAAACGCCGACGAATCTCATGCTGGACAATAAGGATATAGATATGCCGTTTTGCCTGTCATGGGCCAATGAAACCTGGTCCAAGAGATGGGATGGTCGTGATCACCATATCCTGATGCAACAAACGCACCCACCTGTTGAAGAAAGTTGGTCAAAACATTTTGATTATCTTATTCGTGCATGGACTGATGAACGTGCAATTAAAATAGATGGTAAGCCGGTGTTTATTATTTATAGACCGCATAGAATTGATAAGATCGATGAAATGCTTAGCTATTGGCAAAAAAAGGCAAAAGAGCATGGGCTTAAAGGTCTCTATTTTATCTTCCAAAAACAGCATGAGTATCCAAATAAAGAGTTCATAAAATCATTTGATGCGATATTTCAGTTCCAGCCTTTTGAAGCAATTTATTCAGATGGCTATAAATCAGGGGCAAGAGGGTATGCCTTTCTTAGAGGGGTATTTGATAAAATGCCTCCTGTAGTGCAGAGCTTGATATGGTTTTTTAAATTTTCTATTAAACATAATTTAACTTTCCATAATTATAATGAAGTTTGGGAGAGGGCGCTGAAATTGCGGCATGAGAATGGGCTAAAGACTTATTCTGGTGCTTTCTTAGATTGGGATAATACTGCTCGCTATGGAAAGAGGGCTACCATCTTTAATGGTGCAAGTCCCGAAGCGTTCCGTTACTGGTTTAAAAAGCTTGTGGATAGTGTTTCTCTACGGCCTGAGAACGAGCAGTATATATTTCTAAATGCATGGAATGAATGGGCTGAAGGTACGTATTTGGAACCTGACAAAAAGCATGATTATGGATACCTGGAGGCAATTAAAGCTGTTCTTGAAGATCATCTAGTGGATGAGTCAGGTAGACAAGATGAAAAGGCCGAAAATTTAGAACAGGTAGATGGGCTCTAGAATAAATAAAGATTTATGTGATTGGCAGCTGAGTGTCTAATAACACAGCGATATGTCACATTATATAAAAAGAATTATTTCATGCGACGATTGGGATTGTTACAAATGCATTTTTTAAATATGGTTTTCTGAGAAACATTGCTATGTTTCTGTTGATATAACGCATGCGGTACTCGATCATTGTGCCTACGTTAAATCCTGGTGATTTATGGAACGAATGGATTGCTGCAATTGAAACGCAATCTATAGAGTCCCTGGCTGTATATGTTATGGATTCGGACTCAATAGATAATTCTGTTGCTATGTCTATTGATGCTGGGTTTACTGTTACAAAGATTGATAGAGGTGAATTTAATCATGGAGGAACCAGGCAGAAAGCTTTGGATTTGATTGGTAATGCTGAATATGTAATATTCCTGACGCAGGATGCCATTTTGGCTAATCCTGATTCTATAAAAAGGATACTTGCCCCGTTCTTAGATAAAGATATTGCGGCAGTTTGCGGTAGGCAGTTGCCGAATTTAGAGGCTGGTGTCATTGCCAGGCATGCCCGCTTATTTAATTATCCTGATCAATCATCGGTTAGAGAGTTTAAGGAAAGAGTCAAACTTGGCCTGAAAGTGGCGTTTCTCTCTAATTCGTTTGCAGCATATCGTGTTTCTACATTACTAGATATTGGTGGTTTTCCTGATGATGTGATTTTTGGGGAAGATATGTATGTGGCGGCTAAGTTACTCAAGAGTGGTAGGAAAATAGCCTATGTGGCAGATGCTTGTGTTTACCACTCTCATAATTATTCTATTTGGCAGGAGTTCAAGCGTTATTTTGATATGGGTGTTTTTCATGTTCGTGAACCATGGTTGCGTCAGGAGTTTGGTAGCGCTGAAGGGGAAGGTGTTAAATTTGTTGTTTCTGAATTTAAATATTTATTAAAACATGCGTTTTGGCGGATACCTGAAGGTATGCTGAGGACGCTCTTTCGTTATATAGGATTTCGTTTGGGTTTGATGGAGAAATGGCTTCCATTGTGGTTGAAAAAACTCATGGCCATGAATAAAGGTTACTTTAAGTCTTAGTATTAGTATTAGTTTTTTATGTATTATGTATAATTGACATCATTATGTTCAGCATTTATTTATTTATATGATAAAGAAGGGATTTCTTAAGGGGCATGCGAACGTCCTTAATTTTGTTTTACGTTTGGTTGATTTATCAATTGTGCTGATCTGTGGAGTGCTGTCTTATTATTTTTCATCTGCTTTCAAAACGTATTCAGATTTAGGTGTTCAGGGACTCCCTGATCATTATATTAAAGTTATTCTGATTGCGGTTGTTCTTGCAGGCCTGTTTTTTCCTCTGTTTACTATTTATCGTGTTTGGCGTGGTTCTTCTACGCTGTCAGAAATTAAACATCTAACCATGGCGTGGATTATGGTTGGTTTGTTATTGTCTGGTGCAGCATTTATTACCAAAACTGGTGCAGATTATTCACGATCATGGATGGGGTTATGGTTTGCTGCTACATGGATATCTTTGGTCGGTTCGAGAGTGATGCTACGAATCCTATTGAGCTGGTTGCGCTCCAATGGATTTAATCATCGTCATATTGTTATTGTCGGCACGGGTGAACAGGCTGCGGTCGTGGCCGACCGGCTCCGTCGATCAACCTGGTTTGGTCTGGAAATTTCGGCGTTGTTTGGTACGCATACCGATAAGCTCCCATCCTGGTTGCAAAATAAAAAGATTATTTCGGATGTTACCGAGCTTCGTAAATACGTTGATGAGAATGATGTTGATCAGGTTTGGATCTCATTGCCTCATAGTGAAGAAAGTACTATACGTGACGTGATAACTGCTCTGGATGGCTCGTTAGTTGAGATACGTTATGTGCCGGATATTTTTGAATATCAATTGATGCATCATTCCTTATCTGAGGTTGCTGGTGTGCCAGTGGTGAATATTTCTTATTCTGCTATTGATGGTGTGAATCAGATTGTTAAAACACTAGAAGATTACGTGTTGGCTTCGCTGCTGCTGTTTTTTGCTAGTCCTATCATGTTATTTATCGCGGTAGGCATTAAATTAACCTCACCGGGTCCAGTTTTGTATAGGCAAAAACGTGTGGGCTGGAATACACAAAACTTTACCATGTATAAATTTCGATCCATGCCTATGGAAACAGAAAAAGAAACGGGACCTGTATGGGCAAATAAATCAGACACTCGTGCGACCAGATTTGGTTCTTTTTTGCGTAAAACTAGCTTGGATGAGTTGCCGCAATTATTTAATGTGCTTAAAGGAGAGATGTCGCTGATTGGCCCCCGACCTGAACGGCCAATGTTTGTCGATCAGTATAAAAATGAAGTTCCCCATTACATGAAGAAACACTTGGTCAAAGCAGGTCTGACTGGGTGGGCACAAGTACACGGTTGGCGTGGTAATACCTGTCTGCACACACGGATAGAGCATGACCTTTACTACATTGAAAACTGGTCCGTGTGGTTAGATATCAAAATAATCATTATGACGGTTTTTCGTGGCTTTATTCATAAGAATGCTTATTAAAGCTACATGCCCTATTCAAAACATAGGTTCCGTGTAGTTTTTTGAGTAGAATAAGCCTCTCTTATTCTATAGTGGTATCAATTTTGTCTCAAAGTTTGGTGGATGGGCATTGGTTCTCTGGTGTTTTATCAAAGCCTCTCGAGTTACTAATAGGTCTTTGTGTATTTGCAATTGCTGCATCTGGCGGTGCGTTGTCTTCTGTTGCTAGTGTCTCACTAGCGATATTATTTATTACCTGTCTGTTTTATATTCACAAATGGCCTGAATTGTGGCGTGCTCTTTCACGTCATGAGCAGTTATTGTTAGCAGGGCTGTCTCTGTATGTTCTTTCTGGATTGGTCAGTTATTACAACGTTAATGATGAATATGAATACGTAAAACACATGGGTCGGTATCTTCGTTTTTTGTTGATAGTACCGGTTTACCTGCTTTTAACCAAAACCAATTTGCAATTGCTCAAGTATCTAGTTGCAGGGGCAATGGTTTCTGGTCCCTTGTATTTGGTCTTTGCACTCATTAGTGTTTCTATGAATCCTGAGTTGCCTGCTTCGTGGCATTATCACTGGATTACTTTTGGCGATGCCGCCATGCTTAATGCTGTGTTTTTGTCAGCTATTTTTTTTACATCTAAAATGCGGGCGATAATGAGGATCATTATAGCGATCTCCATCATGTGTGCCTTGTATGCTTCTTTTTTATCTCAGGCCAGAGGCGCCTGGCTTGCTTTGCCTTTTTGTGTGGCTTTGTTGGGCTATCTGATGATCAGGAAAAATAAGTTGAAGATCTCAACGGTTATCCCCGTGTTGTTGATAATTATTGTAGTAATTGGTGTGTCACCAGCAGGAAGTATTATAGAAAACCGTATCATGCAGGCGAGGCAGGAAGTTGAGCTCTTTGCCAGTGGTGAGCAATTCAATTCATCAGTGGGTGGCAGGCTGGCGATGTGGGATATTGCTGTAGATGTATGGAAGGAACATCCAGTGATTGGTACGGGGTTGGGCGATTTTGATCAGGAGATAGAGCTAATACAGTCACAGGGTGTGTATGAGAGCATTGATGTGCATGCTAGTACGCACAATATTTTTTTTCAGGCGCTTGCTACTACGGGCACGGTTGGCTTTCTTATTCTGTGCTTTGCACTGGTGATTCAGCCATTCAGGATTTTTTATCAAAACTCTAGTAAGAAATTAACACCAGCTAAATTGGGTGGGTTGATGGTGATCGTAGCGTATGCGGTTTTTGGTTTGACAGAATCATGGATATTAAGGGCGCCAGTGGTGTCCATGTATCTGGTTTATCTGATTACCCTGTCCACGACCGTATCAAGAGAGCGGGTTTCTGAGAATTCAGCGGAGCAGTAAAAACCCACTTTGTAAATTGTTGGTATGCGCTCGATTTTTTCACATAACTTTAAGATTAGCTATTGACCTGAAACGCCGACCCACGTACACTTCCCGCCCGATGTGACGGAGAGCCGCCAGGCTTGAAATTCATCGCTGCGTCCCCATCGTCTAGAGGCCTAGGACACCGGGTTTTCATCTCGGCAACAGGGGTTCGACTCCCCTTGGGGACGCCATTATTACAATAGGCTGGAGCTTAAAAATTCCAGCCTTTTTTGTATCTGGAGTCGTGAGAGAGATATTACGGTAAATGTCAGTAGCAACAGATATGCAGTACCCCTCGACGGGAGCGCCAGTTGGATTTCATCCACATCCGGTCTCCCGTTTTTTATGCCTTTTGGAGTCTGAATGACCAGTTTAGTTAAAGCTCTATTAGTTCTTGAAGACGGCAGCGTATTTGAAGGCCGTTCGATAGGTGTTTCTGGTGATACTACCGGTGAGGTGGTTTTCAATACCGCGATGACCGG
>CBFCZV010000022.1:0-47755 GCA_965602855.1 uncultured Gammaproteobacteria bacterium | reverse complement strand
ATGAAGACAAAAAACTAAAACCCATCTACGACGCTTTTGAAGGTGCTTTTGATTATGGCCTGCTGCAATGTGTTCGGGCTTCGATTGATGTGCCTGTGTAGAAGACTTACTAGTAAGTCTTCTACAACAAATAGCAGCAAGCAACCTGTTTTTATTAATTCACAGCATTCTCACGAACACACCTTACTTTGTTATTGATTCTCAGAATGTCTCCCTGAGGGCCATGGTAATAGAAAGTACCGTATCCTATATTTGCTGAAGCGGCACCTGGCTCAGTTGCAACATTTAATTTATCATTACTTCGTTGCGCACCGGCTCCGTGTACATCGTCCATATCCAAAGATACTCCTGGTGATGGATCTGTATCGTAATAACCCAGTGCTCTACCGAAAGATAAATAGGTCGCATTGTTACTATTGTCATTAATATTCTGATGCGTTGTGGAAGCCCAGTAGAACCCCCAGTCGGTATAACCTTCTTCATTAGTGAATGATGTTGCATTAAATACTGGATCGATAGCCGCACTACTATGGGTATCTGGCGAGCGGGTGTAATCGACAATACTTTGGAGTTCTTTTGCATTAGGCAAGCGCCAGTCATTCCATACTGGTGTCGTGGCATTTTCACAAATTGATACTGCGTCATCCCAGTCTGATGAATCAATATCGTCTTGCATCCACATTAGACCTGTAGCGGTATCACTGATTGTGCCATCACCATTGTCGGTAAACAGGTTCTCACCATAACTTTCATTTCCGGTAACACACCTGACAAAATAATTTTTATTAACCGTTGGATATCCCTTGATCCTGCCATCAACAAAATTCACACCAAACATCGTAGTATTGCCGCCCATGGTGGTTGATAAATAAATTGTGGTGGTGGCAAATTGGCCATCAATAATTCTTTCGCCATTAGCGTTATCACCAAACACTCTATCAAAGTAAGTTTCATTGACAAAGGTGATTAATCCCGACGTATCCGTTCCCGAATATGAACTAGGATCTTTACCGCTGAACATGATCAATGAATAAGCCTCTTTAATATTTGGCAATCGCCAGATGTATCCACCTGTTGTTTGATTGGCACAATAGGTTACTGCTGCTGACTGTGTCATTTTATCATCAGCATCGACAATACCAACACCATCAGTATCCGCGCTTTGCATCCAGATCAGACCGGTCACATTATCAGTAACGGTTAAACCACCATCGGTAAGCGTGTAGCTGGGCTGGCTGCCACTATAGTCAGCGTCATAGCCTGTACCCGTACAAGGTATAATTGCGCCTGTCGATGAGTTGGCACATTCTACTTGAGCGGTATCTACAATATTATAAAGACCTGCGGTAACAACTGTAGTCGTACTGGTGGCATCATCATTAGCTATCGATGGTGAAGATGAATCACTTCCACATCCACTAAGCGACATTACAGTCGATAAAAACAACGGCGCAATAACACCCGACCGACATCTAAAATTAATCAAAGAATTATTTTTCATTAGAAACTCCTTTAATAAGCTAAATCACACTCAACAAGTTCACACAAATTACGCAAGAAACAAGGATTTATTCCCCCCTATTCCCTGGCTCAGGCCTTTGTTTCCTATCTCGGCGTTGCATCCACATGACTTTTTCAAAATCTGCAAATTTCTCTTCACCTAACAAAGACTTTACATCTGCTCGATGTTTTTCACGCATATCACGATTATTTTTGTGATCTTCATTACGCTGCCCCTCATGCTGAGAGCGATGATCATTCATCAGTTGCAGCAGTGACTGCTGAGTGGTTTCATCGAGATTCAGCTGACTGACAATCTGCTCGTGATTAATTTTAGGCGGTCTCTGTTTCTGTGGATTCTGCGCATTCACCGATGATGTTAGTAATAGGATCGATGAGCCCAAAATAATGGCCGCGATTGAATTTAATGCATTACGTTTTGTTTTCATGATGTTCTCCTGTGTTGTCTGATTACATTATGCAAAATGAATGCGCAAACAATGTGCAAGAAACAAGGATAAATCAGATAATTGTATGAATCACGAACAGACTGGAAATTCGGGGTGTTAGTCAGGCAGTTGGCTCATATTTATAACCCACGCCATAAACGGAATAGATAATATCTTCCTGATCATCAACCTGATGAAATTTTTTACGCAACTTTTTGATATGACTATCAATGGTGCGTGTACTGACAATACGATGGTCGTTGTAAATCGAATCCATTAATTGCTGGCGTGAAAATATCTGCCCCGGCCGGTCATACATCATCTTAAACAATTGAAATTCAACCGCCGTTAACTCCAGCAACTCTCCCTGATAGTTGACCTTATATGTGGTTTCATCAAGGCTCAAGTTCGAATTTGAAACCGGCTGTGGTGAAAATCGCCTGAGCACCGTTTTTACCCGTGCCACCACTTCTCTAAGACTGAAGGGTTTGCAGATATAATCATCTGCGCCCAGCTCAAGTCCCAAGATACGATCAATCTCTTCAACTCGTGCGGTAATAAAAATAACAGGCAGACTCAAGTTTTTCCGAATTTCACGACAGAGGGTTAAACCATCCTTACCCGGTAACATGATGTCCAGCAGAATTAAATCTGGCTGATTTTTATCAAGCCATGGCATTACTTCATCACCATCGTGTATCAAGTGGGTTTCATATTGGCTTTGCTCCAGATAATCACGCAACAAAGTAGCAATTTTCTCCTCATCTTCAACTATAAGAATTTTTTGTTTCATAATTTTAGTTAACCGAGAAAATATTTAAACAGGAAAATTAATACGAATACCCAAACCACCCAGATTTGAGTGATACAAACTGACTTCGGCATCATGCGCATGAATAATACTTTTACAAATTGACATACCCAAACCTGCTCCACCTTTGGCACGATTACGCGACTGCTCTACACGATAAAGTCGGTCAAACAAATGTTTAAGCTCTTTGTCATTGACGCCTGGACTGGAATCTTCCCAATAGAGTGTAACTCCCTGCCCAGCACGCTCCAGTCGAATATCTAATTGTCCCGGCTGATCGGTATAACGTAATGTATTTTGTAGCAGGTTTTTAAAACACTGATCCAGACGATCACCATCCGCCAGTATCATGCAAGTTTCATCGTGCGAATTAAAACTTACCTTAATATTTGATTTTCCAATACGCCTTTCATGCGTATCAATAAAATCCTCGATGAGCTCGACCAGATCCAGATTTTCCTTGTTATAGGAAAGCGCACCCAAATCAGAAAGCGACAGCTCGTGTAAATCATTAATCAAACTGCCCAGGCGTTGACTCTCCTGCTGTAGTGAGGTGAGTGTATTACGATCGACTTTACGCACACCATCTAGCAATGCATCCAGCTCACCCTGCAAAATTGCCACTGGTGTGCGTAACTCATGTGAAATATCAGCAATCCATTGTTGCCGGGATTGTCGATTATCCTTTAAGGTATTCGTCAGTAAATTAAAGTCCCTGGCCAGTTGACCTAGCTCATCACCACTTTTAAGCTCAAGTTTTTGCTCATAATCACCCGCCACCAGCCTGTGCACACCCTGTTTAATCATCCTGATTGGCCCAAGAAAATATCCGGCCAGAACAATCGCCACCACAAATGTCGCCAACAACAATGCCACTGCAATATAAGCATAAGTCTGCTTTTGTTGATCAGCAAAAAGTACATCGAGTTGTGCTGATAAATTATTTCCCGATTTCACACCCAGCTCGCCTACCAGCACATTGTCTAATTTGATGGCTAACCACTGGACATCATCCCTTTCACCTACATCCTGTTTTCCCAGAATCACTTTACCCTGCTTATCACGCAGCAATAAATGTGGATCAATGTTCAGCTGAGCACTACGCCTTTCATTAGTCCCAGACTTACGAAAAGCACGCTCTGGTCGTGGTTGGCGATAATCATCCTCTGCCCTTGGCGGTGGTGAGCGAAAACTACCCCCAGGTGGAGGCCTACGCCGTTCAGACTGCCAGTCTCTACCAGGAGGCCCCGGTCTACGTTGAAAACTTTCTGCAGCATCATCTGAACGGGCTATTTTTTCAGGCAGACCGAGGACATGCATATCCATTAGATCACGCCATAAACCATGTTGTTCATGAACCCACTGCCAACCCGATTGATCCTGATAAAGCTGAGTCAGATCATCCAGTAATGGTTGCAACTTTTGCATCTCAGCCTGGTTCACATAAGCAAGAAAGCCACGATCAAAGCTTTGACTGGTCAGACCATACATCAAGCCTGCTAGCAGGCCATTGGCCAGCATCAGACTAAGAATAAGTTTGGATTTAATACCTAATTGCATGTCGTTCAGAATAGCACAGCGCATGAGACAGTCCAGATGATCTGCTCAAGATTCATATTATTTGCACAATGTCCCGAAAATCACTATTTAGACCTTTATTAACTGACCCTGATTACACCTAAATCGAGACCACCCCTACTTTGTCCAATCTGAGGTAAAATGGTCAAATTAGTAACCACAAGAAACAATGAGACACCCTGAATGAGCAATCCCTTTCAAGATCAATTCCTTAAAGCAGGTCTGGTGAATAAACAGCAAGTTCAAAAAGCGAACCAGGACAAGAACAAAAAGAAAAAACAACATAAAAACAATAAAAAAATAAAGATTGTTGACGAAAACAAAATAAAGGCTCAACAAGCTGCTGAAGAAAAAGCCAAACGCGACCGCGAGCTTAATAAACGAAAAGAAGAACAGGCAAAACAAAAAGCCATCTCCGCTGAAATCGACCAGCTCATTAAAACCAATCGTATAGAGCGTGACGAAAGCTGCGAGATCATCTACAATTTTGAACATCAGAAAAAAGTGAAGCGCATTTACCTCAACGAAGAAATGCAAAAACAGGTCGTACAGGGAAAATTAGGTATCGCCCGTATAACTGGCCAATACGAACTCGTACCCAAAGATATTGCAGAAAAAATTCAGCAACGAAATGAAAAACGTGTCGTTTTGTTTACAGAAGAGCCACAACAAACTGATGCGAACGACCCTTATGCTGAACATCAAATTCCAGATGATCTGATGTGGTGATAATGAAAAGCCATCACTAAGCAATTACTAGTTCATTACTCACTTCAGTACCTGTGTTACCAGAGGCAAATTCAGGTGCATTTTTTATTGACTCATTAATAATCTGACCTACTTCTTGAATCTCAAAGAATCTGGCTGTTTCAATTAATGACTCCGACTGTTTATACATAGCTATAGAGGCTTCTGTAACTTCTTCAACCAGAGATGCATTCTTCTGCGTCATCGCGTCCATTTCCATAATAGCGTTATTTACCTGGCTGATACCATCAGCCTGTTCATTACTGGCAGACGCAATTTCTAGCACAATATCAGAAACCTTTTGCACACCCTCTACGATTTCAGTCAATGTTGAACCAGAATCATCAGCCAACTTTGAACCCGCCTTAACCTTTTCAACTGAATCAGTAATGAGTGTTTTAATTTCTTTCGCGGCTTCTGAAGAACGTTGAGCCAAAGATCTTACTTCAGATGCAACCACTGCAAAACCTCGACCTTGCTCCCCTGCTCTTGCCGCTTCAACTGCTGCATTAAGTGCTAAAAGATTTGTCTGGAAAGCAATTTCATCAATCACACCTATGATGTTAGAAATCTTTTCACTAGAGCCATTAATCTCGTTCATTGCTGCAGCTACACGCTCAACTACTACCACACCGTCCTCTGCTTTTTTCTGAGCCTCACTGGACATCTGTTTAGCCTGCTTAGCATTTTCTGCATTCTGCTGAACTGTTGAGGTCATCTCTTCCATGCTACTGGCCGTCTCTTCAAGAGAAGAAGCCTGTGTCTCTGTTCTGGCAGATAACTCAGTATTTCCACGCGTAATATTTTCTGCCGATGCCTGAATCGACATTGAACTTTGACTTATGTTATTGACAATCTTATAAAGATTATCGTTCATCTCTCTCATCGCCAGGCGCAACATCGAAAACTCATCACTGCCCTTAACCTCAATATTTGAAGTCAAATTACCTTTGGCGATACGGTTGCTAAGTTTTACAGCCTTAGATAAATTTCTAGTTGTATTTTTGAGAATCATAACAACCAATAAAACTGTAAATACCGCCCCAATAATCGATATCACTAACATAAAAATTAAATGTGCATACGCTGAATCCTTTAACTCTTTAGCTTCTGCACTAAGATGGTTAGACAACCAGTCTTCTACTTCTTTCAGCAAATTAATCTTGCCTGTCTGCATATCAAACCAGTAGGTAGCATCAACTCCTTCTATCTGACCAACTGCACTATTAAATGCGATGGTTCTCATTTTATCGGTCTCTGTAATAAAATTACCCTTCATCGTTGAATTGTAATAATCACGCTCTTCCTTATCAGCTAACAGAAAAAATAAATTCATATAAGCTTGCTGCTTGGCCACCAGTGAACTAAATCTATTAAACGTTCCTGAGCCAAACTTTTTCGCCGCAAATACACCACTAAGCACGGCTCTTTCTATGCCGGCACGCTCTTTGGACTGTAAAAAACTGACATAGGCCGATGCTAGTCTTGCTATTTCTGCTTCAGTACTGGTAGCCGCTGCTTCCGAAGTTAGAATCAACAGATCAGCATTCATATCAGTGAAATAATTTATTGCCAGCTTTGTTTCTATATCAAGATTATCAATTTCCTTTCGTCTGGCATTAATATTATCCAGTTCAGAAACAGCACTAGTTGTCGCCTGGCTCATCTGCTCATTACTACGATGTTTATACAAATATTCCATAAACTGACCTAATTTTTCATTAGTTAGTTTTCTCTGGACACTCAATTTACTGGAAAAAGATTTACCTTTAGAACCAAGGTAACCTGCCGACATACCGCGTTCTTTCTGTAGCTCATGAACCAGAGCACTGGCTTTCACCGAAAGTGTTGACTGAATTTGTAACTGTTCAAGATTTTCGAGCATTTCAGAACTAGATGTTAGATCAGACACTAAAAAATAGAGCAACCCAATCATTGGAAAAGTCAGCATTAACAATAACTTATGAACAACCTTCAAATTAGACATTAAAATCATAACAATCCTTATTCCTGCACTTTTAGTAAGCTAATTGCAGATTTAATAGGATTTGATCTGAACTGTCAATAAAGCAGCAAAAAAACAAGTTTAAAAGCAGCAACACCAGAGTATTGTGCAACAAACACAAGAATTTTATAAAACACCACAAAGTATAATTGCTACTTGTTAAGCATATTCAGAGGCTGAGAGGCCATTCAAAAATAACATCACACATTAACGAGTCAACGATCAACCGGCACGTCGATAATTCACAATTAATTTACCTAATAGGCAGTGGTGCCAATCAAACAAAGCACTTAAATCAAACCCTGCTGGATAATAGCTACAGGGTGCGGATATTTACTAGTACTGACACATCCCTCCACAGCACCGATACGACCTCAGAGCTTCCTTCTGCTATTGTGATGGATATAGCGTTTTCAGGTAATGACATAGCTGCACCTTTTAACAGATGTCTTGATTATTACAGTAAAAAAATACTATTCTTTACGATAACACCTAGAAAATTTTGGATAAATTAATGATACCCATACTAGTGGCGCATCGTGGCCACATGCAGAATTATCCCGAAAACAGCCTGCTCGCTACTGAAATGGCATTGCAAGCTGGAGCCTGCATGTTTGAGCTGGATATTCAGATGAGCAAAGATCATCAGTTGATCATACTGCACGACAATAATTTCAAACGAACCGCTGGACGGTCTGTTAGCGTATTCGATCTTAAGCTGGATGAAATAAGCGAGATCAGCATTCACGAGGCAAAACGGTTTGGCGATCAATTTGAACCAACTCCAGTACCATTATTAACGCAGGTCGTAGATTTGTTAAAAAAATATCCGAAAGCAACCGCTTTTATAGAAATAAAGAATGCCAGTCTTGATCACTGGGGGCTGGATTTTGTCATGGACGCCTTACAGCAAACACTCAAACCCTGCGCTTCCCAGTGCATCATTACAGCTTTCAGTTATGAAGCGCTACAAAAGATCAAACGGGACAGACTTTACCGTACCGGATGGGTGTTGGCACATTTCAATGAACGAAACCATCAACTGGCGAAGCAATTAAAACCAGACTACATAATTTGTGATTATAAAAAAATATCGAATAAATATTTGGTGAACAGCACCATCTGGCAGGACTGTGGTACATGGATGTTATACGACATCACTGACCCAGAACTGGCACTAAAATGGGCAGAGCGTGGTATCGACTTAATCGAAACTCGCGACGTGGGCTCAATGTTAAAACACCCAAAATTACAGAAGTGTGCATGTCATCATGAGTAATGATTTTGATGTAGAACAGACTATGAGCTCTAACCCAAAAGCTCATCCAAAGTTAAAGTGTAACTGGAAGCATATAACTCCAAGAAATAGTTAACTTCTGGTAAATCAATCGCATCGAGCCTACCTTTAATATCTTCAATCGCTTTGGAAAATTCAGCATTACCGGCCGCGACTTCCATCTGGCATTTCAAATAAGCCGAGATCGTGTCTGCCGCTTTGATGATGGCTTTTTGCTCAACCGGAATAAGCTCTTCAATCAACACCGGTTTATAATCAGCCTGAAGCTCCACAGGCAGTAAATTTAAAAGCTCATACTCCGCCTTTCTTTCAATCGATTTATAAGCCTGAGTGATTTCTGTCGAGTGATACTTAATCGGCGAAGGCATATCACCGGTAATCACCTCACTGCAATCATGGTACAGCGCAGCCACGACAATCGCATTCACATCCAGATCACCTTCAAAGTAACGATTCCGAATCAACGCTAAAGCATGCGAAATCGTTGCCACCTCCCAACTGTGCTCCATCACATTTTCCGAAATTGTATTACGTTTTAGACCCCAGCGTTGCAGCCAGCGGATTTTACTGATGTAGGCGTAGAAATGGCTTTTCATGATTTTTGTTTTGTTAATGCAGGTTTAATTATTAAAAAATATTCGTCTGATTATACATCGGTAATCGGAGCAGCGAACTATGATGAGATTATTTACTACAGATAAAAACATTTAAACTGTCACTAATTACAAGTTAAGATCAGTGCTCCTAAATTAATCTCTAAGCATTAATCCTATGGACAACCTCTACCAGCTGGCCAAAGACTGTTTTTTGATGGCAGCACCCAACGATAAGATCGCCCTTACTTACAGTACCGCAGCGGCGTGGCAGGCTGGTCAGCTGGAGTGGCGCGATGGTGAGGCTCCACTTGTTCTTAACGAACCGGGTCGGCTCCAACAGCCTGAGATCGTGATGCCACGAGATCTGCCCAAACGCAATGTTAGGAGTGAACATGGAAGAGCGGCGATGATTCATGCCATGGCTCATATCGAGTTGACCGCCATCAATCTAGCCTGGGATTCTATCTACCGTTATCGCGACATGCCCAAAGCCTATTACGATGACTGGGTGCAATGCGCCAACGAAGAGGCAGGCCACTTTGAAATGTTACGCAAACGCCTGCGAGAGATGGGCTACGACTATGGTAGTTTTCCGGCCCACAACGAACTGTGGAAAATGGCCGTCAACACCGCCGATGATCTTATGGATCGCATGGCGATTGTTCATCGAGTATTCGAAGCACGTGCGCTTGATGTGGTGCCCGGCACCTTAAAAAAGTTTGACCAGCTCGGTGACCATGAAATGGTTAAAACGCTGACCATTATCTGTAACGATGAAATTGGTCACGTTAGCTCCGGCACACGCTGGTTCCACTATCGTTGCGAGCAGGAGCAGTTAGATCCCGATGCCACCTTTTTTGAACTATTAAAACGCTACCTCAAAGGACCTTTAAAAGGCCCGTTTAATCATGATGTGCGTTTACAGACCGGTTTTAGTAAAAACGAATTAGATTATTTAGAACAGCAATGGCATTGATTTTTTTACCGTTTAACCGCAACAGTTTCGATCAGACTAACGCGCTCTTCATCAAGATTACGATGCAGATTATAAGCCTTGGTCAGGATGTCGTTGCCAACCAGTAGATGCACGCCCAGTTCTGGAAGTTCCGGTTCACCCTTGGGTTCCGTCATCTGTGAAAAAGCCTTCTGTGCGAGATCTGTCTTATCATTCCAGACTTCAATATCAAAACCGGCGGAGCTTATGACATCGCGAAATGATTCCGGTGGCAGCAGAAAACTCATGGAACCATCCTGCGCCCACGGCACTGGAAAATAAACCGGCGTGTTTTTGTGACCACACACCTCATACAAAACAGCACGCCCACCGGGTTTGAGTACCCGATAGACTTCCTTTAACCAGCCCAGTTTATCCTCAACATTCATATTCATCTGGATCGACCAGACACCATCAAAAACATCATCAAACGGCAACTCAAGCGCACTGGCAGCATGGAACTTTACCCGCGCCTGCATATTAAGTAATTGCGTCAACCTTTCTGCGACATCAATGTATTCATCACTCAAATCAATACCAGTCACACAACAACCCGTTTCATGTGACAAACGACGTGTCGAACCACCCACACCACAACCAACATCAAAGATATGCATATCAGATGTAAAATTAGAAAGCTTAATCAGCTCCCTGGTTGCAACATCACCACGGATATGAAATTCATCTACGGGTTGGAGATCATCAAGCGTGACTTTGGATAAATCCTTGCCGATTTCGTTTAGGGCGTTGATGATTTTGTTGTATAGGTTGTTTGGGGAGTAGTATTTGTGGATGTGTTTCATATTTCTATTCTTGATCATATAACCATTGAAACTACTCATCGTAACAATAACCGATAGCAGATCACAGTTTTTCAACAATGATCATTTGGTAATGAATAAGTGTTTACTGATACACCCCACAAAAACCCAAACGTGGATCCCGGCTCAAAAGCATACCGGGATGACGGACTAGTGAGTAACACAATTAATAGCACCAAACTCCCCTATGTACTCCCCAAAACTTCAAGTAGAATTCCCCTATTAAATCACCCCTCTCCCCCGATAAAAATATGGCCGAAAGCACGACCAAGACAACAGAAGAATCAGTAAAGCATACGCCCATGATGCAGCAATATCTGCGTCTCAAGGCTGACCATCCCAATACTCTCATGTTCTACCGGATGGGCGATTTTTATGAGATGTTCTTCGACGATGCCCGCAAGGCGGCGAAGTTACTGGATATTACACTCACCGCTCGCGGTCATTCTGCTGGCCAGCCTATTCCTATGTGCGGCATTCCTTACCACGCGGCGGATAACTATCTGGCGCGATTGATCAATCAGGGTGAATCGGTGGCGATTTGCGAACAGACCGGCGACCCGGCGACTAGCAAGGGGCCGGTTGATCGTGAGGTGATGCGAATTGTGACGCCGGGTACGGTGACTGAAGAATCATTACTGGATGAACGCAAGGATAACCTGCTGGTGGCAGTGCATCATTATGATGATCGTTTTGGAATTGCGGCGCTGGATGTTACTTCCGGGCGCTTTCATGTGCTGGAACTGGACACACTGGAGCATCTGCACGCCGAGCTTGAGCGTCTGAATCCGGCGGAACTGCTGTTTTCTGAAGAGGCCCAGTACCTCAACAATCTGGGGCGGCAACTTAACCGAAAAGTCGCTATGCACCAGCAACCACCCTGGTGGTTCGATCTTGATTCAGCACTGCGCGTTCTCAATGAACAGTTTGGCACCCGTGATTTGAGTGGTTACGGTTGCGACGAGCTGAATGCGGCGATTATGGCGGCGGGCTGTTTGATGCAGTACGTGCGCGATACCCAGCGTTCGGCGCTGCCGCACATTACTGGCCTGCACGTCGAGAGCACCGACAATTCGGTAATTCTGGATGCCGCCAGTCGGCGCAATCTTGAAATTGAAATGAATTTATCCGGCGGCAGCGATAATACCTTATCTTCGGTAATCGACCGCACCACGACTGCCATGGGCAGCCGCTGTTTGCGTCGCTGGCTGCACAATCCCCTGCGTGATACCGAAATTCTACAACAACGCCATCAGGCAATTGGCGAGCTGATTCAGTCAGGACTGCACGCCGACTTACAACAACAACTACACACCATCGGTGATGTTGAGCGCATTATGAGCCGCATCGCGCTGGGTTCGGCGCGACCTCGTGATCTGGATACTTTGCGACTCTCACTGCAAAGCCTGCCCGATTTGCAGAAGCTACTCAGCCAGTGCCATGCCCCCTTACTCAAGCAGCTTTCTGATGAAGTCAGCGAACATCCTGATACCGCAGCCCTGCTGTCTGCCGCCATCATTGAGAACCCACCGGTTTTAATCCGCGATGGTGGTGTCATCGCCGAAGGTTTTAATGTCGAGCTGGACGAGCTGCGTTCACTCAGCAAAAACGCCGATGATTTTCTGGCGCAGCTTGAAGTCCGTGAACGCGAAAACACCGGCATCAAAACCCTCAAGGTCGGCTATAACCGTGTGCATGGGTTCTTCATCGAGATCAGCCGCCTGCATTCCGATGAAGTCCCCGAGGAATACGTGCGCCGGCAAACGCTGAAGACTACCGAGCGTTTCATCACCGCTGAATTAAAAGAATACGAAGACAAGGTATTGAGCGCACGTGAACGTTCGCTGTCGCTGGAAAAATCCATCTACGAGGACGTGCTCAAGGCTCTGCTGGCACAGCTCGAGCCTTTGCAATTATGTGCACGCGGACTGGCGCAGGTCGATACTCTGGCCTGCCTGGCAGAACGCGCTGAAACACTGGATTACTGTTGCCCTGAACTGGTCAAGTCACCGGGCATTAAAATTGAAGCTGGCCGTCATGCCGTGGTCGAACGCGTGCTAGATTCGAGTTTTATCGCCAACGACACGAGGCTCAGCGACAGCAAACGCATGAACATCATCACCGGCCCGAACATGGGTGGTAAATCGACTTACATGCGCCAGACCGCGCTGATTGTTCTGCTGGCCTGCATCGGCAGTTACGTGCCTGCGAAGAAAGCAACGATTGGACCGATTGATCGCATCTTTACCCGCATCGGTGCATCGGATGATCTGGCCAGTGGGCGTTCGACCTTCATGGTGGAAATGACCGAAGCGGCCAACATCCTGAACAACGCCACCGAGAACAGTCTGGTGCTGATGGATGAAATCGGCCGCGGCACCAGCACCTTTGATGGCCTGTCACTAGCCTGGGCCTGTGCGCACCATCTGGCCAGCAAGAATAAATCTTACAGCCTGTTCGCCACCCATTATTTCGAGCTGACCGCCCTGCCCGATGAACTCTCGGGCATCGCCAATGTGCATATCGATGCCGTTGAGCACGGCGAGAAGATCGTCTTTTTGCACAGCGTCAAACCCGGCCCGGCCAACCAGAGTTATGGCCTGCAGGTAGCACAGCTGGCTGGCGTACCCGGCGACGTTATCAAACAGGCACGAAAAAAACTGGTCGAGCTGGAGCAAAACAGTGTGGCTACTCATGCCGATACCGGCCAGTTCGAAATGTTCAGCGATCGCCCTCACCCGGTCATCGAACGCCTGCAGGAAATGGACATGGATGATCTCAGTCCACGGGAAGCACTCGAGCTGCTCTATCAATTGAAAAAAGATTCATCGAAATAGCATTGCGCAATTGTGTTTGCGTGATATTGTTAAGACATTGAAGACTAAAAGAAAAAACTATGTCGTTTAAAATCATTGGAGTCATCGTTAAGCCTCACACCGAGCTAGTCAAAGACAAGCTCGAACATCTGCTCGACTTTCTAAAACAGAAAGATTGCGAGGTATTGCTGGATGAAAGTGTCGATGGTTTATTGGGTCAGAACAATATTATTTCACGCGATGAACTGGGTAATCGTTGCGATATCGTTATCACACTGGGTGGCGATGGCACCATGTTAAATGCGGCGCGTTCACTGGCGGATAAAGATGTCCCCCTGATCGGCATCAATATCGGTCGTCTTGGTTTTCTGGCTGACGTTTCGCCCGACGAAATCGACACCGTGCTCGATGATATTTTATCGGGCAAGCACATTAAGGAAGAGCGTTTTTTACTCGAAGCCAAAGTCACACGAAACAACGAGACTATTTTTTCTGGCGATGCACTCAATGACGTCGTTGTTCATGTGCGCGATGTTGCTCGCATGATCGAATTTGAAACACGTATCGATGGTAAATTTGTCAATCATCAACGCGCTGATGGTTTAATCATTTCCACACCCACTGGCTCTACCGCTTATGCGCTCTCCAGTGGCGGCCCCATTTTGCAATCAAATTTAGATGCAATTACGCTGGTGCCCATTTGCCCGCACACTTTGAGTAGTCGACCACTGGTTGTAAATGCCAGTTCAGAAGTGGATATTTTGATCAGCGAAACCAAGCAGGCTATCGCACAGGTCACCTGCGATGGACAGACTTCGTTCGATGTTGAAAACGGTGACCATGTCAACATTAAACGTAAACAGAACACAATAACGCTGCTGCATCCACAGGATCATAATAATTTTGATATTCTGCGTGCCAAGCTTGGTTGGAGCGAACAGGCTTAGTTTTTTATCATGCTTTTACACTTAACCATTCGCAACTTTGCCATTATCGATGCACTCGAACTTGATTTCGAAAACGGCTTAACCGCCCTCACTGGGGAAACCGGCGCGGGTAAATCGATACTGTTAGGTGCTCTGGGTTTGGTACTGGGTGATCGCGCCGATAATGACAGCATCAAACAGGATGCAGATCATGCCGAGATCGTTGCTGAATTTGATATACAGAATAATGAAGCTGTTAGTTCATGGTTAGTCGAACAGGCTTTGAACGCCGACGATGAATGTATTTTACGTCGCCGAGTTTCAAAAGATGGCCGCTCACGCGCTTATGTTAATGGCACACCAGTTAATCTAAACATCATTCGTGAACTGGGCGAAATGTTGATCGACATACACGGTCAGCACGAACATCAATCTTTGATGAAACCGATCGTGCAAAGACAATTACTCGATGACTACGCCAACCATTCCAATTTAATGGAAGCGGTGAGCAATGCTTTTGTACAGCTCAAACTAGTCGATGAGCAATTACAGCATCTTGAACAGGCCAGCAGCGACCGAAACAATCGCCTCGATTTATTACGCTTCCAGACACAGGAACTCGACGCACTGGCACTCGAAGAAAATGAATACCAGACACTCAACGAACAGCACACTCGCCTTGCCCACGCTGAGAAGCTAACCAGCACGGTACAGCAATCACTGGAACAACTTCATAGCAATGACGATTCGAATATTCAATCAAACTTATCGCGAGTAATTGCTTCACTTCAAAGCATTGCCGAAGTTGATGAAAAATTAAACCCTGTCGTTGATTTATTACAGGAAGCTCTGATCCAGGTCGACGAAGGTATTTCAGAATTAAATTCATACGGGGACTCACTCGAACTCAATCCCGCTGAACTTGAAAGTGTTGAGCAACGACTTCAGGTCATTCTTGATCTGGCACGTAAGCATCATGTCGAACCAGAAACACTCACCGAATTGCATCAACAGATTTTAGACGAATTAAGTGATCTTGATCACGCCGATGAGAGACTGGAAGAACTTCGCGCCGAACACAAAACACTGGAACAAACTTATCAGAACGCAGCTAAAGCTCTGAGCAATAGTCGAAACAAGGCTGCAAAAAAATTAAACAAAGCTATTACTTCAGCGATGCAAACACTGGGCATGAGTGGTGGTCAATTCATTATTGAAGTAACGCAAAATGATAACGACAAACGCACTGCTCACGGCACAGACAAAATTGATTTCACGGTAACAGCTAATACCGGGCAAGCCTGTAAATCATTATCACGTGTTGCATCCGGTGGTGAACTTGCTCGAATCAGTCTGGCGATTCAAATGATTACTGCAGCACAAACGCGCATTCCCACTTTGATTTTTGATGAAGTGGATAGCGGTGTTGGTGGTGGTATTGCAGAAATTGTTGGTCAGCATTTAAGAATACTGGGCAATGATAACCAGGTGGTTTGCATTACCCATCTGCCACAGGTGGCATCTCAGGCACACCAGCACATGCGCGTTCACAAACAGTCAGACAAAAAGAAAACGAGCACAAGTGTAGATACTCTAGACCGTCAACAACGTATAGAAGAAATTGCACGTATGCTTAGCGGTGTTGATATTACGCAACAATCGCTAGCGCATGCAGAAGAAATGATCACCCGCGCTGAAGAATTCTGACTTTACTTAGGTCACGCTTCCTTTCAGCCAAAAAAAAGAAATCTCCGAGGAGATTTCTTAATTAAAGCGGTGTAACATCCTCAGCCTGAAATCCTTTGTCACCTTTTGTGACGCTGAACTCAACCTGTTGTCCATCATCAAGAGACTTATAACCATCTCCACGAATCTGGTTGAAATGTACAAATACATCTTCGCCATCTTGTCGTTCAATAAAACCAAATCCTTTTGAATTGTTAAACCATTTAACCGTACCGGTTTCACGTTCCGCCATTACAACACCATTTTTCTTAATTTACTGGAATCGCCATTGTATATCAGCATTTATCAAGAATACAATGATATATAGCAATCGTTTTTTAAATAAGAATATTAGTATTTAGTAAATCTTACCCCTGTTTTTCAGGCAAAAAAAAAGCGCGCCCACTGCTGAGTACGCTTTTTAAAACTATTTATTAGAAGCAGTTTAAATATTCTGTGCAGACACCATCTCGATTCTGGAAATCAGTTCGCTGGGTTGTTCAAGATTATTAAACAGTGCATCGTAATTTACCTGCATCCAGCCAGAGAAAGCCTGTTTATCCTGCTTACCCATAAGCTGAGCCAGAGCTTCAAGGTTTTCACCCTCACCCGCTGCGGCTTCTTTTTTGATTGAGGCAATACGCACATCAACAAAACGATTCAATGTTACATCGGGTGTTACGGTATCAACAGCACTACTGGTACTCGAAGTAATATCAGTGGTTGTACAACCCACTGTAGCCAGCAACATACCAACAACAAGCGCACCTGTAATATTCTTAAAATTATTTTTAATCATCGTGTAATTTCCTGCTTGAGTAACTTTATCAAAAACATCTGTACCGATTCTAACTCAAAAAATAGAGTTCAGGCAGAGCTTAATATTTAATTAGCGCTGAACCCCAGGTGAATCCACCACCAAAGGCTTCCAGCAACAGAGTTTCACCGCGCTGAATGCGACCATCGCGTACGGCTGTGTCCAATGCTAATGGCACTGAAGCCGCTGAAGTATTGCCGTGTTTGCTCACCGTCATGACAACATGATCAGTCGACATTTTGAGTTTTTTTGCAGTGGCATTAATAATGCGCGTATTCGCCTGATGCGGCACCAACCAGTCAATGTCAGTTTTTTCCATGTTGTTATGCGCCAGCGTTTCATCAACGATACGTCCCAACGTATTTACTGCCATCTTGAACACCTCATTGCCGCGCATGGTAATGCCAGCACCAGCACCTTCAAGCAATTGACTAGCTCCCGTTGAAACACCATAAGGCACGGTCAACAGGCTTTCGTACTGACCATCGGCGTGCAAATGCGTAGAAATAATTCCCGGCTCTTCACTGCTTTCCAGCACCACCGCGCCCGCACCATCACCAAACAGGACACAGGTACCACGGTCGGTCCAGTCAACGATGCGTGAAAGAGTTTCAGCGCCAACAATCAAAGCACATTTGCTGGTGCCGGATTTGAAGAAGCTATCAGCGATGCCCAGTGCATAAACAAAACCGGTACAAACGGCCTGCACATCAAAAGCAGCACAGCCATGAATATCCAGACGCTGCTGCAACAAACAGGCGGTGCTCGGAAATACGCGATCCGGTGTGGTCGTAGCAACAATAATTAAATCAATATCATCCTTAGTCTTGCCCGCTGCTTCCATTGCATTACGCGCCGCCTTCTCAGCCAGATCAACAGTGAACTCATCATCCGCCGCAATATGACGCTCTTCAATACCGGTACGCTCACGTATCCATTCATCGGTGGTATCGACGATTTTTTCCATGTCTTTATTAGTCAGGATTTTCTCTGGCAGAAAGCTGCCTGTACCTGCAATTCTTGCGTATTTCAAACTGCCTTCTCCAGCAATGGTTCCATTCTGGAACGAATATGTTCGGGGACTGTTTTTTCTACTTCCAGCACAGCAATTTCGATGGCATTAGCAAAACTAAAAATATCAGCACCACCGTGACTCTTGATCACAATTCCATTCAAGCCCAGCATGCTAGCACCATTATAGGCACGGGGGTCAATTCGCTTTTTGAACGCATTGAGTACCGGCATGGCGATCATTGCGGCAATTTTGTTGTACAGGCCTTTAGTAAACTCTTCTTTCATGAAGTGACTGATCATTTTGGCTACGCCTTCAGAAGTCTTCAATGAGACATTGCCAACAAAGCCATCACAAACGACAACGTCGGTGCGACCATTGTAGATATCATCACCTTCGACAAAACCGATATAGTTAATCGGCGCGTTAGCCAGCAGTGCATCAGCTTCCTTGACCAGTGCATTGCCCTTGGTGTCTTCCGAACCGATATTGAGCAAACCGATACGCGGTTTTTCAACATTATCAATGGCTTCTGCCAGCACCGAGCCCATAATCGCAAACTGGCACAGATTTTCACCGGAGCAATCAACATTGGCACCCAGATCGAGCATGTGAGTGTGGCCAGTAATAGATGGGATGGTAGTACAAATAGCGGGGCGATCTATGCCCTTCACGGTTTTTAGGACAAACTTGCCTGTACCCATCAGCGCACCGGTGTTGCCCGCACTGACAGCTGCCTGAGCGCGACCTTCTTTGACAAGATCAATCGCCACTCGCATGGAAGAGTCTTTTTTCTTACGAATCGCCAGAGCTGGCTCATCGTGCATTTCGACAACCTGTGAGGCATGCTGGATCTCGATTCGATCTTTCAGCGTACCGGAAAGATCTATATCCAGCTGTTCGGCCTGAGCCTTTAAAACAGCCTCATCACCCACCAGAATGATACCGACATTTCTGTGCTTCTTAATGACCTGAACAGCCGCAGGCAGAACGACTTCTGGACCGAAATCGCCGCCCATAGCATCAAGCGCAATTATTGCCGGATCTGGCATCGATGAAATCAATGCCGCCACCAACCACTAACCGGTCAGTGACGGCAAGATGAACTATCTAGTCTTCGAAAGCGTTATCTGTATCAAGCACTTTACGGCCTTTGTAGTAGCCGTCTGGTGTCATATGATGACGCAAATGGGTTTCCCCTGATGTTGAATCAACCGACAAAGTTTTGCCTGTCAGTGAATCATGTGAACGACGCATACCGCGTTTTGAACGTGTCTTTCTACTTTTTTGAACGGCCACGGAATCTCTCCTGTTAAAAACCTGTAAATATAAAAATCGTTATAAAACTTAAATTAAATCAGTTATAAAACTTAAATTAAATCAATAGATTAAATAAATAACTCAATCTATTTTCAAATCTTTCAGCACAGCAAATGGATTCGATTTTTCTTTCTCCACTCGCCTTTCTTCATTCTGCTGCTGAAGAAACTCTGAACACTCTTCCTGGTGCACCGCTGCAATCGGTATCGACAACAACAGCTCATCTTCAAGAATTTCTACCAGCGATTGCTCATCACCTTCGAGCAAATAAGGATCCACATCCGGCGGTAACTTATCTTCGTATTTTTCACTGGTCATCAGGCCAAAATTAATCTGCCCGGATACCTTATGCTTCATCGGTTGCATGCATCGCTGGCAATCCAGATCCAATGACGCTTCAACCCTGCCGTGCAATCCCAAATAACCCGTGTCAGAACTAAAGTGCAATTTGGCGAACAACTCACCCTCATTACTGCACAATATCTCTGACAATCGCTCAAGTTTGACCAGCGGCATAGTCCCTTCCAGAGTCACATTCCGCTCAGCCTGTTTTAAAAAATTAGTCGTCTCAGGCAATTGCTTTGGCATAATCCGCCCATTTTAAAGCAAAACTGCTTTTCTGCCTATACTATTATCAACAATTCTTTACAATTCAATAAGTTCTGACTCACAAACCCTACAAACATTAGCAATCGCTAAAATATCAAACACATAGCTACTATTACCCCAACAAATTCAGCCCAAGCACTCAGCGAATCGTTTAAAATCTTCATTTTTTTTCTACCGATAAAATACCTATGAAGCTCATTCTCGGCTCAACCTCCCCCTTCCGCAAAGAATTACTGGAACGCCTGCAAATCAAATTCAGCTGCGCCTCGCCCGATGTCGATGAAACTCCCATCGAAGGTGAAAGTATCGAGAGCATGGTGATGCGCCTGTCAGTACTCAAGACCAAGGCTGTAGCTGAACAAATAAAAGACCAGGATGATGCGCTAATTATTGGCTCTGACCAGAGCGCCGTGCTCAATGGCAAGCCACTGACCAAGCCGGGTAACTTCGAAAATGCCGTCAAACAGCTTACTGAAGCTTCTGGTCAGCGCATTATTTTCCAGACAGGACTGTGCCTGCTCAACACGGCAACAGGCCAAAAACAGACTATCTGCGAACCCTATACCGTGGTATTCAAAAAACTCTCGCCAGAAACGATTGAGCGCTACCTGAAAATTGAGCAACCCTATAACTGCGCTGGCAGCTTCAAATCCGAAGGTCTCGGTATCGCACTGTTTGAAAAATTTGAAGGTGAAGACCCTAATTCACTCATAGGTCTGCCACTGATCAAGCTGGTCGGAATGCTGGGCAATGAAGGCGTAGAGATACCGCCCGCAAGCTAGCATTGTGAAGAACCCACTCATCCCAGACATTCTGTCACTGCTGCAGCAGCACCCCGAAGGGATTACTGAATATTTGATCATTAAATCACTGGAAGAACATACCGGTTTTGAACATATTGGTGACGATGATCAGCTCGCCATCTTTCAAAAACACTTCATGGTGATGAATGCGCTGCACCAGCTACAAAAGCAACTTTTAGAAGAGGAGCAGCTGTTTCTGGATATTTCACCTCTGAAAATTCATCTCGTTACCGCCAGCCATCAATCAAATAACAGAGAAATCACTGAATCGGATAATGCAAAACTCAGCGAGTATTATCTTGACTGGTCCAACTTCGAAAACACCAGCAAGGATGATGTGGAAAAATTACTGGAAAGCTTCTGGAAACTATATATCAACGCAGATAATAGACTGGCAGCACTGGCTATTTTAGAGCTTGAAGAAAATGCCTGCGGTGAGACCATTAACCGACGCTACCGTGAGCTTGCCGCCATCCATCATCCCGACAAAGGCGGCGACCCAGGCACTTTCATCAGCATCCGCCAGGCTTATGAAACACTAAGCCCGAGTAAATAAGAAATCGTTATTTATTATTTCTCACTATATTTTTTATCACTTCTTCCACATTTTTTGACATCGGATTTTTCAACCATTCCTGGTGAGCATCTTCAATGTGCTTCAATTTTTTCTGCCGATGACAATTCATGATTTCAACCACTTCATCAATATCATCCGTTAGTGTAATTAAATCAAAATCCTCTTCTGATACCGTGCCATGTTCAAGTAGCGTGGCCTTCATCCAGTCCATTAACCCCGACCAGAAATCAGTGCCAAATAAAACTATCGGCATCCTGTAGATTTTTTCTGTTTGGATAAGCGTCAGTGATTCAAAAAACTCATCGAGCGTACCAAAACCTCCAGGCATACAAACATAACCCATGGAGTATTTAACAAAAATCACTTTACGAGCAAAAAAGTAACGAAAACCCAGAGATATATTTTGAAATTCATTGGGCGTTTGTTCATGCGGTAAATCGATATTCAGCCCAACCGAAACAGCATCATTTTCAAATGCACCTTTATTTGCGGCCTCCATGATACCGCCACCACCACCGGAGATAATGGAATAATCCTCTTTAGCTAATCGACTACTAATTTCCACGGCCTTTTGATAATAATGATTATTAACCTGTGTACGTGCAGAACCAAATACGGAAACAGCAAAACCTATATCTGATAACCGATCAAACCCCTCAGTAAACTCACTGATAATTCGGAACATACGCCAGGATTCATCACCTTTAAAATCTTCAATCATTGCTATCTCTCTTACAGAACCAACTTTTCAATTATTGTTATACGCTTATAGTAATACTCTTTCAATGCCATCAGCTTTGATTTTGGTGAGCATGATATCCTGCCAGTCTTCACCAAGGTTGTTTTTACATAACTCAACAACAATATAATCCGTTTCAAGATTGGTATCATCCTGATAACGCGATAAACCCTGCTGGCAAGCAGGGCAAGATGTCAGCATTTTTACTTTTCCATCTTTATTGCTCTGATTTCCGGTCAGCTCAGTGATGCCCTTCTGCAACTCTTCCTGTTTCCGGTAACGTAATTGATCGGCAATATCAGGGCGTGCCGTGCCCAAGGTGCCCGACTCACCACAACAACGATCAGATAACACCACTTTCTGATTCATCAGGTTGGAAGCGACTTTAATCGGGTTATACGATTTCATGGGTGAATGACAGGGCTCGTGATACAAATATTGTGTACCGCTTTCAGCGGCCATGGTGACACCCTTCTCCATCAGGTATTCGTGTATATCAAGCAAACGGCAACCGGGGAATATTTTTTCAAATTCATATTTCAACAGCTGATCCATGCATGTACCACAACTTACAATCACCGTTTTGATGTCGAGATAATTTAGTGTGTTGGCTATGCGATGAAACAGGACTCGATTCTCGGTGCTGATTGCCTGACCTTTCTCTTCATCACCGCCCGCAGTTTGTGGATAGCCGCAACAAAGATAACCAGGTGGCAATACTGTTTTTGCACCCACCTCATAAAGCATGCTCAATGTTGCCAAACCTACCTGACTAAACAAACGCTCTGAACCACAACCCGGAAAATAAAACACTGCATCAGAATCGCTGTTGGTTTTTTCAGCATCACTAATAATCACCACTTGCGAAGCATCTTCGGCGCCCAATAAACTTCGCATAGGTTTGGCGGGTATTTTTGAGCGCATGGGTTTGCGCACTAAATTAACGATTTGCTCATTAACGCGGGTCGGGCCGGTTGTCGATGGTGGCAGGCGCTTTTTACGCCCCAGCAAACCCATTCGTTTTGCTAAAGAGTGGGCCAGATTAATCGCCTTAAAACCAGTCTGCACCATCGCAAGACGCATGGCCTTCATCACCATGGGATCTTTTACATTTAAAAACTGTATCGCCGCCCAACCCGCCAAATTAAAACGTTTCTGGCCGCGGGCTTTTAATATTTTGCGCATGCGAATCGAAACATCGCCAAAATCAATATTTACTGGACAGGGGTTGAGACACTTATGACACACAGTGCAATGATCAGCCACATCATTCAAATCATCAAAATGACGAATTGATATTCCGCGACGGGTTTGCTCTTCGTATAGGAAAGCCTCGGTAATCAAACCCGATGCCAGTATTTTGTTACGCGGCGAATACAGAAGATTAGCGCGAGGGATATGCGTCATACAAACAGGTTTACATTTACCGCAACGCAAACAGTGCTTGATATCATCGTTGAGCGAACCTAATTCACTTTGCTCAAGAATTAATGCTTCCTGCTGAACCAACGCCAACGATGGCGTGTAAGCATTTTCAAGACCAGAACCCGGCATCAGCTTGCCTTTGTTAAAACGGCCTTGAGGATCTACTTTCTGTTTATAATTTACGAATGCTTCCAGTTTCTCTGGTTCAAGATACTGAATTTTTGTCAGGCCAATGCCGTGCTCACCAGAAATAACACCATCAAGATTTTGCGCCAATTGCATAACCTTATCGACCAGCTTATCTGCTTCATGCAGCATACGATAATTATCGGAATGCACGGGGATATTCGTATGAATGTTGCCATCACCCGCGTGCATGTGCATGGCAATAAACAAACGATTATTTTTAATCGCCAGATGTTTTTCACGCAAAGCGTTACGTAAAGGCTCCATTTCCTGACCACGGAAAATTTCGCGCATACGCTGCTTGATTTCTTTTCTGTATGAAATGAGCACATCACGGCGCATCAATAAATCCAGCATTTTATCACCGTCACGAACGGCGGCCTGCTCTTCTTCACTCAGCAAAGCAACATGATCACTCGCCGCATCATCAATGCACTCAGAAAATTTTGACCAGCGTTGATGAACACCATCTAAATGCTCACGCGCTAAATCCAGTTTGGCCTGGAAAATAGCACGATGTTCTTCACTATCTTCGTATTCTTTTTCAAAACCCAGCTCTGATAAATCACCAGCCAAATGTTCGGCTAACGATTCAGCACTTTCTAGTTTATTGGCGATTGATTGTTCAATGTTAATACGTTCAACACCAGCGTAATATTCATTCAACCGATCTAGCGGTATCACCACATCTTCATTTACCTTGAAGGCATTAGTATGTGCAGAAATCGCTGCGGTGCGCGCACGATCCAACCAGAAATGTCGGCGCGCTTCCGGACTGGTTGCAACAAAACCCTCTCCTCCACGTCGATTAGCCAGAGCGATAATTTCCGATACCAGACTGGCAACATCATTTTCATTGTCACCAGCAACATCCGCGATCAATACCATTCTTGGTCGTTCACGCCCGGGACTTTTGGTCGCATAACGAACAGCTTTTACATAACGCTCATCGAGATGCTCAAGCCCTGCAAGCACAACATTTTCATCATTAGCAATATGGTCAACCAGCTCAGCAATGCCGGGGATTGATGTAGATAAATCAGAACCAAAAAATTCCAGACACACAGTACGAATGTGTTCCGGCATGCGATGCAAAATAAAACTTGCCGAAGTGATGATGCCATCACAACCTTCTTTTTGAATGCCAGGTAAACCAGAAAGAAACTTGTCGGTAACATCCTTACCCAAACCCTGTTTGCGAAACACCGTTCCAGCAATGCGCAATATTTCAGGTTCACCTATCGACGTTTGGCCATCACGCTGAAAACGACTGACGCGGAAAACCACTTCATCCTGTTCGTGCACCTTGCCCAGATTATGATTGACGCGCTCGACTTCCAGCCACTCAGCATCCGGCGTTACCATACGCCACGACACCAGATTATCCAACGTGGTACCCCACAACACAGCCTTTTTACCACCCGCATTCATGGCCACGTTACCGCCAATACAGGAAGCATCCTGCGAGGTCGGATCAACAGCAAAAACCAGTCCGTTGGCACCGGCCAGATCAGATACACGGCGTGTCACCACGCCTGCTCCGCATCGAACCGTGGGCACTTCTTTATCAACACCCTGAAGCGCCCGAGTTTCAACACTACCCAGTGTCTCCAGCTTTTCTGTATTGATCACCGCCGAATGTGCATGCAGAGGCACTGCACCACCGGTATAGCCCGTGCCACCACCACGAGGAATAATGGTTAATCCAAGATCAATACAGGTCTGTACAACATCAACGACCTCTTCTTCCGTATCCGGCGAAATCACCACGAACGGTGATTCAACACGCCAGTCCGTCGCATCGGTCGCATGAGAGACTCTGGCGAGCCCGCCAAAATCAACATTGTCTTTACGCGTTACCTTTTTGAAACGTCTACGAGCCTTCTCCCTGAGCTTTTTATCTATCTCAAACTGATCAGCAAAGCGATTAACCGCCTCACTGGCGGCACGATGGAGCTCCAGAGCCTTCAGGTTGCCGCCCGCACGGGCTTCAATCTGACCAAGACGATGATGCATGGCCTCAATCAGCGCCTTACGGCGGCCAACATCTTCCAGTAAATCTTCCTGAAGATAGGGATTGCGTGTCACTACCCACATATCGCCGAGCACTTCCAACAGCATACGTGCCGAAATACCAGTATTGCGCTCACCACGAAGCCCTTCAATCAGTTGCCAGATTGAAGCCCCCAAAAAACGGGTAACGATTTCACGATCGGAAAACGAGGTGTAGTTATACGGAATTTCGCGGATGCGCTCAGGCATAGATGGAGTCTTTGTTATTTGTTGAATACATTATAAGCATGTAGAAACAAAAAAAGAGGTCATAAATGACCTCTTTTATATATGGCGGAGAATGAGGGATTCGAACCCTCGGAACCTTACGGTTCAACGGTTTTCAAGACCGCCGCTTTCGACCACTCAGCCAACTCTCCAGAAATCTTTTGCTTTACCCAAATTACTGCTTTCGGGAGCGCGTATCTTACTGGATTTCTGGCTTGTTTCAATGAGTACGTGACGACTTTTGGCTTTATTATTAGCAAAACCTTATTCTAACCACCAAATAGACTTGAAATACTCCTTTAGAATCCTAATATACAGGCCGAAGATATATAACAATGGCTTTGTAGATGAAACTTATTTTCATTTACCCTGTCCATGGAAAGATGATAATCTTACGTACAACTTGAAATACATATAGGAAATAACATGCAAATTTCAGCAATGCGCTCAGAATCACAGATCCTTGCCACCAACAAGGTTTTGAAAAACACTTATGCACTACTGGCAATGACACTGATATTCAGTGGTGCTACCGCAGGTATTGCAATGGCAATGAATCTGCCACCAATTAGCCCAATCCTGACTTTGGTTGGCTACTTTGGCCTGTTATTCCTCACCAGCAAATTCAGCAATAGCGGTCTGGGACTGTTATTCGTCTTTATGCTGACCGGCTTCATGGGTATCACATTAGGACCTATCCTTAGTATGTATATGCAGATAGGCAATGGTGACCAGTTGATCATGACTGCCCTAGGTGGTACTGGTGTTATTTTCCTTGGTTTATCTGGCTACGTCCTGACCACTCGTAAAGACTTCAGCTTTATGGGCGGCTTCCTGATGGTGGGTATTCTGGTTGCATTCCTCGCTGGTATCGGCGCGATGGTCTTCAGCATGCCTATCCTGTCACTGGCTGTTTCAGGTATGTTCATCCTGCTGATGTCAGGCATGATTCTTTACCAGACCAGCCAAATCATTCACGGTGGTGAAACCAACTACATCATGGCGACTGTTTCTTTATATATCAGCATTTACAACATGTTCCTGAGCCTGCTGCACATCCTTTCAGCGCTCAGTGGTCGTGATTGATTAATTTACTTTAATTGGTCAAACAAAAAGCCCCGCAATGCGGGGCTTTTTTATGGGTGGTCTTCTGATCATTCTGCTGATGTCAGGCATGATTCCTTACCAGACCAGTAAATCATTCACGGTGGTGAAACTAACTACATCATGGCGACAGTACCTCTGTACATCAGCATTTACAACCTGCTCCTGAATCTGTTGCGCATTCTTTCAGGTCTTAGTAGTCGCGACTGATTAATTCATTTTAATTAGCCAAACAAAAAGCCCCGCGATGCGGGGCTTTTTTATTCCTAATAGATTTACCTATACAACTAGAAATCAGTCCACTCACCATCTTCCTTATTGGTAGCGCGTGATTTTTTAGGTAGTCCTTTAGCAGATCCACTTGCAAGTGCTGGCTGTGCTGCAGGCCTATTTGTCACCTGTTTTTCCTTCTTTGTCACAATTGTCGAACTCCTGCTCGTATCTAATGTGAAATAATCAACCACGTTAACTAGTTCCTCTGCCTGAGCATCCATCGCTTCACTTGCCGCCGCAGCTTCTTCTACCAGTGATGCATTTTGCTGTGTCATCTCATCCATCTGTAATAGCGCTGTATTAACCTGGCCAATACCATCGGACTGCTCTTTACTCGCTGCCGCAATTTCAGACACGATATCACTGACTTTTTTCACTGATGCAGCGATTTCCTGCAATACATCACCCGACTCACCTACCAGCTTGGTACCTTCATCCACCTTGATGACACTGTCATTAATCAACTCTTTGATTTCTTTCGCAGCAGTTGCACTTCGTCCAGCAAGATTTCTCACCTCACTCGCAACAACCGCAAAACCACGACCCTGCTCACCAGCTCTGGCAGCCTCTACAGCTGCATTCAGCGCTAACAAATTAGTTTGGAAGGCTATCTCATCGATTACACCAATGATGTCAACAATCTTGCGACTGGAGTCACTAATTTCATTCATTGCAGTAACCGCACTACCGACAACTCGACCGCTTTTATCTGCCTGATCACGAGCGGCAGAAGCTAACTGATCAGCCTGCTGCGCATTATCTGTATTCTGATTCACCGTACCAGTCATTTCTTCCATACTGGATGCAATCTCTTCCAGACTGGATGCCTGCTCCTGAGTACGCTGACTTAAATTCGCATTACCACTGGCGACATCGCTAACCGAGTTACTAATCACAACAGAGTTTTCAGTCACCTTAGAAACGATGTTAGACAGATCAACAGCCAGATTATCCAGATCGCCAATCATACTACCCAGTTCATCTTTACGCGTACTACTGTAACGATTAGACAAATCACCTTTAGCAACCTGCTTGAGTCCTTTCATCATTTCCATAATAGGCATAACAAAACGGCCCGAGAACACAAATGTTGCAGCTATGGCCAAACCTAACATGACAATAAAAATCACAATAGCCGAAGTGATGATTTGATTTTCAAGCTCCACAATTGGTCGGAAAGCCTCTTCCTCATCGATCTCACTTAAAATAGCCCAATGCAGGCCTAAAATATCAACAGGCTGATAGGCGGAAAGCACCTTAACTCCTCTGTAATCAACAAAATGTGCGTAATCAGTCTTACCCGAAAGTGCATCACGTGTCCCTTGGGTATCAATTTTCTGCACACCAATATTAGAATCATGAGCAAATATCTTATCCAGCAATGTCTGGCTCATACCCAGATCGGCCATCATATCTATATAGCCCTGTTCATCCTCTATCAAGAAACGACTCATACTTCTGGCAGTACCATCATCACCTACTAAATAAGTTTCACCCGATTTACCCAAACCTACTTTTTCCCATTCTCCGTCATAGGTCATAATGTTATTAATTTTATCCACGGGCATCTGGAAAATAAGAACACCAACCTTCTCGGAACCATCAAAAATTGGAGAAGCAATAAACGAAGCCTCAGCATTATAAGAAGGTAAATAAGGCTCAAAATCTGCAAGCACTTCAAAGTCTGTATTACTCGCTGAGTTTGCTTTACGGAACGCCTCTCCAATACTGGTATTAGCGTATGCTCCATTTTTCAGCGAAGTCGCAAAATCAAGCTCTTTGTATACAGAATAAACAATATTGCCCGTGTCTGGATCAGCAATAAAAATATCGTAGAAACCAAATTTTGTTAGAAAGTCTCTTATATGAGGATGATACAGACGATGTGTTTTACTATACGAAGAACCGTCTTTACTGTAATCCAGAGCATCTTTTGAACCCAAAGGACTAGGGTTTTCTGAAATATAGTGATATTGCAGCGCCAGGCCTTCATTACTCAGCTGATTCATTAATCCATTAGTATTAACGGACTCACCTTTATTTTTGTCTCTATAAGCATCTGCAAAATCATTAGAGTAATAGTTACCCAGACTTGAACGGTATTTATCAGAATCAATATCTACATCTCTGGAAAAGTTTTTAAATCCACTAGTAAATGATTTAGCCGCATCAATGATCATCAGATCATTCGATAAAGTCAGCATTTGATTGGAAATGTTCCCAAAATAATCTTTGATCTGAGAGCTTTTAGTCTCACGAATGGCAATCAGCTGGTTTTTAGCCTGCTGTTCCAGTGCTTTAGAACCAGAATCAAGCGCTTCCCAGCCTAAAACTACAGCGACAGTTGATATTGAGGTTACGGTAACCGCAAACGAGGCGATTAAAAGTTGAGAGCGAATATTCATGCTGATATTTCCCTATTCTAAGTTGGGCGAAAAAATATTTAAAAGCGCACAATAAAAGTGCGCCTTTAAAAAGGCTCGATTTATTATTGGACTATTTGGTGATATTTAGAGCATTTACACCAAGCTGGTGCAAACCCGCACTAATTTTGCGCAATTTATCTGTAAATGTAAACAACAATTATTAATATTTAGAAAAATTTAAGTATTTGTCCAACTTTAAGATAGAAAATCGTAACGCAGCAACCAACCTTCCTTGCCCTGTTCAACCGCAAACCCATCAGCAAGCCAAAAGCCACCGACACAAATTAACTCACCATTAAAGTAGACCAGCGGTATTCTTGAGCGCTGCCAAGGCGGTATTCCGACTTCCTGCATTAGTTTCTTCAGGCTATGGGTGTTTTTCCTGCCTGCTGGCTGAATTTTTTCTCCACCCTGTCGAAATTTCACTTTAAGTGTCTTATCAAGCAATTCCAGCTTTAATCCCTGTGCTCCCCCCTGCTCTACTCTTAACTCAACACCCAGACCTTTGAGTACAAGCTTTTCCCTGGGATTCCAGTCAAACTCTTCTGATATATCGTGCTCTACTCGTTTTAAGCAATACAGTTTTCCCTGATAACGTCGAATTTCAGACTCACCCCAGCACACTTCCGGACAGGCATCATCTGCCGCGGGCAATACCGACTGCAGCACCTGCTGCAACACATTGGCGGTAGGTGCATCATGGGCGCATTGATGTATCCAGATTCGCAATACATTGAGTTGACGAGCTCGAGACAGCTTTGTTAATCCAGCTACATTAATCACATGAGCCTGTTGTGTAACAATAGAAGCCAGATCAACACCCGCCATGGCCTCAATAATTTCCAGCACGTCCTGCTGCTGGCTTGCCACTCTGGATAATGAATCACCCAACTGCGGCCAACGTTTTGTGATATCAGGAATAATATCCTGACGCAGTAAATTACGATCAAAATCAGTATCCGTATTGCTCGGGTCATCGACCCATTTCAGATCATTTTCAATCGCATAGGCGTGTATTTCATCTCGGGTAAAACTCAGCAATGGTCTTGCATGAAAAATTTGATGAGACTCACGAATGACAGGCATGGCAGCCAGTCCCGCTGAACCAGCCCCACGAAACAACTGTAACAATACCGTTTCCGACTGATCATCCTGATGGTGCGCAGTCAACAGGCAGTCGCCCGGCTCCAGCTCGGATTCCAATGCTGCATATCTTGCCTTTCGGGCGGTCTCTTCGGGGCTTTCTCCAGCACGCTTGCTGGCATCGACATGAATAGTTTTATATGGAACCTGAAGCGCATCACACACCTCTGCACAATGCTCCGACCATTGATCGGCCTCACTCTGCAAACCATGGTGAATATGAACGGCTCGCACTGGCAAGCTGGTGCATTGCACACAAAAATGCAGCAATGCATGCGAGTCCAGGCCACCACTATAGGCAACCAGATAACGCTTGATGGGAGAAGAAGACTGGCTAAAAAAAAGCGACTCCAGAACTTCTGCGAATCGCTTTGATAGAGTCATTAGTATGAAAGTTAAATAGTTTTAACTGGCTTCCTGATCGAGGTACTCACCGAATGAAGTCAGACGCTCGTAACGATTTTCCAGTAATTTTTCCATACCAATTTTCTCGAAACTTTCCAGAGCATCAACCAGTGCCTGTTTGATGTTTCTGGCGGTCGCATCAATATCTCGGTGCGCACTACCCAGCGGCTCTCTGATGATCTGATCGATCAAACCACGTTCTTGCAGAATCTTGGCGGTAATGCCCATGGCTTCTGCCGCATCTTCAGCTCTCTCTGCGCTCTTCCACAAAATTGACGCACAACCTTCGGGAGAAATAACGGAATAAGTGCTGTATTCCAGCATCATCACGCGGTCACCCACACCAATCGCCAATGCACCACCCGAACCACCTTCACCAATCACGGTGCAGATAATCGGTGTTTTCAGATCAGCCATAACGAACAGATTACGTGCAATCGCCTCAGACTGGTTGCGTTCTTCAGCGCCAATACCGGGATAAGCGCCCGGTGTATCGATGAAGGTCAAAATAGGAATTCTGAACTGCTCAGCCATTTTCATTAAACGCAAAGCTTTGCGGTAACCTTCGGGGCGAGGCATGCCAAAGTTACGACGAATATTTTCTTTGGTATCACGACCCTTTTGATGACCAATCACCATCACAGGCATGCCATCCAGACGTGCGATACCGCCAACCAGCGCGGCATCATCTGAAAATGTGCGGTCACCGTGCAATTCCTGAAAATCAGTAAAAATACGATCAACATAATCCAGCGTGTAAGGACGCATGGGGTGACGAGACAGCTTGGAGGTTTGCCATGGTCCCAATTTAGCGAAAATATTTTTGGTCAGGCTGCGGGATTTCTCTTCCAGCTTGCTAATTTCCTCACCAATATTAATCTCGGTGTCATCACCAACATAACGCAGCTCTTCAATCTTGGCTTCAAGTTCGGCGATGGGTTGTTCAAAATCAAGGTAATTTGGGTTCATAATCTCGGCAATATCGTTTTATTTATTAGAACAGATTTTAGCATGCACAGAAAATTCAGCACACTTATCAGAGCCATTATTTAGCTTTTTTATGATGAGGCCACCACTGGTTCTACAACATCGAGCAGCTCGCGCAACACCATGGTGGCATAACAGCCGGATGGCAGATCAAAACTGAGTGATAAGTCATCATTATCTAGCTGCCATTGCATATTTTTCGGCACAACCCTGAGCGAACGGCGCATCTGCTGAACCTTGAACTGGCACAGACCTGCCTTAAAAACCGGATTTTCATCGACAATACGATTTTCCAGCTCTGCCGCCTCGGCCTGCGTTCTCAACTCACCCTCACCCCAGAGCAAAGCCGTTGGATGGATTTCCTTATTATCGATGCGCTCATCCAGATCGGTCGAGCCATCATCCCAGAAACAGGCGGTCTTGCCTTCCAGCATAAAGACATCACCGGGTATTTTTGTATCCCAGACAGCTTTTTCGATGCGCTCGGACAATACCCGGTTAAAAATCCACGAACGCGCCGCTGAAAGGTAAATGCTTTTTTTGTTTCTGGGCAGGCGCACATCCTGATTGCTGAACATATACGCGGCAGCCGACAAATTTGCCATGCCATGGCCAAAACGCTGCTCACCAAAATAATTTGGTACTCCCCGCTCGGCAATCAACTGGCAGCGCTGGTCAATCGCAGCAGCTACATCATCACCGCCTTTTAAATCACGCAAGCGAATGCTGAAGCGATTTTCTTTCAGCGCACCACGTCGAAGTTTTCGACTGTGCCGCGTGGCTTTCAGCAATTTGATATTACCTTCCTCACCTTCGATAGATTCGATCTGTTGCCAGTCAGGATCGGGCATGCCCGGCAAATGCACACTAAACCATTGCGAAGTCAGGCCGTGTCGATCCTTCAAACCCGCGTAACCGACGCAGCGCAAGCGGACACCCGCTATCTTTGCCAGCGCTTTTGCCACCCAGTCAGTATTGCAGCCACGCTTCTGGATATGCAGCCAGGCGTGCTCACCTTCACCGCTCAATTCAAACGGTAATTGTTCATCAACAACAAAGTCTTCTGGAAAGGTCTTAAAACTGGCAGAAATTCCCAGCGATTTGTAAGCGTGCGCAAATCGATCAAACCTAACTCCATGATAAGATTCAGCTTTTTTATCCACTGTATTCGTTATTAAACTCATCAACACGTTTCACTATAAAAATAATAACGACATTTTACGCCGATATGAGATGACGGGGTTGTTGTCAATGCTATTCAGTTAAGCAGTTTCAATTCACAATCTCACCGACACCCTACAAAATTATCACCTGTTTTACATTTTCTCCACGCCTCTGAAGTGAGCAGCCATTAATAAATTAGACACCCGACCAACTAATAAACATATTGACATTTTTTGACGCTTCGTCATATTATTGCGATCATGCAAACTCAAGCCACTGTCACAGACACCTCAAGATACCCTCTTTCCCGCAAACAGCGAGAACTGGCTAAGCGCGAAGCACTGATTCTGGATACCGCTCAAAACATTCTTCACGAGCAAGGTTATTCCTCCCTAACCATGGATCGTATTGCCGAGGCCATCGAATATTCCAAAGGCACCATCTATAACCATTTCCCCAATAAAGAAGACATGGTTTGCTCACTTTGCTGCCGCAACATTAAAAATCTGATCGATATTTTTACCCGCGCTGCCGAATATGAAGGAACAAGCCGGGAACGTTTTTCTGCCATGGGTATCGGCTATTCCTTGTATCACCAGATCAACCCTCTGGATGCACAGAACATCCAGATCATAAAAATTAATTCGATACGTGAAAAAATAAGCCTGGAAAAACTCAGCGAAATAGAATCACTGGAACAGCGTATTACTGAAATCGCTAATCGCGTGGTACAGGAAGCGATTCAATGCGGTGACCTCCCCAAAGAGGTCAGCGACATAACCGACAGTATTGTTTTCGGCTACTGGTCGATGCTCTATGGCTCACTGCTGCTTGAGCAATCCGACATTCCATTAGAAAATCTTGGCTTTAACCCCGGCGTGAAAACGCTCTGGCTTAACTGCCAGAAATTTATGGATGGTTACAACTGGCTGCCACACAGTCCCGATATTGGCAGTGAATCCCTGTTCAATAAAATCTCATCTGATTTATATAGCAATGAAGTAGGTATGCTAAAGAAAAGGAACAAATAATCATGACCGAAAAATTTACACACTGGATTATTCGTTGGCGCTACTTTGTCGTGCTCGCCGTTATCGCTACCGTTGTCGCTGCAGGCGCCGGTATGCCGAAGTTGAGCATGAGTAATGACTACCGCATGTTCTTCGGTGAGGATAATCCACAGCTGCTCGAATTCGAGCACATGCAAAACACTTTCAACAAAAATGACAACATCATGTTTGTGGTGACGCCGAAGAATGGCAAAGTCTTCAGCATCGAAACGCTCAAAACCATTCAGGCAATCACAGAAGCATCCTGGCAAATCCCCTTCTCTACTCGTGTTGATTCGATCACAAACTACCAGCACACCTATGCAGAAGAAGATGATTTAATCGTTGATGATTTAGTGGTTGACCCTGACGAGTTAAATGAAAACGATCTGGCACGTATCCAGTCCATCGCTATCAACGAACCCATGCTGCTTCATCGTCTGATCTCACCAGACAGTAAATACACTGGCATTAACGTCAACATACAACTACCCGGCAAAAGTTTGAGTGAAGTACCCGAAGCAGTTGCTTATGCTCGAACAATAAAAATGGAGATGCTGGCGAAGTTCCCGAATATAGAAATTCGCCTTGTTGGACTTGCGGTTATGAACAACGCTTTCCCTGAAGAGAGCCAGCAAGATGTAAAAACACTTTACCCACTGGCGCTGGCCTTTATCATCGTCACACTGTTCTTTTTGCTGCGCGGATTCAGTGGCGTTGTCATTTGTTTCATCATGATCATCATGTCCATCATCGTTGCCATGGGCACCAGCGGCTGGATGGGCACCATGTTGTCGCCACCAGTACTTTCAGCGCCAATAATGATTTTAACTATGGCGATCGCCAACGGCGTACATCTACTGGTGACCATGCGACATGAAATGGCTCTAGGTCGAGACAAAATCGCTGGCATGGTCGAAAGTATGCGCATCAACTTCCAGCCCGTTTTTGTCACCTCGCTAACCACCATACTGGGTTTTTTGAGTCTTAACTTTAGTGACGCGCCACCATTCCACGATCTCGGCAACATCGCCGCCATTGGTGTTGCTGCCGGTTTCATACTCTCGGTGACCTTTCTGCCCGCGATGGTTGCTATCCTGCCTGCACATTCACGCAAAGAAGTGGTTGGAAAAATAGCATTGGGGAAATTTGGTGAGTTCGTTATAAAACACCATAATCGATTACTCATCGGCTCAGCTGTAATCAGCATCATCCTGGTTTCACTGGTACCAAGTAATGAACTCAACGATATTTTTGTTGAGTACTTTGACGAATCAGTCGAGTTCAGACGTGACTCAGACTACGCTGCCGAACATCTCACCGGTGTTTACTACATGGATATTGCCTTAAGCGCGGCCGAAACCGGTGGCATCAGTAATCCTGACTTTTTGAAAAAGGCGGAGAAATTTTCAAATTATCTACGCTTACAACCTGGCGTCGTTCACGTTCACACCATCACCGATACATTCAAACGCCTGAACAAAAACATGCACGGCGATGATCCAGCGTGGTACAAACTACCCGATGAACGCGAAATGGCGGCGCAATATCTATTGCTCTATGAAATGTCACTGCCCTATGGTCTTGATCTAAATAACCAGATCGATATCAGTAAAAGCTCAACCAAAATTGCCGTCACACTGGATACGCTTTCATCGAATGAAATCCTTGAGTTTGAGCAACAGACCAAGCAATGGATTAAAAATAATATATCTGATATTAAAGCGATTGCTTCAGGCCCGACGCTGATGTTTGCGCATATCGGTAAACGAAATATAAATAGCATGCTCATTGGTACCACAGTTGCCCTGTTCCTGATTTCAATGGTGCTGATATTCTTTATGAAGTCATTCAAATACGGCCTCATCAGTTTAATACCTAATATGTTACCAGCAGCCTCTGCTTTTGGTATCTGGGCCTTATACTCCGGCCAGGTTGGACTCGCGCTCTCCGTGGTTACTGGTATGACGCTGGGTATTGTGGTTGATGACACCGTGCATTTTCTCAGCAAATATATTCGTGCCCGCCGAGAGAGAAATCTCAATGCCGAAGAAGCTGTTCGTTATGCTTTTAACAGCGTGGGGATTGCGTTATTAGTCACCTCCATTGTTTTAATTGCCGGCTTCATGATCCTGGCGCAATCGCATTTCTCAATTAACTCTGAAATGGGCCTGGTCACCAGTATTGTTATCGCGCTGGCACTGGTGCTTGATTTCACTCTTTTACCAGCACTGTTAATGAAAATTGATAAGGATAAAAAATGAACATTAAAACCAAATTTGCAAGCCTGTTATTCATTGCCTTTCAGAGCATCACTTTTAATGCCATGGCAGAAACAGCAGAAGAAAAAGGTTTAGCCATTGCCATCGAGGCAGACAAACGCGATACCGGCTTTGTCGATTCCACCGCCAAGATGACCATGGAGCTGCGCAACAAACAGGGTGACACCAGCGTGCGTCACATAAGAATTAAAACACTGGAAGTTGAAGGCGATGGCGACAAGTCGATGTCCATTTTTGAACAGCCCGCCGACATCAAAGGCACCGCTTTTCTCACTTTCTCACACGCCATAAAAGCCGATGAACAATGGCTTTACATGCCCTCAATTAAACGTGTGAAACGTATTAATTCAAAAAATAAATCCGGCCCGTTCATGGGCAGCGAATTTGCCTTTGAAGACATCGCCTCAGAAGAAGTTGAAAAATACACCTATAAATACCTGCGCGATGAAAACCTAAACGGCATCGATTGCTTTGTTATTGAACGCATTCCCACCTACAAACACTCTGGCTACACCCGCCAGATAGGCTGGATAAACAAAGCCGAGTATCGACCAGAAAAAATCATCTTCTACGACCGTAAAAACAGCTTGCTCAAAACACTGGCTTTTAGCGGCTATAAAAAATACCTTGATCAATTCTGGCGTGCCGACCAGTTATCCATGGAAAACCATCAGACAGAAAAAAGCACCCTGTTGAAATGGAGTGATTACAAATTTAGAACCGGCTTGAAAACTAAGGACTTTAGTCGTAACAGTCTTAAGCGAGCCAAGTAACACAAATCAATGAAGTTATTATTTGGTAAAATTTTGTTGCTAGCGCTGTTCAGCTCGGCGGTTTATGCGGCCGAACTATCGGGCAATATCAGCCTGCAATCACGTACTTTCTTTAACGACCCACTAGATTCAAACCAGCACAACCAATACAGCAGCTTTGCACTCGAACCTGAACTCTATCAGGCATGGGATAACGGCCAGCAAATGCTGAACGCTTCTGTGTTCTATCGTCATGACCAGCACGATGAAGAGCGCACACATGGCGACATACGCGAATTTTCGTGGACAGGGGTTTACGATAGCTTTGAAATCACCACCGGTATCAGCAAAGTTTTCTGGGGCGTGGCCGAATCACAGCATCTGGTCGACATCATCAACCAGACCGATCAGGTTGAAAACACCGATGGTGAAGACAAATTAGGCCAGCCCATGATTCGCTTCAGCACCGAGAAGGACTGGGGCGTGCTCGACCTGTTTGTACTACCCGGCTTTCGTGAACGCACTTATGCTGACATCGAAGGCAGGCCCAGTCTCGAACTACCAACGGGTGTTAGCTTCAACGCCGATGCCGCGACTTATGAATCATCCGACAAAGACCACCACATCGACTACGCAGTTCGATGGCTAACTTATTTCGATGAAATCGAACTAGGCCTGTCCTATTTTTCAGGCACAGGTCGTGAACCCGAATCATTCAATTTAAATGGCACCGTGCTCACACCCCACTACGCACTGATTGACCAGATCGGTTTAGACGCACAGGCCATCATCGAAGACTGGACGTGGAAACTGGAACTGATCTCACGCAAAAGCGATGCTCAAAAATACATCGCCGCCACCGCCGGGTTTGAATACACGCTGGTCGGCCTATTCGACAGCCAGAGCGACCTCGGCATCGTCATTGAATATCTATTCGATGACCGAGATGAACTCGCCACAACACCCTTCGAGAACGACATCACCACCGCACTACGCTGGGCAATAAACGACTCCCAAAGTACAGAAATTTTAGCTGGCATCATTACCGACCTCGATGACTCCATCACAGCCAGCTTCATCGAAGCCAGCCGCCGCATTGGCAGCAGCTTCAAACTAACGGTAGAAGCCCGTGCTTTTAACAACACAGTAGCAAACCGGCCTTTGCACACGTTTAGACAGGATGATTTTGTACAGGTTGATTTTGGGTGGTTTTTTTAATAATCAATTAACCTGTAGATCAGAGCAATAGTGCGCTCTGGACATGTGCTAATATAAAAAACCTTAGAATTTGAATACCCTTTAAAGTGGCTTTTACCCTAAAATATCGAAATATAGCGACTTATCGGGAACGTATTAAAAAACAGGATGTCTTGGGGGGTATTAACAAGTTAGGCAATATTCATAAACAATAATAGTGTAATTCTAATAAGAGTTATCAGGGGCGAAGAATATGACAGACAATCAAAATGATAAGTATATTTCCTATACTAAAACAGCATGGATTATCTACACCCTAATAACCATTGCCATTATCGCTGTATTAGTACTATTTGTCGCTCAGGACAACGAAGAAATGTTTTTCTACGGGGTAATGCCTGCAGCAGCAGCTTATGTTTTACGCCCAATGAATAAACCCTTTAGCAAACTCATTTTTAAGTTCACTGGCGTTTCTCATCCCACAGAGGAAAAATGAGCTGCCACATACCTAACAATGCAATTCATCACGGACGCATAAAACGCGTCGGTTAATTGCGACATTATGTGAAGAAAGTGAAATCAGAATTCATGTATATTAGTTTGAGTTCAAAACATAAATAAAATTTTAACCAAGATAGGAAAATAGTAAAATGAGTACAGGAACAGTAAAGTGGTTCGATTCAAGCAAAGGTTTTGGCTTTATCACTCCAGATGATGGCGGTAAAGACCTGTTCGTACACCATTCTGAAATCCAGAGCGGTAGCGACTACGCAACACTCAATGATGGGCAGAAAGTAGAATATGAAGTAGGAGAAGGCCAGAAGGGACCGTGTGCAAACAAGGTTACACCGATCTGATTGTAATACTCAAATTGATGAGTTTAAGCTGAACAACACCGACAGGCGCATAAAACGCGCCTGTGGGTTAAGCACGTAGGTACAATTAGCGCAGCTTAATCGTACGAACACCAATCAACTTATAACTTTGATTAAAAAAAGGAGCTCTCTTCATGAAATCATTTCATCGTACTCTAGCCCCAGTTTTATCATTTCTATTGCTCTGTGCTTCCATTGGTCAGGCTCAAGCAGGCATAATTTCGAATGATCAGATTATTCACCAAAGTCAACAGACGAATGATAGAGCAGCCTTACTACAGACCATTAAACGTACAGATGTGCAGGAACAGCTGCTTAGCATGGGCGTAAGCACTGCAGATATTGAAAGTCGTGTTAATCAAATGACCCACGAAGAAGTTGCACAGCTTAATCAGCAGATAAATGAGCTGCCTGCTGGTGGTGGCGTGCTTGGCCTCGTTGTCATAGTATTTATTGTATTTGTGGTTACTGATGTAATTGGTGCAACCGATATATTCCCATTTGTTCACCCTGTTAAAAAGTAGCAATGAATGAAAGCGCTGAATCTGCTCATATATCTTCTGGTGCTGAGCAGTTGTGCATCGACACCTCAAAGCCGACATATACAGACTAACGGTCTGGGCTCCCTGCCATCGGCAGTTGAGCTTACAGATACGCCATTTTACCCACAGACAGAATATCAGTGCGGCCCTGCTGCGCTAGCTACCCTGTTGCAGAGCCATGGCGTTAAAACAACGCCTGAAGAACTATCCAAACAGGTCTACATCCCTGAACGTAAGGGCAGCCTTCAAATTGAAATGGCTGTGGCAGCTCGGCACCATGAAATGCTTCCATATAAATTAGAACCGCGATTAGTCGACCTCTTTACCGAAATAGCTGCGGGCAATCCTGTACTGGTTCTGCAGAACCTGAGCTTTGAATGGTATCCACAGTGGCATTACGCGGTTGTTATCGGTTATGACACCGACAGCCATGAGATCATTCTTCGATCCGGAACAACCAGACGCTGGATTACACCTTTTGAAGTATTTGAGCGCACCTGGAAACGCGCCGACTTTTGGGCACTGGTTATCGTACCCATTGGCGAAATACCCAAAACAGCAGAACCCCTGCGCTATCTGAAAACAGCCTATAGCTTCGAGGAAACAGGAAAACCAGAACTTGCGCTCAAAGCCTATCAATCAGCCAGCAAACAATGGCCTGATGTTGCTGTTACCTGGATGACATTAGGAAACATGGCCTTTAATAACCATAACTGGCTCGAGGCCATTAGAGCATTTGATACTGCATCTAGTCTTGAACCTGAGTCGATTATTAGCTGGAACAATCTGGCCTATGCACTGCATGCCTATGGCTGCGGAGCCTCGGCACAGGTCGCTCTTCAGTGTGGCTTGAATATTGAACCTACTGACAAAAACCTGCAGGACTCAAAACGAGAACTTATTGACAGTCCTGTTGACGACAACCGGATCGACTGCCCGGTTATCCGGTGCAACTAAAAGTCGAGGATCTGCTTTAGCCCACTACACCTCAAAAGAAAACAATCACTAACTATCAAGAAATTTCGGTATTTCTTCAGCAGGTAATGGCTTACTAAAGAGATACCCCTGTAGATAATCACAGCCATGCTCCAGAAGGAAGTCCCGTTGCCTGGCCGTCTCCACCCCTTCTGCAACAACCTTTAAACCCAGATTATGTGCAAGCGCCACTGTCGCTATACAAATTTCTGTATCATTAGGATCTATGTCTATATCACGAACAAAGCTTTTATCTAATTTTAACGTTTGGATAGGTAGTCGTTTTAAGTAAGCCAGTGATGAGTAGCCAGTACCAAAGTCATCAATTGCCAGGCGAATATCGAGTTCACGTAATGCATCTAAATGCTGTATGGCCAGTTCAGGCTCACTCATAGCAGCAGTTTCGGTTATCTCCAGCTCTATATCACTTCCCTCAATTTGATATTTAAGCATGATCGACTTAATTTCATCAGCAAGTGTTTTAGACTGTAACTGTTTTGCAGACAAGTTAATTGCTACCCTGTAACCCACTAATCCATCAGACTTCCATACTGCAAGTTGACGACATGCCTCATCAATAACCCAGTTGCCAAGCTCATAAATAATGCCAGCATCTTCAGCAATTGGAATAAATACTTTCGGAGAAATCATCCCCTGCTCCGGGTGCTTCCAACGGAGCAACGCCTCCATAGAAATAACCTTAAGATCTGCTGAATTTATTTGAGGTTGATAGTAAAGGACCAGCTGCTCACTATGTAAGGCGACACGTAATTCACGTTCAATTTTCATTAGTTCATTTGCTGCTACAAACATGGATTCAGTAAAGTAATGGTAAGCATTACGACCATGCTCTTTTGCGTGGTACATAGCTACATCGGCCGTTCTCAATAATTCATCAACACAATCACCATCATTAGGATAAACACTGATACCAATACTCGGACTCGTGTTAAGTTCGTGACCGTTAATCTCATAGGGCTCAGAAATATTTTGTAGTATTTTTTCAGCCATGACTGCAGCCTGAGAACTGTCCTTCATACCAGTAATTACGATGACGAACTCATCACCACCTATCCTGGCGACAATATCACTTTCACGGATACAGGATTTTAAGCGGTTAGCCACATTTATTAGAACCTGGTCGCCAACATGGTGACCTAAAGAGTCATTAATATTCTTGAAACGGTCAAGATCAATGAATAGAACAGCAAGCTGTTGCTGTTCCCGATGTGAACTAGCTATCGCCTGATCAAGACGATTTTCCAATTCAAAGCGGTTATGGAGGCCTGTAAGAATATCATGATGCGCCAGGTGTTCTATACGAGCCTCTGATTCCTTGCGTTCACTTATATCTGAAAAACTGGCCACATAGAACAATACATTATCATTGCCATCACGAATTGCCGATATCGACGCCCATTTGGGATAAATTTGTCCATTTTTCTTTTTATCCCACAACTCCCCCTGCCAGAAGTCATTACTCTCTAGCCCCTGCCACATATCCTGATATGTAGTTATTGGAGTCTGGTCACTAGCCAAAATCCTGGGGTCTTTACCTACAACATCATCCAGATTAAAACCTGTTTGTCTGGTGAATGCTGCATTCACATCAATTATGTGATTTTGTTTATTGCTAATTAGTATCGCTTCACCGCTCTTTTCGAATGCATTAGCATAAATTTGTAACTCCTCTGCGACACTTTCAGCAATGTGTTTGGCATCAGCAAGTTCATCATGTGCCAATTTAATGTTATTAGCCATATCTTTCATGGAGGTAGTTAGTCGGCCAACTTCATCGTTTGAGTCAGAGAAAAGAGACGCCGACAAGTTTCCTGAAGATACAACCCTGGACCAGTCCAACAAATGAGACAAGCGATAAGTAATGCGCCGAATAACAACAAAGGCAATAATAAGCGCTAAGCCAACACCACCTATACCAATCGCAGTAGTCACAACAAGATTTCTACTTGCAGCAGACATCAATGTTTCGCGTAATAAGGAAAAATCCTCAAATTCAATACGCTTGAGATACTGTAATGAGGCATTAATATCTGAAATATACTGGTCCTCAGATTCCGTCAGATATTCAAAGGCCAACTCCTTTTCAAAGTCAGCACTAAGCCGTACTATCTCATTTGTTTTTTCTAAATATTCTTTAGTGATGCTCAAGAAATTCTGGGCTTTTTCAAAACCAACTGGACTGCTATCAAGGCGAAAGGAATGGTTATCGAGATAAGCAATGGAAATTAGAGCAAGATTACTTTTTATATCATCTTTAGCCATCTCAAGCTCAACATTAATTTCTGACATTGTGAAAGACTCTTCACTAGCAACGTGTCTAAGGCTTAGCGTTCTATAATATGCCAGAGATGTTTCTATTTCTTCAATAACTTTTATTTTCTCATCGCCATCAGTATATAAATCACCCAATGCAGAAACAGAGTCTTCTAAAATAAATGCTGAGTAAATTGTAGCGAACACACCAAGAACTCCAACAATAAACATTGGAATTATCAGCTGCTGATAGAGAGAACAATTTCTTAATCGATTAAGCATGCTCTGAATAAACTACTGTAGATCCACCTTAAATTTTGCCGCACGAAATATTTTTCGCGCTTCATTTCCCTGTATAAAATCTAATAAGGCCGCTGCCTCATCATTTTTTACTGCATTTTTAAGCGGCGCCATGTAATACCGAATAGGTGGATGCCAGGACGTGTTAACTGAATAGATTTTTCTATGCATATCGTTAATATTACTTTCGAAGAGAATTCCAACCGTATTAGCATCTGAATTAGCCAGGGTTTCAGCTAATAATGTAATATGTTTCTTTGTTGCTATTTTCTTTTTTACCTTCTCCCAAATCTTGGTAGATTCCATTGCCTGCTTGGCATAACGACCAAAAGGCGCTGTACCCGGGTCACCTATGAGAATTTTTTTGACTTTGTTAGAAACCAGCTCTGTCCATTCACTGATTTTCAGTTGGCTATCCTTTCGCGTAGCCACCACCAGCTCGTTACCCCATGGACTGGTAATATGATTTGATTCAACCAAATTATTTTCAATCATGTAGTCCATCCACTTACGATTAGCAGACACATATATATCAGCTTTAATAGTCACCCCATTCAAACCTTTAGCCAGGCGACCAGATGATTTACATATGTAATTAATGGTGGTGTTGCTGCGCTGCTCAAATAGTTTACCTACTTCTTTTATGGCAGAGCAGGTTGAGTTCGCAACAGCCAGGTTAAGCTCGCCAGCGTATATCGAGCTGACAGGAAAAAACTCAAGAATAGAAAATGCAAATACCATATAAAAACAGCGGGAAATATTTTTCATTTACTCATCCTCACGACAATTAAAAATCACCTGCGTATCTATTAAGAGGATACTACATAATTCGTTATTATGTAAAAGGACTCATATAAGTAATGATTTTTCTAGCTTTTATACCATTGAAACCACTTGAATATCTGTTCGAGATTGTTAGTCGGTAGCTAACATCCAGGAAAGAGTTAGCACAGGATTATTGATTATTACCTAAGTACCACTTAGCCAAAAACTACACCGGCCCCAACGCCAATCGCTTCATCTCTTCCAGCTTATCCCGAACCGCTGCGGCTTCTTCAAACTCAAGATTCTTCGCATGCTTGTACATATCATTTTCAAGTGTTTCAATTACTTTAGATAATTGCTTAGGCTTCATAGCCGCATATTCCGCACGCTCTTCAGCCACTTTCAAACTGACTCTACCCTCTTTCGTAAAATGCTTATTGTCATAACCCGATTCGAGAACAGCGGTCACTTTTTAATAATACCCTGCGGCGTGATGCCCATCTTCTCGTTATGCGCCCGCTACTTTGAATGGGCGATCGATCAGAACGGAGAAAATACGGGGTCAAGTTCTCTCTAACCCTGTTTATTTCAATTTACATGTCGTATTCCACCTTTCAAAGTTATCTGAAATAATAAAAACATTCATACAAATGCATCTAAAGCGCTAAAATATGGTTACATCATGTAATCGTACTAGGTTGTGTTAGATATTTTCACCATAAACCAAGATATAAACACTTAACAATATGGAGACCATGAAAATTGGATATCGATTATTTAGCAAACAAGATTAATTTTATGGATGAGGTATCCAGCATAATCTATAACGAATGGGGTTCTCTTATTCCCGGCAACAAAATTGAAAACACTCAAAAAAGGATAAGAAATTTCTTAAATAAAGATAAAGTCCCGTTATGCGTCGTGTGTTTTGATAATAACACCTTAACTGGCGTTTATAGTTTAATGCTCAATGATCAGGCAAATACTAGAGGGCTATCACCATGGCTTGGTAGTGTTTATGTAAAACCTGAGTATAGAAACAAAGGCATTGGCACCAGATTAGTTAAGCATTCACTGGAACTATCTAAGAACCTTGGGTATGAAACGTTATATCTTCACACCAGTGACAAACAGGCATTATATTCACGAGCTGGCTTTAATTTTATCTATGAAACGAACGTAAACGGTGAGAAGGTTAGCGTTATGAGTAAACACCAGGGTAATTTATAGCTCAAACTCAAATTTTATATACACCTTCATATTAGTTCAGAAAAATTAATCTGTAGTAAATAGTTTTTTACCATATTCTATCTACACCGGCCCCAACGCCAACCGTTTCATCTCTTCCAATTTATCCCTAAGCGCTGCGGCTTCTTCAAACTCAAGATTCTTCGCATGCTTGTACATATCATTTTCAAGTGCTTCAATTACTTTAGATAATTGCTTAGGCGTCATGGCCGCGTATTCCGCACGTTCTTCTTCCACTTTTAAACTGGCTCTACCCTCTTTGGAAAAATGCCTGTTATCGTAACCAGATTCGAGCACATCAGTCACTTTCTTGATGATGCCCTGCGGTGTAACACCCATCTTCTCGTTATGCGCCCGCTGTTTTTCCCTACGCTGGTCTGTAATCGCGATTGATCGTTCCATCGAGCCGGTGATTCTATCGGCGTACAAAATCGCTTTACCGCGAACATTACGCGCGGCACGCCCGATACTTTGAATGAGAGATCGATCGGAACGTAAGAAGCCTTCTTTGTCTGCATCTAAAATTGCCACCAGCGATACTTCTGGTAAATCCAGACCTTCCCGCAACAGGTTAATACCGACCAGTACATCGAACATACCGAGGCGCAAATCACGAATAATCTCAACGCGTTCGACGGTGTCGATATCAGAATGCAAATAACGTACACGCACACCGTGCTCGGTCAGGTAGTCGGTTAAATCTTCGGCCATGCGTTTGGTCAAGGTTAAAACTAATACGCGCTCATCTCGCTCTGCGCGTATATTAATTTCAGACATGACATCATCAACCTGCGTCGCCACAGGTCGAACTTCGATTTCGGGATCGAGCAATCCTGTTGGTCGCACGACCTGCTCCGCAATCGCCTCACTCTTCTCATATTCATAAGGTCCGGGGGTTGCTGAAACGAAGATAGTTTGTGGTGTCATTTTTTCAAACTCATCAAAACGTAGCGGCCGATTATCCAGCGCGGATGGCAACCTGAAACCAAAGTTGACCAGATTTTCTTTACGCGAACGATCACCCTTGTACATCGCGCCCAGCTGCGGAATCAATACGTGACTTTCATCAACAATCAGTAAGGCATTGTCGGGCAGATAATCAAACAAACACGGCGGTGGATCACCGGGATTTCTGCTTGATAAATAACGTGAATAATTTTCCACACCGTTGCAGTAACCCAGCTCCTGCATCATTTCCAGATCGAAGCGGGTGCGTTGTTCTAATCGCTGCGCTTCGACCAGCTTGTCCATGTCTTTCAGCTCTGCCAATCGCTCTTTTAATTCTTCACGAATCTGCACGATGGCATTAACGATGACATCGCGCGGTGTTGCGTAATGCGTTTTGGGATAAATGGTTAATCGCGCCACCTTGCGAAAAACTTCGCCGGTGAGCGGATCGAAATAACTCAGGTTCTCAATTTCTTCATCGAACAGTTCGATGCGCACGGCTTCTGTTTCAGAATCAGCGGGATGAACATCGATGACATCACCGCGCACGCGATAACAGCCACGGCGTAGTTCCATATCATTGCGCGTGTATTGCAGCTCGGCGAGGCGGCGCAATATCTGACGCTGATCGACCAGATCACCGCGCACCAGATGCAGCACCATGGCGAAATAGGAATCAGGATCACCCAGTCCGTAAATCGCTGAAACGGTGGCGACGATAATCGTGTCTTTACGCTCCATCAGCGCCTTGGTGGCCGACAGACGCATCTGTTCGATGTGTTCGTTGACCGAGGCATCCTTCTCGATAAAGGTATCGCTGGCGGGCACGTAGGCCTCGGGCTGGTAATAATCGTAGTAGGAAACGAAATACTCGACGGCGTTGTTCGGGAAGAATTCCTTCATCTCGCCGTAGAACTGCGCCGCCAGCGTTTTATTGGGCACTAGCACAATTGTAGGGCGCTGGGTCTTCTGAACCAGATTAGCGACAGTAAAGGTCTTGCCCGAACCGGTCA
>CBFCZV010000021.1:0-47948 GCA_965602855.1 uncultured Gammaproteobacteria bacterium | reverse complement strand
AAATAAGAGGCTCCACCATGCTAGTTAAAGACATAATGACAACAAATTTACGTACGGTAACTTCTGACCAGAAACTCGGTGAGGTGGTTTCGCTAATGTGCCTGTATCGCTATAGCGGAATACCGGTTGTGGATGATGGCAAGTTGGCGGGTATTGTTGCTGAAAGCGATGTATTGGGAAAAATGTTTCCAAAACTCGAGGATTTGATGGGCAGTATTGCGAAGGTCAATTACGATGAACAGATGGATGAGTACAGCCATGTTGTTCATCTCAGCGTGAAAGATGTAATGACGCCCGCTGTAATTACAATTAAACCAGAGATGCATATTCTGCAGGCTGCTTCGATGATGGTCGGCAGAAAGTTTAGACGCATTCCAGTTGCGGTTGATAATGAGCTAGTAGGTATGGTGAGTATGGGGGATGTGCATAAGGCAATATATCAATGTACATTGGCTACGAAATTTTAGATAGAAATATGAGTGAAGAACTGATAACACCTGATTGGAGTAGAAAATAGCTTAAAAAAGCTATTAAAATTTACAATATTTGGTGTGCTACTATCAGCACATATCAGTAGAAATTTAAAGGGTAGTGGGGTCATCATGATTCATATTAATTGTAGATGAAGGATCATGGTTCAATAATCTCTTCGACATCATTTGCTAGTGAGCATGTCTCTGAGACTAATCAAAGAAGGATAAAAGCATGGACTTGGGTAATGATCTCTATTTGGTCGTTATCGATAGTTGCGTCATTTTTCTGGAATGACCAGCAGGTTCGTTCACTAATAATGGAGCAGGCTCGTTCTGAGCTGAGAGCCAGTTTTTTCAAAGATCTGACATTTCGTCAATGGGCGACAAAACATGGTGGTGTTTATGTTCCTGTTACTGAGGAAATTCAGCCTGATCCCTATATTTCATATATTCCTGAGCGAGATGTAACTACACCTTCCGGACGTGTACTGACTTTGATTAATCCTGCACTTATGGTGCGGATGTTTAATGAAATTGCTAATAAGAGTAGTAAGACACAGGGAAATATTAGTAGTTTACGTCCACTTAACCCCAGCAATGCTCCCGATCTCTGGGAAGCACGTGCTCTCAAATCATTTGAAACGGGCATAGAAGAAATTACCGAGGTTTCGGAAATTGATGGTGAGCCTTATTTACGATTGATTCACGTGATGATAATGGCTGGTAAATGTCTGGCCTGCCACCAGCATCAGGGCTACAAAGAGGGTGATGTGGCTGGTGGTGTGAGTGTCTCTGTACCATTATTAAAACTTGAGCAGACTGCGGATGAAAAAATCACACAAATTGGTATAGGTCATAGTGTTTTGTGGGTGCTTGGTATGATCGGTGCCCTATTAGGCAGTCGTAGGATTGTTCGGGGAATTGAAGAAAGCAATTTGGCCTATATCGCTTTGCATGAAAATGAGGCACGAACACGCGCTATTCTTAGTACTTCACTGGATGCCGTTATTACTATTAATGCAATGGATGAAGTGACAGGCTGGAATCAGCATGCAGAAGTAATATTTGGCTGGTCGTCAGATGAGGCTATGGGAGCCAGACTGGCTGAACTTATTATTCCAGAGAAATACCGTCGGCAGCACCTTGATGGTATTAAGAATTTTCTCGACACGGGTGAAGGTAAAGCTCTAAACAGTCGTATGGAAGTGACAGCGCTCAAAAAGAATGGTGATGAATTTCCAGTGGAACTTACCATAGCGCCTATCATCGTGGATGGGAAGCCATCCTTTAGCGCCTTCATTCGTGATATGAGTGAGCAAAAGAAAGCTGCGGCACAAATTAACAACGACTACCATTCGCAACGGGTTATCGCCTCTGTGCTTGAAATTTCTACACGTTCAATCTCATTTAAGGAAAAACTTGAACAGTCGTTGGATATCATTTTGTCTACGCCCTGGCTGAGACTACAGGGTACCGGGATAATTTTTGTAGTAGATGAAGATTCAGAAGGCTTAAGAATGGCAGCGCAATGCGGTGTTTCTGAAGCAATTCAAAAAAAATGTAGTCGGGTAAAATTTGGTGACTGCCTGTGTGGCAAGACAGCTCAGTCACGACAGGCAATTTATACTAGCTGTATAAATGATGAACATACAACAGAATATGAAGGCATGCAGGAGCATGGCCATTATTGTATTCCCATTAATTCTGGGCTTAAGCTTATGGGCGTGCTCAATTTGTATCTGGATCATGGTCATGATTCAAATGATGATGAGCTAAATTTTTTAGAGACTATAGCTAATACGTTAGGAAATATAATACTGCAGCATCAGAATGAGGAAAAGCTACAACGTTATGCCTATTATGATGAGTTAACGGATCTGCCTAACCGAGCATTATTTATTGATCGTCTTGATCAATGCATCAAACATACAAAAAGACAGTCAACATTCATGTATGCCGTTCTTTTTTTAGACCTTGACCGGTTTAAAAATATTAATGACAGCCTGGGGCATACGGTAGGTGATCAGGTGCTAGATCATGTAGCTCAGCGTCTGGAACACTGTGTTCGTCAGATAGATACTGTTGCAAGATTAGGTGGTGATGAATTTGCAATTCTTCTGGATGATATTGAAGATATTTCAGATGCTTATCATACTGCTAATCGAATTCATCAGGAGCTGGTCAACCCATTGCAACTACAACGCAATGAAGTGTTTACATCAACAAGTATTGGTATTGTTCCAGGTCTGGCGTCTTATGAGACGCACAGTGATTTATTGCGTGATGCTGATATTGCTATGTATCGTGCAAAACGAAAAGGCAGTGGTCATACAGAAGTTTTTGATGAAAAAATGCATGCACATGCTGTTGAAATATTGAAAATTGAAACTGAACTGCGACGTGCGGTTGAGCGAAAAGAATTTTGTATTCATTTACAGCCCATTATATCTATAAAAGATAATCAGATTATTGGATTCGAATCGTTAGTTCGGTGGAATAGTCCGGAACGTGGTCTTGTCTATCCTGATGAGTTTATTCCTATTGCAGAAGAAACGGGGCTTATTAATGAGATTGGTTTTTGGGTCTTACAGGAATCATGCAGGCAGATAAAGCTGTGGAATGAAGGTTATCCAGAACATAAATCACTATATGTGAGTGTTAACTTATCGCCAATACAGTTCCTTAGAAAAGATCTTGTTTCACAAATTGATAATTATATGAGATCTATTTCATTTGACACCACTAATTTGCGCCTGGAAATTACTGAAAACATATTAATGGATAATCCAGAAACGGCGGCGCAGATGCTTAGAGATCTAAAGAGCCGAGATATTCGTTTATATCTAGATGATTTTGGCACCGGTTATTCATCGTTAAGTTATATTCATAATTTTCCATTCGACACCTTAAAAATTGACCGGAGTTTTATTTCCAAGCTTGCGGCTGGAAAAGAACATATTGATATGGTTAAAACCATAATTGCTGTGGCTAGAAATTTTAATATGGATGTACTTGCAGAAGGGGTTGAAACCAGGGAGCAGTTATCAATACTAGAAGAGTTAGGCTGTAACAATATTCAGGGCTATTATTTTTCAAGGCCAGTAACGGTGGTGGAAGCTGAGAAAATGCTGACGGACCCCGCTTTATATAACTGTTAGAGCTGGAGAGTAGTTAACTTTTGTAGATGCGTGGAGTGTTATTATCAGTATCGATAAAGGCAACACAATTACGACCATTTTCTTTGGCGTAATAAAGGGCATCATCAGAAAGAGCAAAAATATCTTCAAACTTTTTATGCGTGTCAGGTCGAAAATCAGCAACTCCGATACTGGCGTTAACTATAAGCTCATCACGTTCAAAGCTTACGGGTGTAGCTGCAATTAATTTTCTTAAGTTGTCGGCAATAGGTAAAGTGTTTTCAAGCGATGTTTCAGGGAGAATAATAACAAACTCTTCCCCCCCGTAACGACCCACAAAGTCAGTCTGGCGTAGTGTTTCTCTCAGTCGTTTACCTACTTCTTTGAGAACTGCATCTCCACCCAGATGGCCATAGGTATCGTTGACGCGTTTGAAGTGATCTAGATCGACAACCAATAGAACTAGTTGATGTCCGTGGCGTGTGGCACGTTTGAACTCTATCTCCAACTGGTCATCCAGATACATTCGGTTGGCAAGCCCGGTTAATTTATCTGTTTTACTCATCTGTTCTATTTCAGCAGTACGTTCTTTTACTTTCCTTTCAAGACGTATCATTTCCTTGCGGTCACGATCCAGATTGATGCGATAAATGGAATAGACAATAATTATTGAAAAAATGATAATCAAAAAACCAGTGGCCAAGGCTGTAATCAGAAGTCTTTTTTCATTTGCGATATAAGGTTCCGCATCAATCATCAATAATAATTTTTCGCTCTCCTGCTGAGAGGGATTTAGGTGTGCCATAATTCGGTAGACAGGTTGCTTGCCATTTCTCAATAGAGATCGTGGCGGTGTTTCCTGAATAGACATTAGTTTGCCCTTCTGCTGTGTATCGCTACTGGCATAAACTTTGCCTTGCTCGTCCATGATAGTAACCTGAATAATATTCAGTGTTTTCTGGATATAATTTTCAAGATAATCGTCGTAATCAAGAGCTTCAAGTACTGTCAGATTATTGCTGATGGAGCCGGCCATTGCACTAAGCAGGTTGCTGATGTCGACTTTCATGCGGCGTAGTATAGTGCTCTTTTGATCCTCTATCGGGTAATCAAACTCAGTGATATCTATGGCCAGGTCAAGTACGCCGATTAATTTATCGTTCTTAAATACCGGATGAGAAGCAGCAAGTACCGCCGTGAAGTCACGCTCATCAACATAGAACTTGCCCTGTCTGGTGGAGGTTATGTTTTTTAAATCAAGGCCGGGACGTTGAAAGTGTTTTCCTATTTCATCGTTGAACATGGAATTGATGATGATGCCGTTGCTGTCGAGAAAACGGAACTCAAAGATATCTAATCCAAGTGAAATATCTCTGATACGGTTCTGCAGGCTAAGAGCCTTATTGATGTCGCTAAACTTATTAATGCTGGCTCGCATTGCCTGCACGATATTCTCAGTATCGACTTTTAACTGTTCTTCCAATACCTGTTTTTGCGTGATGTAGTTGTAGTAAGCGATTGATGAAAGTGCAATGATGAGAAACAAGAGCTGTAAGACAATGTTGTGTCGTCTAAGAAACCCCATTTGGACTTGCTCATCTCCCATGTCTAAGGCTTCTCCGTGCTTGTGTTGGAGGGCTTGGCTGTCTTATAACTATTGTAGTCCTCGTCCAGATCATGAAGGCCGCCTTTCCATCGTTCTGTATGACAGCCGGTACACATTTTTCTGAGTAGCTTAGGCTTGTCAGTTCCAGCTAAAAAGCCTCCTGTGACGACTTTGGGTTTCTTGTCGACCTGACTAATGCCGCCAGTCGGCATCTTTGTAACCTGACGTTTGATATGTACACTCCCTGGCCCATGACAGCCTTCACACTGAACATTGGCAAGTCGAGGTGTTTTTTTCATGTTGACGAAGCCAGTTTTCACGCCATGACCTGTTGTATGGCAGTTAAGACAACGAGGATTTTCTGTATATTCTGGCTTGGTGGCAACCAGTTTTTCATAAGCATGGTCATGTACATCACCCTTTCTGCCAAGAAAAAAATCTCGGTGACAGAGGCGACACTTGGCATTACCAGTATAGCGATATTCTCCAGAGGACATGGCCTTATCGAGAACGTCTTTTCCTAAGGCCTGTTGTAGCGGCGGTACGATTTCTGATTTACTGATAGACTCGTTCTTAATATGTGCCTCATTTGCAAATCCATTGCCAGATAACATATTACTGACGAGAAACAGAATCAAACTAAGCTTGCTGAGTTTCATATGTTTCTGACTTTGTGCATTTAGACACACAAAGAATAGAGGTCTTATCATAAAAAGTCTATGTTGTTTGTTATGAATTTTTAGAATTTATGTTTATTTATTGTAAGTGTTGAGATAAGAGCGAGGATTATGAATACAGAATTTAAAAAGCCGGTGCTAGGGTTTTCTGCCTATAGTGGTACAGGGAAGACTGCATTATTAGTTAAATTACTGCCCCTGTTAAAAGAGAAAGGACTACGTGTTGCCATGATAAAGCATGCGCACCATGATTTTGATATTGATAAGCCGGGCAAGGATAGCTACGAATTACGTAAAGCGGGTGCTGAACAGATGTTGATTGCATCAAATTATCGGCGAGCGCTGATGACAGAAACACCAGTAGGCAGTGAACCGATATTGGAAGATCTGGTCAACAGTCTGAATCTTGAAACTGTTGATCTGGTACTGGTTGAAGGTTATCGGCATTTGTCTTTTCCAAAAATAGAATTACACAGGCCGTCAACAAACAAGGATTTAATTTTCCCTTCTGATGATAATATTCTGGCTGTTGCCTCAGATGAGAATATCGAGACAGGTAGCTTGCCCTTGATTGATATGAATAATCCGTCTGAAATTGCTGATTTTATACTGGATTGGCTATTGCTTCAGTGACGAGATACTTTTAGATCTGGATGCCTTTGTTATCTCTAAAACACAGTTTTTATAAATGACGCATATCACAAGTGTTCTTCATAATAGCTGCTACTCTCATAGGCTAACCTTACAAAAAAAGAGTTAATGATAAAGTTTAGTCTGTCGATCAAAAAGGCCTGGTACGGTCTGATTCTTCTAGTGGTGTTCCTGCCGCTTGTGATGTTGCTGAGCTGGGGAAGTTTAGTATTTTATAATATTCTGTTAGAGCGTTCCCTAGAGCAGGAAAAAGTGCTTCAGGATATGGTTCATAGTGGTGTTGAACAGGAAGTGTTGCGCCTGACGACGATGCTGGAAAATAAAAGTGATCCCATGGCCTACACCTTGTCACATGATCAGGATGAGGTTTTGCTGTATAGCTTGCTCAAAAAAGTGCTAAGTCGTGAATCTGCTATCCATATTTTATTGTTATTAAAACCTGATGGTCAGATTATTGCAGGACGTGAGACCTATGATGTAGGGAAGGCATCGCTGTCAGCGATGCAAGAGCATTGGGACAGTATGTCTTCTGTGTTCAGAGATGAATTATCTATTCCAAAACAGGGAAAAATTTATATTGGAGCGACGAGACGTCATTCTGAAGGTGTCTTTTTTACCATAGCCGTACCAGTTAGCAATGCTGGAGAACCCATCGCTATTTTATTGGCAGAAGTTGATGCCGGAATTTTATGGAAAAGTATTGAGGAAAATATGGGCAGGGATGCAATGACCTCATATATTGTCGATGCTAATGGCATGTTACTTGTGGAACCAGTGGAAGGGCAGTTTAAGGTGGCTGATGATGTAAGCATGCTGCCCCTGATAAATGCAGTTATTAATGATCAGCCATGGGATGCTGGACAGAGCTATAAAGGCATAGCGGGTAAACGGGTTTTTGGTGCGTCAACGCTAATTAATGATTTAGGCTGGACTGTGGTGACTGAAATTGATAAGAAAAATATTTTGCAGCCAATAAGAGAGTTAATTTTTAAGTTGTCAGCAGTTGGTGCAGTCATTGTTATTATATTTCTGATTTTAGGTATGCATGTTGTCCGGCGTATCGTTATAGCTATTGAGCTAATTTCAAATGATTTTGATCGAATAGCAAAACAGGATTTTGCACCATCAAAAATATCATCATCACTCAAAGAATTAGATGGAATGGTGAACGGCTTTAATCGAATGGTAAAAGAAATTGCGCGTCGACAGCAGAGGCTAAACCAGGCGGCAATAGTTTTTGAGAATACATCGGAAGGCATATTTGTGACAAATTCTGATCCGCGTATTGTCAGTATTAATAGTGCATTCTGTGACATTACTGGTTACACAGAAGATGAGGTGATAGGCAAGAATCCCTCGATACTTAATTCAGGCAGACACGATGCCGATTTTTATCAAAATATGTGGCTGTCGATAGAGGGTGATGGGTGCTGGAGTGGTGAGATACAGAATCGCCGTAAGAATGGAGAGCTATATACCGAACTCCTCAGCATCAATAGTTTTAAGAATGATCGTGATAAGGTTATCCAGTATGTCGGTGTATTTACAGATATAAGCAGTATCAAGGAAACAGAGTATCAACTTGAGCATCTAGCTCATCACGATCCGTTAACGAATCTTCCAAATCGTTTACTGTGTAATACTCGACTTGAGCATGAGTTACAGGTGGCAAAACGCCACGATCAAAAAGTGGCTGTTATGTTTATTGATCTTGATATGTTTAAAAATATCAATGACTCGCTGGGCCATGCTTTTGGTGATGAATTGCTAAAAAAAGTAACGGCGCGTATGAGTGATCATATTCGAGATGAGGATACCATTGCGCGTCTTGGCGGCGATGAATTTGTACTAATTATTGGTTCTCTTAAAAATAAGACTGATGCGACACATTTTGCAGAAAACGTTCTTGAGCTATTTTTAGAGCCATTTGATATAGGTGAGCATGAGATCTTTATTGGTGCCAGTATAGGTATTAGTATCTACCCTGATGACGCGCATGATTCAGAGACACTGCTGCGTAATGCAGATACTGCAATGTATCGCGCAAAATCATTAGGTCGAAATAATTTTCAGTTCTACACTTCGGATTTAACCAGTGATGCTCATGAACGATTGAGTATGGAAACCTACTTGCGTCACGCGCTGGAAAAGAACGAGATGGTGCTTCATTACCAGCCACAATATTCCATAGCGACAGGAGAAATGATTGCGGTTGAAGCCTTGATACGATGGCAGCATCCAGAATTTGGTTTAATCTACCCTGATAAATTCATTGGGCTTGCAGAAGAAACGGGCTTAATTATTCCTATAGGGGAATGGATATTGGAAACGGCCTGTCAGCAGCTCATAAGGTGGCAGAGTACTGGTTGTCCTCCATTGAGAATGGCCATTAATTTGTCAGCACGGCAATTCTGGAAGACTGATTTGGCGGAGACGGTTCGAACTATTTTAATAAAGACAGGTGTGGATGCCAGTCGAATAGATCTCGAATTAACAGAAAGCATTATTATGCATGACACAAAATCAACCATTGATACTTTGAATGAATTTCATGATATGGGTGTTGAGCTGTCGATTGATGATTTTGGTACTGGTTATTCATCATTAAGTTATTTAAAGCGTTTTCCAATTAATAGATTAAAAATAGACAGGAGCTTTGTTAGCGATATTGCCGTAGATAAAAATGGAGATGATATGATTAATTTGATCGTGGCTCTGGGGCACTGTATGGATCTTAAAGTGCTGGCAGAGGGTGTGGAGACGGAAGATCAGTTAAATTATCTCAGGGAGCATGGCTGTGATGAAGTTCAGGGCTATCATTTCAGCAGACCGATTCCAGCTGATGAGCTTGAGGCTTTGTGTAAGGAAAAAATGTTGTTGATTGCATGAGATAGACACAATCATGAATTTATGATTAAGAAGTTCTAGTGTTGGAATAAGCAGGAAAAAGTGATGTAATATAGTCATTGTCACTTATACAAGAGAGCAGGCTAATGAGCAGAGATATTATTTCAACCAATGATGCACCAAAGGCCATTGGCACCTATTCACAGGCAGTAAAAGTTGGTAAGACTGTTTATATGTCAGGGCAGATTCCGTTGATACCAGAAACCATGGAAATGGTCGAAGGTAATATTGAAATGCAGATTCGTCGAGTGTTTGATAATTTGCGGGCAGTGGCTAATGCAGCAGGCGGTGACTTGTCGGATATTGCCAAACTCAATATTTTCCTGATTGATCTTGGCAATTTTGCAATGGTCAATGAAGTTATGGCTGAATATTTCACAGAACCGTATCCGGCAAGAGCTGCGATTGGTGTGGCCGCCTTACCCAAAGATGCGGGTGTTGAGATGGATGCGGTAATGGAGTTAGATAATTAATTTATCGTTGATATATTGTTATTTATTATCAGCAATAATTTAGAATATTTCACAAAATCATGACTAAGGCTGAGGCTTTTGAATATCAGTCGGTGCAGACGCTGAAGGGAGTGGGTCCGGCGGTCGCCATCAAACTTGAGAAGCTGGGGCTTCATACAATACAGGATGTGTTGTTCCATTTGCCTTTGAGGTATGAAGATCGCACCAGAGTTGTGCCAATCGGCGCATTGCAGGTCGGGCAGCAAGCCGTTATCGAAGGCGTGATCGAACATAGTGAGATTCGCTATAGTCGTAAAAGCAGGGGCTGGGGAAAAAATAAAGCAGGCAGTGGACGATCATTGATTTGTTACTTATCAGATGGCACTGGAGGTATTGTTCTACGGTTCTTTTACTTCAATGCAAGTCAGCAGACGAATCTTTCAGCGGGTAAGCGTGTACGTTGCTTTGGTGAAGTTCGCCATGGTGCTAATAGTTTTGAAATAACGCATCCAGAATATCAGCAGCTTGCTGAGCATGAGTCACTGCCGGTCAAGGATGCATTGACGCCTGTTTATCCAAAAACCGATGGTGTGCATCAAGCTCTTTTGAGAAGCCTGACTGAGCAGGTATTAGCAAGGCTGAGTGATAATTCTGTACCTGAGTGGCTGCCAGAGCCTTTGTTGCAGGAAAAAACTTTTCCGAATTTATCTCAGGCATTAAAACTGGTGCATCATCCTGATACTGGCATTTCCTTAAGTAGTATTGAAGAGGTGAAGCATCCAGCTCAGCACAGACTGATTTTTGAAGAGCTTTTAGCTCATCGTTTGCGCATGATGCAGTTTAGGAAAAAAACCAGAAAAAATAAAGCAAGGCCTCACAAAGTTAAAGACAATATTCTTGAACAATTTATCAATAAATTGGGCTTTGTTTTAACTGGAGCGCAAAAAAAAGTTATTCATGAAATAACGTATGATTTGAAACAGGCCGAGCCGATGATGCGTTTGCTTCAGGGTGATGTAGGCTCGGGAAAGACAGCTGTTGCTGCCTGTGCGGCACTGACTGTAGTGAGTGATTCAAATCAGGTGGCGATCATGGCACCAACTGAAATTTTGGCGAGTCAGTTATTTGAGAACTTTAGTTTGTGGTTTAATGATTGCCTGCTGTTAACGGGAAAGGATAAAGGTAAAAAAAGAGAAGAAAAACTGAAAGTAATAAGGCAGGGCAAGGTTGGTATCGTTGTAGGTACGCATGCGCTGTTTCAACAAGGTGTCGATTTTGATAAGTTGTCACTGGTGATTATTGATGAGCAGCATCGTTTTGGCGTGCATCAGCGACTGGCGCTACGTGAAAAAGGCTTGCAGGGTGATATCGTGCCGCATCAATTAATTATGACAGCAACGCCTATTCCTCGTAGTCTGGCGATGACAGTTTATGCAGACCTGGATTGTTCAGTCATTGATGAATTGCCCGCAGGTAGAAAAAAAGTTTCAACGGTGGTTCTTTCTGATCAGCGAAGAAATGAAGTCATTGAACGTGTGGCTGATGCATGCAGGAAAGGCGAGCAGGCCTATTGGGTATGTACGCTAGTTGAAGAGTCTGAAGTATTGCAGTGCCAGGCGGCGGAAGAAACTGCCATGAAACTGAATCAAGATCTCCACGATTTAAAAATAGGTCTGGTTCATGGAAGAATGAAGCAAGATGAAAAGGATGCGGTTGTTGCCAAATTTAAACGTGGAGAAATTAGTTTACTGGTGGCCACCACTGTTATCGAAGTGGGCGTAGATGTACCCGCTGCCTCGTTAATGGTTATTGAAAATGCCGAACGACTGGGCTTGTCGCAACTGCATCAGTTACGGGGACGTGTTGGTCGTGGTGAGAAGCAGAGTGCCTGCGTGTTGATGTATATGTCGCCGTTATCGGCAAGAGCAAAGCAACGCCTGACCATCTTGCGGGAAAATAATAGTGGTTTTGTTATTGCGCAAAAGGATCTGGAAATGAGAGGGGCTGGTGAAGTGCTCGGTACGCGTCAGACAGGTGTAGCTGGAATGAGGATTGCGGATGTGTTGCGAGATGAATTCATGCTGGAAGATGTAAAGCAGGCTGCGGCACGAATTGAATATGAATGGCCTGATAGAGTTGAGCCTATAATAAGGCGATGGTTAGGCCGGTCTGAGCAATATGGAGCAGTGTGATTTTACTGGATAGCTGGAAGGTTGCTGCCCGCTCGTCTATGTAGTGTGAATGAATTAATAAATATTTTGGTGGTTGATGTTTAAGTTTCTAAAAAAATTATCTGGATCTGAAAGTGTAGATGGAGATGTCGCCCATAGCGGCACTGTTTATCGTATTCATGAAATTCGATTAATAGAAAGCTCAGGTTTCAATAATCTGGTTAGCTTTCTTATGGCACTAACCTGGGTTGTTCTGGTTTGGGGTGATTTGCCATCGTTAGTTTTGAGTGTCTGGATAATAACGATGGCCTTCTTCTCTTTATGCGGTGCTCTGATTCAGTATCTTGGCCTGTACCGAAGGGACGATTTTTATTTTTCTGCCGATACTGCAAAAAGATGGTATTTTCTGATGGTGATATTTGTTGCCATGGGTTGGGGTGTCACCTCGGCATTAATGTTTCCGCATGAACAAATGGAACAAATTGTTCTTGCATTTATTTTAGTCGGAGTGTCGGCAAGTGGTATCAGTTATTCTAATGTTGCATGGGTGTATTCTGCCTATGTTGGTTTTATTCTTGCTCCATTAGTCATACGCCTTTTTTATATCGGTGGTGAAATTTATTATACTCTGTCGGGTATGACGGCTTTTCTACTGGGAGCGATTATATTGGCGGCTTACCGGATTAATAAATCTTCATCAGATGCGTTGAGCCTGTCTTTGAAAAATGAAGCACTGATTGAGAATCTAACGCGTGCATCGAGGGACATGGATCATCTTAATAAATCACTCACCAGTGAAATAGAATATGTAAAAAATATAGAAAAAGAATTAAAGAAGGCCAGAGATCATGCTGAAAAAATGAGCCGTACCAAGGGTGAGTTCCTGGCAAATATGAGCCATGAAATTCGTACACCTATGAATGGAGTTATCGGCACACTTCAGTTGCTGGAGGATACGCCGCTGACAGAATCGCAGCTTGAATATGTGCAGGTAGCTTATAAGTCGGCAGATGCTCTGTTGGCAATTTTGAATGATATTCTAGATCTTTCAAAAATAGAGGCAGGCAAGCTGGAGTTTGAGGCTATTCCTTTTGATTTGAGAGAAATTATTAATGATGTGGTGGTTTTGCATGAGTTAAAAGCTGAGCAGGCAGGTATCTATTTAAAAAGAGAAATTGATAAACGTGTGCCTGTAAATGTTGTTGGTGATCCTACACGTATGCGGCAGGTGCTGGTGAATTTAATTTCCAATGCGATGAAATTCACAACTGAGGGCGGTATTAGTGTACGTGTGAAACTCAAGCTTCTTGATGAAAAGGAAGTGTTAATACGTTTTGAGGTGGAGGACACAGGTATTGGTATCCCCACGAGCAAGCATCAAAAGTTATTTATGGCATTTTCACAGGCAGATGGCTCAACTACACGTAAATATGGTGGTACTGGATTAGGCCTGGCAATTGTACGACAACTAGTTGAAATGATGCACGGTAATTTGGGTATCGATAGTGAAGTGGGTAAAGGTTCAAAATTCTGGTTTGTTATCCCTATGGCTATTGCTAAAGAAGAAAAAGCGCCTGCCTTACCAGAAAAAACGGATCATCCAGTTGTGCTCGTGGGTAAAATATTACTGGTAGAAGATAATCCTATTAATCAGATGGTGGCGAAAAAAATGCTGCAAAAACTGGGTCTGGATCCAGTGTTGGCTGAAAACGGTAAGGAGGCAATTGACCGTCTGCAGGATGAAAAATTTGATCTAGCACTAATGGACTGTCAGATGCCGGAAATGGATGGTTTTGAAGCAACACGTACATGGCGTGAGCAGGAACAGCATGCGGGTAATGCACATATGCCTATTATCGCAATGACAGCTAATGTCATGGAAGGTGATCGTGAGCGTTGCCTGGCTTCCGGTATGGATGATTATTTAGGTAAGCCAGTTAGGCAGGCTGAGCTGGCTGATATTTTACAGCGCTGGCTAAAATAAGATGCCCATTAGATCTTTATTTTTTACTCGGGCGCTGTAAGCTTCGTTCTCATTCTTCAATGAGACAATAATGAACTTTGGTATTACTTCCCAACGCTGGTATCGGAAAAAACAACTGTTTTCAAAACAGCTGCCAGATGTAGTGCGTTCGTGGTTGTTTGATGCCTCATCATTAACGGCAAGACTAATTCGTTACAGTTCAGGTAAATTTCATGTTGAGCTTTTGTCGCAGGAAATCAGGCGACCAACGCTTGATGAGGCCAAAGTGCTTGATGTTTCGAATGATCGGTTTGCTTTGATTAGGGAAGTATATCTTTGCTGTGATAACAAGGCTGTTGTCTATGCGCGCACAGTTATACCACTGAGTACACTTACAGGTGCTGAGCGTAGTTATGCTAATTTGGGCAATCGTCCTCTGGGCGCAATGCTATTTTCAGATAGAAGCATGAAGCGTGAGGAGGTGATGGTGACCCGACTATCGCCTGAAAATATATTGTATGAAAAAACCGGCGTCCAAAATGAAGTTGTTTGGGGCCGGCGTTCGGTGTTTAAGGTAGGAGGTAAGCCGTTGCTGGTGAGTGAATATTATTTGCCGGTATTATTTGTCTGATTTAACTTCTGACATTTTTATAATAGTGATTTGCTCTTTTGGTACATCTTGTCCAAATGGGCCGTCAGCACCCGTTTTTACACTCGCCATTTTATCCATGACATACATACCATCAATTACTTTTCCAAAAACAGCATAACCCCAGCCAGAAGAGTTTTTTCCAGTGTGGTTGAGAAAACTGTTATCTTTTGTGTTGATAAAAAACTGATTAGTGGCTGAGTGTGGGTTACCAGTACGAGCCATAGCGATAGTGCCGCGCAGATTTTTTAAACCGTTGAAGGCTTCGTTGGGGATGGGCTTGTTTGTACTGACCTTTTTATAATCTTTTGTAAAGCCTCCACCCTGATTCATAAAGCCTTTAATGACACGATGAAAGATGGTGCCATCGTAGGTGCCAGCATTGGTGTAATTTAGAAAATTCTTAACGGTTTCTGGTGCCTTGTCGGGATAAAGCTCAAGCATTATCTCACCCATGCTAGTTTCCATTTTTATTTTAACAACGCTGGCTTCATCAACTGAAGCGGCGATACCCTGTCCGGCAAAAAGAAAAACTGAAGAGCTTAAAAAAAGTGAGAAGGCGGTATAAATAAGTTTATTCATAGTAATTTGTTGTGAATAGTTATGGTGGCAATAATCTAACCGAAAATTACAGGCTTGTCAGCCTGTAAAAGCCTGTTTTAGATCAGGTTTTTTTCTGGGCAAGTTGGGACTTATGAGTGCCTATGGCTCTGAGAAACAGAGTCACCAGTTCACGACTGAGTTCCTTTAGGCTGATGTCTATCAGGCGATCGTTGGGTTGCAGGTACTTTTGAAGCAATGCTTCGCGCACCATGCCCTGAAACATGAGGCTGGCAGAAAGAATGGTTATTTCTCGATTGGCAAGATCGTAGGCCAGACGTTCGTTCAGACTGAAGTTAATGTAGTCAGCAAAGCTTTTCCAGCGGTTTTCAAAAAATTCACTGCTTGCTGGTTCGCCATTGAGCAGGCTTTGCATTTCAATGCGTAATAAGTTGGGGTTCTTATCAATGCTGCGGATAAATACTTCGGTCATGCCGATGAGTACTTCTTCAAAGTTGGCATCGCTGTTGATTACGGCATCAACATAGCTTTCGCGTTGCGAGGAGAGCTCATGTAAAACGGCGTCATAAAGCGCCTGTTTTGATTCGAAATGCCGATAAAGAATGGCGGGGCTAACATCTACAGCACGGGCAATTTCATCGATGGAAACGCCGTGAAAACCTTTATCGGCGAACAGTTGTTGGGACTCTTTGAGAATGGACTGTCTGCGCTCAGGGCCTGATAATCGAGTACTCATTTAAGGATTAACAAGCCCTGAAAGGCAGAGATGATTAAGATTTCTTAATCATAAAGACGAACTTGCCGCCTTCTTCACCGCTTGAAAGCAGTGTATTTCCTGTTTGCTTACAGAAAGCTTCAAAATCTTTTACAGAACCTGGATCGGTTGCAACAATGCGAAGAGTCTGACCGTCTTCAAGTCCGGCAATTGCTTTCTTAGCGCGTAAAATTGGAAGTGGGCAGTTAAGGCCGCTGGCATCCAGTTCTGAATCAAAATCACTCATAATAAACCTCTTAATATTGTTATCAATTATTCGTCACAGGGAAAGTGAACGATCACTAACTTAGTTTATTTGGATGTCGAAGTCAAGCTGCAATGCGGGCTGTAGACTGATTCTAGATTATAGTAATTAGCATGTTGTCCATAATTTTGATTTGCACAGGGCTTAGATTGTCACCAGCGCAGGGGCCGTGGATGCAATGGCCAGTATCAATCTGGAACAGGGCACCGTGGCTGGCGCACTGGATGAGGCTCTCGTCTTTATCCAAGAACTGGTTTTCCTGCCATTCAAGATTAATGCCTGTATGTGGGCAACTGTTGATGAAAGCGTGGAATTCGCCGTCTTTATGGACAACAAAGATATCGATGGTTTTACCGTTGTTATCGACTTGGAATGCCTTACTGCCAGGGTCCGGGATGTCTGAGCTTGAGCATAGAGTGGTGTTCATAGGGGTGATGGATTAGCGCGTCAATGTAATTAATAATGTGTAAGATAACACGGGATGATAAAACGGTTAAAGACGGAATATGGGTGATATAAATATAATCGAATTTTTGATGCTAGCTTTATTGTTGCTGGTTGTTGTGCTGTTGTGGCGCATGCGTGGCCAGCAGTCGCACATGGAACTGCGAAATGATGAGCAGAACAGGCAGTTCCAGAATATTGAATCAAAATTGAGTGATTCACGTGAATTACAGCTTTCCAGTCTGGCTGAAATGCAGCGCAAATTTGAGCAGCGTTTTGGTGAGATGCAGCAGAGCATCGAGAAGCGACTGGGTGAGATGGGGCAATCCAGTATTGAAAAAATGGCTGATTCGAATAAACAGATGCAGGAACTTTTGCATCAGCGTTTAAATGAAATCAGTGGCCAGGTTGAAAAGCGCCTGAACAAAGGTTTTGAAAAAACCACGGAGACCTTTACCGATGTGGTTACACGCCTGGCGAAAATTGATGAGGCGCAAAAGAAGATTACTGAACTATCCAGTAATGTAGTGAGTTTGCAGGAGGTGTTATCCGATAAACGCTCACGCGGTGCATTTGGTGAAGTGCAGATGGCGGCACTGGTGCGGAATATGATGCCGGAGAACGCTTTTGCTCTGCAGCATGGTTTATCCAATGGCACGCGTGTTGATTGCATGTTGTTCCTGCCCGAGCCGACGGGTAATCTGGCGATGGATTCCAAATTCCCGCTGGACTCTTATAAGCGCATGATGGATAACGACCTTGCAGAGTCTGATCGTAAGATGGCAGAGCGTCAATTTCGCCAGGATGTAAAAAAACACATCAAGGATATTTCAGAAAAATATATTATTGCTAATGAAACTTCTGATAGCGCGATCATGTTTATCCCCGCCGAATCGGTGTTCGCAGAAATCCACGCTCATCAACCTGAACTGGTTGAAGAGTCACACCGTAAACGCGTGTGGATGGTGTCGCCTTCAACATTGATGGCCGTGTTAACCACGGTGCGTGCCGTGCTCAAAGATGCCGCAACCCGTAAACAGGTGCATTTGATTCAGGAGCATCTGGTTGGATTATCAAAAGATTTTGGACGATTTAAAAATCGTATGGATGATTTATCAAAACATATTCGAATGGCGAATGATGATGTCAGTAAAGTGAACACATCGGCTCAGAAGATTAGTAGTCGTTTTGAAAAAATAGAAAAGGTCGAGCTGGAAGACGAAGACATTACATTACTGGATAAAAGTTCAGACGAGCAAGGAGAATAGAATGCAGGCGATGAGTTTTTCAAAAACATCAAGAGCCGTACTGGTTATGGCAGCACTGGTGATTATTATCGCCGGAATGAAGCAGGCAGCATCATTGTTGGTGCCATTGTTATTGTCGATTTTTATCGCGGTTTTGTGTTTTCCAGTTATGTCGGGTTTGCAGAAAAAAGGCATTGGCAAAAATGCCTCGCTCTTTCTGGTCATCACCATGATCTTTGTTGTAGGCGTACTTATTGCGTTATTAGTAGGAAATTCAGTGGATGATTTTTCAAGAAATCTTCCTGCTTATCAAACGCGTATTACGCAGCAGTGGCATACACTGATTCAATGGATGATGGAGCAAGGTATTGTGCTGCCATCAGATTTTTTAAATACGAATCTTGATCCAAAAGCAGCGATGAAAATGGTGGCTTCAATTTTGTCAGGCTTTGGCAACGTGCTGGCGAACTCGTTTTTAATTTTTCTGACGGTAATTTTTATTTTGCTGGAAGGTGGAGGGCTATCTAAAAAAATAGCGCTTATAAACGGAAGTCAGAAAGAGTCTGATTTTCTCGACGTGTTTGCAGAAAAACTCAGACAATATATGAGTATTAAAACATGGATGAGTGTTGCAACAGGAATGCTAGTGGCAATCTGGTTGTGGATACTGGGTGTAGATTATCCGGCGCTGTGGGGAATGATGGCCTTCATGCTGAACTACGTACCCAATATTGGTTCGATTATAGCGGCGGTGCCCGCAGTATTGCTGGCGTTGATACAGATAGGTACGGGGTCGGCAGTTCTGGTTATGGCTGGTTATATGGTGATTAATATTGTTGTTGGGAATGTTGTTGAGCCTAAATATATGGGCAAGGGTTTAGGTTTATCGACATTGGTCGTATTTCTTTCGTTAGTGTTTTGGGGCTGGGTGCTGGGCACAGCAGGCATGTTGTTGTCAGTGCCTTTAACCGTGGCTGTTAAGTTAGCGTTGGATAGTAAAAAAGAAAGTCAGTGGTTGGGTACGCTTTTGGGATCGATTGATTAATTGTAACCATAAGAATTGGCGGCGATATTTCCCAGTTTATTAATGAGGTTGTTTTTGAGATAAATGGACATATACGTCAGTTAAGTACTATATTTACTGATGGTAGTTGTGTTTAGAGCCATGGTTGTAATTGTTGTGCAAGTCAAAGGTTGTTTATTTTGTTTATAGCAAGGAATTCAGGGAGGGGCTGAAAAACTATAAATAGGTAAAAAAATGAAAATATCAAATTGTAGTATCGCGTCAAAGATTCTTGTCCTATCGTCTTTTTCTCTTGTGTTGGTTGTGCTCACAGCACTATGGACGTATCACCTAAGTAATGAAGTGCATTCTCTTGCACGCCTGGCCGAAGAAGATGGCATCTCCCTTACAAATACCGCTCACCAGATGGATAAGGATGTTATTCAGATTCAGCAGTGGCTGACAGATATTTCAGCAACTCGTGGTGGCGATGGTCTTGATGATGGTTTTAAACAGGCAGAGGCAAGCTATCAGTCTTTTCTTTCTGGCCTGAGTATTTTTGAGAACCAATATACTAAGAATAATGATATAGAAAAACTGGCTGAGATTAACGATATTAGTGAGTTGATGGATAAGTATTATCTCTCAGGAAAACAAATGGCAGCAGCCTATGTCAAACATGGACCTGCTGAAGGAAATAAAAAAATGGTTTTATTTGATCAGCAGGCAGAGATACTTTCTGTTTCATTAAGGCCGTTCATAGATCATCATTTTGGCGTTATGCTGAAAGAGCTGAAGAAGGTATCAACTGCGGTCTCCTATCTTATGAGAGGAGAGTTGATTGTATTTGTACTTATTGGTGCATCCATTGCTATGGGTGCTGTTCTTATGTCACGGATGGTTCTGGGGCATATACGGAAAATTCAAGCAGTTATAGAGAAATTATCCAGAGGTGAGCTGGCAGGTGATCTGGAGCTGGAAACTGGTAAAGATGAAATGGGTAGATTGATGGGGTCTCTGGGTGATCTTCATCAACATCTAAAAGTTATAGTTGGTGAGGTTAATAAGTCATCAGACCAGGTTGGAAGTATGGCGAATAATATTTCAGTTGATAATATGAATTTATCAAATCTGACAGCCAGACAGGCATCAACGTTGCATGAAACAACGGAGAGCATGAGTCAGATTGCAGATTCTGTTCGTAAGAATGCGGAAAATGCACAAAGAGCCAGTGAGCTGGCTAATGAGGCGACAGATGTAGCTCGTGAAGGTGCTCTGGCTATTACTAATACGATTGGTAGTATGGGACAGGTTGATGCCAGTAGTCAGAAGATATCTGAAATTACGGCAGTCATAGATAGTATTGCGTTCCAGACAAACTTACTGGCGTTGAATGCTTCGGTTGAAGCAGCGCGAGCAGGCGAAGGTGGTAAGGGCTTTGCGGTAGTGGCAAATGAAGTGCGTAATCTGGCGCAACGATCAGCGGGTTCTGCTAAAGAAATTAAAGGCTTGATCGAAGAAAGCGTGGAAAGAGTTGATGCCTTTAGTAAGCAGGTAGATGTTTCAGGTGAGGCGCTGGCTGAAATAGTTGGTGCAGTGCGTGAGGTGTCAGAAGTGGTAGACAAGATGGCGCAGGCAAATCAGGATCAGTCTATGCGTGTCAATGAGGTTAATCAGTCTATAAATGAAATGAGCAGTATGACAGAGAGTAACAACAGTGTTGCCATGGGTGTTGCCAGTTACTCAACAAAACTTAAAGATCAGGCAAATCATTTAAGTAATTTAATGAAGTTTTTTAAGACTACGAATTAAGAGTTTTTACAGGTCTTTGTTATATAACAGCCGTTGTTAGTTTGTAGCCTTTATTCCTGATAGTTTTTATTAGCTCGGGTCTCTTGGGGTCTTTCTCTATCTTTTTTCTAAGTTTTGATATCGCCATATCGGCAGAGCGGTCTAATGGTGACCATTCACGTCCAGATATTATTGCCAGAATTTCGTCACGACTAACCACAGTATTTGCTTTATTGGTTAATGCTTCCAGTATCTGATACTCGCTACTTGTAATATCAACCAAATCACCTTCAGGTGATATTAAAGTTTGGTCAATGGTATTTAGTTGCCAGTTTGCAAAGGTAATCTTGTTATTACTAGTTATTGAGCTATTTTGTCCAGGCAGTGATCGTCGAAGTACTGATTGAATTCGTGCCTGTAATTCTTCTCCATTAAAAGGCTTTGTTATATAGTCGTCGGCGCCGGTTTTTAAGCCACTGACCTTGTCGTCAGTATCATCAAGCCCAGTTACCATGATGACAGAGATAAGGTTGTCATATTTTTTTCGAATTTCAGAGCAGACTTCAAAACCATTCATTTCAGGCATTCTGATATCAAGCAGGACAATATCGGGTGGTTGTTTGTCGATAGAAGCAAGTGCATCAAGGCCATTTTCAGCTTCTTCGATAATATAATTACCATCAGATAAGGTCTCACGCATCAAGAGTCGCATGACGGGATCATTGTCAACAATTAGAATTCTTGATTTAGATGAAGAGTTATCTTTCATTAGCGCTTTTGATGTCTCTGATAAAGCCTATGTTTGAACAGGGGTTCAATTGTACACAAATCATAAGGTTTTTGTAGTGGAATAGGCAAGTGGTAGATTCTATATTAATGGTTAATGATGTGAAAATATTTTGTTATGTGCCATAGTGCTACTGATTAGGGGTTTATTGTCAATATAATGAATAAATCGAAGACAGAGATTATTGATCATAAAAAACTGGATCAGCTTCGTAACTGGCAAGGTAGGCCTAGTCCTGAGCTGTTTCAAAAAGTAGTACGGCTTTTTCTCGAGCAAATGCATCATTTATTGGAGCAGATTTTACAGGCTGCTGAGCAGGGTCATAGTGAAGTTGTGCTTGAAGTTGCACACACATTAAAATCATCAAGTGGTACGGTTGGTGCTGTTAATCTAATGGAGTTGTGTGCACAGCTTGAATTATCCTGTGAGCAAAAGCAGTTGGATTTGGCTCTAATTGATCTTGTTCAGCATGCTTGCGATGGTGTTGAAGAGGCACTCAAAACAGAGTTAGGGCTTTTTAATTAATAAGTTCTTCAAGGCATGAAGCCGGATATACATCCGGCTTCATAATCTAAATATAGCTGTTTAGAGCGGCTGGAATAAAACTATTTGGCAGGTTTTATCTCCAGCAATTCAATGTCAAATATTAGAGTTGAATTAGGTTTGATAAACTGGCCGCGCTGAGATGCGCCATAAGCAATATCAGCAGGTACATACAGCTGCCATTTTGCACCTACCTGCATCAGTTGCAGCGCTTCGGTCCAGCCCTTGATTACGCCTTTAACAGGGAAAGTGGCAGGTTGATTACGTTTGTAGGAGCTATCAAAAACCTGACCATCGATGAGTCGACCTTCATAGTTTGTTACAACGGTATCATCCAGCTTGGGTGAATCTCCTTCACCTTCTTTTATGACTTTATACTGTAGGCCACTTTTTGTAGTAATGACGCCTTCTTTATTGGCATTGTCGGACAGAAAGGCTTTGCCTGCTTCAACATTTTTAGCGCCCATTTCTTTCTGTTTTTGCAGACGGATATTGCTTACGTGTTGCTCGAAATCTTTGATTGCCTGAGTCATAGCTGGCTGAGTCATGGCTGGCTCTTTGCCTGTTGAAGCATCACCGATTCCTCGAATAAAGGTATCAACATCTATTTCAACATTTTGCGCCTGCATGCGTTTGATAAAATTAACACCGATGCTGTAACTGGCCTTTTTCTCAAGAGTGTCGAGTTCCTGATCTGCTGCGCAGGAGATGGTGGGTAGCACAAGAGCAAGTGCCAGGAGATATGAAGAACGCATGAATTTTATCCTTGTTGATATTAATAAAGAGCGTGAAGATATCAGTTCATCAATCTAACATCAAGTAGCTTTAAAGTTGTGCTGATTTGGATGATAATCAGCCTAGTTACAAATTACGAACTTTTGTATATCGACGCTGTCGATGAAATGGAGTTAATGAAGGAGATATTATGTTGAGTTTGAGATCTATGCTGATTACTTTGTCAGCGATTATTATATTAAATTCTGGCTTAGCCGTTGCTGGCCTGCCCGTTAGTGTGAATGGTGAAGCCTTGCCAACACTGGCGCCCATTGTTGAGCGTACCCGCCCCGCTGTGGTGAATATTGCGACCAAAGGGCATGTTGATATACAGAATAATCCTCTGCTCAATGATCCATTCTTCCGGCGCTTTTTTGAAGGGCTGGGCAATAATGTACCACGGCGTCAGGAAACCAAGAGCCTGGGATCGGGTGTGGTGATCGATGCAGACAAGGGCTTTATCGTCACTAATCATCATGTGGTTGAGGGTGCTGATGAGATTCAGATCACCCTGCATAATGGCAAGCAATTTGAAGCCACTCTGGTAGGTTCCGACCCGGAAGCAGATGTTGCTTTACTCAAACTGGATGCGGACGACCTTACTGATATCCCCATGGCCGATTCCGATAAATTACGTGTTGGTGATTTTGCTGTGGCGATTGGTAATCCTTTTGGTCTGGGCCAGACCGTGACTTCGGGCATCATCAGTGCGCTGGGTCGCACCGGTTTGGGTATTGAAGGCTACGAAGATTTTATCCAGACCGATGCTTCGATTAACCCCGGTAATTCAGGTGGTGCGCTGGTAAACCTGAAAGGTGAGTTGATCGGCATTAATACTGCGATTATGGCTGCTGGTGGTCAGGGCAACGTTGGTATTGGTTTTGCCATTCCTATCAATATGGTGCGCCAGATTGTTGATCAGTTGATCGAGTTTGGTGAAGTGCATCGCGGCATGCTGGGCGTGATTATGCAGAATTTAACACCTGAGTTATCTAAAGCTTTCGGCCTCGATTTACATCAGGGCGTGGTTATTTCTAAAGTGATTGAAGGCTCTGCGGCAGAAGAGGCGGGGCTCAAAGCGGGTGATGTTGTGATCTCCATCAATGGTGCTCCCGTCAAGAGTGCATCGGCGATGCGTAATGTAGTGGGTATGTTACGTGTTGGTGAAAAAATGAAAATGGAAGTTATTCGTGACAAACGGCCCAAGAATTTCACGGCTGTAATCAAAGGTCAGGAAGAAGAGGCTGTTGCCGGTAAGAAAATTCATGAGAGTTTGGCGGGCGCGACCATTGAGCAATCGGATGAAAATGGTGATGTCTATCTGCTGGTGATAGAAGTCGAGCAGGGTAGTCCAGCGTGGAATTCCAGTTTACGCAAGGGTGACATTATTCTTTCGGTGAATCGAAGGGCGGTGAAAACGCTGGAAGAGTTCAGGCAGGTTGTAGGTAACAAAGACAGGCAAATTCTACTGAATATTCAGCGTGGAAGGTCGGCTCTGTTTATTTTGATTCAATAAGCCAGATTAGCCGCTGGGTGCATCATGCACCCAGCGTTCATTCTTATCCGTCGTTTCTTTTTTCCAGAAAGGCGCGCGCGCCTTCAGCTCCTCGATTAAATAACGGCAGGCATCAAAAGCCTCTACACGATGAGCTGACCAGGCGACGGTGAGTACAATCGGGTCGCCGGGTTTGATGTCGCCAAATCGGTGGATGACTAAACAGTCAACCAGATCCCACTTACTCAATGCTTCATCGCATAAACGATCCAGAAATTTCTGAGTCATTTCCGGGTAGTGCTCCAGCGTCATCAGTTGTACATCATCGCCAGCATTGAAGTCGCGCATGGTGCCGATAAAATTGGTGGTGGCACCATAGCTACCGGGACGTAGATGCTGGCTTTGGTATTGCTCGATTTCCCGCAGTGGATCGAGTGCTTGTTCGTATAAAAAGGCAGGCACTTCAGCCCCCGGTCACGGGTGGGAAAAAAGCCACTTCATCACCATCGCTAACCACGTCATCTGGCTTGGCGTAATCCATATTGATGGCGCACAGCGTGTTGGCGGGGTAGTCCACAGAGGTGACCTGATCCCATATTTGGCGAATTGTCATATCCGCTTTGGCTTCGATGCTGGTGGACTCCATGCCCAGAGTTTCACGCAGACTGGCAAAAAATTTAACTTGAATCATAAGTCGCATGTTAACCGTTTTATTCGCAGGCTGTCACCCAGAAAGCTGTTGTTTGTAGTGGGCTGCTCTTGCTATGCTAGCCGACTTAGAAATAGGTAGAGAATGCTATGAGCGACAAATTGAATCACTTTAATGAACGCGGTGAAGCCCACATGGTCGATGTGGGTGACAAAGCACTCACTCACCGGCGTGCCGTGTCCGAAGGTCGCATCACCATGCAGGCTGAAACCTTGCAGCGAATTTTGCAGGGCGACAATAAAAAGGGTGATGTGCTGGGTGTGGCCAGAGTCGCCGGCATCATGGCCTGTAAAAAAACCGCTGAGTTGATTCCCCTGTGTCATCCGCTGGCACTGTCTCACGTTGATATTGAATTGAATGCTGATGAGGGAAATAACAGCGTGTTGTGCCGCGCAACCGTCGAAACCACCGGCAATACCGGTGTCGAAATGGAAGCGCTGACGGCAGTGCAGATCACCCTGCTGACAATTTACGATATGTGCAAAGCCATGGATAGAGGCATGTGCATGAGCGATATTCAGCTGCTGAGCAAGTCGGGCGGAAAGTCAGGTGAGTGGCAGCGTTAAAGAGTAGTGGTAGTTAAAAAGAAACTAAAGGCAGTCAATGCCTTTGCCGATCAAGTATTAGCCTGGTTCGACCAACATGGTCGCCATGATTTGCCATGGCAGGAAGAGCGTAGCCTGTACCGAGTCTGGCTGGCCGAAGTCATGCTCCAGCAGACTCAGGTCGCCACCGTTATTCCTTATTACCAGAAATTTCTGAGCAAATTCCCCGATCACACCAGCCTCGCAAAAGCCTCCCTGGATGAGGTGCTAGTGCTATGGGCAGGCCTGGGCTACTACACACGAGCACGAAACCTGCATAAGGCTGCCACCGTCATCGATCAGCAGCACAAAGGCCATTTCCCCGAGCAATTTGAAGAGGTACTGGCCTTGCCCGGTATTGGCCGCTCGACCGCAGGTGCGATTCTGGCGCAGTCGCTGGGGCAACGCTATGCCATCCTCGATGGTAACGTAAAACGGGTATTGAGCCGCTATTTTGAGATCGAAGGCTGGTCAGGAAAAAAGGCCGTTGAAAATAATCTGTGGCAGAAAGCTGAAGCCTGTACCCCCGAATATCGATTAGCCGATTACACACAGGCGATGATGGATCTGGGCGCCACTATTTGTACGCGCTCGTCACCAGATTGTCAGCTGTGCCCGTTGATGGAAAACTGTCAGGCGCTTAAAAATCAGCGAGTTAGCGAGCTACCAACACGTAAACCTAAAAAAGAACTACCCGTCAAAACAGTTCGAATGTTGTTATTGGTGAATGATGAAGGCGAAACTCTATTGGAAAAACGCCCGCCTACCGGCATCTGGGGCGGCTTATGGAGCTTGCCCGAATTGGCTTTGGAAGAAGATGTTGCGCAGCAATGTGAGCAACACTGGGACTATAAAATTGAAAGCCCCGAAGACCTGACTGGATTCAGGCATACCTTCAGCCACTATCACCTCGATATCACCCCATGCAGAGTACAGGTAGTCTCCATCTTAGGGAAAGTGCAAGACAGCGATCAGCAATGGTGTGGTGCTGATCAGCTTGATGGTTATGCGCTATCCACGCCCGTGATGAAAATCTTACAACAGCACCTGAAATAACTTGACTCACAGCGGCCTAGCGGCTTAAATACGCGCCTCTGAGCAGTTCTGTTCAGAGTATTAGAAAGAATACGGCCGAATAGCTCAGTTGGTAGAGCAGCGGATTGAAAATCCGCGTGTCCCTGGTTCAATTCCAGGTTCGGCCACCATTTTCTACCTTCGTTATACAAATTCCCAGATTAGATATTTAAAGACTTGATTCGAATTGAACCAGGTCCTGATTCAATTGCTCGGTTCGTCCATGAGCCTCTGCCCTCGGTCCATGCAGAAAAAAGCGCTTCATATCCAAATTTACTCCGGGCAACAAAGTCCAGGTTCGGCCACTACTCCACCACCTGGCATTCAACGTTCACGGTTTAACTTAATTCTTGTATAGTAAGCATACAATGCTGGCTTAATAAAAAAATAATGATCGCAGGTGAAATCAAAAAAATTGGTGTGCTTTTACTGATTTTATTAGTTCTCTTTGTTTCGCCAGTTACTAATGCTTTAGCTTCAAATGAACCAATCTGGTATGAGAAAGATGATAATAATCAGCCGATTATTAATCTGTATTTTTTCTGGTCAGAAAAATGTCCTCATTGCCTGCAAGCACGACCAGATATAATTGGGATAGATAAAGAATATTCATGGCTGAAGTTACATTCGATGGAGTTGGTGCATCATCCGGAAAATGTAGCCACCTTTGTTGATATGGCTGAAAGACTCGGTAATGAAGCAAAGACAGTGCCGACCTTTATGTTCTGCGGGGATTCCATTACTGGTTATGACAGCCAGCAAACAACCGGTAAGTTATTGAGAGCCTATTTGCAGGCCTGTTATCAGTTCGCCAGTGAAAGTGAGCCTGATAATGATACCGCATTTATTTTTGATCAGGATGAGCTGACTTCTGTGGATCTACCCGTATTGGGCAATGTTTCTTTGGATAATTATTCTCTACCTGCACTCACCCTATTTATTGCCGGTATGGATGCCTTTAATCCCTGCGCTTTTTTTGTTTTGCTGTTTTTGCTTAGCATGATGGTGCATGGTCGAAGTCGGAGCAGGATGGCGTTGATCGGAGGCGTGTTTGTGTTTTTCTCTGGCGCTATCTATTTTTTATTTATGGCAGCTTGGTTAAACCTGTTTATCTATTTAGGTGAGCTACGCATTATCACATTAATTGCGGGCAGTGTTGCTGTTCTGGTGGCGCTGATAAATATCAAAGATTTTTTCTGGTTTAAAAAAGGATTTTCCCTGAGCATTTCTGATGATGCAAAACCCAAACTGTTCGATCGTATGCGTAATTTATTGCGTCTCAATTCGCTGCCAACAGTTTTGATTGCCACGGTTGTACTAGCTGTTGTGGCAAATAGTTATGAGCTTTTGTGTACGGCAGGCTTTCCTATGGTGTATACGCGAATTTTGACTTTGAGGTCGTTATCTTCTGAAAGCTACTATTTATATTTGTTGCTTTATAATCTGATTTATATTTTACCTTTGCTGAGCATCGTTGCTTTATTCGTTATCAAGCTTGGCTCAAGAAAACTTTCTGAACGTGAAGGCATGGTATTAAAGCTGTTGTCAGGCGTGATGATGTTGTTGCTGGGTTTGATGCTGGTGCTGTCACCGCAACTGCTAAATAATGTTTCAGCTGCGGCTGGTTTATTGTTTGTTGCTATTAGTCTTACCTGGCTGATTGTTAAAGTGAAAAATAAGACTGGCTAGTATGATCATTTCTTTTTTAGCACAACCCCATCAAAAGCAATATTTTCCCAGCCGTATTTTATAAAGTTACGAATATTCGCATGATCTGTCTTCTCAGGATGCTTCAAAACATCATTCCGATAATATTGACCAAAGCAGTTTAGGGTTTGTGTTTGGTTTAATTCGTGTAGAAGTCCAAATGCGAATATTTTGCAGGAGCCTTCATTTTCTCCAGCCCTGCTAATGACGCAGTCATCGCCAGCGCCATTGCTGAATTGAGTGGCTGTGTAATCATAGAACTTATCAATGTTCTCAATGACTTTCTGAAATTCAATGTTCTCGGGGTTAGTTTTTATTTTCTGTATTAATTCGTCTAGTTGGTTCATTGTTTTATCTGTTGTTTATTAAGGTTATTGGGTTTCCAGTTCAGTCATCTTTGTATTGTAAAAAATGGCGGCTTTTGCCAAATTAAATAGTAATACAATTTGTGCTACCAGGAATGATAGCGCCGCGAGATGAAAAAACCATTGTGGTAATAATGAGGCGAATATCAGCAATATCAGGCTAATCAGGTGCAGGTAGTATTGGCGTAGGCCAGCTACTTCTGGAATGATCTTGCGCATATGCGGCACTCTTACCTGTGAGTCTCTTTTGCCTTCATCGCGTAAAGTTTTGTTACGTGTGCTCAGATGTAACCAGATAATGAAAGGCAGGATTTTATACATCATTCCATTAATCGTCGTCATGGCGAAGCCGTGAATGATTAGCACGCCCAGCAGTATTATCGGTAAATCAAAATTAAATAATGTTGATGTTGCCCAGACCAGTACGAGCAAAATAAGACTGACCATGGCCAGTTGCCAGAACATCATGGTCAGGTCGGGTATCTGACGACGGCGTGTCTGTAGTACCCACAGGGTGCTGAGTGCAAATATTAGCAGGCAAGCCGAGAGCAATATTTGTGAGATGGATTTTACTATTTCAAGTGGCCAGATATAGGACAGACTCAGAACAAGCAGAATGATGAATACCGACCAGCCCATCCAACGCTGATGTAGAGCAGGGTAGTCATCGGTGATCTGAAACATGGGGATGACCTGATAAGCGACGGACATAATCAGCATTACCACCCAACCAAGTAGTCCCCAGCTCAGGTGTAAATCTGTCCATTGCCGTGCCAGTGAAATATCGGGTAATGCATAGCCCAGAGCCAGATAAATACCAAGACTGGCAGTGATGGACAGGGCTAATAATGCCAGCAACATCATGCTGCGTGTTACGTGCCGATTTTCTGAGCGTAATAAACGCTCGGTGATGACTATAATAAAAGCCAGAATGGCGAAGCCCAGTAACACCATCGCAATCATAAACAGTTCATTAATTTGTAATAGCCATGCCAGGCCAAGACAGGCGCTGCCCAGAAATAATGGCGCATGAATCACGCTGCTGAAAAGTTTAGCGTGTGGAATCACTGCGCCCATGAGCACGGGTGTGAGTTGCATCAAAGCCCCCAGCATGCTCATGGCGAGGAAACCTAAAGTTAGAAAATGAGTGACGGCCAGTAGCTCGGGTGTCCAGCGATGGGTGATCATTCCCGGTCCGTGCCAGAGCATGACCAGTGCTGCCATTATTCCAAATAGCGGAGCGCTGACAAAGAATCGTGCGGGTACAGAAAAAGGAGGAGATTGCTGTAGTGAAAGATCGGCTCGCATGAAGGTCTAGCTTGTTGTATCTATTATCGCCTGTACAGCGGATGCTGCTTCATTATCATCTTCAGCCCAGATGAATACCTCAACAGCCGTGTTTGTGCCTTCGCGCTGGAAATATTTGAAATGATTATCGTCGAGGTTACCAAAAAGCATGCAGGGTTCACGGCGGTGCAACATGCGCAGGTATTGACCGGGTTTTAGTTGCTCAGCGGCTTCGAGTGTCAGGGTGAGAGGTTCCGGCGGGGGCAGCTCACTGACATTCAGTAAAACCTCATTGGGCATCAGCGCTTTTCCCAGTCCTGAAATTTTTGCTGCAGATGAATGCTGTCATCTGATAGATGCTGATCCATCATGTTATATAGAATTTGCTCTTCTTTCATATTGTGTTGTTGCATCAGTATTAGCAGTGTTTCTGAAACGCCCAGATAATCGTCAGCGTGATGAGTTTCGACGGCTTCACGCATCTCGGCGAAAAGCACGCGCATCTGGTCGTGTTCGCTGCGCATCATCTCGGTTGGCCCCATGGTCATGCCGGTGGCCTCTTCAAATGCAGGGAAAAGTTCGTTTTCCTCAATGCCAAGGTGTCGTTCCATGGCCTGGACAAAGTCATTAAATGCCTGTGTCGCGCTATCCCAGTCTTGTTTTGATGCAGCGTTCTCGGCATTGGCAAAAAGTAGATCACAGTCTTTGTGATCCTGCGCCATAAAATCTCTAATATTCATTCCAGTACACCTCGATATTTTTGTCGCGGAATAATAACCGTCTATGATGACATAACTGATGATCTACGTCAGAAGAAAAGCAGGTGGAGTTAGTATCGTTTTTTCCAGTGACTGGGGAATAGCCTATAATACGCAGAATATTTTATAGGATTTAAAAAATGAAATTCATCTCTGTTTTCTTGCTTCTTTTCCTTACCACCGGTATTGATATTGCTCCAGCCTATGCAGGCAATTCGATTAGTATTGATGCGCCACCTGCTTCACTTGAAAAGTGGTACAAACCCGCCAACAAGCGACAGGTGTGGTTGCACACCATGTTTAAACTGCGCCGTGAAATGCAGGCCGTTGATGAATACGCCAAACAGAATGATAAGCCGGGTATGGAAAAATGGATAAGCCGCCTAGAAGAGCATTACGACAAGATTGCCGAGATGGTGCCCGAGTGGGAAGATGAGATCAAACCCCGATTGTTACCCGAGCTTAAAATGTTTGCAGAAAAGGGTGATATGCCTCGCGTTGCCAAAACACTGGAGATGATTCAGCGTACCTGTGATGATTGTCATAGCACTTACCAGCCATTAGTCACCGCCATGTATCGTTCACCGCATTATGATGATATCAAGGTCAAAGATGCTAATAATACTGAACAGGGTTTTGATGATGGTATGGAAGAACTGTCTGAATCGGTAAATCGAATTCTGATTGCATTGGACGATGGTCATAATGATCGAGCACTAACTGCCAGTCGGAATCTCGCCAGTCAATTACAGAGTCTGGGTGATAGCTGTGCCAGTTGTCATAAGGACGATGAGTATCCGCGTGAGCGTATATTGGGCAAAGCCACTCAACAACGTCTTGAATCGCTCCAGAAAAATATCAGTGACGGTCGAGTTAAAGATAGCCAGAAACTCATGGGTGAGCTTGGTGTAACCGTATGTGCGCGTTGTCACAATACTCATCGTATTGTTTATGATTTGCGCAATGCCTTGTTGCCCGATGAATAATGCTTGGTCAAGGTAGCGGGAAGGCTTGAAAGTATGAAAAATGTATTTATTGTTATCGTAGTGTTAATGCTAAACATATGCATAGCTCATTCAGAGGTTGCTTTAGAGGCGCCAGAATATCAATGGCAGAAAATAAGGGAAGAAAAAGGTGTTGTTGTATATAGTCAGGAAGTTGATGGTTCTGACATAATCAAGGTCAAAACTCAGGTTGTTATTGATGCGAACATGGAGGAGATTCAATTATTTCTGGATGAACTTTCATATAGAAAAAAATGGGTGCCTTATCTTTCAGAGGTGCGCATACTAAAAGAATATTCAGCCACCGAAAAATTAGAGCACAGTCTTTTTTCTGCACCCTGGCCTGCCTCTGACAGGGATTTTGTTTATCGTCAACGATTGTTACATAAGGATGATGAAAAAATTATTTTTGTTATGAATGTAGAAGAAAGTGATTTGATGCCAGAGCAAGACGGTGCGGTAAGAGCCGATATGATCGAAAGTCAATATACACTGACGTCGTTAAGGGAAAGTTCAACAAAAGCAGAGCTGATTTTTTATGCTGACCCCAAAGGCTGGTTGCCGGACTGGATTATTAATAAGATACAACAGGAATTACCGTATAGGATGTTACGAAACTTAAAAATTAAAGTAGAAAGTGCGGCAAAACAGCGGAAGCTGCAAAGAAATAAGCTTAAGTAATGCTATAGAAATTAAATTTCGATACATGTAGTGTAGAGCGCTTACATGAGGGAATAAGAGATGATTAGAGGAATTGCTGTCAGTTTATTGGCATTACTGTTACTGGGTTGCAGTAATGATGAACAGAAGGCATCAGCCGAAACGCTGGTTTCGGTAGAAAGCGAAGCAAAATTACTTGAACTGCTTAAGGGTGCGATTCGTAATAATGGTAGTGTACCGTATATCTCGCCATGGGTTACAGCGGGGCCAGCTAGTGCTCAGAGCGATACGCTTGCTGCCGATTCTGGTAGTGGTCTGTCATCTACCACTAACCTTCAAGTTAGCGGAGTCGATGAAGCCGATCTGATCAAGAATGATAATAGCCATCTATTTATTGGTGTCCCAGCCAACGCAGCCTATGACTACACAATTCCCGTTGATGGTGGAACAGTTTCTGCTGCTGTCATGCCTTTTCCCGAACTTGTAAGCACACCAAATAAGATTCGTATCCTGAAGATGCTAGCTGCTCCGGTTGCTACCGAAGTAGTAAGCGAGCTGGAAATTGGTGTGGTTGATGACCCACCACTCACGGGGTTTTACCTTCAGAATGATCAACAGGGTGTAGCTGAAAAACTGATTGCTGTTTCAAGTAGTAGCAATGGAAACTGGTTTGCCTATGGTGGTTGGCAGGAAGGCACGACTCTGATTCAAATTATTGATGTTACTGACCCTGCTACACCGGTTGTTGAAAGAAGGGTAGAAATAGATGGCAATGTAGTGTCCAGCCGACGCATCGACAATCTTCTATATCTAGTCACTCGTTATTCTCCAGCTCTTCCGGGATATGTCGCTTATCCTTACGATGCGCAGACAATAGAGAATAATGAGCAGATATTGAGCAGTACGGTACTGGCCGATCTGATGCCCAATGTCCGTTATGATAATGGTGTTAATGAAGAACTACTTGCAGCTCGCGACTGTTATATAACGGAAGCGAGTGACAGCACAAATCTCTACGCTGATTTGATTACATTGACGGTGCTTGATCTCAATACATCAGCTACTGAAAATAGCCGCTGCTTTATTGGTGCTACTGAGACAATCTTCATCAGTCAACAGGCCGCTTATCTTGCCACATCACAATATAATTACAGCACCGGTATAGACGGGATGCTTGCATACGACAACGGCTACCAGACAGATGTTCACAAATTTCTTCTCCATGGTGCAACCGCAACCTATCAGGGTAGTGAACAGGTTGAAGGCCATCTTGGCTGGGATCAGGATAAAAAATCGTTCCGTATGGGTGAGCAGGGTGAACATCTTGTTGTTGTCACATCACTGGAAGGCACATGGGATAGCGTGGAGACCACAAAGCTAACGATCATCAAAGATGATCCACAAAACGGCTTTGCCACAATAAATACATTACCGAACAGCAGCCGTCCTGAAAAGATTGGTAAGCCGGGAGAAAAACTGTACTCAGTGCGCATTATAGATGGTGTCGCTTATCTGGTTACCTTCCGAGTGACTGACCCGCTTTACGTGATTGATCTGAATGATCCTGCTGACCCTTTTATTGCCGGTGAGTTACAAATCGATGGCTATTCCGATTACTTGCATCCATTGCCCAATGGCATGTTGCTTGGTGTTGGTAAAGATGCAGTACCAGATACCACTGGCGGTGATGAAGCAACAGGCGCATGGTATCAGGGGGTTAAACTGAGCCTGTTTGATGTTAGTGACTGGTCCAGCCCCGTTGAACTCAACAGCATGATTATAGGTAATCGTGGTAGCGAATCAGCAGTACTTCAAAACCACCATGCGTTCACCATACTGCCCGGCGATGGAGCAAGCAGGCCAACGCGCATTGCAGTACCGATAGATATGCACGATACAGTTTCAAGTTACTATGGTGGCGAGCCGTGGGAATGGTACAACTGGACTCATACCGGGCTTTATTTATATGAGTTAGATACTAATGCAATCAATCCGCAATTATCAGAGACAGGCAAGCTCTTAGCTGAGGTCAGTGATGGAGAGAGTTATTTCTATGGTTCAGGTTATGATGATCGTTCAGTGTTGAGCGATGTAGGTGCCTATTATATTCATAATGAAAAAGTGTGGTCAGCTCCGCTTGAGCTTTTGAATCCAGTTGACGGGCCTAAATAAAATTTGTCGAAGGCTATCTTTTGTTACCATCAAAAATAGAACGTTAAAAATTTACAGTTTATTTTTGAATTGCTAGCCAAAGAAATTTGCTTCCCACTGCCACGCTGTTTCAATGATTGTTTCCAGCTGAGCAAATTTAGGCTGCCAGTTGAGCTCTTTTCTGGCTAGTGCTGAATCAGCGACCAGAACGGCTGGATCGCCAGCGCGTCGATCTGTGGTGACTACTTTAAAGTCTTTTCCTGAAACCTTTTTGGCGGCATCGATAACCTGTTGCACAGAAAAACCTTTGCCGTTGCCCAGATTGTAGCGTGCGCTATTTCCTGTTTTTTGCATTCTTGCTAACGCTAGTGAATGTGCTTCACATAAATCATTAATATGAACATAGTCGCGGACACAGGTGCCATCATCAGTGGGGTAGTCCTGTCCAAATATTTTGATATTTTCTCGTCGTCCAGAAGCGGCTTGTAGTATCAATGGTACGAGATGCGATTCTGGATTATGACGTTCGCCCAGTTCACCATCGGGATCCGCGCCAGCGGCATTGAAGTAACGCATGCAGCTTGATTTTAAGCCGTAAGCTTCATCATAATCTTCCAGCATATGTTCAACCATTAATTTGGTGCGACCGTATGGATTAATAGGATGCTGCGGATGTACTTCATCTATGGGTGTGTATTGGGGTTCACCAAAGATGGCAGCGGTGGATGAAAAAATAAAATGTTCAATATCATGTCTTACCATGGCATCGAGTAACACATGAGTGTTGGAGACATTGTTGTGATAATACTTGGCAGGATTGATCACTGATTCGCCAACTTCGATGAAGGCGGCGAAGTGCATCACAGCATCAAACTGGTGTTGAGTGAATAACTCGTCGAGTGTGTTTTTATCGCCAAGATCACCAACGAACAGTTCGCCGTATTTAACCGCGTCTTTATAGCCACAGCTCAGGTTGTCCAGTGTGACAACTTCATGATTTGATTGGGCGAGTTGTTTAACCATGTGTGAGCCGATGTAACCGGCGCCACCCACTATAAGAATTTTCATGTTTTAAGTACCGCTAAAGAACTTCAACTTTTGTTTCGCTACCGACTATGGGTCTGGAAAGTTTGATTTGCATGCCTTCGGCCGCACAGATGCTATTGCTGGATTTGTTTTTAAACTTTGCATTATTTTCTATCTGTATTTCATCCAGCTCGGCATCAGTACGATCTGGATCATGATGAAACATAACCAGTGTGCCGACTTTGGCATCAATGGCCAGTTGCCTGACCTGTGAAATTAGGGAGTGTCCCCAGCCGTGTTTATGTGGCATATCGTCTACGGTGTACTGGGCATCGTGGATTAATACATCAACGCCGTGCAAAAAGTCTACCCATTCATCATAAGTAGTATGAACCTTGTAGGGTGGTTCCAGTTCATTGTCGGTGACATAGGCACAGCTCATGCCATTTTCTTCAATTCGGTATGCGGTGCCGCCACCTGGATGATTGAGTGGTTTTTTTATAATATGAATATCTCTTTCTTTCAGGATGGTTTCAACATTATTAAAAATACACGCGTTTTTTGAAGGTAGCTCTTCAAGTTTTACTGGGAAATTAGTACCGTCCAGTTGCCTGAATAATGCGCCGGGAGCATGATCGTTTGAGTCAGAGCTGGTGAATACATCAATTTGACGATCAGCCTGAAAAATGGGGCTAAAGAAAGGGTAACCTTGAATATGATCCCAATGAACGTGTGACAGAATAATGTTGATCGGCGTGGTTTTGTTTGAAAGATCAATGCCTAGTTTCTTCATGCCCGTGCCGGCATCGAGTATCACATCCTGCCCGTTATCCAGCGCTAGATGTACACACGAAGTGTTGCCGCCGTATTTGAGCGTTGTCGGTCCAGGCGTTGGCGCTGAACCTCGTACACCATAAAAGGTGATTATCATTGTATGCCTTTGTAGATACTCTTAGACGAGATTGAATTTACCTAGAACTGGTGGCGGTGTAAAGGATGAATTTGTATTAAACTTATCGTCAGGATGATGATTTTAAAGATTTTTATTTGAGGGAAGATGCTTGCAGAGGAAGTGCAAGTGATTGGGAGGGTGGAAAACATGATGCCAAAGTCGATATATCAGTTATTGCCATATTTCTATATTAGTCTGGGACTGTTATGTCCGCTGTTTGTTGAATCGAACCTGATATTTTTTTCATCGGCGCTATTAATAGCTGTAGGTAGCGTGGTGCTGTGGATGCGCCATACGAATATGGTTGATCCAGTAGAATATATTAAGGCTGATAATAATTTGAGTGATGATGAATCGGATCTTTTTCTGGATGATAATGCCAATCTGCCCGATCATGAACGGCGTTTTGGTGATGAAAGGGCGTTCCCGCTGGTTGATGATAATGGGGTGATGATCCCATTTGATCGTAGAAGCAAAAAGTCTGATAAAACTGACTGATGCTTGCTGCTACGATCAGGTGTTCTATTCTGTACCTGGCTCAAGATAGGCCGACCAGTCTCTGCTGCTATCTCCAAAAACGAAGAAGAAGGGATTGAGCAGGCTATCTTTGGTGTTGTAGTCCAGAGGGCTCATATCCAGTTTGGTGACCTGCCCACCGGCTTGCTCAACGATGCAGTGAGCGGCACCGGTATCCCATTCAGAGGTCAGGCCTATTCTTGGATACAGATCGGCTTTGCCTTCAGCGACCAGGCAGAATTTGAGTGAGCTGCCCATGCTCAGCAATTCAGAATCACCCAGATTTTTCATATAGGCCTGCATTTGCTCAGAGCCGTGTGAACGACTACCGACAACGATGGGCTTATCAGCGGCTTGCTGACGAACCTGTATGGACTCAGCTTCACCCGCCTGTTCAATCTTGAAAGAGCCGCCATCTTTCCAGCCAAAGTAATCAATATTTAGCACGGGCACATGGATCACACCAATTATGCTTTTGTGATTATCGATGAGCGCAATATTGACGGTGAATTCGCCGTTGCGTTTTATAAACTCCTTGGTGCCATCTAGCGGATCAACCAGCCAGTAGGTCTGCCACTTCTTGCGCTCTTCAAAAGGCAGCTTGGCGGATTCTTCGGAAAGGATGGGGATATCAGGGGTTAAAGCGGTTAAGGCTTTAACAATGGTGTTGTGTGCAGCCAGATCGGCATCAGTCAAAGGAGATTTGTCGTCTTTTTCTTCGATGCTGTAATCGCTATTATAGATTTCCAGTATTTTCTCACCGGCATCGCGGGCAATTTTTATGCATTGATTGCACAAGTGTTCAAGATTGAGAGGTTCTGACATGATGGTGGCCTGACTTTTTATTAGATTTATAAATTCTGGGGAGAGAATGTTACTATATCCTCGATTTTCTGTCTGTAATAACGAGGTTTTTTATGAATAACTATCTGGATTGGCAAGCGATTAAAACCGTCTTTCTGGATCTTGACGGCACGCTGCTGGATCTGCATTTTGATAATCACTTCTGGCTCGAGTACGTCCCCGTTTGTTTTGCCAACAAGCATGAGTTGACACACGATGAGGCGAATGATGTGTTGATGTCTCGTTATAAGGATGCCAAGGGTAAGTTGGACTGGTATTGCGTCGATTTCTGGACGCGAGAACTGGGGCTGGATATAGAGCAGATGAAGCACGAAGTCTCGCATAAAATTGCAGTACGCCCCGAGGTCAGAGAATTTTTACAGGCGATGAAAGCTGCAGATAAACGTATTGTGCTGGTGACCAATGCGCATCCTGCCAGCCTGTCACTGAAAATGAAAAAAACGGGGTTAGATGAATATTTTGATCGTATGATTAATGCGCATGATATTGGTCTAGCAAAAGAGCACGATGGTTTCTGGCAGTCCTTACACGAGATAGAGCCCTTTGAACCATCGAGCACGCTTTTAATCGATGATAATCTGGAAGTACTGGAAAGTGCTGAGCACTATGGGATTAAATATTTATTAGCGATACTGCAGCCCGATAGTCAGGCCGATGAAGTTGAAACCCGGCATTATAATGCGGTGCATAGTTTTAAGGATGTAATGCCGTGCTAAGTTTTAAACTGGTCGTCCCATTTTTTATAACGTTTTTTGCAGTAGGCCAGTAAGTCCTCGTAATTTTTAAAATACAAATCAAAACCATCTTCTGAAGGTGCGTCGTATTCACAGTAATCATTGGTGTGTTCGCGGCATATTTCGGGGCGTGTGTGATAGATACCGCAGTCGCCATTAATTTGTAGGTGCTGGCATTTGCCGCTGACAAGTAAAGTCCAGCCGTCTTCATCTTTGTAGATGCTGATGTTGTCGTGTGAAACCTGCCACAGTAATTGTTGAAAATCATCTTTTGATCTGGGTGCATCAATAGCGTGCGTGACATAGGTGCAGCAGATTGAGTCCGTGCAGAAACTGCATTTGTTTTCAGTGGTGACTTTTATTTTATTTGTATTATTTTTTGAACTCATTGCTACTTATATCTACATCAGACCGAGTTGTTTAAGATTGCCGCTGTTTTTTAAAGCAAAGCTGCCATTCCCCTGAGGTTTGGCAAACAGGTTTAAACTACCCTTAAGGTTTTTACTGGCCTTGTTATTGGGTTTGAAGTTTAAATCAAGATTGTATTTTGTTTTCTCATCCAGAGTCGCCTGACCATCTATTGAGAGCTGTCCGCCCTGATTGGTGATTTCAGCATTCACTGGGTTATCTTCTGATTCACTTAGCGTAATTGTTATATCGCCTAACTGAGCTGTTTCTGCAATAGTCACGCTGGCCCTGTCCCATTTTATAACGCCAGTGGCAGAAGGGATGCCTCCCTGTTGCCAGTTTAATGTTTCAAGGTCGACAGAAATATCACCGTCAATTTCACCCATTGGTATGGTGATTATTTGACTAAGGGCTTTTGCGCTTATGGCGGTTTTGATATTTTTTGCCTGTATGTTTTTATTCATGCCTGTACTTATCTGGCCGCTTAACGGGTTTTTGTTATAGCTGGCATTAAATTCAACACAGGCTTTGGCCATTAATAACTGGCTAACGCAGACAGACCAGTTCACATCTTTTAAAACATGTTTTGATTGAATAGTAACTTGCTGAGCAGAACCCTGCCACAATGTGCCGCTTACGTTCTGTATTTTAATCTGTGAAGACTGGTCTTTGAATGCGTTGACAACAAATGCTGCGGGTATGTTGCTGACGAAAAAAAAGCCCAGAGCTAATGTGCCCGTGATTATGTAGTATTTTATTTTCATTAAATCTTTTCAAAGGAGAGACGTGCGCTAACTGTGCCAGCCTCGTCGTTACGTTCGATGCTGGCGGTTGTAATGGTCACGCCGTGTTGTTGTTCCAGTGTATTGAGCCAGACTAACAGTTGATCAAAAGAAGCTGAGTCGATCTTGACACGGGCGCCACTTTTGCCCGATGACTCAATCTTATTGATGTGTTGTTTTAAGCCAGAAATTTTTGCGCTGTTTTCGAGAATTAATGCAATAGGTTTATTGCTGGCTGCTTTTCTAGCGCCTGCACCAGCGCCTTTAAGAGATATTACTTCATTGGAGGCTGACTGCATCCAGGCGTAAATATCCTGTTGTGATTTAAGTTTCTGTTGCTGCTGGTCATGCCCCTGATGTATAGGCTCCCAGACTATGAGATAAAACAGGGTTATAAACAGTAGAGTTGAAATGATGATGAGTAGGTTTCTGTCGCGTGTTGGTAGGCTGCTATACCAGAGATTAAAAGTTTCGAGTTGCTGTTTCATGACTGACTTGCACGCTTGATACGAATATTGCCTTTAACCTGATTTTTCTCTGAGGAAGAAGAAACAATTTCTGCTTTCAGAGAAATGTTGTTGAGTTTTTTGTTTAATTGCTCAATGCTTTGTAGGTTTGCACCCGTGACTTCAATGTCAATGGTGTTGTTTCGATAGTTGATGGACTGAATGGTGACAGATTTTTCACTGGACAGCGCCGCGCTTGAGTCAGAAAGCAGAGCCATCAAACTGGTTTTTGATCCACCCTTGCCCATACCTTTGAGTTCGTCGAGTTTTTGTTCCATTTGAACTCGGGCATTCACAATACGCTTGCTCTGTGGGAAAGCTTTTTTGTAGATGTTATCAATTTCAACTTGCAGTTTTTTATTACTGTCCTGAAACGCATGTTGCTGTACGCTGGTAATGCCAAGATGTAAGCATAACCATATTACAGCCAGTGAGGCTGCAAAGCGCCAGCGATGCCAGTTAACACTGGTTTTTGATTCTGGCTTGTATTCACCCTGTAAAAGGTTCAGTGGCAGAGCATGATTATATTCACCGCAATAGACAACTAAAGGATGGGTGTTGTAACTAACCCGGATTAGCTCGGTGCCATCAGGAATAATGTCATTGATTTCCTGAGTATCTATGTTATCGCCATCGGCAGTAAACAGGATGATTTTTTCAGGTGTTTTGCGGTCTTCTTTCAGTAACTCTGACTCAAGTAACAGAGCGAGTATATTGCGATCAAATTCACCGGCATCAAAAGTATCAAACTGTATATTGGCCTGATCATCGTGTAGTAGCACAGACCATTGTTGCGAATTTGCAGTCAGGCAAAGAGCGTCCGGGATTATGACAGCAGGTTCAATATTGTGTTGTTTTAATGTTTCAAGAATGCCGTCCAGAGTGTTGCGACTAATGGCTGCAACTGGTGTGCGACCGTCACTGGCAGTGTTGCCTGCAACAAAATGAAGGTCATCGATGTCGTCAGCGATTTTTTCTTCAAGAGCGAATGGTGCGGCACGCAACAGCTTTTGATGGTTCTTGATAGGTAGTTCAATCGAATCGACGTGTATTGCTGTGCTATCGAGTAAAATAACAGTTCTATGATTTGCAGCGAGCGGACTAGCATCGCTCAGTGAACCATGAGAAAGCATGGTGGCTAGTTCTCCTGCACCATTAACCAAAGACCATGCAGCATTGTCTGCGTCTTTTGGATTAAAGTGTATGAGCAGTGTGTCAGCCACTAATAGGCTCCCTGTGAGCGAGCCAGAACTTCAGTGTTACCGTCTTTGTCTCGTTGAATAATGCTGTACATCAGGCTTCTCGCTTGACCAATGTTGGCTTCGGTTTCCAGTAGAAAATAATCGCTACTAACAGAAAGCCCATCGGTTTCCTTTATGATTTCAGAAAGATTGTAGGTTTTTAGAAAATCCTGCAATGTTTCCGAAGGTTCATCTTCTCTTTGCTCGATAATATTGGCAATGGTATCTGCTCCAATATCGGCTGCTAGTGATTTTAGCACTTCTTCAGGGGCGGTGTTGACGTTGATGGATGCAGACTGGCCGAAGGCGCAGAGCCAGTCCTGACTTTGCTGGATGGTGGCATCTTCTTCAAAGCCTCTGATCAAACGTAGCTCACTAAGACTGAGTAGTGCTTTACTAGCACTACGATAGGGGTTTTCCAGATTGAGATAGTAGCCGTCTTCAGCGCCATCCGGAACAGTGGTTTCAGCGTCTGTATCGATCCAGTCAATGATGGGCTGTGACAGGTCTACACCTGTTGGTTCTTCCAGTTGCTGCATCAGGCGTTTAAAACGTTGCTGAGCCAGAGTATCTATTTTGTTGTCTCTATAAAGGGAGTTTAGATTGAAGCAAGCCTGCAAATCACTCAATTTACCCTGTATGCTGCCGCCTTCTACAGGAAGCGGAGGGATTTCCATGGCCCAATCTTCGCCCAGATGATCGTAATTATTGTCTTCTCTGTCTGCTTTTAAAATTCGCCGCGACCAGTATTCGGCTTCCAAAATGTATAACAGAGCTTGATCACTGGCGATAATGTTACTAGTGCGGCGAATATCCAGTTGTAAACGTGTGCTGAGCTCAACACTGATCACCGTGGCTAATGCAACGATCAACAAGGCGGTGATTAACGCCACACCTTTTTGTGAAGAGAGCAATCGCATCAGCCACCTACCTGATAAAGCCGGGTAATTTCACCCCAGTCTTTCAGCTCCAGTATGAACTCGATCGCAGCGAGGCGGATCGGCTCATTATTAGCTGGCTGATTAGTATTTAAAGGTGGCCATTCACTGTGCCATTCCTCTGCATTATCAAGGAAGCGCAATTCAACTCGCTCCAGTTTATCAAGCAGGCTGGTTTCATAAGCTTCCATTGCCGGAGCTCTATCTAGCTGCGTCCAGAACAGGCGAGTGAGTTGTTCATCTTCAAATCGATAGGCAACGCGTAATAAATGGCTGCGTTTTAGCTTTGCCGGATTACGCCGTCCATTGCGGGTGAATTCAACCAAATAATCTAGATCATTACTGGCATCTAAAAAGGGCTGGGGATTGCCATAACCATCGCGGATGTCACGTTCTATAATTTGTGTAAAATCACGGCTGATGATTAAAACAGCACGCTGTACCGCTTGCAGTCGTTCCAGTTCTTTTTTTGAATGCTGGTTGTTGTCGATAATCTGGCTGAGGCCGCCATAAGCCATCACTGACATCACTGCGAATACGGCAATAGCGATCAGCAGCTCAATGAGAGTAAAGCCATTGCTTTTATGATGCTTTAAAGACTGCATTTATCTGTTCACATAACCGATGAGTCGGGTCAGGCCATTGCTTCTGTCTTTATCTAAAAATATCTGGAACTCGACCTGACGGGCATCATCATCCTGTGTCTTTTTCGTGGTGCGCAACCAGAACCATTCATTGTTGACCATCTGTGAACTGCCTTTTTTTTCGCCGACAGAAGGCCATACCTTATTTAGCTGTAGCTGGGTCATCTCATTCATGGCTACCCAGTGCGCCAGTGTTTTTTGTTTGAGATAGCCGGTTTGATGCGCCTGGTTACCCGAAGCACTCATGATGGCGCCCAGAGAGATGGCGATAATGGTGAGCGCGATTAGCACTTCGATTAAAGTGAAGCCACGACTAAAATTTTTGTGCACGTGTTTAGAAGTCACTGGCTTTGACATCGTTTTTGCCATCGATAGTGCCAGTGACAATGTAGCTGGTTTCTATACCGTGGAGTGAAAAACGGGCTGAGAATTCAGGGGTAATTTCTTCACTGGAAAGCAGGAATACCTGAGGTTTGGCTTTTTTTTCTTCGTCTTCTTCGTCGCTGTCTTCATCGTTGGTTTCGATAGTATCGCCAATGATAATGTCAGTCTGTTCAATGGCAAGTTCGATTTCCATTTCATCGGGGAGTTCACGTTCACGCAATAGCTTGTCGTTACTGATGACCTGCCATTGGTCACCGGTATAGGTTAGAAAACAGTAGCTGTTTGATTTGAACTCAAGCCCGTATTCGGTGTTTTTTAGCACGGCTTCTTCAAGCGCCAGCTGGATTAAACGGTGCAGTCGATGGGCTTCTTCCTTGATCAGGTCTTCGGGGGAATTGCTTCGGATGGTGAGAGTGGCAAAAGAAAAAAGAATTGCGACAATGACGATAACAATCATCAGTTCGAGCAGAGTAAATCCATCTACTCTGCTAAAATCTGAAAGATTAAAACGGGTATTAAACTTTGTTTTATTCAATGTCCCATGAACCAATATCGGCGAATACGCCTTCACCACCGGGAGCACCATCTGCGCCCAGTGAATAAATATCCACTTCGCCGTGTTGTCCAGGGCTCATATATAGGTAGTCATTACCCCAGGGGTCTTTCTTCAGCTTTTTGATGTAACCACCAGACTTCCAGTTTGGTGCTTCGCCAGGCTGAGTGACTAATGCTTCCAGTCCCTGATCGGTGTTTGGGTAAACAAAATTGTCCAGTCGATAAACATCCAGTGCACTTTCCAGTGCTGTGATATCGTGTTTGGCTTTGGCGACGCGTGCTTTGTCCGGATTATCCATAATTCTGGGGACAACGACACCAGCGAGAATACCAAGGATGACGATAACAACCATGAGTTCGATCAGGGTGAAACCCCTTTGATGTGTTTTCATGGTATTGATTTGTGCTTTCAAGTTTTCTGCTCCTTATATTATTTTTGCCAGTGGCTGCGCAACGGGTTAGAGTGCGCCAAATTTGTAAAATTCATTAAATGAATACTTTCTTTCGGAGAATAGTACCAAATGCACCTTGAGCTGCCTATCAAAAACCGAATTTCTGTACAGTGGAATCATGGTTTGTGGTTATTTATTTTATTGTTGAGCGCTTATTTGCAGTTCAGCGGTCAGGTGCCGAGCTGGCGTTATGATCGGGTTTTGATCGATGGTGGCGACTACTGGTTGTTGTTGAGCGGTAATATGGTGCACCTGAACTGGACGCACTGGATGTTGAATATCGCAGGTTTAACCATCGGTATCTTTTTTTTCGGAAGCTATGGCAGTGTTTTCCACTGGTTGTCGGTTATTTTCATTTCGGCTGTTTTTGTCGGTGTTGGTCTGTACTGGTTTAACCCCGAGGTGACTAACTACGTGGGTTTGTCTGGCGTGCTGCATGGGCTGCTTATTTATGGTGGTGTGCGTGAAATACGCGTTTATCCCGCCAGCGGCTATATGTTTTTGCTTATTCTGGTTGGTAAGCTGATCTGGGAAATTGTATATGGTGTGATGCCGGGTTCAGAAGATCTGATTGATGGCCGGGTTGTCACAGATTCTCATTTGTATGGCGCCATCGGTGGTGCACTGGCGACGGTATTATTAGTTTTATTTGACCAGCTGGTTAAGGTCAAAGATGGGCAGCAGAATACCGAGCACAATCAGTAATACCATCAAGCCCATGACGCTGATGATGATTGGCTCCATGATGCCAACGATGAAGGCAATCAGTGTTACCTGTTCGCGTTCCAGTTGATTGGAAGCGCGGCTGAGCATTTCTTCGAGTTTGCCGCTGTTTTCACCGCTGGCGATGAGTTGCAGGGTTATGGGCGGGAACAGTTTACTGCTTTCCAGTGCCTTGCTGATGCCGCTACCTTCACGCACCCGGTCGGTGGCGTCCAGAATGGCGTTGCGCAATGGCAGGTTGACCACTACCTGTGCAGAAATCTTCATGGATTCCAGTGCGGTCACGCCGCTACCAGCCAGAATGCTGAAGGTGCGAGTGAACAGGGCGGTGTTCAGTCCGCGTACCAGTTTTTGTATCAAGGGTATTTTTAGTAATAAACGGTGATAGCGTTCCTGATGCTGGGGCTGTCGAAGCAGCATTTTCAGGCCGATGACGGTAGCGACAAGGACAAAAAATACATAGGCGCCGTAGTTAACGACGAAGTCACTGATGCTGATCAGCCCCAGAGTCAGGCCGGGTAGTTCTTCGCCAATGTCATCAAAAACAGCGACTACCTGTGGCACCACATAGGCCATCAGAAAACCAACGATGAGAATGGCAAAGATGGTCAGGAAGGAGGGATAGATCATGGCCTGACTGACCTTGCTCTGTAGTTCCTGTCGATTTTCGGTGTAGTCGGCCAGGCGTTCCAGCACGGTATCGAGATGACCGGATTTTTCGCCAGCGTCGATAGTGGCACAAAAAAGCTGTGAGAAGACCTTGGGAAACTCGGCCATGCCAACAGCCAGTGTATGACCTTCCATTACTTTTGAGCGTATCGCGTACATCATGGTTCTGATGCGCGGTTTGTCTGATTGATTAGCCACTGCGGCCAGTGTTTCTTCCAGTGGCAAAGCAGCCTGCACCAGTGTTGCCAGTTGTCGGGTGATCAGCGCCAGTTCGGTTGAATTGATACCGCGTTGAAATAATTTGGAGCTGCCGGATTGTGTGGTGTCTTTTTCTGATTTTTTCCCCGAAGCTTTGGTGTTATCGATTTGCAGGGGAGTCAGGCTTTGATCACGCAGAATCTGGCGTGCCAGTTTGGCGGTATCGGCTTCGATGATACCTTTCTTTTCCTTACCTTTTGCATCCAGGGCAATGTATTCGAAAGCAGCCATGGTTTATCTTAATCTTCGCGGCTAACGCGGATAACTTCTTCGAGCGAGGTGATGCCTTTCAGAATCATGCGTCGGCCATCCTGGCGCAGGCTGGGGGATTTTTTTCGGGCATATTGTTCCATGGCGTGTTCACCAGCGCCATCGTGAATCATGTCCAGCAGGGTGTCATCGACGGGTACCAGCTCATACAGGCCACTACGACCGATATAGCCCTGATAGTTGCACGCATCACAGCCTTTAGCAGTATAGATCTCGGAGATATCATCGGCCCTCATGCCCAGCCATTCACGTTCACTGTCGGTGGGTGTGTGTGGCTTTTTGCAATTTGGGCAGAGGTTGCGCACCAGTCGTTGCGCCAGCACGCCAACCAGGCTGGAGGCCAGCAGGAAGGGCTCGACACCCATGTCGCGTAATCGGGTAATGGCACCGACGGCGGTGTTGGTATGCAGGGTAGATAGCACCAGATGGCCGGTCAAACTGGCCTGTACTGCAATTGATGCAGTTTCGAGGTCACGAATCTCACCGATCATGACCACATCAGGATCCTGTCGAAGGATGGAGCGTAGGCCGCGGGCAAAAGTCATATCAACTTTGGTATTCACCTGAGTCTGGCCGATGCCATCGATGTAGTACTCAATGGGATCTTCGACGGTCAGGATATTCCGGGATTTAACATTGAGTCGTGACAGTCCGGCATAAAGCGTGGTGGTTTTACCCGAGCCTGTAGGGCCGGTGACCAGAATAATGCCGTGCGGTTTGTGTAGCAGTGTATTGAGATCATTGCTGGCTGTTTTGGACATGCCGAGCTGTTCCAGATCCAGTCGCCCGGCCTGTTTATCGAGCAGACGCATAACCACGCGTTCACCATGGCCTGAGGGAAGGGTGGAAACACGCACATCGACGGAACGACCCGCGACGCGCAACGAGATGCGGCCATCCTGCGGCAGGCGCTTTTCAGCAATATCTAGCTTGGCCATGACCTTGATACGTGAAATCACCAGTGGAGCAATATTGCTGGGTGGTGTCAAAATTTCACGTAGCATGCCGTCGACACGAAAACGTACTCGCATCCGAGTTTCAAAGGGCTCGATGTGAATATCTGAGGCATCGACCTTGATGGCCTCGGTGAGTAAGGCATTGATAAGACGAATAATGGGGGCGTCATCATCAGCCTCCATCAGGTCTTCGGGTTCCAGTGAGCCGGCAAGCTCATCGAGATTGAGCTCGTCGCCGACGCCTTCCATCATGGCCATGGCCTGGTCGCTACCCTGTTCGTAAGTCTGGGCGAGTAAGGCGGCAAACTGTTCGTCGGAGGCTGGAGCTAAATCAAGTTTGCGTCCGGTGGCGCGTTTTACTTCGGACAGAATCAGTGGGCTGAAATCTTCACGGTGTAAAATTTGTACCTGATCATCGGCT
>CBFCZV010000020.1:0-50357 GCA_965602855.1 uncultured Gammaproteobacteria bacterium | reverse complement strand
GCTCATCGTTATGATAACGATCAAGGAAGTATCTGAGTGATGGGTGATTTGCTGGTGACATCAGCTGTCAGTGTTATCGTCTGGAAGAATAATTAGGGAAAGCGTCTTTATCAATGATGATTTCGATAAGGTTGATGGCATTAGAGAAATCAGTTGAAGAGAATAGAGCGTCGAGATCGTTTTTATTTTCTACAAGCTGATGCTTGATGCCAAATGATTTCGCCAGAATTTTATAATCAGGATTACTGAAGTCACAATTGATGAATCGTTCTTCGTACTGCTGAAACTGGGTTTTCCTGATCAAACCCATAGTCGAATTGTTGAACATGACTATATTGAGTGGAATGTTGTAGTTCACCGCAGTCATTATTTCCATGCAACACATTTGAAAGCCGCCATCACCAAGAATCGCGAAAGTGGTTTTATTGTCTGAAAATTGTGCGCCTATGGCTGCCGGTATGGCATGCCCCAGTGATGAAACACCGGAGTTAGGGTAATAACGATTATTGCTGTTAACGTTGAAAAAGTTTTGCGCGAAAATAATGTTGTCATCAAACACGGTAATGTTTTCAGGAAAGTTTTCTTCCAATTTTTTAAAAAAAGTTTCAATTAGTGAAAATCGAGTTTTAAAAATGTTGGCATTATTTTCAGTTTCTGGGTTATCAGCACTGCTAACAGGGATGTATTCTTTGAGCACATTCAGCGCTGAGTAAGTATTTATATTATCCAGTACAGCCGTCAAGACTTCATTGATATCGCCCTGAATGGCAATGTCCGTCTTGAATACTTTCTCAAGTTGACCATAATCACTATCAACCTGAATGATCTTTTTACCCTTGAGTAACTTCTTGTCCCACAAATAGCTGGTGCGTTCATTAAATGCAGCACCCAGAAAGATCACCAGATCGGCAGTTTCTTCAATGTATTTATAAGCGTGGCTATACGAGGTGACACCAAGACTCCCTAGCGATAATTTAGATTGTTCGCTAATCGCCCCTTTGCCTTTAAGGCTACTGGTGACGGGGATATTGAATAATTCACTGAACTCAGTTAATCGTGACTGTGCACCGGACTTTATGCAGCCGTAACCTGCAATAATGACAGGGTTCTTTGCCTGTTGAGTTAGTTCGACAAAGGTATTAACAGGTAGTGAATCTTTATTGAGCGCACACAGGTGTTTTTCAGTTTTGATGTTGTCGAGAATGTCATCATCGACTAATTCTTTTTGCACGTTATAAGGAAAACTGAGTAAGACAGGTCCGGGGCTATCAGATAACAGGATTTTAGACGCCTGATTCAGTACGTTTTCCAGATAATCGGTTCGTTCAACCACTCGGTTATATCGGGTTATGCCTTTGAACAATGCACTCTGGTCGATGCTGCCGCCTTCGCCGGAGCTTTCCTGTAATCCACCCTTGCCAAAAATATAGGTGGGTGCTTCGCCGGTAATGATGAGAACGGGTTGTTTGTCGGCGTAGGCGTTGGCGATGCCGGTAACTAGATTAGTCGCGCCTGGGCCAGCGGTGGTGATGCAGGCACCAATCCTGCCTGAAGCACGATTGTAGCCGCCTGCCATAAAGGCAGCGCCCTGTTCGTGTTTTGCAAGAATGCTCTGGATGCTGGAGTCGTACAGGCTGTCGTAGACTGGGAGGATATGCGCACCGGGCATACCGAATACGGTATCGATGCCGAGTCGTTCCATGTATTTGACGATTAACTCGCTAACTTGAACTTTCATACACAATATCTTTCAGGCCAGAATCAAAAAACAGGCTGAGCACCGTTATGGTGCTCAATCAGGGAAGTTTGGATTCTAGCATTAGAAACACATAGTATCTTCCCTGATATTGTTATCGCGTATTAGTCGTTTGACAGGGCTTTTTGAATCAGCGGCACCAGTGGTTCAGGAAGCTTGACGCTGCCCGATAGCGCGAATTCCTGAGCTTCAGCACTCATTTTTCGCCATGTTTTTCGGATGATATCGATCCATTTTTCTTCATCGTACTCAGGGTGCTTATCTGCAAAAGCCTGCAGATAGTGTTCGATGAAGACCAGGGCAGCGATGTTCTCGACTAACTGCGTATCAGGGTTTTTCTTCAGTGCTTTTTTACCAACGGCCAGTTTTACCCTGTCCAGAGATTCTTCGTCATAACCGGCCTGCTGCATCAGGGCGGCGAGGGTTTCTGCATGAAAAGTGTAGAGAGAAGTTCGCCATTGGTGATAGCCCTTACGATTCATCGGATAATCACTGCGTGGCGATTTCCAGCGCTGGATGTGTTGTGCGCGAATGGCCAGCTTCATAGCTCCATCAGTGTCGGGAGCATAACGCTCGAGCATGTCAGACATGTGATGTGAATATAATAATTCCTTAGGCCATTCTTTATTTTCCGAATCTACAACCTTGTTTGGGTCTTCAGCATTTGCCTGGTCGATAAGTCGTAGTGATTCTTCATAGTATTTTTCTGACATATTATTTTTCTAAGATTTGAATAATAAAAAATAGATTATATTTGATAAATTGATAAATATTCATCCCAATCTGTAGGTTTAAATAAATATTTGCATTAAAATTGCGGTTTCTGATTATCAAGCGCAGTACTCCTCAATGGCAAGAAAAATACTCACAATAACGGTTGATGAAGGCCTTATGGCGCTAGATCCATTGTTAGTGATCACCGTTCCGCAACATGCCATCATTTCAACTCGACAGTCTGAAATTGAAAAAATCGTAGTAAAAGAATTTGGTGCGAAGGGCACAGCATTACCCGGTGCCTGCGCAAGAAACACCATGATTCATCCACTGAAAGATAGTGAAATAGATTTATTTGTGCTGTTTGATCCGGAATGGGGGCAGTTAAACACGCCCGGAGAGCTGATGCGCAAGCTGGAAGATGTGATGCTTGCTCATTATCCTGATGCCGCTATTGCTGCCAATGGGCGTTTTGTCATTGTTAAATTTCCTGAATTTACATTTCATGTTGTGCCAGGGTTTTTCAGGCAGGGTAAGGGCTATATCGTGGCGGATTCTAAAACTCAGCTATGGACTAAAACAAATCCTGCGATTCATTATTATGCGCTGGATGATGATAATCATAAACATAAGGGCTTGTTGCTGCCCGTTATAAGAATCATCAAGTACTGGAATGAATGCAATGGTTCATTGTTCAACAACTATTATCTTGAATTACTGATTAGAGATATTTTAAGTGGGCAAAAATTTGACTCGTTGGTTGAAGCGATAAAATATTTTTATAAACAGGCAGTAACTCTGGTGGTGTTTACCATTGATGACCCCGCTGATAATGGCAAGCAGATGGATGGCCTGAAAGATATAAATAAAATGCTTCAAGCCATGCAACATTTTATCGATTGCTATGGACATATCATCGAAGCAAAGCGATTAGAAAGTGAAAGAAACCTGATGCAGGCGTATAAAGAATTCGGCAAAATCTTTGGCGGATACTATCCGACCTATGTAGATATGATGGCAAAGAAAATTGATGCTAATGGGATTACGGGTGTGGAGGCTTTGCAGATAATGCGGGATGCGACTTGAAGTTTTTTTTGTAGGATGCTGGTGAGATACGAACCGCACCGTTCGCGCAATACCTGAAAAAAATATCGACATATGCGGTTTGTGCGTCATCATATCCTTCGGTAATTATTTTGAAGTGACAGATTTATAAACCTTGAATATTTTTATGACATTCAGCAGGTTTACAGTTGTTGGGATAGGGTAAAGAGCGGCTAATCCAACCAACCGTGCTTTCGGTAGTAAATTTCATGATTGAAGTTGATCATAGAAGAAGTTAGGGTTATTGCGTGTTATTGTTACTTTTCAGGAAAAGTGTTTCAGGGATAAAAGGAGAATTGAATGAGCTATATCAAAGAAGTTTTAACTGCAGTTATTATTGTTTCTACACAACTAGTTCCCCCAGCATTGTACGCAGCTGGCACTAGCTTTAAGGGCAGTAATTTCACCCTTCTGGAAAATAATGGAAGCAATACGTCAGGTGGTGCCAATGATCTTGCTGTCAGCTGGAATGGACTGACCACGACAGATCTGGCTGATACCAATTTTAGTAACATGACCATTGCTTCTGATACTCCTTATGAAGGTGAGCTTTGGCAAGCTCATCATATACGCGTCTTTGACGAAGGCAGTTATACTTTTGATACTACCTGTACCGTTGCCGAAATCGAGGCAGGCACGACGCTCTGCAATAACCCACTTCAAGTAGATTTAGGTCAGACAGAACAGTTCATTACCATGACCGTCGGCATTGGCCAGATTGGTACGCACATGTTGTTTGACTGGAGCGTTTACAAAAATACCGATGTGGTTAATGTTTACGACACTAACTCCGTGTTCAAAACCCTTGATACCGGCGGGCTGTGTACTGGCGGTGGTTATGGCCCATATCCATGGTCCGGTGCACCTAATCCAGACACCACCGCCTGGCGCATGACAAGCACGGATAATAACGGCGATGGCATTGCGGGTATACCAATGATCGATGGTGGGCTGGTTGGTTTTAATGCTAACTTCAACTTTGATATTCCAGAGAAAGAGAGTAATTTCACCATGCTGGATGGAACAGGGGGCAATGTTCAAGGAGGCGCTAATGATGTCAACGTTCACTGGAATGGTGCAACCACCGCGGATGCGGCAGATACCAACTTTAGTAATATGAGCCTTAGCTCAGACACGACTTTTTTGGGCAGTGTCTGGTCAGCGCACCATATCCGTGTGTTTGGCGAAGGTACTTACACATTTGATACTACCTGCAGCGTTACTGAAATTGAAGCGGGCACGACAGATTGTAATAACTCACTTCAGGTTGGCCTAGGTCAGACAGAACAATTCCTGACCATGACAGTAGGGCCGGGTCAAATCGGCACACACATTTTATTTGATTGGTTTAATAGCCAGAATACCGATATCGTCAATGTCTATAATATCAACACCGGCTTTGTCACCGGTGGGTCGGGTGAACTTTTTACTGGTGGCGGTTACGGGCCATACCCATGGTCAGGTAGCCCCGATCCAATTAATACCGAGTGGCGTATGGCAAGTACCGATAATGACGGTGATGGCATTGCTGGCGTACAGATGGTTGACGGCGAATTGATTGGCTTTAGTGCTAACTTTAATATTTTTCTAAGCTCTCGAATTATTTATTTTGATGGAGGCATTGTGAATCGAATTTCTGCTACATGTGACGAGTTTTCGCAAGATGAAACTAACAATACCACTAGCTCTGGCAGTGGTGCAGTTAGCCTGTTGAGTTTGGCCGTGCTCGGTTTGCTTGGGCTTTGCAGACGTAAAGTCTGTCATTCTATAACTGTCGACCAGCTAGCGAGTAGCTCAGATGAAGCATAGCGGAATCCGGGATTACTCACTGCTAATCAGACCTACGCTTGTATCTTAGGCTTTGCTTTTTCCCACGCTCCCGCGTGGTAACCCATACTTAGGTTATTCGAAGCATTATGCATTCCCGCGCAGGAGCGTGGGAATGAGAAAATATATTTGGCGGTTACTACCAGACTTATGTAGATATGATGGCAAAGAAAATTGATGCCAATGGGATTACTGGTGTTGAGGCGCTGCAGATAATGCGGGATGCGACCTAGTTTTGTTTAAATGTCTGAGATTTCATTCCAATAAGCCTTAAGCCTTTTCTCAGAAACAGGATATTGCGTTTTCAGTTCCTGCGCAAACAGCGACACCCGAAATTCTTCCAGCATCCAGCGGTAGTTTTCCAGTTGCTCGGAAACAATATGCTGCTTCTCAAGTGTGTTGTGACGTTTTAAGTAAGCATCCCACAAATTAGAAACCTGTAAACGATGCTGGCGGTCGCGGGTGGTATCACCTTGTGCTTTTTCCATTCGTTTGTTGATGGCGGTCAGATAACGTGGGTAGTGCTTTAGATGCTGCTTATCAATTTGGGTTAACAAATGATCCGGGAATAAGTAAGCCAGTTGATTTTGTACGTCGGTGACAATGTCGAGTAGTGAAAGGGGTGGGTTTTTTATAGTTTTCTTAATGACTTTATATTGATCGAGAATATTTGAAAGTAACTTGCACCATTCGCTAGCAGTATCCATCAAGTTGCCACGTCCTGCTTCGAGTGCTGTTTCAAATTCCTGTTGGTTCTTTATGAGGTTTTGCATAAAGCACTGGTTAATGACGACGTGGACTATGTCCTGTTTCAGTTCATCGCAGCGACCAAAGTCGGTGTATTTGAGGCACAGTTTCTGAATGTCTGGAATATTGCTTTTCAGGTGCTTGATTTGTGCGGGTAGGGCGTTGATGAATAATTGTCTCAGGCCTTTTGTTGTTTCTTCTTCAGCCTGTGGTTTTGAGTTGAGCAGGCGAATAGAAACTTGTTTGCCTTTTTTTATCAGTGCGGGATAGGCGTTTAATTTGAGACCGTGTTGTTTGATCTCGAATGTCTGTTCCAGCAGGTCAATGGCCTCGGCACCGACCTCATCCTGTTCCACTTCGTGGGCGGGTGTTTTTGCGCTCTGGCTTATGTCCTGTGGACTAAGTGTGATCTGGTCGCTGCTATGATTCGAAATGTCTCCGCCAGCTAGCTGCTCTTTTAAAGCGGGCAGGTCACGGCCTTCTTCGATGGTTTTTCCCTTGTTATCAATAATTCGGAAATTCATGAACAGGTGGCTGTCGATGAGTTCCATGCGCCAGGCGTCATAGGCTATCTCGATACCGGTCATTTTTTTAAGCTGCTTGGTCATGGCGGTAGTGAGAGGTGAGTTGGATGTTTCCAGTGCTTCCATGCAGGCATCAGCAAAATTGGGCGCGGGTACAAAATTGCGCCTGATTGATTTTGGTAGTGAACGTATCAGTGCAATCATTTTCTCGCGCAGCATTCCGGGCACCAGCCATTCGCAATACTGTGCGTTGATGGCCTGTAATGCCACCAATGGTGTGATCAGGGTAATGCCATCACGTTGGTGGCTTAGATCAAAGTGATAGTCGAGCGGGTAGCTAATGCCGTTCATGTTGAGATGATCCGGGAACTGTTCACTGCTGACGTGACTGGCATCCTGCTGCATCAGGTTTTCTTTAGTGAGTAACAGGCGCTTTAATGACTCGGGATCATCTTTGCCGCATTGTTTCAGCCAGGTCTCGAACAAAACACCGTTATGAACATGCTCGGGAATTTGTTCATCGTAAAATTGAAACAGGATGACATCATCGACCAGAATATCCTGACGGCGTGATTTGGCTTCGAGTTTTTCCAGCTGTGCAATCAGTTTCTGATTATGTTTAAAGAACTCGGCCTTACAGTCAAAGTCCTGCTGTACTAGTGCTGACTGTATGAAAATCTCTCTCGATAGTTTTGGATCTATCTTGCCAAAGTTCACGTTTTTTTCTGGATTAATAATCAGACCATAAAAACTGGTTTGCTCTGAGGCGACAACCTGCGCTGGTTTTTTCTCCCAGTGGGGATTGCTGTAACTGCGTTTTAATAAATGCGCGGCTTTCTGTTCAATCCATTCGGGTTCAATCTTTGCATTGGTGCGTGCGTACACGCGAGAGGTTTCAACGATCTCGGCAGCCATCAGCCATTTGGGTGAGTTCTTGAATAAACCTGAGCCGGGGAACACATAAAACTTTTTGTTTCTTGCGCCAAGATATTCCTTGTTGTCATCCTTTAGTCCGAGATTGCCGAGCAATCCGGTTAATAAGGCACGATGGATCGAATCATAATCAGCCGTATTTTTGTTATGCCTGATTTTTAATTCCAGCAACATTTTTTTGATTTGTCGGTGGGTATCTGCCCACTCGCGTATGCGCATCCAGGAGAGAAAATTCTGCTTACACCATTTGCGCAACTGGTTGCTGGATAACGCTTTCTTCTGCGCGTGGAAGTCATCCCACAGGTTGAGATAAAAAATAAAGTCAGATTTTGCGTCCTTCCATTGTTGATGCTTCTGGTCGGCTGCCTGCTGCTTCGCCATGGGCCTCTCTCTGGGATCCTGTGTCGCCAGTGCTGAAATAATAATCAGCACTTCATTGAGTGAGGACTCTTTGTCGGCTTCGATCAGCATACGCCCCAGTTTTGGGTCGATGGGTAAACGTGCCAGTTTTTTTCCGGCAGCTAGAATCTTATGTTTTTCATTGAGGGCGCCAAGCTCGAATAGAAGCTTATAGCCATCATTAACTAAACGATCATCTGGTGGCTCGACAAAAGGAAAGTCATCGATATGTCCTAGCTGCAGGTTTTCCATTTGCAGAATAACAGCGGCCAGATTGGTGCGCTGAATTTCAGGCGGGGTGAATTCAGCGCGTGCATTGAAATCGACTTCATCGTACAGGCGAATACAGATACCTTCGGATACACGCCCGCAACGTCCCTTGCGTTGATTGGCGGAAGCCTGTGAAATTTTCTCAATCGGCAGGCGCTGAATTTTACTGCGCCAGGAATAACGTGAAATACGTGCCAGTCCAGAATCGATCACATATTTAATACCAGGAACCGTCAGCGAAGTTTCAGCGACATTGGTAGCGAGAATAATGCGGCGTTGACTCGATCCCTTGAAAATCTTGTTCTGCTCACTGGCCGACAGGCGTGCTAGCAGCGGCAAAATCTCTGTGCGCTGCAAATTTTCTTTTCTCAGCGCCTCGGTGGTTTCACGAATGTCGCGTTCACCAGAGAGGAAAACAAGAATGTCACCACGATCAATTTTGGTGACTTCCTGCACCGCATCAACAATACCCTGCTGTAAATTTTTTGGATCATTTTCTTCATCGTCGTATTGGCTTAAAGGTCGATATAAAACCTCAACCGGATAAGTGCGCCCGGAAACATTGATAATTGGTGCATTATTAAAATGTTTGGAAAAACGTTCTGGATCAATCGTTGCTGAAGTGATGATGACTTTCAGGTCACGGCGTTTTTGTATTAGCTGCTTGATGTAGCCCAGCAAAAAATCAATATTGAGGCTACGTTCGTGCGCCTCGTCGATGATGATGGTGTCGTATTGATTGAGATAGGGGTCGTGGTGACATTCGGCCAGCAAAATGCCATCAGTCATCAATTTGATATAACTGTTCTCACTGGTCTGGTCGGTAAAGCGAACCTTGAAGCCGACCTGCTGACCCAGCTCAGATTTTAATTCTTCAGCGATACGTGCAGCGACTGATCGTGCTGCCAGACGCCGTGGCTGGGTGTGGGCAATCAGACCGCGTGAACCCAGTCCCAGCTGCAGGCAGATTTTTGGTAGTTGGGTGGTTTTACCCGAGCCGGTTTCGCCACAGAGAATGGTGACCTGATTGGCTTTAATAATCTCCAGAATTTCATCGCGTTTTTGGCTGATGGTCAATTCTTCGGGAAAGCTGAGTGTCGGGCTTTGTTGTTGTCGCAGTCTGGCTCGCTCGGTGGATTGTTCCAGATCATCCGCCAGTTTTTTTAATGATTTATCAAAGCCCTGTTCTTTGCCATTTTTCTGCAACTTGCGAAGCCGCCGGAAAAAGCCCTGACGGTCTTTCAACATGCAGAGTTCCAGTTGCTGGAAATAGGGTTGTAGGGCTTTCTGGCTCATGGGGTAATTAAGGTAATACGGGCAGGCGTATTATGGGGGGGTGGATAAAAGATGCAAGGGGATGATGTGATTCAATGACAACGTCGGGGGTTTCCGTTATTCTTGGTGCTAATTTAGTGTTATTTAAACAAGAGAATGATGGAGACAGGGTATGGAAGATCTTTTTGGTCTGATTTTTAACTTTTGGGTAGGCTTTGCGATTCTGATGGTTGTACTAGCCAAATCATCGATCAAGTTTGTACCGCAGAATCGAGCTTACGTGGTTGAGCGTTTTGGTAAATACAACAAATCGATGGAAGCGGGTCTTAATTTTCTGCTGCCATTCTTCGACAAAGTTGCTTATGACCGCTCATTGAAAGAACAGGCTTTTGACGTGCCTAGCCAGTCAGCCATTACTAGCGATAATATTTCACTGGTGGTGGATGGCGTGCTCTACCTCAAGGTACTCGACCCCTACAAAGCTTCATATGGCGTCGATAATTATTCCTATGCGGTGACCCAGTTGGCGCAGACCACTATGCGTAGTGAGATTGGTAAAATCGTGCTGGATAAAACTTTTGAGGAACGTGAAGTTTTGAACACAAATATTGTGGCATCGATTAACGAAGCGGCAGGCCCCTGGGGTGTGCAGGTGCTGCGTTATGAAATTAAGGATATTGAACCACCGCGTACCGTGCTTGAGGCCATGGAGCGCCAGATGAAGGCAGAACGTGAGAAACGTGCGGTTGTACTGGAATCTGAGGGTGAAAGGCAGGCGGCAATTAATGTCGCTGAGGGTCAAAAAGCGGCCATCGTGCTGGCAGCTCAGGCTGATAAGGAAGAACAGATTCTGCGCGCCGAAGGTGAGGCGCAGGCGATTATCGCGGTCGCGGATGCTCAGGCCAAAGCGCTGGAAGTGGTCGGTAATATTGCGATTGAGGAAAAAGGCCAGAAAGCGATTCAACTGGATTTAGCGGTAAAAGCGATTGAAGCCAAACAGGCCATTGCCAAAGAGTCTTCGGTGGTCTTACTCAGCGATGAGAAAACCGGTGCCGCTAACGTGGTGGCTGAAGCCATGACCATCATTAATTCGTTGAATAAGGGTAATGCTTCATGATCGACTACATTCAATCGCATCAATCCGGCTTCTGGATAGCCGTTGGTTTTGCTCTGCTGGCCAGTGAAGTGCTGGTGTTCGGTTTTACCACCATCATCTTCCTGTTTGCCGGTATTGGTGCTGTGATTACCGGTCTGCTGATGAGCGCCGGTGTCTTGAATGAAACCTGGATTGCCGGTGTTTCCTGCTTTGGTATCTCAACCGGTATTGTTAGCGTATTGCTGTGGAAACCGATGAGTAAGCTACAAGATGGTAATGTGCCAACACAGAACCAAAGCAGTGATTTAATTGGATATGAGTTCGTTTTGCAGGAAGATATTAGTCTTATGAGTACAGGCAGTCACCGCTATTCGGGCGTAGACTGGAAAATTGAGCTGGATTCAACTGCTGATGTAGATAGCCTGTCAGCCGGCCAGCGAGTTAAGGTTGCATCGGTTGATGCTGGGATTTTTAGAGTGAAAGCTCTTTAGTTGTTATCAGTCTTCTAAATTTCTGATAACGCCGGTAACGACACCTAGAACCTGTACTTCTTCATTTTTGAGCATTATCGCTTCCATATCGGGATTGGCAGGTTGCAGACGTATGCCGTCGGCTTCGATATAAAATTTCTTCAAGGTGACCTGCTCACCATTGATCAGTGCGACCACCGACTGCCCATTTTCAGCCCATTCACGTTTCTCAACGATAATGACGTCACCGTCCTGAATGTTGTCGTCGATCATTGAGTGGCCAGTCACTTTCAACGCATAAGTGTTTTTGCGCACCATATTGGCGGGTACTTTAACCTGTTCATCTTGCTCGACACGCTCGATGGGTTGCCCCGCTGTGATCATGCCCAGCAAGGGAACTTTGACCATTTCCACTGAGTTGCTGCCAATTTCATCCAGACCTTTGATCCAGGTAGGACGCTGATTTTTTGGAATAAGTAAGCTGATGTTGTTCATGTGTATTATTTTTTTGTTTGCTTAGATCATGAATATAGATGATGTGCTGGCAAAATCATAACTTATGTGAATAATTAGATAGAAAAATGATGTGCCATAAAAAAAGCCAGTCTTTCTGATTCATCAGGGAGACTGGCTTTTGAGAGATTATTGCCTGTTATTTAAGTTTCTTGCGCCAGCGTTTGTAGTCAGTTTCGGTGTTGATTAAATCCTGAAGCACAATTCCCACCTGATATGTGCCTTCCTCTGTAGTTTCACGGCACCAGCGTACTTTTCCTGACAAAAAATACTTGTCAGGATCATCTTTGAGTGCGATAGACATATCGATGGTGCTATCTACGGGTAGGGCTGTTCCTAATACAATTCGAAGACCAGAGGCGGAAATATCGATAGTAGAGCCGTTTATTCTCCTACCCAGAAGCCCCGGGTTTTGAGAGGTGAAGATGATGGTTAAGCTTAGTGCTTCCTGTTGAGTATGGCGTTTGTCGGCTCGACGGTTATTCTGATCAGACATAGTATTTATTCTTTGCTGTAATGAAAATTATATTATTGAGCCTTTACGCCCCTGTCGGTAATAGAAACCACATAATTAATACCGACATGAGACTCTTTATACACTATAGGTAGATTTTCACAATAGATTAAGTATGATAATTTGATCTATGTTGATACCGATGGTACTGGGCTATATACAGTCTGGAAGGTTCACAAGAGAGTGTTTTAATGTTCGATTTGTAACTATAGGGAGTAGCTATGGCCTCATCACTACCAGAAATGCATTTAATTCCGACTGACTTTCGGTCAATTATTGATCTGGTCAGAACGCATGATCGAGATATTGCAGCGAAACTGGATGATGCCTACCACTCAGCCAGTTTTAATATCACTTTCAATTCAGGCTCAGTGTGTTTTATGAGTCATGACATCAGTCATGAGGAAGCTGCAAAAGTACAGGGATGGTTGCTACACGAAGAAACCAAAGGGGATAGAGCAGAAAAAGTGAGGCGTTTTGGAGATCTGGCAGATCAGTGGCGGCCAATTTCGGGTGAGCATTTGTAATTAGTTTCTTGCCTATCCATGTGTTTCTTTTTTAAGTGCCGCTGTCATTGCAGCACCGCTGGCATAGCGTTTCTCCGGATTTTTTTGTAGTAACTTATTGATAATACGTGTTGCGCTGGCGGGCAGGCTGGCACGTATATTTCTTACTGGCTTATGTTTTTCATTGGCTATTTTGTGTGCCAGATTGCCAAGGCTGTCCGCGCTGAAGGGGAGTTGTCCAGTAAGTAGCTGATAGAAGCTAATACCAAGTGAATAAAGATCAGCACGACCATCGATGTGCGCACCGATGATTTGCTCTGGTGCCATGTAGGAAGGGCTGCCGAGAAAGCTACCAGTTTTGGTTTTGACTGAATCGGTAATGCGTGCGATACCGAAGTCGGTGATTTTTATTTTTTTGTTTGTCGGATCGTACATGATGTTGCCCGGCTTAATATCACGGTGCACAATGTTCTGTTTGTGTGCGTAGTCCAAAGCTTCTGCAACAACCTGCATGATGCGGTAAACCTCATCAATGGGCAGTAAATTATCGGCTTGTGTGTAATCGGATAAAGGTACGCCAGTGACATAATCCATGGCGATAAAAGCGAAGTCATCCTCTTCACCAACGTCGTACACAATAACGATATCGTTATGACAGAGGCGGCCAGCGGCTTCTGCTTCACGGAAGAAACGAGATTTGACAGTTTGTAGTTCTTTGCTGGAAAACTGGGTGTAATCCAGCGTTTTTATGGCAACCTGCCGGTTAATTTTGGGATCAAGACCAAGATAGACTACGCCCATAGCACCCCGGCCTAATTCCCTTTCAATTTTATAACGTCCAAATTCAGGCATTTCCATTTGTGGCATCACCAGTGTTTTTTGTCCCTGATTGGGTGATGATATTTGTGAGTATGTTTCAGAAACGCCAAGGATTGATTTGAGTCGCTTGTCGATGTCTTTATAATTTTTACATCGGATATCTATTTCTGAATAAACCTGAAGCGCCTTGTCATATTGACGCTTGCGCTCGAACCTTAAACCAATTTCATAAAGATCAGAGAGAACATCATCATCCGTGTAGCACTTGAGAAGACTGGTCAGCGCGGCTTCATAATCACCTTTATCATACTGGTAATGTCCAAGCTGATACCAGGAACCATGCTGTGTTTGAAGTAAATGATTCAGAATTTTCTTGCCAGATAAATAGATATAGACAGCCAGTTGACCAATGACCATGAGGAATAATATATTGATCGTCGGCCACCAGATTCCTTCAAGAATCAAAAATATGGGCTGTGCTGAAATGATTCCCAAAATAAGAAAGGCACCGAAAAACAAACCACTTTGTTTTCCAAACAGGGGCAAAATCCATAACAGATAAACCACGACTGCTGATAACAGCAAGGGAATTAACCACCAGCTCTCGGCAGGGGTATGGTAGATGGCTTTGGCCTGCAAGCTGCTTATTGAATCAGCCAGCATCTGTAGTTGATTTACATCCTGGCCAATTAACACTATTTTGTTTTTAAAATTATTGTTTGATTGTTTAGATGCCGTTTCAAGTGATAGCGTATCTATCTTGCTATGGCGACCAGTTAATGCAGAAAAATAGTTATATGTTTTTCCGGAGGTGTTGGTATGTATCAGCGAGTCATCTAATGAAATCTGTCCGTTTTCACTCCAGCGTATTTTTTTGCTTTGTTGGTGGTGACTGAAAACAGCCAAAGCCAAATCGGGCAGGGATGAGCTTCTGTCGTCACCATACCAGATCAAAGCCTGCTCATTCGATGAGGCAGGGTTAAAGGGGTAAACGCGGTAAGGTAACTGAGTATTGATAGACCTGAATAACTGAGCTTCCGGTAAAAATATAGAAGGTATATATTGTCTCCAGCCCTGCTGATAAATTAAAGATTCGTTATAAGGCGTATTCTTATGCTGCTGCGGCATGTTTGTATATTGGGTTAGAAATACACGTTGATTTTCTAACATCCAGGCCAGCTTATTTCTTTCTCCTTCTGTTGGTTGCCATTGCGGCTCGTCATCTTCTTCGGATAGCTCTGGTTTTTTCTTATTAGCTGATTTAGGTTTGTCATCGATGAGCGGCATATAATCCATCTGTGGAAAATCATCAGTTAACCAGACAATCTCCGCCGCTTTGGATTTTTTAAGTTTTCGTAAAAGGAATCTAAATTCTCGTATGCCCTGCGGTGTTTGCAGGCGAGCCTCATCCAGCTGTATTGCATGAATGTCATTGGAATGGGGCTGGGCTGGTAGTAAATAACTGGCAAAGCGAAACATCTGGGCATCCAGCCACCGAATATTACTGTTTTGTGATGACAGAAAAGTCAGTGCAAAACAGACAATGATAAAAAGTGAAAAATAAAGTCGGCGGTGCTTGTTCAAGGAGGGTATTCGCTGTGGGTCTCTTTATTGTGTTGCCTAGTATATAAGCAATGACGTTATCGTCAATATGAATATTATGATTTTATAAAATTATAACTATGGTGTTTATGGCTAATAACATAGTAGTTGATATATAAAGTCTTAGTTGCTATGGTCATTTCAAATGCGCATAAATATTTAACTTGTTCCTAAGTTAAAACACTAAATAATAAAATTACTCCAAACTAATATACCCAATGGTAGCTGAAGCAATTCGGCTGCAACATGGCTATATGGCAAACACATAAGTTAATAACTACATGCTGATGCATGGGGGTGGTTATGACGTTTTCAGAATTGATGTCTATCTGGTGGCCTGAGCAGTCAGGTATTTCAGCACTCATCTGGCTTTTTATTATTGTAGTATTAATGTGGATGGCGCGCACGCCAGCACATAAAACTATTAGAAGTTTTAGTCTGGTTATCCGCAACGCTATGCGTATGGCAGCGCATGCAGTTACCGCCCTTGAAGCACGATTGCTGGAACGTAACCGTGAAGTACTCTTGAACACAGGTCTGGAAGAAACCGAGCGCTATATTGAACGTGAGTTTCAACGCGTCGAAGATGTGGTGACCAGAGACATGAGTGGCTACCCATCGCTGCAACGTGATTTGAAAGAGCAGATCATCAAAATCGATGAAGATTATCGCGAATCATCAGAAGTCCCACCAGTGCCAAAAAATTATATTGATGCCATCGAAGCCGTTAATAAGATTAATAGTAACGGTGACTCAATGGTCTCCAACGTGTTGAAGGCCATTCATGCCACGATGAAACGTAACTGTGAGAAAGAAACTGCCGAATACCGCCGATCGAGTAAGCAGCGTCATAAACTATTAAAAACCATGATGCCTTACTGGCGCAATCTGAGTAAAACATTAGAAAGTGTTGAAAAGAAAATAGTAGGGCTTGAAGATCGCTCAAAAATTATCGATTCACAAATCGAAAAGTACGAGCAGATCATGGCAAAAACAAATCTTGCCGAAAGAGTCCTGACCTCATCATCCATGACCCAGTTTTTCACCTCGGGCCTGGTTCTGATTATTGCCTTACTGGGCGCTTACGTTAACTTCCAGATTATTGCTTTGCCTATGTCAGAAATGGTTGGTGGTTCTAGTCGTTTGGGGGCGATGCGTGCGTCTGATGTCGCCGCACTGGTGCTGGTTTTCTTTGAAATAGTCCTGGGATTATTCCTGATGGAAGCTTTTCAAATTACGCGACTATTTCCAATCATTAGCGCACTCAATGATAAATTAAGAAGAAATATGGCCATTAGCGCTTTTGTTTTACTGTTTATTTTTGCCAGCGTAGAGTCATCTTTGGCTTATATGCGAGATCTGCTGGCAGCTGATCGTGAAGCGCTAACTCAGTCATTAGCCGGCATTGCTGTTGCTGCCCCCGAGTTCCGCTGGATAACTACGGTAGGGCAGATGATTATGGGCTTTATATTGCCTTTTGCATTGATGATGGTAGCCATCCCATTGGAGTCATTCGTGCATTCTCTCAGAACCGTCATAGGCATGATTAGTGTGTTTCTGTTGCAAATGCTTGCATTCATAATCAGACAACTTGGTAGCTTGTCCAGCAATATTGGACATGTCCTGCTGAATATTTATGATCTAATTATTTTTATACCATTAAAAATCGAAGATATGTTTGTCAATAAAAAATCGAACTCAATAGCAAAGAGCGAAGACGATGTTGCATCGGCCATGGACTAACGGGTGAAAACTATGAACAATACAGTGATCAATAAACTATCTAAAAAGTTTTCAAATCTGCTTGCGGTGATGATGCTTAGCGTTCTATCCGCCTGCTCTGATACAGGCTCCCATGCAACCTCGGTTGTTCTGTTGCTGGATACTTCTGGCACCTATACAAACGAACTGGAAAAAGCGCAATCAATCATCAATTATATTTTGGGCACATTAACCAGTGGTGATTCCTTTGCTGTAGCACGCATTGATAGTGGCAGCTTTAGTGAGAAAGATATTGTTGCCAAAATGACTTTTGATGACAGGCCGTCAGCAGCCAACTCACAGAAACGTACATTTCAGGCCGCTATTAACAAGATGATCTCTGAAGTGAAAAGTAGTACTTATACCGATATTAGTGGTGGCATGTTACAGGCCGTAGAGTTTTTGGAAGAAACAGGTGCGGGTAATCGCCACATTTTTGTTTTCTCGGATATGAAAGAAGAAATACCTGAGGGACACGTACGTGACTTCCCAATTAATTTTGCAGGTGTCACTGTCACCGCATTGAACGTGACCAAACTGCGGTCAGACAATATTGATCCGCGTGAATATATGGACAGGTTAGCCAACTGGAGTTCGCGGGTAGAAGCGAATGGAGGAATATGGCGTGTCGTCAATGACCTTGAGCGAGTAGAGGGTTTGTTGCAGGGCGATTAAGTTCTGTTGTTGAAAATAACTTATACAAAAAAACAATTGTAATCTGTTTATACACCAAACCAGAAATCGGTGTTTTTCTCAAGAAATTCATCGTAGCGCATGTAGTGTGAACCGTCGCATGAAAAGTTCAGGCCGACCATGCCGTTAATTAGGTTCAATGAACCTGCTCTAAGATAAACATTTTCATCGGCAAAACGTAGCGTGCGAAAAAGCTCGAAAACAGGCATGATCTTGTCGGCGGGAACAATGGCACGTTCATGATAATCATGTTGTGGGTAAGCGAGACAGGTACCCGGATCAATCAGCTCATCATAATTTAGAATCCGGTAGCTGAACGGGTCTTCAATCAACCATAACGTGGCGCGGCTGCTGGAAAAATGAAGCTTGCCGTGAAACACACCATGCTCGCTCATTAATTCACTGATAACAGGTATTACCTGATCAAGGTGTTTGTCCATCTGACTATCGACACGTTGTTGATGAAACAATGCACTACGAATGGCAGGGTCGCCTTTTATCTGGCGCCAGTTATCCGGTTCCTGATAGATTTCCTTAATGCCCGGCAACTCTCTTAAATCAAAGTCCGCACCAAGAAATCCGGATCGCTCACCATCTTTATCGCGTATCACCTGAATAGCGGTAAATGACGGGCGTTTTTTATTTCGGCTGATGTAGGCATCCGATAATTTGAAATCCGTGGTGCCAATGATTCCCTGCATGTAGGGTCTGTCCATACGGTCACGGCCGAAATGAGTCTCATCCTTACCGTGTTTAGTCATATTGTCAGTTATCTGTATCCCATCAGCATTTAATAGGTAAAGATGCTTACAGAATGACAGCTTTGGCAATGCATCCGATAGTAATAAATCCAGTGCATCACGATCGTTGATTAGCGATGCGGATTTTAAAGCCAGGTCATGCATTTCTTCAGCCAGCATGGCTGTGAGTTTTTCACGTTGTGTGTGGATGGTGTTTTTTAGGTTGTTTTTGCTCATGTGGTTATTGTAACTGAAAAGCTTTTAAGGTTAAGGATACAAAATCCCAATCCAAATAATCACCACCATAAACTTTAATGTCTGATGGTGAGATTTACTTTTTAGAAGATTTTACCCCAGCACAATCAACACGATTCCTGCCACCATGTTTGGCCTGGTATAGCATTTTGTCAGCACTATTAATAATCTCTTTTTCAGATGTGCCGTGCTCCGGGTAGTTGGCAATACCAGCACTGATCGTGATATGAACAGGTTCGCCATCTGCTTCACCAAAGTTGGTATCTTCAACCAGCTTTCTAATTCGTTCTGCCAGCACGCACGCGCCCTCTCTGTCAGCCTCAGGCAGGATCAATACAAACTCCTCGCCACCATAACGGGCAAATCGATCAATATCACGAATTGTTTTCTTTACCAGTGTAGCGAATGTTTGCAATACTTTATCACCTGTTAAATGGCCATGCTTATCATTGACTTCTTTGAAGTGATCAAGATCAAGCATAATCAAAGATAGATTGTGCTTATATCTAACGGCACGGCTAAGCTCGACAGGAAACAGGCGGTCAAATTCGCGGCGATTTAATATTCCAGTCAAGCCATCCTGGCATGCCAATAATTCTAGTTCTGCGTGTGCTTTTTCCAGATACTCTGTCATGGCATCAAAAGACTGTGATAACTCACCAATCTCGTCCTGACGTTGCCATGACAGGCAGGTGCTGTAATCGCCGTCACCAACTCGGTTAGCTGCGCTTTTTAAACAGCAAATGGGGCTTACGACCGCATTCGCCAGAGCTCTATTAAGCCACAGGATCAGCAATGCGCTTATTGAAGTACCGCCAATGATCAGGAAAATCATGATGGTGCGTAAATATCCCGCTTCCTCTACCTCTTCTTCCATTTCCAGCGTGGCAATTTCAAAAACCTGTTCAAGAACTGATATTGCCTGTTCAGCAATTGCGTCCAGTAACTCCATCTCCTCAGATACAGCGATGTTTCCGATGGGATTGGTTGATACCAGGATGCTATGCGCCTTTTGATCGACCTGGCTCCAGAGCTGGTCAGCTTGTTTTATCAAGTTGTGCTCACTCTGATGGGGCGCCATTAGAATGAGCATATTATTTATGGTCATAGAAACTTTGCTGGACAATGCGGCAAAGTTCTCACGTTCTGTTTTTTTGCCGTGAATCAGGTAGTCATGAGGTGCCATTATCGCCAGGTGAATTTTGTGCTGCAATTGCTTGATACTGGTCAACTCACTTGAGCCATGCTCAATGACATGATTAAAGTGTGCGATGGTATGGTTAAAAACTGAATATTGAACTGCTACTAGAATTGCCAGTGGCACCAGCATCATTACGACGGTCAGTGTAAAACGTTGTCGTAGGGAATGTTTGTATTTGAAAACTTGCTTCATTGTTATCCGGTGTTTAATTCTAGAAAGTTAGTGACTCGCAGGAATATCGGCAAGTATCCGCGCTTATTAAATAAACCCTTTATTTACCTGTATTACTACATGCCCCTACTGTTCGCGCCAGTATAGCAAAGAGAAGTCATAATTGAATCGTAAAGTGAGGTAACAGGGTGTAGTCCTGATTGGTGTAGCATAATTAGACAAATGCTTATTATCTCCATACAGGTATTTGTTTTTCTCTGCGGCGAATGGCTTTTAAAACAAAACTCCAATCCAAATAATCACCGCCATAGTAATTGCAAAAAACACCGCCGTTGATCCCATGTCTTTAGCTCTACCTGATAATTCGTGTATTTCATCGCCCATGCGATCAACCACGGCTTCGATGGCGGAGTTGAGTAATTCCACTATTAGAATAAATAAAAGGCTGCTGATCAGGATGGCTATGTCTAACAGAGTTTCGCCGAAGTATAAAGCGGCGGGTATCAATAAAATGCACAGCCATAATTCCTGACGGAAGGCGGCTTCGTTTTTGTAGGCGGCTTTAAAGCCTAACCATGAATAACCTGCCGCATTGATGATTCGGGTGATGCCTGTTGCGCCGGTTTTTGCCATGATGATTACCCTTTTCTTTTTATTTTAGTTGATCGTTGAGTTGTTGCAGGCGTTCTATGGTACCTACATCTGTCCATGCTTTTTGATATAACTCGCCACTGACTTTTTTCTGATCAATTTTTTCTTTCAGTATCGGTGCGAGTGCTGCAACGCCTTCGGGTGTTCCTGCGAAAAACTGTTTGGTGTAGATACCAATGCCGCTGTAGGTATAAAGTGAGTCGCCTGAATTTTTCAGCCAGTTATCTTTCAGTGCGAAATCACCTTTGTGGTTGTGGTCAGGATTTTCGACCATGACCAGATGGGCTTCACCATCCAGTTTTAAATTCACCAGTTGTTTAAAGTCGTAGTCGGTGAAGACATCACTGTTGATGATGATAAAAGGTTCATCGCCGAGCAGGGGTAAGGCTTTGATGATGCCACCGGCGGTTTCCAGTGCCTGATTGCCTTCGTCAGAATAATGGATGCTTAAACCGTATTTTTCACCACTACCAAGTGTCTGCTGAATTTGTTGTCCCAACCAGGCAATGTTGATAACAACCTCGTTGATGCCAGCCTGTGCAAGTTTGTATAAATGATATTCGATCAGGCTTTTCTCGCCGACTTTGAGCAATGGTTTTGGTGTGCTGTCGGTGAGCGGGCGTAAGCGTTCACCACGACCGGCGGCCAGTATCATGGCTTTCATGATTGACTGACCTTTGGGTGTTTTAATACGAGTTCTTTGAGTAACTGCTGCAAGGGTTTGAGTTCGTCATAACGGTTGCAGGCATCGACGACGTATTTGAGCGTTAGTGGAAGATCGTTTAAATATTGTGCTTTGCCATCTCGGTAGTTGAGGCGGGCAAATATGCCGAGTACTTTGAGGTGGCGTTGTACGCCCATAAAGTCGAACCACTTTATAAACTGCGCGGTTTCAATATGGGCTTCGTGGATCAGGCCGGATTTGAATAAATAATCTTCCAGCCATTGTTCAATTTTTGCTCTTGGCCATTCGATGTAGCAATCTTTGAATAGCGAAACCAGATCATACGTGCAGGGGCCGACGACAGCATCCTGATAATCGATGATGCCGGGATTGCCTTTTTGCATGAGCATTAAGTTGCGTGAATGATAATCGCGGTGGACAAAGGTCTGTGGTTGTTCGAGTGCGCTTTTGATCAGCAGGTCGAAAGTGTTAGCCAGTATTTCTTTTTGTGCCTCATTAAGTTGTACGTCGAGGTGACGATTTAAATACCACTGTTCAAATAACGCCATTTCATCGCGCAGGCGCTGGTCATCGTAAGTGGGTAGTTCGCTCATCGCTTCGGGCTTGATGTTCTGCATGTGTATCAGCGAAGACACGGCATCGCTGTACAGTGTTTCCGCGTGACGCTCATTTAGGTGATCAAGATAAGGCTGGTCGCCCAGATCGGTCAGTAGTAAAAAACCCTGCTCGAGATCCTGCTCGATAATTTCGGGAGCACTGACACCCGCAGCGAGTAATGTTTTTGTCACGCGGATAAAAGGCTCGCAATCTTCTTTCTCCGGTGGTGCATCCATGACAACATAGCTTTTGCCCGTGTTTTTGTCAGCAGTGCGGAAATAACGGCGAAAGCTGGCGTCGGCCGAGGCTGGGGTGATATCTGAAAAACTATAATCAGAAAGCTCGTTTAGCCAGTTCTGTAATAGTGTTTTTCTGTCCTGATGGTTATTGGGGTTTATGGAATTCAATTTACTGTTAACTTATGGTTAAAATAGGTTCAATTCTAACAGTAGTTAGACGAATAAACGCATTAATGGAACGGGTAAAAGATGAGAAATTCAGTGGTAGTCGTAGGCATGGGTGAAATGGGCAGTGTGTTTGCGCGTGGTTTTCTGCGGGCGGGGCATCCCGTTTTTTCAGTAACGAGAAATATGGATATGACCGTGGTTGCTGAAGAGCTTGCTACGAAACAGTTTGATCCTCAGCTGGTTTTGATTGCCGTGGCTGAAGCTGATTTGCATTCGGTGTTGCAGAAAGTGCCAGCAGCCTGGCGAGATCGACTGGTGTTATTGCAAAATGAGTTATTGCCCGGTGACTGGCTGCAATATGATCTTGATCCAACGGTGGTTTCTGTCTGGTTTGAGAAGAAAAAAGGCATGGACTCGAAGGTGATTATCCCGTCGCCTGTTTTTGGTAAGCACGCCAGCTATATTGCCGAGGCGCTGGTCTCGATTGATATTGCTACCCATGTGTTACAGAACAGCGAAGCATTACTGTTCGAGCTGGTGCTGAAAAATGTTTATATTCTGACTACCAATATTGCCGGCCTGAAAACTGGGGGTAACGTTGGTGAGTTGTGGGAAAATCATCGTAATGTCGCCATTGCCGTGGCAAGGGAAGTGATTGAATTGCAGCAGGCTTTGACAGGTCGGGACTTTGATTTTGATGCCCTGATCAGGGCGATGGTTAATGCCTTTAAGGGCGATTCAAATCATCAGTGCATGGGGCGTAGCGCGCTGGCTCGTCTGGCAAGGGCGCTGGATCTGGCGGAGAAAAATGGATTAAACCTGAAGATGATGAAAAAAATCAGTGCAGAATCAAAGACCTGAATTTAGGCCCGTATCAGCATCTTCGGCGGGCAGCCTTCATTGATCACGGTTGAAATAATGGAAGCATATTCAACACCCAGACGGCTGTAAACATCATCCAGCGACATCTGTAACACGTTGGCCGCAATGGCGCGGGAAACACCGGCGTGGCCGACGATGAGAATATGTTTGTCCCTATGTGTTTCAGCGATAGTCTGATAAGCATCCCACACCCGTTTGGAAAATGCCTTCAGGCCTTCAGCACCTTCGGGGCGATTGTTGACGGGGTCTTTGTAGAAATGATTCAGTGCTTCGCTATCATCGGCAAGAATTTCCTCCGGCGTTAAACCTTCCCAGACACCAAAGCCGATTTCTTTCATGGCGTCTTCCACGATGCAGGGCGCATCTGCCTTTTCAGCCAGCGCCTGAGCAAAATCCAGGCACCTTGCCAGTGGTGAAGAGACGATAACATCCCAGGGTGGTTGATCAGAAATAGCTCCCCACATCTGCTGCCAGCCCTGTTCGGTGAGCGGGTCGTTGACACCGTAGCCTCGATAACGGCGACCGCCTTCGGGTTCACCATGGCGTATTACATCAATTTGAGTCATCCCAACCAGCCACCAAGTGTTAGCAACGCCAGCACCGCAACCCAGATAAGAATAGAACGCGTAACCAAACTACGCGTAGAACGAATGCAGGAGATTTCATCAGAGCACTCCTGATCGCGTAGTGCGCCCAGTCCGGTGCTGACTAAAACATCGTAATTAGCCAGCGCAATATCATCTTCATGGGGACGGTTGCGATAGGCGTGAATTGCGCCGTCAAAATGGCCAGTCAATGCGTAGCCGATTGCCAGTAAGCGTGCCGGTGCCCAGGCCATGCCTGATTGAAGTCGTGTGGCGACATCCTGCATAGCCGTGTCATCGCCCTGTTTGCTGATATTGTTGCTCAGGTGGTAAAACATTGCACCCAATGGGCCGAGCAGTACAAACCAGAATAATACCGAGAATACACGTTCGTTGGTGCTGCTGAGAATAGAGCGGGTGACGTCAGTGATTTGTTGATCAGGTGCGGTGGAAGCGGAGCGTCCGGTGAGCACGCTAGCATAATGCAGAGCTTCGTCATCATCGCCCAGACTTCGTGCATCGAGATAGGCCTCAATTTCATTGATCAGGCAATCTGGACCCAGACAATAGAACAGCACAGGAATGCCGAGCAGGAGAAAAGGAATACCCCATAAAAGATCAAACAGAATAAATTGCAACAGGGCGAGCACCAGTATCGGCATAGCCAGCACCATAATTAACCTAAGCCAGCCATTCTCTATTTTGATGAAGTTGCTGAGAAAATGGGTGTAGTGTTCGAACCACGACAGATCGCGCAAATGCTGCAAATGTCTGAATGCATGGTCGAGCATCAGTCCGATGATGATAGAAATTAGAGCCATATTTTTTAGTTTTTAGTTACAACGCTGTTTTGAATAATAGCATTACTGGGCTGTTTTTATAGCCTCAGGTTTTTAACAAGGCTTTTAGTTTTCCCCAATCAAACCCACTACCAGGATCGCTCTTACGCCCCGGTGCAATTTCACTATGACCAGTCAGACGATTTTTACTGATTTTGTCATAACTGTTATCCAGTGCATTAATCAGCTCTGCCAGTTGCAGATACTGAATATCTTCAAATTCAGAATCATCAGTGCCTTCCAGCTCGATGCCGATGGAGAAGTTGTTACAGTCATCACTACCTTCATAACAGGACTGCCCCGCGTGCCAGGCGCGTTGATGAAAGGGGACGAATTGCTGTATCGAACCATCACGGTGAATCAGTACGTGTGCTGAGACTTCCAGTTGATGAATTTCTTTGAAGTAGGGATGCTCATCGGCGGGTAGCGTATTGGTGAATAGCTTTTCTATCCACGGGCCGCCGTATTCACCCGGTGGCAGGCTGATGGAATGAATTACGACCAGATCAATTTCTGTATCCGCAGGGCGATCATCGGTATTGGGGGAGGCCTTGTACTGGATGTTTTCGATCAGGCCTGTTTTAGTATTTATATGCACGCGTGTTATTTTCATTTATTTTTAATAGCTTTGATTATAGATGTTAGCCGCTAAGCCGGTGATTGTAGAGGGGTATTTTCTCAAAGAAGTGGTTCTCGAATAAATCAATCCCCCATTACGCAGTAATGACAATCATTCTCTAGCCGGTACAATGTGCGTCTTACTTCAGAGCGTGACATTGAACTCATCTAATAAACCACAATTGAATCCTCAGCAGGCCAAAGCGGTTCGTAGCATTGATGGCCCTATGCTGGTGCTGGCGGGCGCGGGTAGCGGCAAGACCCGCGTGATAACCGAGAAGATTGCCTATCTGATCGGCCCTTGCGGGATTGCTGCGAATCGTATCGCAGCGGTGACCTTTACCAATAAAGCCGCTCAGGAAATGAAGAAGCGCGTTAAAAAGCTCACTGGCAAGAAAGAATCCAAGGGACTGCGGGTTTCGACTTTCCATCGACTGGCGTTGAATATCCTGCATAAAGAATACGCCGCGCTTGATTACAAAGTGGGCTTTTCGGTGTTCGCGCAGGCGGACAGCATCTCTACGCTTCAGGAATTGTTGCGTAGCAGCGGTGAGCGCGGGCTGGATCTGGCGAGTGCGGCTCAGGCGCAAATTTCGCAGTGGAAGAATGATGGCATCATGCCCGAGCAGGCGGCCGCCGTAGCGAAGGATGATAAGCAACTGGTGCTGGCAAAACTCTATGTGAAATACCAGCGTCAGCTGCATGCTTACAATGCCTTTGATCTGGATGACCTGATTCTGCAAACCGCGCATTTATTTATGACCCGGCCCGATATTCTTGAATCCTGGCAGAATCGCATACACTATTTATTGGTGGATGAGTATCAGGATACCAACGCCATGCAGTACCAGCTGGTGAAAATGCTGGCGGATCGCCGCCGTTGCCTGACTGCGGTGGGGGATGATGATCAGTCTGTCTACGCCTGGCGTGGTGCGCGGCCAGAAAATCTGGAACAGCTGGCGAAAGATTTTCCTGGTCTTGAGCTGATCAAGCTGGAGCAGAATTATCGCTCCACCAGCCGTATTCTCAAGGTGGCCAATGAGCTGATCAAAAATAATCCACACGTTTATGAAAAGCGTTTATGGAGTGATCTGGGTTATGGCGACCCAATAAAAGTGATGCAGTGCAATAGTTCTGAGGACGAAGCTGAGCGAGTCTGCGTCGAGCTGCAATCGCACAAAATACAGAGCGGCACCAAATACGAGCATTATGCGATTTTGTATCGCGGTAATTTTCAGGCGCGGATTTTTGAGACCTTTTTACGCGCAATGAACATTCCCTATGTGGTCAGTGGCGGTATTTCATTTTTCGAGCGCACCGAAATTAAGGATGTTGTTTCTTATTTGCGACTGCTCGCCAATCCTGATGATGATGCCGCTTTTCTACGCGTGATTAATACGCCGCGTAGAAACATCGGCCCGGCAACGCTGGAAAAATTGAGCAAATACGCGGTTAAGCGTGAAGTCAGTTTGCTCACCGCCTGTGGCGAAGTCGGCATACAAAGCCAGGTTTCAGCCACTGCCTATAAAAATCTTAGCCATTTTTGTAACTGGTTATTACGTCTGGCAGATCGTGCTGAAGACGAAAAGGCCACCAACATTACCCGACAGCTGCTTGATGATCTGGGGTACGAAACCTGGCTGCTGGAGCAAAGTAAGGATGTCGAAGATTCCGATCGACGTTGGGCGAATGTGCTGGAATTGATGGAATGGATAGCACGCTTGCAGAAAAAAGATGAAGATGCAGGTGTAGCTGAACTGATGTCACGGCTGGCGCTGATGGATATTTTGCAACGACAGGAAGATGACAAGCCGCAGGATGCGGTCAAGTTGATGACCTTGCACGCCGCCAAGGGGCTGGAGTTCCCGCACGTCTTTCTGGTTGGTTTTGAAGAAGATTTAATCCCGCATCAGGTGAGTATTCAGGAAGACAGCATCGAGGAAGAGCGGCGTCTGGCCTACGTGGGCATCACCCGTGCGCAACGTACCCTGGTTATGACTATGGCGCAGTCACGAAAACGCTATGGTGAAAAGGTGATTTGTGAACCCAGCCGTTTTCTGGAAGAGCTGCCGGAGGATGATCTTGAGTGGTCGGGTGGTAAGCACGAGGTTAAATCAACGCCTGAAACGGGGCGATCGCATCTGGCCGGGCTGAAGGAGATGTTGAGTTAGTGCTTATTTATCTATAAAAATAAGCCCATAAAATTAGATGCTTATAGTGTTTTTGGTTTAAGATTGGGTGCTCTGAAGGAATCGCAAAGCTTGACAAGGTTGTTAATATTAAGGAAGATGCGAATCATTATCATTTGCAGATTAAAGTTAACTAATGTTTACAACTATTTTTCATCAATTCTATCTTCTGATTGCTGTTCTGTTATTCATTGCACCAACGGCATCTTTTGCTGATAGCTCGCAGCGCCTGATTCAGATGCTGGATTACATTGGTGTTGATTATTCACCGACTGTTGAAAACGGTGTGATCGTTGATGATGTTGAATACGCTGAAATGCAGGAGTTTTCTGGCCTGCTTGGTGGCCTGATTCAGGGCATGCCTGAAGGTGCTGATAAAGCACCATTGCTTGAAACAGCAAAACAAATTCGTACTGGTATCGAACAGCGTGTGGTTGGTATGCAGATTGCTGATCTCACTCAGCAGCTCAAAGCTGATTTAATCAGTATCTACAATATTTCGGTTGGTCCTTCCAAAGCACCAGATATTTCGGGTGTTCAAACTTTATACGAGTCAGAGTGTTCATCCTGTCATGGTGTGATGGGTTACGGTGATGGCCCGATTGCGAGTGAGCAGTCCATCCCTCCCAGTAATTTCCATGATATGGAACGTCAGTACAGCCGCAGTATTTACGACCTGTACAACACGATTTCTCTAGGTGTTGATGGCACGCCAATGAAAGCCTTTGCTCAGCTTAGTGATGAACAACGCTGGAGCCTGGCGATTATGGTCAGTCGTTTTTCTGGTAATCAGGAGCAGCGTGAGGCGGGTAAATCTTTGTGGCAGCAGGGTTATTTGCGTGATTATTTCCAGTCACTGCCTAACTTAACGGGAATGTCATACGCCAAAGCGGAAGAGCTGGGTGATGATGCCAATATTGATGGCAAGGCGCTACTCGCTTATCTGCGCAGTGATCCTTCAATTCTCGATGTCAGTGATCACGCTGCTCTGGATAACAGTATTGCTATGCTGGCAGTTGCTCTGAAACATGCTGATGCAGGAGATCACAAGGCAGCTTATAAGGCAGCGGTTACTGCCTACCTTGAAGGCTTTGAGCTGGCGGAGCCTTCACTAGTTGTGATTGATAAGGTGCTCAAATCAAAAGTTGAAAAAGAAATGATCGCTTTTCGTGAGCTGGCCAAGGTGGGTGATGTAGAGCAACTTAAAAGTGTGCATGTGGGTTTAATTGATTTATTGAATGAATCAAAAAATTTGATTGGTTCAACGCAGATGTCACCAGAAGCGGCTTTTGCAGGTTCTTTTATTATTTTATTGCGTGAAGGTGTCGAGGCGATCCTGGTGCTGGCGGCTATTTTTGCGGCCCTGATTAAGACTGGTCGCCGTGAAGCGGTGAAGTACATTCATGCTGGCTGGATTGGTGCGGTTGTGCTGGGTGTGTTCACCTGGTGGGTGGCAGAAAATGTTATTTCAATCAGTGGTGCCAGTCGTGAGGTGACCGAGGGCGCGGCAGCCTTATTTGCAGCCGTCATATTGATTTACGTTGGTTTCTGGTTGCACAGTGCCAGTAGTAGCCAACGCTGGAAAAAATTTGTCGAACATAAAATTGATAATGCCATGGAGAGTAGTACCTTGTGGGTGCTGGCCACGGTTTCCTTTATCGCTGTCTATCGTGAAATGTTTGAAACCGTGCTGTTCTATCAGGCCATGTGGGTGCAGATCGATACGGCTGATTCACAACAGGGATTTTTATTGGGTGTTATAAGTGCATTAGCGGTGTTATTAGTTCTGGCCTTCCTGGTGATGCGTGTCGGTACGCGTTTGCCTATTAAACAATTCTTCCAGATCAATGCGGTTTTGCTGTTCCTGTTGGCTGTGGTATTCGCCGGTCAGGGTATCGCTGCTTTTCAGGAAGCCGGTATGATTGCCAGCAACATGGTTGAATTCCCGAAAGTTGAGATGCTGGGTATTTATCCCACCATGCAGACGCTGGGGCTGCAATTGTTCGTCCTGCTGCTTGGCATAGGTCTGCTGTCTTATCAGCGCAAGTCAAACTAGCTGCTAGAGATTTTTACAATATTCAAAAGGCGAGTTTTATAACTCGCCTTTTTTTGTGCGGCATGATTTATGGTAGGGTATCGGTAATAAATATAAACGTCTGTTAAGTGGATAAGTTACATGCCCGATCAAAAAGATCTGGAACTATTAATTCAAGGTCATACCCCGATACTACAAATTGAATCGCATGAAGAAAAGCGTGCGCTCAATCTTCTGGTGCGTATTGCGGTGGGTAACAGGCTGCCTGTTTTTCAATGGTCGGTGACCGAAGGGCTGAAACGTCTGGATATTGATCTTGGTGTCCAACGCCATAATTCAGAACCTGCTGATGTGCTGGGACATATTAAATCATCCAATATCGAAGGCATCTTTGTGCTGCTGGATTTTGATCCCTACGTCAGTGAGCCAACCAATACGCGTTACATAAAAGAAATTGCCATGAAGTTTGATGGTAGTCGAAACAAGCTGGTATTCATCAGTCATAAAATCAATATGCCGGTAAGTTTGAACCACAGCGTGGTGCGTTTTGATTTGAGTCTGCCTAATGAAAAAGCCCTGGTCCAGATTGTTAATGAAGAAGCCTTGAAGTGGCAAAGAGAATCTGGGCAAAAAGTGTCGATTGATAAAAAAGCCGTGTCACGCATGGTCAGTAACCTCAAAGGCCTGACCTTTAAAGATTCAAGACGATTGATCAGAAATGCCATTGTTCATGATAATGCGATTACCGAGAGTGATCTTGATGATGTGATGAAAGCCAAGTATCAATTGCTGAATCGTGATGATGTGATCTCGTTTGAATATGATACCGCACGTTTTGGTGATGTCGGCGGCATGAGTAAACTCAAACAATGGTTGCATCAACGCGAAAAAGTTTTTCACGGACAGGGTGAACTACAGGGTATCGATGCGCCAAAAGGCTTGTTATTACTAGGCGTGCAGGGCTGTGGTAAAAGTCTCGCAGCCAAAGCCATCGCTGGTATCTGGAAAGTGCCATTGTTGCGTTTTGATTTCTCAGCCCTGTACGATAAATATATTGGCGAGTCGGAAAATAATTTAAGGTCTTCATTAAAAACCGCAGAAGTCATGTCACCCTGTGTGCTATGGATCGATGAAATTGAAAAAGGTATTTCAGGTGGTAACGATGATGGCACCGCCAAACGTATTCTTGGTGCTCTGTTGACCTGGCTGGCGGAAAATAAATTACACGTGTTCGTGGTAGCCACCGCCAATAATATTGAAGACCTGCCACCGGAGCTGATTCGCAAAGGCAGACTGGATGAAATCTTTTTTGTTGATCTGCCTAATGAAGAAATTCGTAAAAAGATATTTGCTATCCATCTGGAAAAGCGACAGGTCTCAACTGCTGAGGTCAATCTGGATGAAATCGCTCAGGCCAGTGATGGTTTCTCTGGCGCTGAAATAGAGCAGGTTGTGGTCAGCGCATTGTATGCGGTACGTGCAGAAGATGATGAAATGAATACGCAGTATCTAATTGATGAAATAAAAGCGACACGACCTTTGTCGGTGGTGATGGCAGAACAGATTGATCGCCTAAGAGATTGGGCTGCGAATAGAACCGTGCCGGTAGATTAAAGTTAATATATTTTAATTACAGCAGCAAGGCAATATTATATTGCTGCAAATCATCGTGGTGGGAGATGATGTTCCTGGCTATAAAAATATTAATAATGTTCTTTATAAGTGAATTTTCTTCTTACATCTCGCAAAATAATATAAACCCACGGCCAGAATAATGCGCTGGTGAGTGAAGGCATGAAATACAGCCAGTTATCGGGTGCATGCCCCATGATGCCGCTTACCCACAGGACGATAGCTTGCTTGAGTATTAGTAAAAAGAAAATCACGATGGCTTGCTGTACTAATGAAGCAACGCGTAATCGCTGGTGTTGTGAATGAATAATATAAATAACCAGCACCAGTCCGAGTGCGTGTTGGCCTAATAATGCGCCGTGTGATACGTCCAGCATCAAACCGATAATCCATGCAATGGTGACGCCGATGCTGGCGGGTAGTGCCATAGTCCAGTAAATCAAAAACAGTGTGACCCAGTCGGGTCGAAAGTATTCTGCCCATTCTGGCAGGGGCATCATGGCGAGCATGAAAGCGCCAATAATGGTGAATACAGCGATGCGTGTATTAGAGTTCGTCATCGGTGCTCAGTTCTGTCTGTGGTTGATTGTGCCAGACTAGTAGTACTTCGCGGCTGCGATCGAGCAGGGCGAGAGGCTCAGCGGTTACGGTGACGAAGGCTTCATCGGGTGATCTTTCGATGTGGGTAATCGTGGCAACTGGATAGTTGGCGGGGAAATGTCCACCCAGTCCAGATGTAATTAAGGTATCACCTATTTTTATGTCAGAATTATGTGAAATATGGCGTAAATCAAGGTGCTCAATTTTACCCGTGCCAAAAGCGACGGCGCGTAGGCCAGTTCTATCTACCTGTACGGGTAGTGCGTGACTGGCATCGGTAATCAGCATGACGGTAGATGATCTTGCACTGACGTGGATGGTCTGACCGATGACGCCCTGTGCATCTATGACGGGTTGTGAGATATAAACCTCATCGTTGCCGCCCTTGTTGATGATGGTGAGCTGTCGATAAGGATCGACATCAACATTGATGATTTCAGCAATGAGTATTTTTTCAGTGAGTTTGGGTGTTGCGCTAAGTAGTTTTCGTAAGCGTTTATTCTCTTTTTCGAGAATATCCAGTTTTTGCAAACGAACTTTATTCAGCAACTGGAAGTCTTCAAGCCTACGTTTCTCATGCAGTAGAGTTTTATGTGTGCTGAGGGTTTCATCGCTCCAGTGATACAGGCGAATAGGCAGGTCGATGGTGTATTGCAGAGGGTAAAGCACATAGGACAGGGTGTTGCGCACTGCTTCCATCTGACCCCAGCGATGATCCAGCGTCATCAGCCCAATGCTGGCGATAACCAGCGCAAGGGTTCGCAGGGTGACTGATGGGCCTTGTAAAAAAAGCGTTTGCATGGGTCAGCAGCAACCAGCCTGTATATGGCAAAGAGGTGACAGGGAGTTTCCTGTCACGCTATTAATCAAGAGCGAGAAAATCGCTCCCGTGTTCGTCGATTAATTCAAGAACGCGACCACCGCCACGTGCTACGCAGGTGAGGGGGTCTTCAGCCATGACTACAGGCAGGCCAGTTTCTTCCATGATCAGTCGATCAAGATCACGTAACAAAGCACCACCACCGGTGAGTACGATGCCGCGTTCGGCTACATCGGCACCCAGTTCAGGCGGTGTTTGTTCTAATGCTGTTTTGACGGCCTGTACGATACCTTGCAGTGGCTCCTGCAGGGCTTCGAGAATTTCGTTGCTATTAAGAGAGAAGCTGCGTGGAATACCTTCGGAAAGGTTGCGACCCTTGACTTCAATTTCTAATAAATCTTTGCCGGGATAAGCCGTGCCGATTTCGTGCTTGATGCGTTCAGCGGTGGCTTCACCAATCAGGATGCCGTAGTTACGGCGTACGTAGCTGGTGATGGCTTCGTCAAATTTATCGCCGCCAATTCTGACAGAAGCAGAGTAAACAATACCGTTTAGAGAGATGACGGCAACTTCAGAAGTACCACCACCAATATCCAGTACCATGGAGCCACGGGCTTCATCGACTGGCATACCGGCACCAATGGCCGCGGCCATCGGTTCTTCGATGAGGAAGACGCTGCGCGCGCCCGCATCGTTGGCTGATTCGCGAATAGCGCGACGTTCAACCTGAGTGGCACCGCAAGGTACACAAATCAGCACACGTGGACTAGGGCGTAACCATTGTCTATCGTGTACAGAACGAATGAAGTGTTTCAGCATTTGTGCGGTAATGGTGAAATCCGCAATCACGCCATCGCGCATTGGGCGAATAGCGGTAATGTTCTGGGGGGTACGGCCAAGCATGCCTTTGGCAGCCTTACCAAAAGCTTCGATGGATTTTGGGCCACCGGGGCCACGATCCTGTCGTACGGCAACCACTGAGGGTTCATCTAAAACTACGCCTTTGCCGCGCGCATAAATCAGTGTGTTGGCAGTACCCAAATCGATGGATAAATCGTTGGAAAAAAGTCCTCTAAAACCCTTTGGTAACATCAGTTATTCTCGTATGTTCAATTATCATTATTAACCTACTGGAATATAATAGGCTAAATTTAAAGCTTTTGGTCAAAACTCGCGCGTACTCTAACAATAGGGTTTGATTCGAGCAAGCAAAACAGTGCGATAAAGCGTGGTTTATGCTAACTTTCCGCCCTTAACAGGCAGCTTTTGGTTGCGTTGCGATAGTACTGATTATTTTGGAGTGAAATCTATGTCCCTTGATGCGGATGCAGTGAAAAAAATTGCCTATCTGGCACGTCTGAAAATAGATGAGGCAGACGTCCCCGGTTATGTGAATAACCTGTCGAATATTATTGACCTGGTCGAGCAGATGAATGCGGTCGATACCGAAGGCGTGGTGCCGATGTCTCATCCCATGGATGCTGTTCAGCGCTTGCGCGAAGATAAAGTCACCGAGACGGATAAGCGTGAATCTTTTCAGGCAATTGCACCGAAGACCGAAGATGGTCTTTATTTAGTGCCGCAGGTGATTGAGTGATGAGCGGATACCACAAAAAAACTATCGCCGAATTATCGGCCATGCTGCAGGTTGGTGAAGTCACCAGTGTTGAGTTGACCCAATATTTTCTCGACCGCATTAAATCGCACGATGAAAAATTAAATAGCTTCATTACCGTTACCGAAGAGTCGGCATTGGCCGCAGCTGCAGAGGCCGATGAAAAAATTAAAAATTGCGATGCTGGCCCATTAACCGGCGTGCCGATTGCGCATAAAGATATTTTCTGCACTGAAGGCGTACGCACCAGTTGTGGCTCGAAAATGCTGGATAACTTTATCTCTCCTTACGATGCGACCGTAGTTACCAAAATGAAGGCGGCCGGCGTGGTTATGCTGGGTAAAACCAACATGGACGAATTCGCCATGGGCTCATCGAACGAAACCAGTTACTACGGCGCGGTAAAAAATCCCTGGGATACCGACACCGTGCCGGGTGGTTCATCCGGTGGTTCTGCTTCTGCTGTGGGTGCGCGTTTGACTCCAGCGGCAACGGGTACCGATACGGGCGGTTCGATTCGTCAGCCCGCTTCCATGTGTGGCATCACCGGCATAAAGCCCACTTACGGACGTATCTCACGTTTCGGTATGATCGCGTTTGCGTCGAGTTTGGATCAGGCAGGGCCTATGGGACAAAGTGCAGAAGACTGTGCCTTGTTGCTGAATGCCATGGCGGGTTTTGATGAAAAAGATTCAACCAGTATCGATAAAGACGTACCTGACTACACTGCCGAGTTAGACAAACCTCTTGAAGGTTTACGCATCGGTTTGCCGAAAGAGTATTTTGGTGAAGGTTTGAATCCTGAAGTAGAAAAAATTATTCGCGGCGCACTGGAGGAATATAAAAAGCTCGGCGCAGAATTGATTGATATTGAATTGCCGAACAGCGGTTTATCGGTGCCGGTTTATTATGTGGTAGCACCGGCGGAATGTTCAGCCAATTTATCTCGCTTTGATGGTGTACGTTACGGTTATCGTTGTGAAGATCCGGTTGATTTGATGGACTTGTACACGCGTTCACGCGGTGAAGGTTTTGGTGCGGAAGTGAAACGTCGCATTATGATAGGTACTTATGCTTTGTCGTCTGGTTACTACGATGCTTATTATCTGAAGTCGCAGCAACTACGTCATAAAATCAGCGATGACTTTAAAGAAGCTTTTGAAAAAGTGGACGTCATCATGGGGCCAACTGCGCCCGATACGGCTTTTAAAATTGGCGAGAGATCAGATGATCCAATTGCCATGTACCTTTCAGATATTTACACCATCGCGGTGAACCTTGCCGGTTTACCGGGTATGTCGGTGCCTGCGGGTTTTGTTAATGGCATGCCGGTCGGTTTGCAGATTACCGGTAACTATTTCAAAGAAAGTCAGTTATTAAATGTCGCGCATCAGTATCAGAAAAATACAGATTGGCACCGTGCAATTCCGGAGGATTTCTCATGAGTTACGATAGCAGTTGGGAAGTCGTGATTGGTCTGGAAATTCATTGCCAGCTTGCGACTAAATCAAAAATATTTTCAGGTTCGAGCACCGCTTATGGTGCAGAGCCCAACACACAGGCCAGTGCCGTTGATCTTGCTTTGCCGGGTGTTTTGCCTGTGTTTAATAAAGAAGCATTGCGACTGGCGGTTAAATTTGGTCTGGCAGTGGGTGCTGAAATCGGCATGCGCTCAGTGTTTGATAGAAAAAATTATTTCTATCCCGACTCACCCAAGGCTTACCAAATCACCCAGATGGATCATCCCATCGTTGGCATTGGCCACATGGATATCGAACTGGAAAACGGCGAGACCAAACGCATCGGCATTACCCGCGCGCATCTTGAAGAAGATGCCGGTAAATCCATGCACGGTGCATCTCAAGGTATGACCGGTATTGATTTGAATCGCGCCGGTACGCCGCTGATTGAAATTGTCTCCGAGCCGGATATGCGCTCCGCAAAAGAAGCGGTCGCCTACATGAAAAAAATTCATTCACTGGTTCGTTATATCGACATCAGTGATGGCAACATGCAGGAAGGTTCATTCCGCTGTGATGCCAATGTTTCAGTGCGTCCTTTTGGTCAGGAAGAACTTGGCACTCGTGCCGAGCTGAAAAATATCAACTCATTCCGTTTTGTTGAGAAGGCCATCAATATCGAAATCGAACGCCAGATTGATGTCATCGAAGATGGTGGCAGAGTGGTTCAGGAAACGCGTTTGTACGATGCGGATAAAAATGAAACTCGCTCCATGCGCAGCAAGGAAGAAGCCAACGACTACCGCTACTTCCCCGATCCTGATTTGTTGCCGGTGGTTATCGACAAAGCTTACGTCGAAGCCATTAGAAAAGAACTGCCCGAACTGCCCGAGCAGAAAAAACAGCGTTACATTAAAGACTTTGAATTATCTTCTTACGATGCTGATGTAATAACTTCTTCACGCGAGCTGGCTGATTATTTTGAAACGGTACAGGCGAAATGCGGCGATGCCAAACTGGCGGCGAACTGGGTGACCGGTGAGCTGGCAGCAAGGCTGAACAAAGAAGAAATAGAAATTACCGATGCAAAAGTAGATGCCGAAGCTTTTTCCGGTTTGCTGGAACGTATTAAAGACAATACCATTTCCGGCAAGATCGCCAAAGACGTACTCGAAGCCATGTGGCAGGGTGAGGGCAGCGCCGATGAAGTTATCGAAAGCAAAGGTCTGAAACAAATCACCGATAGCTCAGCCATCGAAGCCATGGTTGATGAAGTTATCGCCAATAATCCAAACCAGTTTGAAGAGCTGAAAGGCGGCAAAGATAAAATGATGGGCTTCTTTGTTGGTCAGGTGATGAAAGCGTCTGGCGGTAAAGCTAACCCGGGACAGGTTAATCAAATCATGCGCAAGAGGCTAGATGCCTAATGAACGAATCAGAATTTGTTGATCTGGCTGAAGAAACCATTGAAGCTATACAGGATGCTATCGAAGAAAGTGGTGCCGATATTGATTACGATGAAATCAATGGCGTGTTAACGTTGGAATTCGAAAATGGCAGTCAGATTATTTTCAGCAAACAAACACCCGCAAAACAATTATGGATGGCAGCAAAAGCCGGCGGTTTTCATTTTGATTATGATGAAGCTAGCCAACAATGGGTTTGTGATAGTGGTGATAAGGAAAGTTTGTATTCGATGTTGAATCGCCTGGCTTCTGAGCAGGCAGGTGAGTCGGTGGTGGTTTTTTCTGTTTGATTACTCAGGAAACCGACTAAACGCCGCAACAAACCCATCCCACTGATTAAAATTCTTATTTTGTAGTTTTTCTATCCATGTGTTTGTTGTGCTGTCATCTGAAATCTTGGTGAGGCTATTGAGTGTTTTTAAACTGTTCTTTTTATCTTGTAGCGATTGTCTGATGTACAGGGCGCGGAGTAGTTTGTCTTTGGCAGTGTCTGTTTGATCTTGTTGAATGAGTGCGTCGCCCCATTCTTGCAGGCTGGCGGCGATGCCGGCGCGGTTGGTTTGTTGGCGGTATATACTCAGCGCTTCAGCTAAGTGTTTATTTTGTGTTGCGGCGACATCACTCAGTTTGGCTTTGAAGCGAGCGAGTCGGGCTTTGTGGGATAGATTTTCCGTGCTCGATTTTATTTTCTGTTCGAACTTTTCAGTCCACTGTTTTGCTTCATTGTAATTGCCATCACTTTTTTCGGTGAAGGCGATGCGGGTTCGATTTTGAGTGGCGGCGAGTGTGAAGGCGTTGTTGCTGTTGTTGAGTAATGGTTGCAGAATTTCTTTGGCCTGAGCTAGTTGATTGTTTTCTATGGCGATTGATGATTCGATAATGCTGAGGTGGTCGCTGAGTTGTTTAATGTCTTCACGCTCAATAATACGTTTTGCCTGTTCGAGGTAGGCTTCGGCAGTGGCTATGCTACCGGTGCTCAAATGGCTTTTTGACAAATTGAGGCTGCTGGAGGCGATGCCGAACTGGTGGTCGATGCTCCGGAAATCGCGCAGTGCATTTTTGAAGTAGGAAATGGCCAGTTCGTGTTTATTGTCATTGTAGTGACCAACGCCGGTGCTGAGGGCGCTGTTTGCAACTTCGATAGCTTCGGGTTGTTTTTCATCTGGGCTGCTAACGCAGGCAGTGCTTAGCAATGTGACAGCTAGAATAATAAATCCTGCTTTTATTTTTCTGTTGATATGTTTCATGTTGCTACCAGTCATTGGCGGGTGCGGGTGAGGTTAATGTTGTATTGTTGTCGCCATCTTTTTCCATGGCCGATGAAAGAGGCCAGATGCGCTGAGTTGCCTTGATGGTTTTATCGGCTTCATTCAATAAAGGTGTGATTCTGTTAACCAGTTCGGGCATGTCTGCCACCTGTTTGTTGATCTGTTTCATCAGCGTTTTAAGTTCTTCGGTAACATCGACCATGTTGGTTGCAATGCCTTTTACATTGCTTTCCATTTCTTTTCCGTAGAGTGCGCTGCCGATTAAGCCATCGCCACTTCGCATGTGTTCACTAATGTCGCCGATGTTTGTGGTGATGGTATTCATTTTGTTGAGACTATCTCCAAGTTTTTTGTGGTCGATGGAGGACAGTACGTTGTTCATTTTGTTAAATGTATCTTCAAGTTTCTTATGATCTATGGCGGACAGAATGTTATTCATTTTATTGATGGAGTCTTCCAGTGTCAGAAATATGGGCTCAATTCTGGCCATCATTTCTTTAATGTTGAAGGCCTCATTGATAGCCAGTGTGCTGCCGTCTTCGAGTAATGCTTTGCTGCTGGTGCCGGTGGTGATTTCGATTACTGACTTTTGTACTACGGCAAAGTTGAAGCTGCTGAGTTTGGCTTCGGAGTCTACGCGTAGCAGGTTGTGATATTTCTTTATGATTTTCATCGTTAGTACGACTTTGTTGTCATCGGTAATATCTACCGAGCTGACGGTGCCCGCAGGCAGACCGGAGATGATAACTTCAGTATCTTTGTTGATGGCCTGAATGGTTTGTAGTTCACCGTAGATGGTGATGTAGTCCTCAAACAGATTTTTGGTTTTACCTGAGGAAAGCAGTAGGCCGATGAGAATGAACATGGCAACTAATACAAAAATTCCTACAATTCGCTCCTGTGTGCTGTAGCTGATGCGGTGAATGTAGTGAGTACGAGGTTCTGATCGTTTGTCTTGCATGGCTGTTATGTCGTTTCCTGTTTTATACCGTTAGATATTCGCAAACTTCCGGGTCATCACAATCCTGAATGCGCTGGTTTTTATCAAATTGCAGTATTTTGCTTTCCGATACATATATTATCTGATCAGAGTATTTCAGGGCGAATTTACTATCGTGTGTCACCAATATTAGCAGTAAGTTGTCTTCTTTGACTTTGCTAAGTAAAAACTGTTTAAAAGGTTTGATTGATGATAATTCGAGTGATGTAAAAGGTGAGTCTATCAGTAGCGCTTTCGGGTCGAGCATGAGTGCTCTGGCAACTGCGATTTTGTAGCGTTGTTCTTTTTCCAGATAAGCGGGTAGCTGTTCGAGATTATTGCCAGCGTCAATGTCTTTTAGTAGTTGCTGTGCTTTAGCTCTGACTTCATCGGCTTCGCCTGTTTTGTGATACATCGCGGGTAGCATGAGATTTTGTAGGGCATTGGCGGCTGAGAGGATAGTGGTGTTCGCGTGGACGTAGGCGAACTGGCTACGTGTGCGCACCCAGTCGTCTTTTTCAAATTGCATTGTTTCCTTGCCAGCCAGATACAGCTGGCCTGATTCGGGGTTCATAATGCCGCAGATGGTTTTTAAGCAATCAGCATTGTCATCATGATTAGGGCCAATGATGGAAATTACACTGCCAGCATTGGCGATCAGATTCAGTTGGCGGTCAGCTTCGATGTGTTCATCGCTGTCGATGACCAGTTGTTCGCAACGAATGAGAGACTTACTTTCCATTAGAGTATTGCCAGAGCCAGCAGGCCTTCAATGAGAAAAATAGCGACCAGGCTGTTTACAATTGCGCGGGTGGCCTGTTGTGGTACTTCGGTGGGCGAATTCCTTACGCTCAGACCGTTATAGCAGGAGGTGGCGGCGATGATGTAGCCAAACAACAGGTTCTTGATGACAAACACCATGACCAGAAATGGTGTGAAGGCGGTGCTGATTTGATAAAGAAATTCAAAGTGGCTGCTTGATGACAGCAGGCCGCTGAGGGTGATGCCGAAGACCAGTGCAATGAAGGTGAAGTAAACCGTAATTGCTAGTTGCGAAATGGCGGTGCCGATCAGGCGTGGTGCAATCAGGTAGTTATTGATGTTGATGCCCAGCATTTCAAGGCCTTCAATTTCGCCGTGCAATTTCATGTTGCCAAGGTCGACGACGATGGCTGAACCTGTGCGGCTGATTAATATAATGGCGGCCAGAAACGGACCGATGCCGAGGCAGATAATATTGACCAGCAGATTGACGATTTCATCGGTTGCACCTATCGAGTCGAGTACTGCAATCAGTCGGTAGGTAAAAGCAAAGCCCGCTGCCAGACCCAACAGGGTGATGGTGGGGAGTGCGTCGACGCCGGTGAAAATGATCTGTGCGATCATCGAGGAATAACTTTTTTTATTGAAAATGCGGTTGTTGCTGTACCAGTCGCGTAAGGCTAGTGTACTAAAGGTCATCAAATTGATCACATACAAACTGGTCTGTATCAGAAAGCGTCCCGGTAGTCCGGTCAGAATAGCAGTGATCGAATTTGTCTTCATTTAACTTATTTAGTTTGGTCAGATGGATGTTCGAGAATAAGCTCAACAGATTCGAAGTGCTTATCAATTTGTTTGAAGGCGCGAAGATCGATCACGCCTACGGTGTTGAGCGAAACAATCAAATAATAGGCGTCGGGATATTGGTGTTGTGCCTGATCCAGTGCCGAGGGTATGGCATCGCTATGAGGATGAGAATGTACGATGGCCAGTAGCTCTTCATCCTGCTCGCGCATTTTTTTCATGGTCGCAATTTGAGCCTGTTCATCCATTTTGAAAAGTGTGGAGCTGTTTTCAGCCGTATTGTGCACCGGGTAATAATGTTTGGCCTGATTGTTTTGTGCGCTGACCAGGCCGCAAATTTCAGTTTCAGGATTGTTCTGGGCGTGAGCCAAAATTAGATTGGCCAGCTTGCGAGGGAGGATCAGGGTCAAATTTGTTTTAGTGTTCATATTTATCTTGTCGTTATTGAGCTGCTGAGCCACAAACGGGGCAGCTGGGGTCTTTTTTCAGGTTCATCGAACGCCATTGCAATGATAAGGCATCGAACAATAGTAAACGTCCATAAAGGGGTTCGCCAATCTGACAGATAAGCTTGATGGCTTCCAGTGCCTGCATGCTGCCGATAATACCAACCACGGGTGCGAGTATGCCATTTTCGCTGCAGGTCAGGGTGTCTTCGCCCTTATCTGGATACAGGCAGCTGTAACAGGGGCAGTGCTCGTTGCGGCTATCAAAGACACTGATTTGCCCTTCAAACTGAATGGCGGCACCCGAGACCAGAGGTTTTTGTTGTTCAACGCAGGCACGGTTGATGGCAAAGCGGGTGTCAAAATTATCAGAAGCATCGAGCACCACATCGGCCAGCTGGATTTGCTGAGCCAGTGATGACTCATCCAGTCGATGGTCAATGGTAGTAATATCAATTTCGGGATTGATGGCCAGCAGATTGCTTTTGGCTGAAGCGACCTTGCTGTCACCAATGTTCTGGTTGCGGTGAATAATTTGGCGTTGCAGATTGCTGAGTTCGACTTCATCGTCATCGACCAGTGTGAGATGGCCGACGCCCGCCGTCGCCAGATACAGGGCGGCGGGTGAACCCAGGCCACCTAATCCGATAATCAGGACGTGTGCCTCTTGGAGCTTTTGCTGCCCCTCAATACCAATTTGCGGCAGCATGATGTGGCGGTTATAGCGCAGGAGTTGCTCATCGTTCATGGGCTTTATTGTAGCAAAGCTGAGAATTAACTTTGGTCGCTATTAGCTTTAAATTGCTAACAGTGTGGATTGATTAAATATAATTTCGCCAGTGGTCGGGTCTGGGATCGAGGTTATGATGGCCAGCAGTTTTGCTTAATGTAAGTGGTTCTTGCTGGTCTGTTTCTATACCAAGGCTAGATCGTATCGTGCCTTCGCAATAGGCGATCAATCCGCGCCTGAAGTGTATGATCAAGTTGTTGTGCAGATCGAAGCCAACATCTATCAGTGCGGATTCGAGCATGTGTAAGGTGATTTCACGCACGTCATAACGTACTCGGAGGATATTAATCTGTGCTGGAATAGCGAGTTCTATACCGGTGATATCGACGAGTAGCTGAGCGGCTTTTTCGACCTGATCAGCTCTGCTCAGGGAGTGCGCGAAACGTATCTCCCTGTCTTTGGTGATATCTTTGCATTTGCATAGTGCCATGCATCTAAATCTAGGTCAGATAAAAATTAATAGCAAGGGGTTTATCTGGGCAGAATAAGCAGGTGTTGATTTTTAATCTGGTTATTTTCCGTTAAAACAATAAGTTAGGCGGTTTTTTATATTGTATTTATCAGTAATATTTGTATCTGGGTACTTTTTTGGTTTTTATTTCCCCAGTTTTTCCAATTACTTTTATGCCTGTGATGATTTTAGTATTGCCGCTACAGTGGAATTCAAAGGCTTTGCGTTCCAGAATTTCTTCATTGTCGGATAAAATAGTGATTGCAGCAGAAATAGTTGAACCACAAAAGCCATCTAGTTTCTGATTTGCCAGTTTTGGGTTAAAAACCTGTGGTTCTAGAATAATGGTGAATTCTGCAGAACTCAATTTGCAGATTTTTTTGATTGATTTGCTATCAATGATAGTATTTTTTTTGATTATGACCATGTCCCAGGGACTATAGGTGCCATCAGCATCTGAATATTTGAAGCCTTTCTCTTTGCCGTCTTTGAGCAAAGTATTAGTCACAAGAATAATATCTTTGGCGGTGTCGCATTCGTAGGTGATTAGCGGGTAGCTGTCCTTGTTAACAGCATTTGTCGCTAGAATACCTGGTGCCCAGAACAAGGAAGTCAAAAGTATTATTCTTGAAGTTATTCTAAGAAACATTTTTAACCTTTTAAATTATAATTTTTCATGATTTTAAAATACTGGCTGATTGAAAGCTCACTATTTACTCAATCGGCACTGCACAGCGTTTATTATAGATGATTTTTAATCAGTGCCGTAATTTATGTTTTAAGATGTTTTAAGAATACTGGCCAGCGATGATTCTTGCCTGTCCAGACAGGTCTGTTAGCTGCGTGATATTCAGAAAGTGATGTTGATTAAAGTAATCAAAAACGGCCAGTTTCTGGTCATAACCGTGTTCAAAGGCCAGCCAGCCGCCTGTTTTTAAATGGTGTCTGGATTGTGAAGTGAGGTGTTTTATATCATCCAGACCTGTTTCGCCGGATGCCAGTGCACTGAGTGGTTCGAAGCGGACATCGCCTTGTGACAAGTGTTTATCTTGCTCTGCAATATAGGGTGGATTGCTCACAATAAGGTCAAACTGTTGTAGCTCGATTTGTTCAAACCAGTTGCTTTCAATGAATTTAATATTTTTGATTTGATGGCTGAAGGCATTTTCTCTGGCGATGGCAAGTGCTTCACCTGATACATCTGTAGCGGTTATATCCCAGTTTGGCCTCTCGCTGGCGATGGCAATAGCAATGGCGCCACTACCCGTGCCCAGATCAAGAAGTTTGAAGTTTTTTTTATCCGGGAACTTATCGAGTACAAATTCGACCAGTGTTTCCGTATCTGGTCGGGGGATGAGTGTGGCTGGGCTGACTTTAAAATCCAGCGACCAGAATTCTTTTGTGCCGGTGAGATAGGCAATCGGTATGCCGGATTGACGTTGTTCGATAAGTTGATCGAATGCCTGAACCTGTTCCTTATCCAGTGGTTTTTCAGGCCATGCAAGAAGATGGGTCGCAGGGCAATTTAGTACATGGCATAAAAGAACTTCAGCGTCGAGGCGGGCAGAGTACGAGCTTTCTGCCAGTTTATGGGATGCCTCCCTGATAGCCTGAGCAATGCTGGGCATTGTGATTACGGGTGATTACTCGGCCAGAGAAGCGAGTTGTTCTGCCTGATATTCATTGATCAGAGGGTCGATCACCTGGTCCATTTCGCCGGTGATAAATTCATCCAGTTTGTACAAAGTCAGATTGATACGATGATCGGTAACGCGTCCCTGTGGATAGTTGTAGGTGCGGATTCGTTCTGATCGATCGCCACTGCCGACCAGGCTTTTTCGGGTTTGCGCCTGTTCTGCCTGTTGTTTCTCTAGCTCGGCATTCATGATGCGTGACTGTAACAAAGACATCGCGCGAGCCTTGTTTTTGTGTTGCGAGCGTTCATCCTGACATTCCACAACGGTGCCGGTGGGTAAATGAGTCAGGCGTACCGCTGAATCGGTTTTGTTGACGTGCTGGCCACCAGCACCGGAAGCACGAAAGGTATCAACGCGTAAATCTGAAGGATTGATTTCAATTTGTTCGATGTCAGCAATTTCCGGCATGATTGCAACCGTAGCGGCAGAGGTGTGTACGCGACCCTGTGACTCTGTTTCTGGTACGCGTTGCACACGGTGGGCACCGGATTCAAATTTTAATCTTGAATAAGCGCCGTCACCAATGATGCGTGCAATGATTTCTTTATAACCACCGTGTTCACCGTGGTTTTGGTTGACGATTTCAACCTGCCAGCGGTTCAGCTCAGCATAGCGTGAATACATACGAAACAGGTCGCCAGCGAAAATGGCGGCTTCATCACCACCGGTGCCAGCGCGAACTTCTAAAAACACATTGCTGCTATCGTGTGGGTCTTTGGGAAGTAATAATTTTTGTAAATCTAGCTCTAAGGTTTCGATATTTTTACTGGCTGCTTTTCTTTCTTCCTGAGCCATTTCACGTAATTCGGCATCGTCATCTTTGAGCATTTCTTCAGCACTGGCGAGATCATCTTTCGCGCCTGTGTAATTTTTATAGCAGACGACAACGGGTTCGAGTTGTGCGTATTCTTTAGATAGGTCTCTAAATTTATTTTGGTCTGACATTACATCAGGCTCAGACATCAGCCCCGCCACCTCTTCCTGGCGATCAATCAGATTATTTAATTTGTTGAGTATCGAGTCTTTCAATTATTGGATCCTGATTTTATTTCTGCCCGGCTTTTTCATCATCGGCGTTCACCAGAAGTTGTCTGGCTGCATTGATCAATTCATGATCATTTTCTTCACTGGCCTTTCTGATCTGCGTACACGGCTTGTGCAGAATTTTGTTGGTCAGTGTGTGAGCGAGAAATTCGAGGGTTTTTTCTGGAGTTTCGCCGGAAGACAGTTGTTTTAGTGCTTTGTTGAGTACTTCCTGAGTCATGTTTTGAGTTGCAGTGCGTAATTCAGAAATAATATCGACGGAATCAAGAGAGCGTTGCCAGTTCAGAAAATGATGTACTTCCTCGCCAATAATTTCTACCGCCTGTTCGGCGGCCTGCTGGCGTGATTGCATGTTTTCACTAATCACTTCCTGTAAATCATCGACAGCGTAGAGATAAACGTCATCCAGTTTGGCTACTTCAGGCTCAATATCTCTGGGTACCGCCAGATCGACCATAAAGATGGGCTCACGTTTGCGAAGTTTGAGCGCTCTTTCTACCGTGCCCTTGCCCAAAATGGGCAGTGGGCTGGCGGTGGAGGCGATGACAATATCAGCACGGTGAAGATGGTCGGCAATTTGGGGTAACCGTATCGCTTCACCGTCAAATTCTTCTGCCAGATTTTCTGCGCGCTCGATACTGCGGTTGGCAATAATCATGTGTTTGATTTTCTGGCGGTCCAGGTGCCTGGCGGTGAGTTCGATGGTTTCACCGGCACCGATCAATAATGCTGTCGAATCATTGAGTTCACCAAAAATCTGTTTGGCCAGACTAACGGCGGCAAAGGCGACAGAAACCGGGCTGCTGCCAATGGCGGTATCGGTGCGCACCTGTTTGGCGACAGTAAAAGAATGTTGAAATAATTTGCCCAGCAGACGTCCTAAAGTGCCCTGTTTTTGAGCCAGCGCGTAGGCATCCTTCATCTGACCGGCAATTTGTGGTTCGCCGAGCACCATGGAATCAAGGCCAGAAGTCACCGACATGGCGTGTTTTATGGTTTCTTTGTGATGATAGGTGTACAGGTGGCTTTCAATCGTGGAAGATTCAAAGCCATGATACTGACTGAACCAGTCAACGATATCTTGGTCTGTATCATTGTTTATGACGCAGTATAGCTCGGTGCGGTTGCAGGTTGAGACAATCGCTGCCTCATCGATATTTTTGAGTTTATACAGGCGGCTCAGGGCGTCTGGTAATGTCTGAGGCGTAAAAGCCAGACGTTCGCGCAGGTCGAGAGGCGCGGTCTTATGGTTAAGACCAAGTGTGATCAGTCTCGGGTTTTTGTGGGACATAAAGTTCTTGCTGGCGCGAAAATGCGTAATTTTGCGACAGGCTGGCTTTTAACTCAAGTTTAGTTGTGTTGGGATTGTAATATACATTGTCTTATAAATGTGATGATCGAACAGGTTTGTTGTAATACAGACAGTCATTATCAAAGTGGGTTATATTCACGGTTATGGTTAATCAGAAGAAAGAAATGTTTGAAATGAATACACATGTACAGGATTTCCTGCGTCGAGTTGTGTCTGTGGGATTGTTGGCAGCACTGATATTTTCAACAGCCTGTAGCTCATTGATGACTCAGCCTGTTGAGGTAGAACCTGCTGAACCAGAGCATAAGCCAAAACTCAAGGGCATGACGCTGGATGGGGATCTACTCTATGAGCTGCTGGTTGCTGAATTTGCCGGTAATGCGGGAGATATGGAGACTTCAGTTGATTATTATCAGCAGGCGGCGGGGCAGAGTGATGACAGCCGGATTGCTGCACGGGCAACTTATATTGCTCTGTATGGTAAGCAATATGAGCACACGCTGGATTTGCTGGATCGCTGGCGTGAGCTGGATCCTGATAATCAGGATATTGATCGTATCTATGCAGTGAGTTATTTGCATCTGCATCAGCCAGAGAAAGCCCTGCCTCATGTGCAGGCGGTGCTGGGCTTTCATGATACCGACCAGAAAAAAAGAGCTATGGTCGTTAAACGAGTGCTGGGTGATGAAATCAAAGCTCAGGATAGTTTTGATTTGTTAGAAGCGTTGAATCAGGTGGAAAAAGATAATTCACAGTTGTTGATTTTACAGGCTAAATACGCAGCGGAACTTGAGCAGTATGATCAGTCGATTGCATTGCTGGATCGGGTGCTTGAAATCGACGATTCACTGGTCGACGTGCATTTGATCAAGGCCAGGATTTATCGAGCACAGGATAAACGCGAAGAGTCCAGAGCTGTGATTAAACAGGTGCTTGAAGATCATCCTGATAATTTAAATTTGCGTATGCAATATGCGCACATGCTGGTTGAGGATAAAGACTATAAGGCTGCGCGTGAGCAATATGCGTTATTGCAGGAACAGCAGCCTGATAATGTTGAGGTGCTGTTGAATCTGGCGCTGCTGTATATCGAAACAGATCAGCTGGATGAGTCGGCTGAACTGCTGAGTCATCTGATAGAACTGGATAAAAAGACAGATATTGCGCATTACTATCTGGGGCGTATTGAGCAAAATAAGGATCAATTCAAAAGCGCCATTGCCCATTATATCAAGGTGAAAAATGGTGCTTATGTGTTTGAAGCCAAGCTTCGGATCGCGAGTTTGTTTGCCCGGCTTGATCGTGTTGATGAGGCTATCGAGCAATTAAATATTCTGGTTGAAGACACCGAAGAATGGCCAAAAAGAGTACGTGCTTATCTGGCACAGGGTGAGATATTTCGAAGCCGGCAGCGATATCAGGATGCTTATGATATGTACAGTCGGGCGCTGAGTCATAATCGTGAAGATATTAATTTATTGTATGCGCGGGCGTTAATTGCTGAAAAAGTTGATCGAGTCGATGTTGCTGAGTCAGATTTACTCAAGGTTTTATCTATGGAGCCGGATAATTCTGATGCATTGAATGCGTTGGGTTATACCCTGGCGGATAAGACCGAACGTTATCAGGAAGCCAAGGAATACATCGAAAAAGCATTGGAGTTGGTGCCCGATGATCCTGCGATTATGGATAGTCTGGGCTGGGTGAATTATCGTTTGGGTGAATTGCAGGAGGCGTTGAAGTGGTTATCTAAGGCTTTTGAAAAGTTAGAGGATGCCGAAATTGCAGCGCATTATGGTGAAGTTTTGTGGTTGACTGATCAAAAAGATCAGGCTCGAGCTGTGTGGCAAAAAGGACAGGAAGTGGATGCTCAGCACCCAGTTCTGGTTGAGACCTTAAAAAAATATAAACCATGAGATTGATGGTCAGTGTTTTTTCTATAGCACTTCGCGGAGCAGTGTTTGCGGTGCTTTTGGCTACGCAATTTTCATGTAACTACTTACCCAAGGCCACGGCTAAAAGCCCTGATGACTGGTTACAGACGGTAGCGCAAAGGCAGCAGCTTTCTTCGTGGAAATTAACCGGTCGCCTGGGCATGCAAACCGAAGACAACGGCGGTAGTCTGGATCTTTTCTGGAACCAGCAGGACGAGACTTACAAAATTCGTTTAATCGCAACTATGGGTCAGGGTACCATTTTGATTCAAAGTGATGGTCACAGCGTAATGCTTAGAACCAGTGAAGGCGAGACTTACGCCGATAGCGCTGATGAATTACTGGCAGATAGTCTGGGTGTCAGTGTGCCGCTTTCGGGCTTGCATGACTGGTTGCGTGGCGTACCAGCTGCAGACCGTCCTGTACAAAAACAGCTGTGGGATGATCAGGGGCGATTACACAAACTGGTTCAGGATGGCTGGAATATAGAAATGTCGGTCTATAAAAAGGTAGGTGAGTATATTTTGCCGCACGCTTTTTATCTGGATCGTGATGATAATGCTGAGCTGGAGATTCGTTTATTGATTCGTCAATGGACCTTGCTGAATCAGGAAGTTTCATGACAGCTTTGCCTGTAATCTGGCCGGCACCCGCCAAACTTAATCTTTTACTGCATATTACCGGCCAACGCGCCGATGGTTACCACGAGCTGCAAACAGTTTTCCAGTTTCTGGATTATGGTGATGAGCTGAAATTTGAACCTCGACTTGATGGTGAAGTGCGGCGTGTTCAGGATATTGAAGGTATTCCTGCTGAAGATGATCTGGTGGTCAGAGCCGCTAAAGCTTTGCAGCAGGTTTGTGACTGTCAGCAGGGTGTTGATATTTATCTGGATAAGAAATTGCCCATGGGTGCCGGTTTGGGTGGAGGTAGTTCAGATGCAGCAACAACGCTGCATGCTTTGAATCGAATTTGGGGATGTGGGCTAACAGATGATGAGCTGGCTGAGATAGGTTTGAAACTGGGCGCAGATGTGCCCGTATTTGTGCACGGATTTTCAGCTTTTGCAGAAGGCATTGGAGAGCAATTAACCCCCATTGAACTGGCTCAACCCTGGTATTTGGTGATTACACCCGATATTCATGTCTCTACAGCCACAATCTTTAGTGATTTAGAATTGACACGGGATTGTCCAGCCATCAAAATATGCGGCCTTCCAGATTCCTGCTGGGATAATGTGTGTGTTCCTGTTGTGGAAAAGCATTATCCAGAAGTGGCTGAAGCACTGGAAATTCTCGGTCAATACGCCGAGGCACGAATGAGTGGTACGGGAGCTTCAGTGTTTGCAGCATTTGAAACCGAGGCCGAAGCAAAACGGGTTCGTGCCAGTTTGAGGAATTCGGCAAAAGCAGAAATGCCTGAATCGTGGAAAGATTTTATTGCCAGAGGTGTGAATATCTCACCTTTGCAGCTTAAAGAATATTGGGCCGTCGCCAAGCGGTAAGGCACCAGGTTTTGATCCTGGCATGCGCAGGTTCGAATCCTGCCGGCCCAGCCATATACGAAGCTTAGAAAAAACTGAGTTTCAAAAGATAGTGAAATTGAGTAGGCAGGATGAGAACCGTGGAAGGTTCGACAAAATCGCCGGGAGCGATTTTGAACGTCAGCGTTTTTTGCTGATGGCCCGAAGGGCGGAGGGCAGGAAGCCCGGAGTAATCCTGCCGGCCCAGCCATATACGAAAAAGACCACGCGGTGGTTTTTTAAAAATACCCGCATAGTGGGTGTTTAGCATTATTAGTAGTACACAACACGAGACTCGACAGTGATGCAAGAAGATGGCCAATTAAGGCTTTTTACTGGTAATGCGAATCCTGAATTAGCAAAGAATATTGCTAACAA
>CBFCZV010000019.1:0-50823 GCA_965602855.1 uncultured Gammaproteobacteria bacterium | reverse complement strand
CAAAACGTGTGCTAACTTCACGATTCATCTGGTCAACCGCATTGGTTAACTCGTGGCTATCTACTTCTGAAACAATATCGAACGAAGGCATGTAAAATCTCCAGAATAATTTTAGTATCTATATAATTTAGCGGTATATGAAAACAAAGGTATCACAATGTCAAACTTATTCATCGGACTGGGCGCATTCAACGCCTTCTTTTCAGTCGCCATGGGCGCCTTTGCTGCGCATAAACTTAAAGCCAGTCTGTCGGATTATCATTTGTCCATCATACAAACGGCTGCTGACTATCAGATTTATCATGCCCTTGGCTTAATACTTATCGGTCTGCTTTATCAGCAAAGCAAAAATCGGCTCACCGCCATGTCGGGCTGGCTCATGCTCACGGGTATCATTCTGTTCAGTGGCAGCCTGTATTTACTTGGTTTATATGGAACCAAGGCACTCGGCATGATTACCCCCATGGGCGGTCTTTGCCTTTTAATCGCCTGGCTGATGCTGGTCTTCGTTCATCTATGGCCACAGTCAGATATTGACGATTAAACCTGAACGCTACTTTCTGGCTGACTTCCTGCCCTGCGCTGCCGAATAAATGCCACGCAAGATACTAACTTCACGTTTAGTGAGATGCGCACGGTTAAACAAACCTTTTAACCGGCGTTTAACAATTTCAGGATTGCTGCTGCCGGTAAATTTCACATCTTCCAGCATTTCAAAAAGATGCTGGTACATACCATCGACCTGATCCGCTGTCGCCGGTATGTCATTAAGGTGTTTAGAAGCTATTTTTTCGTTCTCGACTTCGGCTGAAACTAATATCTCAGATGATGCCAAAGCCGCCATACGTAATTCATAACTGAGCACCTGCACCGCCGACGCAACGTTCAGGGAGCTGAAATCCGGATTGGTGGGAATATTCACCAGCGCTTGACACTCTTCCAGCTCGCCATTGGTCAGGCCAGTACGCTCACGGCCAAAAACAATCGCCGCCTCTGCCTGCTCTGCCTGTTTCATGGTTTCTGCCGCGCATTCGCGTGGCTGCATCATCGGCCATTGCACGGTGCGTTCTCGGGCGCTGGTGCCCATCACCCAGGTGCAACCCACTACCGCTTCCGCCAGGGTTTTCACCACCACCGCATCACCCAGCACATCGTCTGCACCTGCAGCGCGGCTATAAGCTTCAAAAGAAGGAAAATCTTTGGGATCAACCAAAACCAGCTTTGATAAACCCATATTTTTCATGGCGCGCGCTGCTGCACCGATATTTCCGGGATGAGAGGTGTTCACCAATACAATTCTTATGTTTTCAAGCATGTGTGTATTCTGCTATGCTTCGCATCGATTTAACACAGCTCTTTGAAAATTAGTCATGCATCCAACAGTAAACATCGCAGTACGTGCTGCGCGTGCCGCTGGCGATATCATCGTCCGCAGCATGGATAAAATTGATCGTTTAACAATTACCAGCAAAGGCAACAATGACTTTGTTACCGAGGTTGATCGCAAAGCCGAAGAGGCGATTATCGATATCCTGCGTCAGTCGTATCCAGAATATGGCATCCTGGCCGAAGAAAGCGGCGCACAGGGCGAAGACGCTGAGTTCCAGTGGATCATCGATCCGCTCGACGGCACCACCAACTTCCTGCATGGCTTCCCTCAATTTGCCGTCTCCATTGCCCTCAAGCAGAAAGATCGCATCATCGCCGGTGTTATTTATGACCCATTATCTCAGGAGCTATTCACCGCTTCAAAAGGTGATGGCGCACAGCTGAACGGCAAAAAAATTCGAGTATCGGGCAAAGTGGGGCTCAAAGGTTCACTATTGAGCACTGGCTTCCCTTATCACGACCAGAGCTATCTCGACACTTACTTGAAAACCATGACCCAACTGATGGCACCCGCTGCCGGCATACGTCGCCCCGGATCAGCCGCGCTGGATCTGGCCTGGCTGGCTGCTGGTCGCACTGATGGTTTCTGGGAATTTAATCTGAACGCCTGGGATATCGCTGCTGGCATTATCATCGTGCGTGAAGCAGGCGGCATCATTACCGATTTTCAGGGTAGTGATAACTATCTCAAAACCGGCGACATCATCGCTGCCAGCCCGAAAGTCTTCCCTGAAATGATGAAAATTATCGGCGACAGCGTCAAAGGTAGTGCTTACGCAGAACGGTAGGCACCGAAGGCCAAAACTATGATTACGCTTTCGCCTCTTCCGGCGTCAGCGCCTTAATGGTCAAAGCATGCACGGCGCCACTCTGGATATGTTCATTCAACAGGGCATAAACCATCTTCTGCTCGGCCACCATGGTTTTACCTTCAAAAGCATCAGAGACAACCACTGCGGTGTATTTTGTGCCATCCGCCGTTACTGTTGCTACACTACCCGGAATACCGGCCTCAATAATTTTCTTAACTTCACTGGTTTCCATCAAACTGGCCTCATTAAAAAGTTTTGCGCATCTTAAAGGATATTTTAAAGCATGACACCGCATATTCCATACTGGTATAAATAGCGCCATGTCTGAAGTCACACAAATCGTTCTACTCTGCCGACCGGGCTTCGAAAAGGAATGCGCTGGCGAGATCATGGATTACGCTGCCAATCTTGGCTTTCCTGCCTACATCCAGACCAAACCCGATAGCGGCTTCGTCCAGCTCGTTGCTACGGGCGAACCCAATATCGGCGGACTGATTTCACAGCTAGATTTCAAACAACTCATTTTTGCCCGCCAGTGGTTTGCCAGCCTGAGCAAGCTCGATGAACTACCCGAACAGAATCGCATCACGCCGTTAATGAGCGCGATCAAATCGATAGATCAGGATTTTAACGATATCGAACTGGCCTACCCCGATACCAACGACGGTAAATCACTCAGCCGTTTCTGCAAACAGTTCAAACCGCATTTGCTGGCCGCACTGAAAAAACAGAAATTATTATCCGCTCATTCAGGGCAACGTCTGCATATTTTGTTTTTAGATTCTCAGCAGGCTTTTGTCGGTTCAGCGCCAATTGATAACAGCGCACAGATTGCTATGGGCATTCCACGTTTGCGCATGCCCTCTTCCGCACCGAGCCGCTCAACGCTGAAACTCGAAGAAGCTATTCACTGGTTTATCGACGACGAATCAAAAGTGATTAAAAACGGTATGAGCGCAGTCGATCTCGGTGCTGCTCCTGGTGGTTGGAGCTGGCAGTTAGTGCAACGTGGCCTGTTAGTCACCGCCATCGACAACGGCCCGATGGAAAATAAATTAATGCAAAGCGGCATGGTCGAACACTATAAAACCGATGCCTTCACCTATCGCCCAAAGAAAGCCATCGACTGGCTAGTTTGTGACATGGCCGAACGTCCTTCACTGGTCAGCAAACTCATCGCTAAATGGTTCACCCGTGAAGACTGTCACAACGCGATCTTTAATTTGAAACTGCCGATGAAAAAACGACTTCAGGAAGTGAATGAGTGTCTTGAGCTGATTCACCAGCAGTTAAACAAAGCCAACATCCCACACCAGATACAGGCCAAACATTTGTACCACGATCGTGAAGAAATAACCGTCTGCATAATGACCCTGTAATTACCAACAGTATTATTTCATCGATCATAATAAAATGATCGGTTCAAAGACAAACAACCAAAAGTAACAAGCCATGCAAAGCAAAGCTCTAAAACCCGAAGAATACTTCATTAAGGACGAACCTTATTATCAGTCCGTGGGTGAAGAGATTGAGGTGTTTGAAGCAGCCTATCGACAGGGCTTACCTGTTTTATTAAAAGGTCCCACCGGCTGCGGCAAGACACGCTTTATGGAACACATGGCGTGGCGCTTAAAACGTCCTTTGATTACCGTTTCCTGTCATGATGATTTAACTTCTTCAGATTTAGTCGGGCGTTTTTTAATTTCTGGCGGCGAGACTGTCTGGGTCGATGGCCCATTAGCTCGTGCTGTACGCAACGGCGCAATCTGTTATCTCGATGAAGTGGTCGAAGCACGTAAAGACACCACCGTGGTGATTCACCCACTGGCCGATGATCGACGTGTGCTACCAATGGAAAAAGTCGGCGAGCTTTTAGAGGCCACGCCCGAATTCTGCCTGACCATTTCTTATAACCCCGGTTACCAGAGTGTGATGAAAGATTTAAAACAAAGCACACGCCAACGCTTTGTCGCCCTGGAATTCGATTACCCCGATGCACAACTGGAAGCCGAGATCATCATCAAGGAAACTGGCATTGATGCACAAACTGCTCAGCGGCTGGTCAAATTCGCCCACATGACGCGAGACTTAAAAGGCAGTGGTTTAGACGAAGGCGCATCGACCCGCTTACTGGTTCACGCCGCTAAATTAATACACGATGGTATTAGACCCATCACCGCCTGCCAGACAGCAATAACACAGGCGATTACCGATGACAGCGATATGCTGCTTGCTATTAACGAACTGTCTTCTTCATTATTTTAATCAGTCGATAAACACGAGCCATGTCTCGCGAAGCATTAAACACAGAGCAGGTCATTGAATTTCTGGACGAATGTCTGGAAGTTGAATTTTCATTCGTAAAAAATGAAATTCCCGCCGCTGATATTGTTAAGCAACCACGACAACATCAGGACTTTATTCTCAACCTGACGCAACGTGTTGCTGCCACCAATATTGAACTGGCTTATCAGTTCGCCTGCCATTCCAGACAGGCACTGGAAGAAATGGACTTGCTCATGGTCGAAGCCTGGGCAATGTCGGCAACCGATCAGTACGACAAGTTGGGTTTGTACCCGGCGATGACGGTGATTAAAAATCTGGATCAGTTCATCGACAACGCACACGTACAGGCCTGCGGTGCGGTTTTTGAAGAAGAAGCTTCGATACTGCTGCCATTTTTACAGGGGCTCGCAGGTCGCAAACTCAAACTCGCCGAAGCCGAACAGGCTTATACCGACACCGAGACGATTTTTATCCCGGCGATCACCGCGTTGCTCGAAACAAAAAAAGAAAACTTCCTGCACTACAAAGTTACGGTGGCTTATCTCTGGGCACAAATACAGTTCGGTAGTTTCAGGGTTGATTTAGAATTACTGACTAATGATGCGGAAACACTCAACAAATTCTGCGCGCTGGAAAACATTCGTCTCGAAGCCTGCATAGAAAGAGAACTGCCTGGTTTATATCGTGATATGCAGATACTGAAAAATCGTTTGCACCCCGAGCATAAAAAACAGACAGAAAACTTACTCTCGATTGAAGCTATACAGGCATTACTCGATGACAACGCCAAAGCCAGCCATTCACTGGAGATTATCGAAAACATAAAACTGGATCAGTGGCCCGAAACCTATTGTTATCAGGGAACCGTTCAGCTCGATCAGGTTTCAACAACGATGCAACAACGCGTCGAAAAAGAGAAAGCCTATTTTCGCGTTTCTCTCAGCGAACTCGCCAAAGAACATTCAAAGCAGACAGATGAAGAAACTAGAAGTGTAGATACTGACGAAACCCCTACCTTCAATCTTGAACAAAAAGAAGAAGGCACACTACAAAGTGGCAGCATAGAGCTTGAACTCGATGGCGAACTGATCGCACCGCCTGAACACATCCGTGAACTGATGACATCCATCATCGTCGATTTCGGTGAAATTCCACCTGAGTATTTATTCGCTGCTGGCCCCGGTGAATACGATCTTAAAAAGCACGAGGACGATGACCCCGACGATGTCTGGAAAGGTACTTATCATGAAGAAGGTGCTGAGCTGTACAACGAATGGAATTTCAAACGCCAGTATTATCACAAGAACTGGTGTGTGCTGCGCGAGCTAGAAATCAAGCCAGTTTACGATGACTTTGTTGAAGACACGCTCAACAAACACAAAGGTTTATTAAAAAGTCTACGCCACACTTTTGAAGTGCTTCGCGGTGAAGACAAATTACTCAAACGACAACCTTATGGCGATGACATTGACATCGACGCTTTAGTCGATGCACTGGCCGACACAAAAAGCGGCATGGAAATGTCCGAGCGTGTATTCACCAAAATGCACAAGGAAGATCGCAACGTTGCAGTCATCTTTATGGTCGATATGAGCGGATCAACACGTGGATGGATCAATGAAGCCGAACGTGAGTCATTGGTACTGTTAGCTGAAGTCTTAGAAATACTCGGCGACCGTTATGCCATCTATGGCTTTTCAGGCATGACCCGAAAGCGTTGCGAGTTATACAAAATCAAAAGCTTCGATGAAGATTATGATGATGAAATTAAAGCCCGCATCAGCAACATCGAGCCTAAGGACTACACCCGCATGGGTGTATTCATTCGCCATATGACACGTATCTTCAGCGATGTCGAAGCCAGCACTAAACTGCTGATCACCCTGTCCGACGGCAAGCCTGATGACTACGACACTTACCGTGGTGAATACGGCGTTGAAGACACCCGCCAGGCACTCTACGAAGCGCACCGCGAAGGCATCCACCCTTTCTGCATCACCATCGACGAGCAGGCGCGCGATTACCTGCCGCACATGTACGGCGCCGCCAACTATGCGGTGATCGATGATGTTGCTAAACTGCCGCAAAAGGTTTCTGATATATACAGAAGGATCACGAGTTAATGGCTAATTCAATTTACTGGTACGACTACGAAACATTCGGCATCAACCCGCGCCTGGATCGCCTCGCACAATTCGGCGGCATCCGCACCGATGAGGATTTAAATATCATCAGCAATCCGCTGGTGATTTACTGCAAACCCACCGACGACATGTTGCCCGATCCCTACGCCTGCCTGGTCACTGGCATCACGCCACAGAAGGCACTGGCCGAGGGTTTGATCGAATCCGAATTTATCGCCACCATCCACAAAGAATTTTCACAGCCCGGCACCTGCATCGCGGGTTATAACAGCATCCGCTTCGATGACGAGTTCACCCGCAACAGCCTGTACCGAAACTTTTTCAATCCCTACACGCACGAATGGCAGTATGGAAACTCGCGCTGGGATTTAATCGACATCGTGCGCTTAACACGCGCCTTGCGCCCCGAAGGCATCAACTGGCCGGTCGGTGACGATGGCCGCCCCAGCATTCGGCTTGAACTGCTAACTAAAGAAAACGGCATCAGCCACGAATCCGCGCATGATGCCATGTCCGACGTTTACGCCACCATTGAAATGGCCAAGCTGATCAAGGAAAAACAGCCTCGTCTTTTTGACTACATGTACGGCCTGCGCAAAAAAACCGAAGTCGGTAAATTGCTCAACCTGCGCAGCCACGAAGCGGTACTGCACGTTTCATCGATGTATTCATCCGAACGCAATGCCATCGCCATGGTCATGCCCATCTGCCAGCACCCGACCAACAAAAACAGCATCATCGTTTATGACCTCAGCCAGGCACCCGATGATTTTATCGAGATCGACGCAGATGAAATCAGTGGAAGAATGTACACCAAAGCCAGCGAGCTACCCGAAGGCGTAAAACGCATTCCACTGAAAGATGTACACATCAACAAGTGTCCGGTCATCGTGCCATTGAAAACCATGGATGCCGCCACCGCTGAAAGACTTGAAATCGACATCGACGCCTGCGAAGCGAATCGTCAGATCATCCTTGAAAACATCGACCTGCTTGCAGATAAAACTCGACAGGTTTTTGGTAGCAGTGATTTTCCCGAAGTCTCCGACCCCGATGCACAAATCTACTCCGGCGGTTTTTTCAGCAACACCGATTATGATCGCATGGATCGCATAAGAAAAAGCAGCCCCGAAGAACTCGGCAAACTCAATCTGACTTTTGATGACCCGCGCCTGCCTGAAATGTTGTTTAGATATCGCGCAAGAAATTTTCCAGAGTCACTGAGTGATGAAGAAAAACAGCGTTGGAATGATTATCGAAAAGAACGGTTTACTGATCCGGCGTTGAGTCCTCGTACCATGAATAAGTTTTTAGCAGATATTGAAGAATTGCAGAATGGGGATTCGGTGACGGGGGCGGAGTTGGTTGTGTTGGAGGAATTGTTAGCTTATGGGGAGATGATTAAACATTAAATCTTTTTCACCACAGAGAAAATCAAAATAGAACAAATCACAACGCCAATTAGATTAGGCGTTTTTCCGAAACCCAATATCAGGACAGCGACCATATTAGTGTCCTTAAAAACATTCGGCCGATTCAGAAACGTATCAAGTTTCCGTCTCATGCATGAAGAATGCATCCCATGCCATCGACAGACTCTCTTCAGATAGAGACGGTTTCTTGTTCTCAAAGAGCGAGAAGTCAATGACCTTGTTAATCAGTTCCTTTGGGTGACTGGCCAATAACTTTTTTTTGTTTGGCTTGTAGTGTTGCTGAATGAGGTAGTCGACAAACTTTTGTGAGAACTCAAGCCCATTGGTGATGCAATACTGTTCAAATATCTGACTATACTCCTCTTCCGAGATATAACTGACGATGATCTTGTATCCCAGGCGTCGAAGAAACGCCTCATCCACCAGCTCCCTGGGCTCTATATTGGTTGAAAAGACCGGGATCACATCGAAGGGAACCTTTATCTTGTTTCCTGTGTGGAGCCCAAGGTAGTCGATGCCATTTTCCAAAGGCATAATCCAGCGGTTCAGCAAGAAATTCGCACTCATCTGCTGGCGCCCGAAATCATCGATGAGAAATATCCCACCGTTTGCCTTCATCTGTAGCGGTGCCTCATAAAAGCCTCTATCGTGGTCAAAATTGAGATCCAGCATCTGCTGAGTAAGTTCTCCCGCGGCGACGATTACCGGGCGTTGGCAGATGATCCAGCGGCCATCCAGACGCTGATCTTGTGTACTCAATTTATCGTCTCTTTCTTCCTGCACTACCGGAGTAAAGTCATTGGAATCAAACAAACGAATAATCTGACCCTCAACCTCTATGGCATAGGGAATGGCAATATTATCCTGCAGCATCTCCCTCATCTTGCTGGCGAGAAATGATTTGCCGGTACCGGCAGGGCCATAGAGAAAGATCGAGCTGCCACTATTAAAGGCAGCACCGATACTGTTAAGGATCTTCGGATTGATGACAACGTCTTTAAAGGCGAGATCCAGACTTTTTCGATCAACGATCTGGGATCTTATTGATTGTGCACTAACCTGCTTACAGTAGTCGCTATAGGTGACAGGGAGCTGGCCGCAGTAGCTATTATCCTCCATGTGCTCGTGCGCCAGCTTGCGACCGCTCTCAGTTAATTTGTAACGCATAATGTCGCCAATCAGCTTACCATTTCTATGGTAGGTCTCCACTAAGGCATGGTTACGAAGAAAGGCGATGGGCTTGTCGATGATACTGATCGCAACGCCGAGCTTGTGAGCCAGCTCATCGGTGCGTAGCGTTCCGCTGTTATACAGGTGCTTGAGGATCATTTTATGCACCATCGTGTCATCCAGACCTAAATCCTCCAGACTGCTGGGTTCCGTTGGAAAGTGAACCTGTGGTGCCGGTTTGCCGAAGTAGTCGAGTTTCTTGTGGCGTAGGTGGTATACAGGATTGTTCGGATTACTTTCGTTTGCAGCCATGGTGTTACCCCATCTCTTCTGTTTTTTTCAGGATTTCTCAATCTTTATGGATATCTGTCAGCACTATAAGCCCTCGGCCCGCCGAGCCAAACCTCATATTCAGAGTACCATACAAACATAAAACGCACTATTTAGTCAGGTAGGGTGGGTTCAAACTACGTGCTCACCCTACAAAAACGAGATCCATCGTCGCTACGCTCTGTCGGGATGACAGACTCCCTTATTGTCTTTTTCCAAACAACTCCGTACCAACCCTGACCATGGTCGCGCCCTCTTCAATGGCAATGTCATAATCATTCGACATACCCATAGAAAGCTGATCGAATTCTTTTAGATTAAATTTTTGCTGACATTCGCCGTGGAGTTTTCTTAAATCTGAAAAGGCTTTGCGGGTTTCTGTTTCGTCTGCCTGCACACCGATGGTCATCAAACCACGCCATGCGAGATTAGAGAGATTTAATTCAAGTAGTTCTTCAAGTAAAACAATCGTTTCTTCTTTACTTAAACCCGACTTGCTGGCTTCACCTGAGACATTCACCTGTAACAAACAATTCAAAACACTCTTGGAATTATGCTGCTGCATCGCCGCCGATAATTTCTGCGCCAGTTTTAAACTATCGACGGTATGAATCCACTTAAAATATTCAGCGACCTGTTTTGATTTTTTAGATTGCAGATGACCGATGAAATGCCATTCAAGATTTTTCGATTCCAGTTCAGGGATTTTTATTAAAGCATCCTGTACGGTGTTTTCACCAAATACAGTTTGGCCCGCGGCGATTGCCTGTTCAACTTCGGACAGGGATCTGGTTTTGGAAACGGCGATTAAACAAACTTCATCCGCAGAGCGACCCGCATCAATGCTAAGTTGCCGAATGCGTTCTCTGGTTGATTTTAGATTGTCTGCGACAGACATTATCAAAAACGTATTTATTGCTTATAAGTAGAAAAAAAACGCCCGAGTCGTTCGATGGCATTTCTGAGTTCATCTTCTCTGGATAAAAATACGATTCTAAAATGATCGGTTTCCGGCCAGTTAAAGGCGGTACCTTGCACGATGAGAATTTTTTCCTGCAATAATAAATCTAGCACCATTTTTTCATCATCTTTGATTTTGTGTACGGCAGTATCCATTTTGCAAAACAGATACATCGCACCTTTTGGTTTGACGCAACTGATGCCGGGGATTTCATTGATCAGTTCCCAGGCCAGGTCGCGTTGATCACGTAGACGTCCACCCGGTACGATTAGCTCATTAATACTCTGATAACCACCTAAAGCTGTTTGAATCGCATGTTGCCCCGGTACATTTGCACACAGGCGCATGGAAGCTAGTAGTTCGATACCTTCGATGTAATCTTTAGCTTTCGGTTTGGCACCGCTGATGACCATCCAGCCCGCACGGAAACCTGCGACGCGATAAGATTTTGAAAGCCCGTTGAAAGTAATGAACAAAACATCATCGGCCAGTGATGCGGTGGAGACGTGCTCGGCATCATCGTACAGAATCTTGTCGTAAATTTCGTCCGAGAAAATAATGAGGTTGTGTTTGCGCGCCAGCTCGATAATGGCATCGAGAATCGCAGGCGGGTACAAAGCACCGGTGGGGTTGTTCGGATTAATAATAACGATGGCACGGGTATTGGCCGTGATCTTGCGTTCCATGTCTTCAAGATCAGGATACCAGTCAGCATCTTCATCGCACAAATAATGCACCGGCTTGCCGCCCGACAAACTCACCGAGGCAGTCCATAAAGGATAGTCCGGTGCGGGGATCAATACTTCGTCACCATTATCCAGCAAGGCCTGCATGGACATAACTATTAATTCACTAACGCCGTTACCCAGATAGATGTCATCAATATCAACGTCTTTAATGCCCTTGTGCTGACAATACTGCATGACGGCCTTGCGGCCTGAAAACAAACCTTTTGAATCACTGTAACCCTGCGAGTCGCGCACGTTATGAATCATATCCACAACAATTTCTTCGGGGGCTTCAAAACCAAAGGGCGCGGGATTGCCGATGTTCAGCTTGAGAATTTTGTGGCCATCCTCTTCCATGCGACGTGCTTCCTGCAGCACCTGTCCACGAATGTCGTAACAAACGTCATCCAGCTTATGTGATTTTTTTATTGTATTCATCGAACTCTGCCATCTATAAAATTTGTAACTTATACACGGGAGTATATATGCTTATCCGGCTAAAAGTGCCATCTGGCGGGGCTTATCTGAAAAAAAGACAAAAAAAAGACCGGCGAGGATGCCGGTCAAAAGGAGAGTTGCTCACGGGAACCTGCCGAAAGGCAGCGAGAGCAATAACCAATTCCATACCTGATATGAAAATGGCTATTTAGAAATAATGAAAAAAATCAAAAACACTATCAACAGTTACTAAGATAATGATCTCTACTCTGAATACAACACAGAATAATTACGGTTATTGAAAGTATTCCCGCAACACACGATAGAGATAAAACGCATCCCAGCGACCAGCCAGCTCACGTATCGAATGCATGGCAAAAGTCGGCACACCAACATCGACAGTGCGCACTCCTATTTCGCTGGCAGTAATCGGGCCGATGGTGCTGCCGCAGGCCATGTCTGATCGCACGACAAATGACTGCACGGGCACATCGGCTTCTTCACAGATGTAACGGAAGGCGGCACTAGTTTCACTATTGGATGCATAGCGCTGGTTGGCATTGGTTTTAATCACCGGCCCCTGGTTCATAATCGGGCCGTGGTTATCATCGTGTTTGTCCGCGTAGTTGGGGTGAATGCCGTGTGCGTTATCCACAGAAATCATCATCGATTGATCCATGCTGCGAGTAAAGTTTTCTGATGATGAACATAGACGCTCCAGCACCGATCTCAAAAATGGCCCCTGCGCACCCGCCGCTGACGTGCTACCGACTTCTTCATGATCATTGCAGACTAGCAGGCAATTCTGTTTTTCATCCGCTTTCAGCAAGGCCATAATTTCTGTATAACAACTGAGTAAGTTATCCAGACGTGCGCTGGCGACAAAGTCCTGATGCAGACCTATTACCGCCGGTGCCTGCACATCGTAGAAACTCAGTTCGTAATCCAGCACTTTTTCTATTTTCAATTCCGGCTGCTGTCTGGTCAGCAAGTGAAGCAAAAACTCACGGAAGTCCGGTTTGTGATCCCCATTGCCATCCGGCATTTTCATCAACACGGGTGGCATGTGCTTCTGTTTATCAACCGTGCGTTCTTCATTGGCCTGAGGGTCAAGGTGAATCGCCAGACTGGGAATAGTCGCAATAGCCTGTTCAAAATCAATCAGTGTAGAACCCACAGCACCGTCGGGTGTGACGTAGTTGACTCGACCCGCCAATGACAGGTCACGATCAAACCACGTGTTCAGCAAAACACCACCATAGACTTCCACACCCAGCTGGAAGTAACAGTTTTTGGTGATCTCGGGATTGGGTTTTACTTTCAGACACGGGCTATCGGTATGCGCTCCCACCATGCGAAAACCATGCTCGACAGGATCGCTGCCCAGCGTGAAAGCAATGATTGAAGAATCATTACGGGTAACGTAGAACTTGCCCGTCTGTGCTTCCAGCCCCCAGGCCTCCGATTCATTCAATCGCTGAAAACAGTTTTCATCCAGTATCGCCGTCATTTGCTCGACCGCGTGAAAGGGTGTGGGTGAAGCCTGTATAAAATTCAATAAGCCTTCTATGAATTCAGAATCTTGCATGGTCGAATATCTCTAATTTAATTTATACAAAGTACGCTGTTCAAAACCGGTGACGATCTGTTTCATACCAGACAGTTTTTCATCCAGTTCAACACTGCCGGTATCGAGCAACAACGGTCGTCCTTGCAGGGAACGTAATTTCTCATTAGTCGCTATCACTATAATATTCCTACCACCAACTTTTGCAATCACTGCCGGGCTAAATTGCTGATTACCACGACCAAAAATATGACCCTGGCCACCAATCGCAGTGACTATTATTTTTGTGGTTCTATTTTTATTTGATTCATCATTTAACAGAGCCAGCATGGCAGCCTCATCGACATCGCTGGCGATCAGTTCCCGATTCAACACCACATCAACACCCAGCAGGCTATTTTCCAGACCCAGCTCATCCATCACCACAGCAGTGGTTGTGCCCGCACCGATAAAATACAGCACCTCATCTTCCATATTCTCGACTACGTCGGCAGCGATATCCTGAACGGCAATTTCTTCATGATTAACGCCGCCCTGCTTCATCGCCTGCATACGCGCCTCATCCATCGGCACAGATAAATAGCCATAACAACTGGCTGACACTTTGCCTTCGCGGTAGGCCTGCTCATCCAGATCCATGACCTCGGCCTGCTTCACCGCCAGCGGCTCACCCTGCTCCAGCAAAGCCACCAGCTCACCCGCCTGCGAAGGCGTTACCGCGTACACCGCTGAATGAATTTTGCAGCCAGCGGGAATACCCACCACGGGTAAAGTTTCTGCCTGGCCGGTTTTGTTCAGGGCATCCAGCACATCTCTGGCGGTGCCATCACCACCGGCAAACATAAGCAGGTCGATATTGTTTTCACAAAGTTTGAGCACGGCATCATGAGTATCACTGGCACTGGTTTCTGTTGCAGTCTGCATGATGATTTCATGGGCAATGCCAACTTGCTCGAGCACATCGGCACCCATGGCTGCACTCACCGTTAATACTGGCTGCTTAATCACATCCACCAGCTTTTCCAGCGCCAGCGAAACACGCTCACCCGCCTTCGGCTCTGCACCCTGCGCCAGCGCCCGATCGACAATATCACGGCCATCACTACCCTTGAGGCCGACCGTACCGCCAATACCCGCCATCGGGTTGATGATTAATCCCAGTTTCATGAATGCTGCTTAACCCAATATAAATGAAGGCGACATTCTAGCCGCCAGCGCCTGTGCAGGCTAGAATACCAGCTTCTCAAAATAATAATGAAGATCATGGAATTTCCAGACGCTTATCAGCCCAGAAGAACCTCCCTCGCTGTCGACATTGATGGTGTCATCGTCGGTGGTCATGCACCGGTGGTGGTGCAGTCCATGACCAACACCAATACGGGTGATGTTGAGGCTACTACTAATCAGATCATTGAGCTGGCCGATGCAGGCTCCGAGCTGGTGCGCATTACCGTCAATGATAATAATGCCGCTGTCGCAGTCGCTAAAATACGCGATGCGCTGGATAAGAAAAATGTCAGCACACCGATCATTGGTGATTTCCATTTTAACGGCCATAAACTGCTGAACGACAATCCTGAATGCGGCGCAGCCCTGGCCAAATACCGCATCAACCCCGGCAACGTCGGTCGCGGTAAAAATCGCGATACCCAGTTTGCCACCATGATCGAGCACGCCATCAAAAACGACAAGGCCGTACGCATCGGCGTCAACTGGGGCAGTATGGATCAGGCGCTACTCGCCAAACTGATGGATGAGAATGCACAACTGGATGAACCCCATGATGCCCACAATGTCATGCTGGAAACTGTAATTCGCTCCGCCATCGACAGCGCCAAAGCCGCCGAGGCCATCGGCCTGCACAAAAATAAAATTATCCTGTCCTGCAAAATGAGCGTGGTCAAAGATCTGGTCACGGTTTATCGCTCACTGGCAGAACGCAGTTACTATGCGCTGCATCTTGGCCTCACTGAAGCCGGTATCGGCTCCAAAGGCATCGTCGCTTCCACCGCCGCACTCAGCATGCTGTTGCACGATGGCATCGGCGACACCATCCGCGTTTCATTAACACCAGAACCCGGCGCGGAACGTAGCAAAGAAGTCATCGTTGCACAGGAAATTCTACAAACCATGGGCATGCGTTCATTCGTACCCATGGTCACCGCCTGCCCCGGTTGTGGACGCACCAGCAGCGACTTCTTCCAGAAGCTGGCGGGGGATGTGCAAGATTATTTACGCCAACAAATGCCCACCTGGAAAAATCAGTATCAGGGTGTAGCAGAGATGAACGTCGCGGTTATGGGTTGCGTGGTCAACGGTCCCGGCGAAAGCAAACACGCAAACATTGGCATCAGCTTACCCGGCAGTGGTGAAACTCCGGTTGCACCTATTTATGAAGATGGTAAAAAAACTGTCACCCTCAAGGGCAGTAATATTGCTAATGAGTTTAAAAAGCTGATTGATAATTATGTTGAAAGATCTTATTCAAAAAAATAGCTCCCAAAAAAATCTACATTTAAATTATTATGAAAATACATAGATATTTAATAATGTTTCTTGGTTTATCCTCGGCTTTCTCCATTCATGCAAACACAGATGATCGTCTGGAACATTTCCTCTCATTGAGTCTGGAAGAATTAATCAATCTTGAAACAACCATTGCTACTAACGCAAAACACACCACCACCAAAGCACCTGCGGTTGTCACATTAATCACTGCTGATGACATCAAAGCAACCGGTGCGACCAATCTGTCAGCCATTTTAGAAGGCGTGCCGGGTATTCATATCAGAGCCAGTCATTTTGCAAATAGGCCCCTGATACATTTTCGTGGTGCCAATGCAGGACAGACATTGCTGATGGTAAACGGCACCCCAATGAAAGATTTAATGTGGGGCTTCGGTATTTTCTGGAAAGGACTACCGACAAGCATGATTGAGCGAGTAGAAATCATTCGTGGCCCCGGCTCTGCCCTGTTTGGCGCTGATGCCTCAGCGGGCGTTATCAATGTTATTACTAAAACTGCTGGCAAGATCGAGAAGTCTGAAGCAGGTATTCGTGCCGGTAGTTTTAATACAAAAACAGCCTGGATGCAGCATGGAGACAACTGGAATGGTTTTGACATAGGCTTGACTGCAGAATTATTTAGCACCGATGGTCACGACCCATTCATTGCAACAGATGGTCAGACTTATGGAACTAACGTCTCTTACGCACCCGGCCCTGCCCAATATGGCTGGGATAATGAAGACATCCGTTTCTCCATTGCCAAAGATCACTGGCGTCTACTCGCTGACTATATGCATCATAGTGATCTGGAGATTGGATTAACTGGTGCTGGCGTACTTGATCCTATCACCCAGGCTAGTGATAGCAGATATAACATCGATTTGCTTTATAACAATGAAACATTCAGCAAGGATTGGGGGCTCGATGCTAAATTCAGTTATCTACACCTCGACTACACATCGGGAGATGGCTTTCAGGAACGTCCACCTGGCTACACTGATGCTACAGGTATTTATCCAGATGGTGTGATCAACCAGATGAGTTCAGCCGAACGTCAATTAAATACAGAGATAAGCGGCCTCTATACTGGCATCACACATCATTCACTACGACTGGGAGCAGGATATACCTGGCAGGATTTGTATTCTGTTGAACAGTTCGTCAACAGTGGCATTGGATCAGATGGTAATCCACTGCCGGCAGGTGGATCACTGATAGATATATCAGGCACACCTTATGCTTTTGCACCTGAGAAAACACGCAAAATTAGTTATCTATTTCTACAGGACGTATGGACTATCAATGATGTTCTAGAACTAACGGCAGGGGCTCGTTATGATAATTACTCCGATTTTGGAGACACACTAAATCCCCGCCTGGCACTAGTCTGGAAAAGCTCAGAGAAACTCACTACAAAACTAATGTATGGTCAGGCATTCCGTGCCCCCTCCTATCAGGAACTGTTTGCAGAAACTTCTCGTTCACTGCCCAACACTGATCTTGATCCAGAACGCTCCCAAACACTGGAATTAGCTTTCTCTTACACAGCGACACAAAATCTACATTTGAACCTGAACCTATATCACTTGAAGCAGACTGATATTATTCAGGCAACCACAGTCACTGGACTAGCAATCCCTCAGTTCCAGAATATTGGAGATCATTCCATTAATGGATTTGAGCTTGAAGCTCATTGGCAAGCAACAAATGATCTAATAATTTCAGGTAATTATTCACACAACTACCAGCATGAAGATGAATACCGATCTTTTGATCAACCTGATCAGGAAGCCTATCTACGCATAGACTGGGGCTTCCGACCTGAATGGAACTGGAACCTGCAAACTAACTGGATCGATGAGCGTCCACGAACATCCAGCGATACCAGAGACCCTATGGAAGCCTATTTCTTAACAGACACCACTATTCGCTATGCCCAATCCAGAAATTGGGAACTGGCCGCTTCGGTGCGCAATCTATTTGACACTGACGCAAGGGAATACACAGGCAGCTCTATTGCCGACGATCTACCGCTGCCAGAGCGTAATTTTTATGCAGAAGTACGGTACACGTTTTAACAGGATGACTAAACGAAAATGATCAATATGAAAAGGAAGTCAAACCTCATCAGTTCAATCTGGTGGGGTAGAAAATTGAAATGGGCCGCAACAAAACTGCTGGCCTATATATGTCTGTGTCTGCTTTCTAGTACTGTATCTGTAACCAATACTTATGCTCATTCTGAAAAGGAGCAACTACTTAAGGCCGCCTATGTTTTTAATTTTGCTAAATTCACGCAATGGCCAGAGAATGCATGGGAAGCAGAAGATACTCCTCTAAATTTATGCATTGCCGGCAAAGACGAGCTAGTCAATAAACTTGAACAACTCGCCGGTAAAACCATTCAGGAACATCCTGTTAATGCTCAGTCACTGAAAGTTGTACAAAACATAAAAAACTGTCACCTGCTATACATTGCCACTTCAGAAAAGAAACGTTACCAGAGTATTCTTAAATCCGTACACAATGAACCAGTTCTAACAGTGAGCGAACTGCCCAATTTTGGACGTTCAGGCGGAATGATTGAACTCTACCGCGAAAAAGAACGGACTCGTTTTATCATTAATCTTGGCGTCACCCGTGAGTCAGGTTTAAAAATTAGCTCACGCCTGCTCAATCTGGCAGTGGTCATCAATAATGAGGATGCACAATGATTTTGCAGAATGCATCTATTAAACAGAAACTGGAAGCTATCATTCTGGTTACAGCGGCAGCTGTATTATTACTAAGCCTGATATTATTTATGACACTCGAGGTCGTCTCTGCCCGTGATGACACCGTCACACGATTACGATCTCTTGCAACCGTACTTGGTGCTAATAGCAGTGCAGCTATTACCTTCCGTGATAAAAAAACAGCAACTGAAATTCTCACTACCCTGACTTCACAGAATGATGTTGTCTGGGCAGACATTCATCTCACAGACGGTGAAATATTTGCTGACTATCGCTCACCTCAACTTGTAGATGAACAAAATATAAGACATCAACAAACAACCAGCGGATTTCTCTGGAGTCAGTTTGAAATTGTAGAACCCATCATTTTTGATGGTGAGACCATTGGTCGCTTCCACATAGTTGGAAACATGAGTCGTATGCAAGCTATCCTGCTACAGCAAATTTATCTTGGATTAGGCATTTTTGTAATTTCGTTGCTGGTCGCCTTTTTACTTTCCAGCTGGCTGCAACGTATTGTATCAATACCAGTTCAAAGACTGCTCAACACCATGGAACTGGTAACCACAAAGAGAGATTTCAGCCGCCGAGCTGAACGCTTTAGTAACGACGAACTTGGCACACTGGTTGATGATTTTAATGCCATGTTAGATAAGCTTCAGGACTACGACCGCAAACTTTCTACACAGCACCTTGAACTGGAACGCATGGTAGATGAACGAACTCGCGAACTTGCTTCAGCAAAAGCACAGGCTGAGGCCGCCAGTCAGGCTAAAAGTTATTTCCTGGCAACCATGAGCCATGAGATAAGAACGCCCATGAATGGGATTATTGGCATGCTTAATCTGCTTAAGCGTACATCTCCAACAGAAACACAGGCCAATTATCTCGACACTATTGACGTTTCAAGTGAGCAATTACTGCTTTTACTCAATGACATACTTGATCTTTCAGAAATAGAATCAGGCAAGCTAATGCTTGATTATGCTCCATTCAAACTATCAAAACTGAGCGATGACTGCACTCACCTCATTGAGAACAAGGCAAAAGAAAAACATCTTGAATTATATATTGAAGCTGACCCTGATTTACCTGATGACCTGATTGGTGATGAAACACGTCTTCGCCAGATATTTATTAACCTGCTGGGCAACGCTGTAAAATTCACAGAACATGGAAACATTACTCTAAGCATTAAAGCACTTGAACGCCATGATGATGCTATTGATTTACTTTTTTCAGTCATTGACTCTGGTATAGGCATACCTGAGGAAAAAGCATATTTACTATTTGAAAAATTCTCACAAATGGATTCCACCCTCAGCCGAAAACATGGCGGTAGTGGACTCGGTCTGGCAATCGCAAAAGAGCTTGTCGATGCCATGGGCGGAAAAATAGGATTCATGAACAATCCCGATGAAGGCTCTACCTTTTATGTTTCCCTGACACTATCAATTGCACCAGCATTATCTAATGAAAACCTTAGTAATAATTCATACGAAGAAAAACTGTCTGCTGGTTTGTCCGTTCTGCTTGCTGAAGATAATAGAATTAACTGTTACGCAGCTAAGACACTAATGGAACAGGATGGTCATCATGTGACTGTTGCTACCAATGGTGAAGAAGCCGTCGATGCAGTCATTAATTCAAAACAACCTTTTGATGTCATTTTGATGGATCTTCACATGCCAAAAATTGATGGTATAGAAGCAAGTGAACGTATCAGGGCATTAGAAGATAAAGACAAACGCTCAATTCCGATCATAGCCTTGACCGCAAACATACTTCAGGATGAAAAAAAGAAATGCTTTGAAGCCGGTATGAACAGCTTCATCACCAAACCATTCGCCCCGAGTAAATTAAATTCTGAGATGGCCGCTCTTCTAAAAAATCATTAATATCCATAAAAGGTTCCCTATACAAAAGGTTATCTGTAGAATTTAGCCTTTGTTGAACTTATCGGAGCAGTACCGTAATGGGCAGAGCCTATCAAAACCGAAAAGAGTCGATGGCGAAAACATCAGACGCCAAAGCCAAGGTCTACAGTAAATATGGTCGTGAAATCTACGTCTGCGCCAAAGCGGGTGGACTCGATCCGGAAGGCAATCTAGCGCTACGAGGCCTGATCGAGCGAGCTAAAAAAGACCAGGTACCCGCACACGTTATTGCAAAAGCCATCGAGAAAGCCAAGGGTGGTGGCGGTGAGGACTTCTCCCCTGCCATGTATGAAGGTTACGGCCCTGGTGGCTGCATGGTGATGGTCGAATGCCTTACCGATAATAACAATCGCACCTTTGGTGATGTGCGAGTCGCCTTCACCAAAACAAATTGCAAAATCGGCACACAGGGCAGCACCAGCCATATGTTCGATCACGCCTGCATTCTGGCGATCAAAGGTGATGATGAAGACGCCGTACTGGAAGCCCTGCTCATGGCCGACGTTGATGTCACCGACGTGGAAAGTGAAGATGGCATCATCACCATGTTCGCACCCCACACCGAATACAACAAAGCCAAACAGGCAATAAAGGAAGCCTTTGGTGACATTGAATTTGAAGTGGATGCAATTCAGTATTTACCAACAACCAGCACCCCGCTATCAGGTGATAACTTAGAACTGTTCCATAAATTTTATGACATGTTAAATGATCTGGATGATGTGCAGAACATTTATCATGATGCGGAGTTTTAGGCACTCGCTTTAAATCTTATCTACGGTGCAATGCACGCGGCATTGCACCGTAGATCAATTTCAATCCTTTTCAACCTCATAATCCAGATCCAGTATCCACGGTTTATAAGGCGGCTCTGCTTTATTGTCGACATTATTACTGCGCTGCAAAACACTTTCGTGAACCACAGGTTTATCAGATCGCTTTAAATCCCAGAAACGCTGCTTCTTGGGATAGAGTTTTGTCCAGCCTTCACCGCGTGAATTGTGCATCTGGCCATTCACATTGCCATTCATGGTAATAGAGTGTTTGGGGTAGATACGTAAACCATGATTAACCGCCATGTTATTCATCCAGACAAATGGAATGTCAGATAAATCATGTTTATCATAACCACCACCAACATCGGTATGCATACCACAGAACCAGACCTGTTTTATAGATTGATATTTCAATGTATCCGTATCCCATAGAATCGGATGAAAGGTTTTTCGCTCATCATCAATCGCCAAAGCCTGATAGGCATGTTCGACCGACTCATTCAATTTAAAATTCTGAAACGAATGCTGCATGCCGGGAATTTTATTCATCAATACACTCAGCGGTTTAATCGGCAAACCCAATGCTGCCACTGTGTCATAACAACCTAAAAACTTGATGCGTGTCCACATGGTGTGGTGACGTGCAACAAAATCCTTCGCTTTTTCCTTACGTTTATCATCATTGCTGACTTTATAAATTTTGTACGCCTGCTTAATCAGCTCTGGACGAGATTTTGGAATCACACCAAAATAATGAATAAAACTACTCAAACTCCGTACCGTGGCAGCACCACGACTAAAACCAAATAGATAAATTTGGTCACCCGCTTCAAAGTTTTCAAAAATAAAGGTATAACATTCCAGAATATTTTTTGAGATACCCGCACCACTGACATTGCCGGTCAGCTTGCGCCAACCCGTACCCAAACCCGCATCGTAAAAAGAAATTTGTTTTTGAGTTCGATCTTCAATCATATTGAAGAGTTTGTAGATATTGGTATTGGCTCCCTTACCACCTTCTTGTCCTGTTCCATCAGAAAATATTACGATGTTTTTTGGCATGGTTTTCTCCTTTTTTGGTATTTTTATTCCTATGGTTTTATAACGCGATTAATGCGGTTCGTACCTCACCACATCCATTGGAAGGTGAGCAATGAATGACTACGCCCATTCATAAATAGTCGTTTGATGTGTTGAAATAAATAGCAAACAATATTCTATAATTTTTAATCGAAGACATATTAATGTTCATCACATAACGCACGTATTCTTTGCAGTAAATCTTCAGAGTCAAAAGGTTTATGTAACAAGTCCTGCTGCAAGCACTCATCGGCTATACTCATATTGCGTTTATCAGTAAAACCACTAGCTAGCTGAATTTTTATCGCAGGGTATTTTTCTTTGACAATGGCTGCCAGTTGATAGCCATCCATCTCGGGCATAATGACATCGGAAACGAGTATATCGATAGATTCATGTTCCAGAATATTCAGCGCCTCTTTAGCACTTTCAGCACAAATAACTTTAAATCCATGCGAGTTCAGTATTTCATGATTTAATTTGAGTATCACCGGTTCATCATCAACCAACAGAATCGTTTTATTACCTATAATGGATTCTTCAGGATAATTTTCTTTTTCAGGTAGTTGATCACGAGTAGCGCCATTATAATGAGGAAAATAAAGTGTAAATTGAGTACCTTCCCCTTGTTCTGAATAGACTTTAATAGCACCGCCACTGTTTTGCACAAAGCCGTAAGCCATGCTTAGGCCCAAACCTGTTCCTTCCGTACCTTTAGTAGTGAAAAAGGGATCAAATATGTTCTCTCTGATTTCTTTTGCAATACCACAACCTGTATCAGTAAAACTGAGTAACACATAATCATCAGGTTTGATGCCTAATGATTGCGCATCGATCTGATTTAACTTTTGATTACTTGTCTCGATTGTTAACTGGCCATTATCCTTTATAGCATGCATAGCATTAATGCTCATATTGACAATGATATCCTCCATACCCCCTTCATCAAGCCAGACCTGCCATAAGTTCTCCTGTAAATTAAGTACCAGCTTAATACGTACCGTCAGGGTTTTTTCCAGCATATGCTTTTGCTTTTGTAGTAACTCATTAATACTTATGCTCTTTGCTTCAGGCGTTTTTTGTTGCGAAAAAGTTAGTAACTTTTCAGTCAGCTTGGCACTACGATTACCTGCGTGCTGAATTTCATTAGCATATTTGTATAACTTTGGTTGTTCGCTCAGGGACGATTTTAGTAATTTAGAAAACATTAAAATTATGGTGAGCATATTATTGAAGTCATGCGCGATACCTCCAGTCAGTTTGCCCAATGCTTCCAATTTTTGTGATTGTTGAAGTTCTCGCTGTAGATTTATCTTTTCATTCTCAGCCTGTTTGCGCTCAGTGATATCAATCATGGCAGCGTGACAAAAAGACTGGCTTTCATCACCCGGTACCGCTGTGCTTTCAAATTGCACGTTCTGTGTTGTTCCATGGCCCTGGCCCATTATTTTTAGTTCGGCTACAGCCCTGCCTTTTTTATCAAACACCAGACGCAGATGATTCAGAAATGCCGTCCGGGATTCCGGCTCCAGCCATCGGGTCATCGGCTGATTGATGATATTGGCGCGCTCCAGACCCAGCATTCTGGCGGCAGTGAGATTTATTTCTGTGATAACGCCTTTGGTGTTCAACGTGACATAGCCAACCGGCGCAAAGTCATACAGATCGGCATAACGATTGCGGGATGCCTCCAGTTCAATCTGGGCCTCACGCAGTTCCCGGTTCTGCATTTCCAGTTCAATCTGGTGCGTTTGTAAATTGTGGGTGAGATACTGCATCTCCGATTTCTGCTTCGAATCTGTCAGCTGATCAAGACTGGTTGAGAGTCGTTCTGCTAGCTCTGACTTTCCCAGTTTTTTTAAATCAACCATGCCATTGTTCTACCTTTATGTTTGTAGAGTCTCATTATGTAATATCTTCGAACTGCATCAAAACCATGGCTTCTGAATCGTCTGATACAGGGATCACGCGACCACTGATGCTCATGGTTTTTTTACCAATCTTTTCAAAATCATGTTTAACGATAAACCCATCAAACGCCGTACCCGTGGCGATGGTGTTATCCAGCTGAGCGCGCAGCTCCGGAATACCCCACTGGCTGTTACCCAGCCGGTACAGCAGATTACCAATGGTTTCTTCACTGCTCACCTTGAAGGCGTCAAAAAAAGCAGCACTGGCCGAAACTACCGCCAGACGTTTGTCCAGCACCAGAATAGGGTAACGTAAAGACGCAATCACCGCCTGCGCATAATTGCGTGATTGGCTCGCGGCATCCAGGCTTTTTTTCATCTCGTCGATATTGACGAAAACTATAACTGTGCCGTCGATTTTATTATCCAGAGTTTTGTAAGGGTGTACCCGAACCGAATACCAGTGACCATTATCATCCTGCGCTTCAACCTCTACCGCCTGCAACGTATCAATAACCCTGTCGATGATTTCATCGAGGCCGTCAACGCTAATATTGGCTTTGATATCACTGAACAGCCGACCAACATCACCACTGATCAGTTTCAGCAGTTTTTCCGCACGCGGACTAAAGCGTCGCACGCGCCGGTCGGTGCCGAGGATGACCAGCGGGATATTGATGCTTGAAACCAGGTTATTAAGGTCACTATTGGACTGATCCAGTTCCAGGTTGCGGCTGCCCAGCTCGTCATTGACCGTGGCCAGCTCTTCGTTGGTCGACTGCAACTCTTCCTTGGCCGTCTCCAGCTCCTCATTGATGCTCTGCAATTCCTCGTTACTGGACTGAATTTCTTCGTTGGCGGAACGCAACTCCTCGTTGCTGGTTTCCTGCTGCTCGATCACCGACTGCAAATATTCCTTGGTGGCGGTGAGCTCCTGCTCCAGCTCCGTCACCCGGCTATCATCAGGTTTCTTCCGCTTACCGATAGCCACCGCCTGCGCCCCGCCCGGCGGGGTAACATCATCGAACACCACCAGAAAAAACCGTTCCGCATTTTCTTCGGCCTTGATCGGCAGCACCTCAATATTAATCAACCGCTGTTTGCCATTGCTCTTGACCTTAATGCTCTCCTTGCGCGCGGCCTTACCGCTGCTGAGCGCCTGCCTGACCACACCATTGAGGTCGAGCATGAGATCTTCGCGCGCCATTTTCAGCACGTTCAGGCTGGCTTCACCCGGTGGTGATTCGAGGTAGAGGCCGGTGCGGCCACGGAACTGCAAAATGTCCATATTGTTGTTGATGACCACACCTGCCGGGGTGAACTCGTTCATCAGCAGATGATCCACTTCCCGGGTCAGGTTGAAACGCTCACCGGCACTGCCCGGCGCGCTGAAATCGGATTTGGGCATCGGCGCCGGGGTATAGCCGGCCGAAGTGCCAAACTCCATCTGCATCGGTGTGGCCACCGATTTTTTGGCGTAGATCTTCTCCTTGGAATCAATCACCCGGTAATAGTCAGAAAAACCACCGATACTCTCCGCACTGCCCAGCAACAGCGACCCGCTCGGTTTCAGGGCATAGTGAAAAACCGCCATGATTTTCTTTTGCAGCACCGGACCCAGATAGATCAGCAGATTTCGGCAACTAATCAAATCCAGGCGTGAGAACGGTGGGTCCTTGGTGACATTCTGCGTCGCATAAACACACATATCGCGGATGTACTTGCTGATCTGATAACCGCCTTCCACCTTGACAAAGAAGCGCCGCAGACGCTCCTCGGAAACGTCCTGGCTGATGCTTTCGGGATAGACCCCGGCGCGCGCCACCGCAATGGCGTTTTCATCAATGTCGGTGGCAAATATCTGGATAGCGATGTTACCAGCGCTATCACCCAGATATTCCAGCATGGCGATGGCCAGCGAATAGGCCTCTTCGCCGGTAGCACAACCCGGCACCCAGATACGGATGGGCACATCGGCGGAGCGATCTTTCAGTGAAGGAAATACCTTATCGGCGAGCGCGACGAAGGCATCGGGGTCGCGGAAAAAACCGGTGACATTGATCAGCAGGTCATGAAACAGCTGCTCGACTTCCGCAGGATTGTCCTGCAGATAACGCACGTAATTTTCCAGGCGATCCAGCTTGTGCAGCAGCATCCGACGCCGGATGCGGCGCTGAATGGTGGTTGGTTTGTAATAAGTGAAATCATTACCGGTCTGACGCCGCAGCAACATAAAAATTTTGCTGAGCATGTCATCACCAATCGGGAAGGCCTCAGCCGCTTTACCGACCGGTTTGGGCGTGACGTAAGGGTGATGCGCAATGCGCGACAACTCCGCCGCAATCTTGTCGGGCGGCAGGATGAAATCGACACAACCAGCAGCAATGGCGCTGTGCGGCATGCCGTCGTATTTGGCCGACTCCCGATCCTGAGCGATGGTAATGCCGCCCTCTGCCGCGATCGCTTTCAGGCCCAACACACCGTCTGACGCTGTGCCCGAGAGGATGACACCAATCGCCATGCTACCCAGATCTTCAGCAAGATGGCGGAAAAAATAATCGATGGGTAAATTCTGGCCGCTAATCTTACTGCGTGGCATCAGGTGCAACACGCCGTGCAGAATACCCAGATAGGTATTCGGTGGAATGATGTAGATATGGTCAGGCTCGACTGTCATGCCGTCCACCACCTCAACCACCGACATACTGGTAGCGCGCGAAAGAATCTCGGTCAGCGCGCTGGGATACTCCGGGTGCAAATGCTGAATCAACACAAAACCCATGCCCGTGTCGGCCGGCAGGTGCGTGAGCAGCTCAGTGAAAGCCTCAAGCCCGCCCGCGGAAGCACCGATACCCGCAATCGGAAACCTGGGTTTCTGCTGCTCACCGGTTTCATCCAACGGCTCTTCTTTTGACACCGGCCCGGCTTCGGTCGCCACCGCAGTTTTCTTCTTCTCAGCCGCGCGAGTAGCCCCGGCTTTGATTGATTTCTTGTTGCTCATGCGATTGCCCAATGTTGCTGTGTATGCAGGTAGTTATCCAGACTCGACCTACGTCAGCCCCGCTCTGGATCATACTATAAAATCAGTATGATTTTTAGGCAGTTACCTTCAGTGAATTGCGCTTAGGCTGGGCAATGGGTAAAGGATAAAGGGTACCTTACGGATAAAAAATAACTCATGTACGGACTTAGCAGTACACTCACAAACTAGGCTCAATGCAGTCGCTCGTCAGTTAAACGAACTGACCAAGAAAAACATTAGAATTTGAGACACCGGCAGAACGATTTAACGCATGTGTTGCGTTGACCGGTTGAGGTCACCGTCGATAACAGACATTCAACTAAAGAACAGGGTGTGATTTGAAATTGAACCGATCCGTCAGCATAGGGTTATTTCAGGCTTCCTGCCTTTCACCCTACAGGCCAGCTTGCAGCTGTTCAAATCGTTCCAGACGATTTAGTGCCGACCTACAAAAAATTAAACCGAACGCCTTGCGCGAACGGCTTCTGCTAATTCTTTCAACAACGTTTCTGTCGATTCCCAAGAAATACACGCATCAGTCACACTCTGCCCATAAGTAAGTTCCTGTCCTTCAACCACATTCTGGCGACCTTCGACCAGATGGCTTTCGATCATGACGCCCATGATGCGTTTGTCGCCTTTGCTGACTTGCGCGGCGACATCGCGACAAACATCAATCTGGCGTAAGTAATCTTTGTTGCTGTTGGCATGTGAGCAATCGACCATCAGTGACGGACGCAGACTACATTCTTCTAGCTGCTCAGCGGCATGCTCGATACTTTTGGCGTCATAATTGGGCTGCTTGCCACCGCGCAGGATGATGTGACAATCATCATTACCGGTGGTAGAAAATATCGCAGAGTGACCTTCTTTGGTCAGCGACATGAACACGTGTGGACGTGAAGCAGCGTGTACGGCATCGATGGCGATTTTGAAACCACCGTCGGTGCTGTTTTTGAATCCGATGGGACAGGACAGGCCGGAAGCCAGTTCACGATGTCCCTGACTTTCGGTGGTGCGTGCACCGACGGCACCCCAGCTGATCAGGTCGGCGATGTATTGCGGGCTGATCAGGTCGAGATATTCTGTGCCGGCGGGTACGCCTTCTTTGGCCAGGTCGAGCAACAGGCCACGCGCCAGACGCAGGCCTTTGTTGATATAGAAACTTTCGTCCATGTCAGGATCATTGATCAAACCCTTCCAGCCAACGGTGGTGCGTGGCTTTTCGAAATAGACGCGCATAATGATGCAAAGATCACCGGACAGTTCATCGATTAACGGCTTCAGGCGTTTGGCGTATTCACGGGCGGCATCGGGGTCGTGAATGGAACAGGGGCCAACGACCACGACCAGACGATCATCCTCACCGTGCAGGATGTTGTGAATCGCGTTGCGATTTTTAAATACCGTCTCGGAGGCCTGATCATCAATCGGAAATTGTGCGTGCAATTCAGCTGGTGCGTGAACTTCGTGTATTCCCGCTATGCGGACATCATCGGTTTTGAACTTCATTCTATTATCGTGTGCTTGATCGTGTCGTAAAGAAGGGCGGATTATATCGAATTTGGAGTCAATTCGCCTGTATTTCACGCAGAGTTTCTGGCAAAGCCGCCAATGACTCAATTTGCCGGTCGGCCTGATACGCATCATGCTGCCATGCCTGCCCTGTTCGATTGAGCCAGACGCTGCGTATGCCCGCATCGAATGCGCCCTGAATATCACGGTGCGGGTCATCTCCAATGTGCAATATCTCACTGGCGTCCAGTTCTGCCCTATTCAATGCGGTTTCAAAAAACTGTGGATGGGGTTTCTGATGACCGACATCAGCGGCGGATATGGAAAACTCAAACCAGTGACTGACACCCGTTTCATCGATGCTTGCATTGCCATTGGTGAGCGCGATCATGCGGTAGTCTTTGTGTAGCGCATCCAGCACCGGGGCGACGTCTTCATACAAACTCACCTGCTGACGCGCCTGATAGAACACTTCAAATGCGGCCTCCACCCAGTCGGCTTCAAGCTGCATCTCGACGGCCAGTGCTTTTAATGACTCGATACGCAAGACAGACATATCGTGCGCCAGATCTGGCCTTTGCTGTAAAAATGCCATTCGGTGTGTACGTAGCGATTCAGTATCGAAGCGCTCCGTGATTTCCGGCACACGTTGCTGCATCCAATCGTAGAGTTTTTGTTCAGCCGAGATGATAGTTGGCTTGCACGGCCAGAGGGTATCGTCCAGATCAAAGCTGAGCAGTTTAATTGCTGAGGTTTTGCTCATTTAACGCTTCAGACGAACTACATAACCTGAGCCTGAGTAGTTCTGCTCGTAAATTTTCAGCGCCTGCTGACCACTCGAAAAAGAACTGAAATAACCAAAACGCACGTTGTAACGGGTTTCATCACTGCTGTTCTGATAGTCTAGCAAATAGGCATTCAAATCCAGGCTCAGAAGCTGTTCCACTTTCATTTCTGCGTTATCGAAGCTGCTGTACATACCAACCTGTATTGAATGGCTGGCTGAGTCTTCACTGCCATCATCGACAATAGCCAGGGCTTCAACAGCCTGATCAGATAGTGAGTCTTCTTCTGCACTGGTTTGTGGCGGACCACCTACGCCGAGTTGCCCGGGTGCTGCTTCAGTCTCTTCGATGGTAGTCATTGGCTGGGCAACAGCTTCAGTAATTAATTGTGCGAGCACTGGCTGAACTATTTTAACCGGATCATCTTTGACTGCTTGATTATCAGCAACCTCCTCGATATCAGCACTATCGACATCAATGCTGGCACCCGGCTCCACGTGCTCCGGCACCTGCGCCTCAAGTGCGGCCTGATCTGAAACCATTGCATTGGGCAAGGCAATTTCAAAAGGATTAAGTTTTGCAAGCCATTTATTATTCGATTTTTCAAACCCCAGAATATAACCACCGAAAAAAGTCATCGCCACCAGCAGCGAAATACTCAACCATATCCATTTCAAATTTCGATGATCCAGCAAAACAGGTGACATATAATATCGACCTGTGGATCTGTGGCGAATATTGGGATGACTCATAGTGTTAATTAATCCAAAAGGCGATCAATGCAAAAAAGTATTCTAGCGGCAACTGAGCATTTAAAACAGGTCGATACTACGCTCAAAAAGCTGATTGATAAACACGGCCCCTGCACACTGTTTGATGACAACAGTCTGCTGCATCAGTCACATTTTCATGTTCTGGTCTGGGCCATCATCAATCAACAGCTTTCAGTTAAATCGGCTCGGGCGATTGAAAACAAGTTGCTCGCGAAACTGGATGATAATACTTTCAACCGGTCTAGTATAGCCGCGCTCAATGATAAGGAATTAGCCGCCTGCGGGCTGTCCAGACAGAAAATACGTTATCTACGCGCTCTGAGCGAGGCTGTTCACAGTAAACAGTTGGTTCTGGATAATCTCAAAGACAAAACCAATAAAGCCGTCTCTGAAACTCTAATAGAACTGCCCGGCATTGGCCCATGGACGGTAGATATGTTTCTGATTTTCTCACTCGGCAGGCTGGATGTCCTTCCGCTGGGTGATCTTGCTCTACGCAAGTCTCTGGCTTTGCATTATCAACTTAAGAATGACGCCAAACTGCATGAGTATCAGACAATCGCCAGAAAATGGGATCCTTATCAAACTATCGCCAGCTGGTATTTGTGGTTGGCTGTTGATTGATGAGGAAGCTCAATCGGCCATTATGACGGCAAGAAATCTATCGGATACTTGACCGTAGTTTTCAGCACTTTGGCAGATTTGAATTTAAACAACTTAACACGAGCTACAATCTTTCTTTCCAGAGCGGGTGCGTTCAATTCACTGGAAACAACTTTGCACTGCGTAACCCTGCCATCAGGACTGATCGTTAATTCCACAACAAGCTTACCTTCCAGCGTCGGATCTTTTCGCAATGCGCGATTATAGATACTGTAAATAGCGCCTTTATTTTTCTGAAATACTCTTTCGATTTCACGTTCACTGCGCAACATCTGCTTCCTGGCTGCATTCGATTTTTTGGCAACTGCAACATCCTTGGCAATTTCACTGCTAACTTTTGTAGTTGCTCGACCAGACAATTGAGTTTCACCAGCTTCGCTACTTAAACTAGCCATGTCTATGCCGGCACTGGAACCAGCCGCATTTTCATCGAGATATTCATTTTTGAAATCTCGATCACCCGCCCCTCTTGATCTTTTAAGCGGTATATCGTCCTGCAACGGGAAATCAAAACTCTCTCTTAAATCAACAAGCTCACTTGTCAAAGCAACCAGACCACTATTAGACGCCTTCTTAATGGCGGCCTCTTTTTTATCTAATTTCTTTTCCTTCTCTACAGGTTTTTTCTCAACCTCTTTTTTAACCTCAGGTTCTGGCGGTGGTGGAGGCGGAGGTATTTCCTTTTGTTTTTCTCTTATTAATTTTGAAATACGAGGTGAGACACTTTTTAGATCTTTTTGAACAATTTCAGGAACGGGCAAAAACGGAACAACCACACTAACAAAAATAAAGCTAACAACAAATATGACAAGTATTTTCTTAAAGCGTCGATCATTAGCGCTTTCTACCCAGGGTAGAAACAAATCATCCGACATGGTTACAGAAGATGCCACACTAGCCATTTTTTTCCGCTACCCGTGTTACCGCGAACGATATATTTACAAACTTTGCCGCAGAACAGGTCAACATGATCTTTTTTAGCAAGGCATAGGGTATTTTCTTATCTCCAAGAATGGTTACACCCTGGCCAGTTATATCCTTATTGGCACTGGAAGCCAAACCCATAAGCTCATCATAAAGCGGCATAATTATTTTATTATTGCTGTCGGCGATTGATGTCATATCAGACATTTCTTTGCCCTGAAGCAATATCTTGTTATTACCAACGATAATAACAAGATTTTCTTTTGGCATTAAATCTGCACTTGATCGTGGCAGCTTGATATTTTTTGGTGTTGGTAAAATATCCGAACTGGCTGCGCTAACCAGCAGGAAAAATACCAGAATGGTAAAGATATCCATCAAAGAAACCATGTTTAGAGTCGCATTTTTATCTGCTCCTCGTGCATGATGTCTTCTCATTCGCCTGGCGCGTCTTGATTCTTTCATTGGATTAGCTCTTTAGCTTTTCTTTAGGTGCATCACCGATTGAGATATCAGGGAATAACTCAGCATTAACAATTTCTCCTTCATATAAAACCCGGAATTCGCGCACTGTATCCATCGCCTTAATCAAATTATCGTAATGCGTATCTGGCTCTAGCAATATTGCAATTGCCGTGAGATCAGGATATTTTGTTTTTATCAGCCTAAGAGTCTGATTCAATAATTGAAAATTATGGCCACTCTTAGATGCTGGTATTGTTTTAATAACTCCACCATTCTGGTTTGTTATGATCAGCTCATTTTTGTAGATAACAACATTTAAACCAAATTCTTTTTTATCATCACCCGATGATTTAACTTCTTCATCTGTTGGCAAATTAAAATCAAGAACACTGACATTGGCAAATACCGTCATCATCAACAAAAACGGAACCAGAACAACCATCAAATTCATGAAGGCCGTCACATCAAGATCGACAACTTTGGTTTTATTGCCTGCTCTGAATCTTTTCCGAGACATAACTAATGGTTCTTATTTATTCTGAACAATTAAGTTAGAAAATTTCACTGTCGCCATTTCGAAACTATCAACGATTTCGGTCGTTCTGGATTGCAGCATGGAAAAAATGATAATAAGTGGAATTGCTGCGGCCAATCCAAAAGCGGTTGTATTCATCGCGACAGAAATACTACTGGATAAAATCTCTGCTTTTAACGAAGGATCAACCTGCGCGACGGCTGTGAAGGCCTTGATAAGACCTGTTATCGTACCGAGCAAACCGAGCAAAGTTGATATGTTTGCAAACATTGCAATGTAGTGTGTGCGCTTTTCAAGACGGGGGATGGTTTCCATCATCACCTCTTCCATCGCCATTTCCACATCTTCACGTCTGGCAGAGGCCTGTTGACGACTGATACCCAATGACAGCATCATGCAAATTGCCACCTTCGATTTTCCAGTGATTTCAGCTACCTGGTCAAATCTACCCTGATTCAGCAAGGGCATAATTTCTCCAAGTAACTTTTTATTATTCTTTTTAACCGAAGACAGATACAAATAACGCTCTGTAGCAATCGCCAGGCCAAATGCAAAAACAATCATAATGGGGTACATAAACGCACCGCCTGATTGCAAAAATCTTATAAACTCAGAAAACATAGTCCTCTCCTATATTTAACATGGCATTCGTTTAATGCGTGACGCAACGATTACCGATAATATTCAAATTTCTATTTTAATCTATTATTAATTTTTTGTTTTGCGTGCCAATAAACACCTTCTCTTACTAGCCCATCTCGATCAACCTGCGTCAGAGCTTCATCAAACAATCTTGATGACATCTTCAACTCTTCAATGTCAGGTGTCTTTGGTGATTTCCACGGTACTATATATAACAAATTGGGCGACTCTTTATTACCAACGACAGACATGCCTTCCATTTCCACCATCTCTTTTGCATTCAGTGAAACCGAAATCAGCATAAAAATAAGCATCATTGATCGTCTAATCATTTTTAAGCACATGATATCTACCTTGAAGGCACCCGACGTTGAAGATCTATAATCCATTTAGCGACAAGCTTATCGCTGTCACCTGAAAGCAATTGATATTTTTTATAATAATACAGAGCCAGCTCTGACTCATACAAATAAATATCGTACAAAATCGCAGCATTGTAATGTGCATTAGCGTAGCTCGGATTATACCTGATAGCCGCCTGATACATCGCCTTTGCACCGGTAAAATCACCACGCATGCGCATTATGATGCCCTGATGGTTGTAAGCCACATAATTAGTAGAATCTAATGCAATGGCTTTCGAGAAAGCTTGCCTAGCCTTATCCAGTTGTTTTTTTTGTAAATACTGCAAACCAAGCCCTACATAGGCACCTGCATAATCGGGCTTTATTTTCGTTGCTTTATTAAATAACTCAATAGCCTCATCCCTATCTCCTTCCCTGGCTGCAACTATTGCAGCTTCATAATTCACTTTTTCAGCAGGCACAGCTGCCGCTGCAGTTTTAACTGGTGCAGTAACTTCCTTCGCAGGAGGCATACATGCAACTAGCATCGAAGCCACAACAAAGGAACAGACAATTTTACTAATTATTCGCAGCATTGATCTATACGCTCATTTTTTGCATATCGGATTGGCTGCAACACTGAAAGCGCCGCTATACTCTTTTTGACCCATTCATCATAAACCCCATCACTGGTTCGTTTTGCATTTGCACTATGTATTTCGATGGCCTTTTCTTCAAACGGATAAGCCTGTTCCTCCAGTAAAATATCGTATTGCTCCAGCTCTTCTTCGTTCAGACTACCCGGACGCTGAGATTTCATTAATGATTCTGCAAAATGCCCGTAGATATCAGCAACGTAATAGGTTGATTCTGTAGTTATATCTGCAATTTTATATGTCATTAAGTCAGTATAGGCATCTAATGCCATTTTCATCAGTCTCTTTTTAATTTTTAGACTTTTCTTCAACGGCACTGTTAGTTCAATTTTCTTAAATTCTGAGACCAGAGGCGATGCTAATTCCATAGCTGCAGTCGCTGCGATAAATCTGGTTCGCTCAGTTCGATTATTATCACCACGTTTTTCTGCTTTAACTGTCTTCTGTAACCAGCTATTCAAATTTTTAGCGTCCTGTTCTTTTCGGTAATAGTCGATAACACGCTGATGCCCTTCAATACCCTGTGCAAATGGTGAAGGGTACTTATTTATGTATGAAACATAAATTTTGTTAGCTTTATCAAATAGCCCTGACTTTTGGTATAGCTCAGCAGCTTGCCATGTATAAGCTCTTTTTTCTTCGGCTTCTACCGATATTTTCGACAAATTATTAGCTTCATCAGCCGCCATTTCCGAGTGCCCTGTTCGTATATAGGACAACAGCAATTTTTCTGAAATCTCCCGCTTATATTTTTTGCTTTTAGGAAATATTTCTCGATATTGTTCAAGAACTTTAATAACTTCACTCCAGTTCTTCAGCTTAATTTGCATTGCAGCTGCATCATATTGTGCTGTTTCAGCAATAGTTGAAGTCGGCACCAGTTCCCCCACCCGCAGAAAATGATAGGAGGCCAATTTAAAATATTCCGCATCTCGATAGATCACTGCCTGCATATAGATACTGGCTACCATCTTTTCCGATATCTCATCATAGTGAGGCTCATTGTCTGACATCAGACTGCGAATGCTTTTATATGCTTCTTCAGCACGTGGAAATTGCTTCGTTTCGAAAAGTGAATGAGCATAAACCAACCAGGTCGCTTTATAGTGCGATTTATCATCAAGCTCCTGTAGCTGTTTATTTTTTGAACTGAATTCTATTACGCCTTTGTAATCTTTGTTCTCGTACAATTTTTCGGCTGATTTAGCGATAACAGCAGGTGCGTATTTTGTATTCTTAAATCGAAAACTAAACCGTATCGAATTTTTCAGCGCCTTAGCTTCCAGTTCTGCACGCGTTTCGTCACTCGCTTTATCAATCAGCAAATTATAAGTAAGAATAGCCGCATAACCCGCCTCCGCACTTTTGCTGTGTATTTTATAGTTATACGCTGTTTTTACATATTCATTTAAAGCACTACGATATTTTTTTGCATCATGCTGTGATTCAGCCAACAGAAAATTCATTAACGGGGCTTCTGGATCTTTTGGGAATGAACTTATATAAGTCTCATACCAAAATGAAGTATTTGTATAATCTTCTGGCTTACCCGACTTCAACGCGACCGCATGATAATATTTTGCCAGATCTTTAATATTGACTTTGAGTACTGTAATAACTCTCTTTTTATCCTCCTTTTTATAACTCTGCCAAAACACACTACCAACACCAAATTTTTTCACAAAATCTACTTTTGTTATCAGCAGCAGATCCATCAAACCAGATGCTTTGTAGGTATCTATTGCCTGCATATGGAATTCAGCGGCCCTCAGTGTATTAGGGTGGAATTTTCCGTAATCAAGAAAAACCTTAACCGCATCAACGGTGCGCTCATTTTTTAGATAAAACTCGCCCAGTTGCCGATATACCAATGGTTCGTATTGTCTATTTTCTCTGCCTGCAAATATCTGTTGAATTGTGTTTGCATTGTCTTTATACGTCAGAGACAGATTCGTAAGACGTAGAACATCATTAATAAAATCCATCTCAGAGCGAGTCAAATTAGCTGAGATCGAATACCCTCCCAGCTTACCCTGAGCATGTTGTGTATCCAGTAAGAAAAGACAGCTTTCTAGTGAATCAATGTACTTAGCTCGTTTGAATTGAGACCAGGCAAGCTTGTAGCGTGCCTTCTCTACAAATTTTGATTCTGATGCCGTTTTATTAGCAACCGACGAATAGGCTTTCTCTGCGTTTATATAATCAGTGAAAACAAATAAAATCTCACCACGGCGAAATTGTACTTCATCAATATATTCTGAATCTGGATAACGACGAGTAATCTCACTCAGCGTTGCGAGAGACTTCTCTGTATCGCCAATAAAGTCATAAGCCTTGGCCAGCTGGTAGAGCATGAAATCATTATCTTTTTTATCAGGATATTGTTTCAGGTAGGCCTTATAGTGTTCAATTGAACGCATCAACGCCTGTTCGCTTTCTTTCGTTTGCTTCTCTGTTACCTGCCCGTCAACAGTTTCACTTACTTCAAGCTCAAGTGCAGCCAGACGCTTTAGTGCCTCGGCAAAATGAAGTGTATTTTCATTATCGGAAAGATAAGCTCGATAATTTTCCAGTGCCCCTTTAGGGGTTGGAGCGTCCGTATTTACATAATCAAAGTCCAGTAAGCCTTTATCCAGCTCTCCAATTTTCATGGTATTCCAGTCTTTTACTGCCGTCGGCATACAGCCAGACAACACCATCACAGACAGTAAAGCAAATGGAAGCAGACCTGTGACTCTCATATTATTTCCTGCTCACCATTGAGTCATAGAGCCTTGCCTTAGCAAATAAGGCTCGATCATGATATTTTTTTACATATTCACGATATTGATCAATATACTTTTCTGCCATCAACTGCGCTTTCTCTTCCTGAACTGACATTAATTTCTCAAGCTTTATCCTTAATGTATTAATGCGTTGTTTTTTATCTTTAATCGCCAGTGTGAAATTCTTATTTTCTACTGATGCAGCTCCCCATGAAAAAGGTAACACCTTCATCGGATTGTGCGCTTCCCGAGACGCAATCTTCTTATAACCAGGGTTTTTATTTATAACCTGAACTCTAGGGCCATCATTAATATTGACATTCCATTTCAACAAGCCTGAAAGAAAACGATATTTTTCCTTTAGCTTATATATTATCTGATCATCATTTTTAATCTCAGCCAAATCTGATTTTTTCTTATCAAGTTGCTCGACAAGACCAGTTTGTCTATCCCTGAGTTTTCTTGCATATTCAAATTTCAATCTATTTACAACAGCCGCTAGACGATAGTTATAGGCATTTATTTTTTCATCAGGCATTGCTTTCAATGAAGGCATTATCTGGATCCATTTCAATAGATTGTCACTCAATTTGGCCAGTTCACGATGATTTTTAACCACTTGAATAAAATCACTGGAAGTCATCAACTCATAAAGACCATCGCTTAGCTCTGCTCCCATAATACGAATAGCACTACGCAAATCGTAATTAACTTCACTGGCCGCACCAGATCTTAGTATTCTGGCCATTTCACCTTGCTTGAGACGAGACTTTATTTCTTCAACATCTTTTAGTTGCTGCGAAAATGCATCTATTGCAAACTCATATTGAGTCAATGCCTCTACCTTGTTTGCTCGTTTTTCGAGCACGTATGGAATCAGCATCAGTGCCTCATGCACATAGGCATCTGACCTGGAACGTTTTGAAAGCACCAACCAGACTCTTAACGCATCTTTATAAGAAGCCATTTTAAACTTCACCCAGCCCAGACCAAGCAGCGCACTATTCGACTGAGGATTACCTAATTTAATTTTCTCAAAATACTCAACCGCCAGAGCTAGCTTATTTAATTTTATATAGCTCGATGCCAGCACCAGATTAGCCTGGTCGCTCAGAACATCATACTCATCATTAGACTCAGATAATTCTGACACCTCTTCCAATAATGGGATTGCCTCATCTAATCGATCATTTTTAATTAAATTAACACCAAGATTAAGTTTTGCGTACTGTTTCCACATAGAGCCATCTGGAAACAATTCGAGCATTTCAAGCACATCACCATATTCATGATCCTGCATACAAATTTTACTCAGAACATTTAGCTGTTCTGACTTATATGCAGAGTCCAGCGTTAACTGCTGACCATTATCGATAACCAATAAGGTGTTTTTTAGTTCTTCTCCAAAACCATCAATATAATAATCTTTACCAATATTGAACCAGCCCCGCCCTAATACATCTTGCGAAACTTCCTGAATCTCTTTAAGCGTTATATTTTTAAACGTTTTGTGAGCGCGATCTTTCAAGCCATAAGACAAATACAAACTATCAAGCAACGCCTGTTTCGATTTATTTTTAGTATTAGCGGCCTGATCCTCTTTTTCCAGAGCTATGTCTTCAATTGATGAAAAACATTCATTTTGAAAAAAGTTATATAGGGAAATATTTTTAGGGAGCTCAATTTTTGTACGCGTTAATTTACCCGCCGCATTAACAGGTAGTGGCAGTAAAAAATTTAATGCGATTATCGTAATGAAGCAGGTTTTAATTCGGAAGAAATAGCACATAATTAAGTTATCTGATGTGTTATTCCCAAACTTTGACTAATAGGACTGGTTGTTTGTTGGATTTGCTAGCTTTAATTTTCAACTCAACAAATTTTGCTTTTTTTGTTTTTGTAATAGGAATGCTCGATATACGTTTATAGTCACGAAATGATGCAGCTTTACCACTAAAAGTGACCATTAGCTTATGCTTACCTGTGATCATCTTTCCGGCATAAATCTGCTGCACACCACCACGTTGGAGTACCTGAGCTTCCTTTTCCGTGTACAGGTAATTACTAACGACCTTGCCATCTAGCTCTAATTTCACCGAATTCATTTTAAAAATGAAATCGTCCTCGATGGTAAAAAAAACATGAATCTGTGAATCAAGCGGAAACAATAAATCTTCTTCAAGAACAAATAATTCCTTATTTAATTCGAGCACTTGATCTTTGAGGTTATCGACCTTGTCCGCAAGGTCGGCCTGAGATACCTCTGCATGCAATCCTGAGTTAATTGCAAATATGCATATTATCAGAAGATATCTCGATAGAGACTTCAATCGTGTCGCAGCATCAATCATTAGCCATCACTCTGATCAGCATTGAACCTATGGTCAGATACACACGATAAATCCTATTAAAATCATACGGTTAGTTATATTCAAAATTACAGTAGTCAACGGTTCTAGTGCTAGCCTGAGCCTGGACTCGATTCATTATTTTTATCAACATTTTATGACCGGCTAATACTATCAAATTCCACATAAAATATACTAATTAATAATCTCTTACACACAATCATCATCATGCATATCATTGATTAATATAACAATATCAATTGTATCAGTTTGATTTTAACTATTGAGCCTTAACAGGAATACCAATCCATTGACACCAGTCATTGAACAGTCTCTCATCCTGTGCAGCCAGGACCGAACGCGTCTCTAGCCGTCCGCTGAACACTGAGCCGCCATCTAGCGAAATTGACTGGCCACCCACCTCATCGAATATTAAATGTCCGGCAGCATAATCCCAGAGCTTTTGCCCACCGTGCAAATACACATCATAGCGCCCGGCCGCTGCCCAACACCAATCTATCACCGAGGAGCCTGAGTTGCGATGCGAGCCATAAGGCTGCTCTGTTATCAAACGTACGACTAATTCTTGAGGCAGACGCTTCATTTCAATTTCAGCAATAATGCGCTGCGCATGATGGGTACTGTTCATCACCTTCAATTTTTCACCATTGAGAAAAGCTCCCTCACCTTTTCTGGCAGCAAACATTTCATCGCGTATAGGATCATAAATCAGCCCCTGTACTGGTTCACCATTCACAATCAATGCAATAGAAACTGCAAACAGAGGAATGCCCGCCGCGTAGTTATTGGTACCATCTAATGGATCGACACACCAGTAAGCCTGACCACTATCGATGACTGCCTGTTGCTCCAGTTCAGCCATTTCTTCACCTAATAATGCGATTCCTGGCCAGGCCTGTTTGAGCTCCTGTTCCAGCCTTTTTTGCATGGCCAGATCGGCACTAGTAATTACACTACCGTCATCTTTGTATTCAAACTCACGTTTACCAAAGCCCGGTAGTAATTCTTCTTTAGCGGCCTGTGTAACGATTTTCTGCAGCAGTTGCAGATCACCTTTTGTAAAATCTAATGACATTTAGTTCTCTTTTCTCATTACCAGGGAATATCTCTTCCATCAATATCAATAAAACGGCCACTGTCTTCTGCTTTCAATGCTTGCAGTGTCTGGAACATCTGGGTCACACTCTCTTTCACACTAATTTCAGCATTAGGGCCACCCATATCAGTTTTCACCCAGCCTGGATGCAGGGCAACACATTTTATATGCTTATCGGCCAGGTCATGAGACAGGCTCTTCACCACAGCATTCAAAGCAGCTTTGCTGGAACGATAGATATAACTGCCACCAGAAGTATTGTCCTTCATGCTGCCCATTTTGCTGCTCAGACAGGCAATCACTTTTGACTGCCCCATGCAAAGCTGTTCAACAAACAACTCCGATAATTTCATCGGCGCAATAGTATTCACTTTTAAAGTTTCTACCCAATCATTAGCATCAACCTGACCAAAACAATTTTTATCCGAACCGTAAACACCAGCATTATTGATCAGCATATCAATGGCCTCATGACGGAGCTCATAAGCCAGAGCTTGTAAAGTTGCCAGCTCAGACATATCCGCCAGAAAAACACTCACTCTGCCATTAGATAATTGCGCCATCGAAAGCAGCTTTTCAGCTTGCTGTGGGTTACGGCAACAGGCCAGCACATCCCAGCCCTGATCCATGCCATAGCGCACCATTTCAAGGCCAATACCGCGGCTGGCTCCAGTTATTAAAATTTTCATTATTTCTTTACCTTGTTTATCTGAAAGTACCAGCATTCAAAATGATCAGATAATGAGTATTACCTGAGGATATTTTGGAAAAATATCAGAAAAAATAATAAGAGCCTTGCCGATCTGCCGCGAGCAAACCAACAAAGCTCATTATATTAAAAAGCCATTAACCTAAATTATAAATACGATTCAAATAGAACTGTTCATATTGGTCAGCAGGCAAAGCCTTGCTCCAGTAAAAACCCTGGGCAAACTGACAACCCAGACCCTTGAGCATATTAAGCTGACGTTCGTTCTCGATGCCTTCAGCGAATAACTTCAATTTAAGCCCACGCGTTAAACCAGCAATAGCTGTCACTACGGCCACATCCTGTTCATTTTCAGGCACACCAGAAATAAATTTTTCATCAATCTTGACTACATCGATGGGCAGATCTTTCAAATTGGTCAATGAAGCAAAGCCAATACCAAAGTCGTCCACTGCAATCAAAATACCCATTTCATGCAGCTTATTTAAGGTACTCTCAATTTCACCTTCACTGACCACCAGCGTTTTTTCAGTCACTTCAATGGTTAATTCGGAGCCTTCAATTTGATGCTCATCCATTGCCTGCGTAAACACCGCCAGCAAATTCTGATCTTTAAATTGTCTTGCTGAAAGATTGATGGAAATATTCTGATTTTCCATACCCGATTCTTTCCAGACACGCAGCTGATGGCAGATAGTCTTAATCATCCATTCACCAATCGGTACAATTAAACCACTTTCAATTGCCGTTGGTAAAAAATCATCCGGATCAATAATTCCTTTCTCTGGGTGCTGCCAGCGCAACAGCGCTTCCACACCCGAAATTTCATTATTATGAATATCAATCGTTGGCTGGTAGTGAATCACCAGCTCATTATTTTCGATGGCCTGACGAATGCTGTTTTCCAGCTCCAGACGCTCCATCGCATTGACGCTCATTTCCGCCTTATAAAACTGGAAGCAACGACGCCCCTGTTCCTTGGCGCGGAACATAGCAGTATCTGCATTTTTTAATAAGGTACTTGCATCCGAACCATCATCGGGGAACAAAGCAATACCCACGCTGGCACTGGTAAAGGTTTCCTGATCATCCAGACGCACATTATGCTCGAGCAAGGTTGTTAAGTTATCAGCGATTGAGATTGCGTCATCTACACCGTCAACATTTTCGATAATAATGGCAAACTCATCACCACCCAGTCGAGCAACGGTATCTGCACGACGCAGTGACTTCGATAGCAAATCACCCACCGCTTTAATCAGCTTATCACCCGCTTCATGGCCAAAAGAATCATTGACCAGCTTGAAATCATCGATATCAACGACCATCAGAGCGATGGTTTCTCTATGGCGCTCAGCACGCACAATGGCCTGTTCCATGCGATCAACAAACAACAGGCGATTGGGTAATTGCGTCAGGCTATCTCGGTACTCAAGACGCTGCACTTTACGTTCAGCCACAATACGTTTTACAACAGAACGCACACGATGCTTAAGCACCGCCCACTTAATTGGTTTGGTAATGAAATCAATGGCACCGACTTCGTAAGCACGCTCTACCGATTCATCATCATCCAGCCCGGTTAGCATAATCACTGGTACATCACCATGCCCCCTGTCTTTCAGCTGCTGACAGGTAGCAAAACCGTCCAGACCCGGCATCACCGCATCCAATAAAAGCAGTGCAGGATGTTGTTTTTCAACAGCTTTAATCGCATCTAGGCCATCTTCTGCCTCAACAATTTCATAATCTTCAGATTCCAGTACATGGCGCACCATCAGGCGGATCGATGGATCATCATCGGCAAGCACGATAATTGGCTTTTCATCTTCTTTTTGCGTTTCTTCGAAAAGGGAAACAACATTGTTCATAACTACAACTCCAGTGACCGGTGCAACAAGCAGAATGACACTCAAATAATTTGATCTAACTAACAATTGTAGCCGTTTCAATCATCTCTGCATAGAAACCAGAAGCAAATATCAATATCTTCTGAAAAATAACAAATAAACCTAATAAATTCAGCTAGTTAATACTTTGTTAATCCAGGCTTTTATCAACCAGCTCATAAACATCACGAGAAAGTTGTGGCAGTTGCTTCAATCTGTTCAGCTCAGTCTTCATATGCTGCTGGCGCTCATCATTATGCCGTTTCCAGCGTGTCAGCGGCGTAGTCAGGCGTGATGCTATCTGCGGGTTCAGGTCATTCAATTGCTCGATATATTGCCCCAGCAGGCGATAACCCTCACCGGTTGGCACATGAAAGCAAATCGGGTTGGCCGAACAGAAAGCACCCAGTAGAGAACGAACACGATTTGGGTTCTTCAGATCAAAATCATCATGCTCGAACAATTTCTCGACGCGTTGCAGGGTATCAGACTGCGGCGCGGTCGCCTGAATCATGAACCACTTGTCCATGACCAGCTGATCGTGCTGCCACTGCTGGTAGAAATCTTCGATCACCTTGTCACGCGAATCACAAGCATGATGAACCAGCACACGAAACGCCGCCAACTGATCAGTCATATTACTGGCCTGTTCAAACTGTTTCAGCGCCAGCTGTTCACCCTGCGCATTACCGCTGGCCACCATGTAGGCCAGCGCCGTATTTTTTAATGAACGTGCACCCATTGATGCTGGTGATAAATCATATTCAATTGCCTCACACTGCTGGTAAACCGCCAGCCATTCGTTAAACAAATTGGCGCCCAAATTTGTCTCCAGGAATTTCTGCGATGCATGAATGGCATCAACATCCACCACATACATCATCTCTGAAATATAAGCCTGCGAAGGTAAAGCCAGGGCCCTCGCAGCCAGAGCCTTATCAATTTCCCTGTTCTGTAAGATCTTACGATAGGAGGAAACAAGATATTCCGGTAAGATTGACGGTTGATCATTTTCCACACTATTTAAGATAATCCGTATCGCCAGCTGCTGACCCGCATCCCAACGATTAAAACCATCACTGTCATTGGCGGCACAGAAAGCCAGCTCTTCATTGGAACGATCAAACTTTACTTTTACCGGTGCCGAGAAATCTCTCAACATTGAAAGCACAGGCTTTTCTTTAACATCCTCAAAAACAAAACACTGCTCATCCTCATTTAAACGAAGCATATGCGATGCGTTTTTAACGCCTTCATGTGCGACTTTCATATCATCACCAGAAGCATTCAACAAACCTACACGAATCGGAATATCAAAAGCAGACTTGATCTCCTGCTCTGGTATTGCCGGTGTTGTTTGTTTTAACGTCAGCTCATAACGCTGCGATTTCTCATCGTAAGACTCCTGCACCGAGATTTCTGGCGTACCCGATTGCTTGTACCAGCGCCTGAACTGTGTCAGCTCAACATTATTTGCGGTTTCCATTGCAGTAATAAAATCCTCCGTGGTGACCGCCTGTCCATCGTGACGATCAAAATACAAATCCATGCCTTTCCTGAATCCATCTGCGCCCAGAATGGTATGGATCATACGAATAACTTCTGCGCCCTTGTTGTAAACGGTGACGGTGTAGAAGTTATTAATTTCAAGATAAGCATCCGGCTGAATCGGGTGAGCCATCGGCCCTGCATCTTCAGCAAACTGCGCCGTGCGCAAAACATTCACATCATCAATACGTTTAGGTGTTTCCGCATTCATATCTGCCGTAAATCGTTGATCACGAAAAACCGTTAAACCCTCTTTCAAGGTCAACTGAAACCAGTCACGACAGGTAACACGGTTACCGCTCCAATTATGAAAATATTCGTGGCCAATGACCGCCTCAATATTAATAAAATCAACATCAGTCGCCGTTTCTTTTTTCGCTAGCACGTATTTTGAATTGAAAACATTCAAGCCTTTATTTTCCATCGCGCCCATATTGAAGTCATCGACGGCAACGATGTTATAAACATCCAGATCGTATTCACGACCGTAAACCTGTTCATCCCACTGCATCGATTTAACCAGCGAACGCATGGCGTGATCACATTGATCAATATTGTGATGCTGCACATAAATACGCAGATCAACTTCTTTGCCGGACATGGTTGTGAACTTATCTTCGATAAATCCCAGATCACCCGCTACTAATGCAAATAAGTAACAGGGCTTTTTAAATGGATCTTCCCAACGACACCAGTGACGACCATTCTCATCGTCACCTGAATCAGCAGGGTTACCATTCGATAATAAAACTGGATATTTTTCTTTATCCGCATAAATCGTCGTAGTGAATTTCGCCATCACATCAGGGCGATCGAGGAAGTAAGTGATTTTCCTGAAACCTTCGGCTTCACATTGCGTACAGAAGTTACCGCTGGATTTATACAGGCCTTCAAGAGAGGTGTTTTCCTGTGGCTTGGTGGTGATTTTGATTTCGAGTGTGAACGTATTTGGTACTGAGTGGATGGTTAGATCGGTGTCAGTGACTGTGTACTCAGATACTTCAAGTGTTTTACCATCAATTGAGATTCTTTCAAGACCTAGCTCTTCTCCATGTAGAACGAGTGGGTGATCACCTGAGATACTTTCGTTCTTGCTTACACTTAATGTGGAGCTGACCTGGGTTTGCTCTTCTTCGAGATTGAAGATCAAGTCAACGTTGGTGATCCAGTATGGGGGTTGGGTGTAGTCTTTCAGGTAAATGGTGTTTGGGTTGGCGTCTTTCATGGTGGGGCTTTTGTGGGAATAATTGGATGGAATTTAGCTGGTAAGCCTACATAAATAAAGCCTGCAAATGCAGGCTTTATTTAATATTGGTCGGGACGGCAGGATTTGAACCTGCGACCACTACACCCCCAGTGTAGTGCGCTACCAGACTGCGCTACGCCCCGTGAAGGTCGCATAGGATACCTGAATTGGGAGAAACTTATAAGATCTGTTTGGAAAGATTTTTCTAAAAATTAAGCTTTTAACAGTACCAGCAGCTCTTCAAGCTCGGTTCTCATTTGACGTACGATCTGCTGGCTTTGATTGTTATCATCTGCCACTTCTTCACCGGTCAATTTCAGGCGTGCGCCGCCAATAGTGTAGCCCTGATCATAGAGCAGGCTGCGGATCTGACGAATGAGAATAACATCGTGACGTTGATAGTAACGGCGGTTACCGCGACGTTTTACGGGTTTTAGCTGGGAAAATTCCTGCTCCCAATAGCGCAGGACGTGCGATTTAACACCACACAGCTCGCTAACTTCACCAATGGTGAAATAGCGTTTTCCCGGTATTGTTGGTAATTCGTTATTATTGCTCGCTTCCAGCATAAGCTTCCACTCGTTGCTTCAATTTTTGGCCTGGTCTGAATGTAACGACTCTTCTTGCAGAAATTGGAATTTCTTCGCCTGTTTTAGGATTACGACCCGGTCTTTCGGTCTTGTCCCTCAGGATAAAATTACCAAAGCCTGAAAGTTTGACGTGATTAGCGTCACCCAGTGCTGCACGAACCTCCTCAAAGAACAATTCAACCAGTTCTTTGGCCTCACGTTTGTTGAGACCGAGTTCTTCATACAGGCTTTCTGCCAAATCAGCTTTCGTTAATGCCATGCCTACTCCCGAAGTGTAGCAGCAAATTTTTGTTTTAGTGTGGAAACGACTTTTTCTACTTCTGTTTCTACATCCTGATCGGTAAGAGTGCGTGAAAAGTCCTGTAAAATCAAGCCTAAAGCGACACTTTTTCGTCCTGAATCGACACCCTTTCCGGTATAAATATCGAATATCTGAATATTCTGCAGTAAATCTGAGGCCACTTCAGTGATACAGGCCTGTATAGACTGCACAGTCACGTTTTCATCGACAACAATGGCCAGATCCCTTCTAACTTCCGGGAAACGAGACAGAGGAGAAAACGCGGGTAGAACGGTAGATTTCACCATTTCGAGGTTTAATTCAAAAACATAGACGGTTTGATCCAGTCCCAGCTGCTTCATGATTTCCGGATGCAATGTACCGATCCAGCCAGCCACAGCACCATCGATTAAAATACTGGCAGATTGCCCCGGATGCAGCGCAGGATGGGTGCCAGCCTCGAATGTACAGGCCTTGCCCGTTGATTCTAACAGCGCTTCAACATCACCCTTAAGATCAAAGAAATCGACTTTTCTGGCAGCCTCAGACCATTGTTCAGGCTGCAAATCACCACAGATAGCACCGGCAATCTTACTGGTTTGCTCAGGCAGAGTTTCATTATTGGGTTTAAAGCACAGACCTGTCTCAAACAGACGCACACGGCTGTGCTGGCGATTCAGATTGTGTTGTACCGCCTGAATCAGCCCCGGCCACATGGACGTTCGCATTACCGACATTTCGGAAGAAATGGGATTTGCCAGCCTAACGGCCCTGTTTTCAGGATCAAGGATTTTCTGTATTTTGGGATCGACAAAGCTGTAGGTAATCGCTTCGAAATAACCACGATTAACCAGCGCACTGCGCAGTACAGAGGTGGAAACCTCGTATTCTGTTTGTGGCTTCATGCAACCTGAGTAATCTGGCTGCGTTCTTGGAATATTGTTGTAGCCGAAAATCCTGACCAGCTCTTCCAGCAAATCAGCTTCAATCGCAATATCAAATCGGAAGCTGGGCGGTGTTACCTGCCAGCCATCATCAACCGCAACCACATTCATTTCCAGACGTTTAAAAATGGCTTCGACTTCATCGGCGGCCATTTCAATACCCAGCAAACGTTGAATACGAGCATGACGCAAATGAATGGCATTACCCTCCTTAGGATAAGCCTCAGTAGTCTCTTCAATCACCGCACCAGCTTCACCACCGCAAATTTCAAGTACCAGTGCGGTTGCACGTTCAATGGCTTTTACCTGCAACTGAGGATCAACGCCGCGCTCAAAACGATGGGATGAATCAGTGTGCAAACCAAAGCCACGAGCTTTGCCTGCAATATGTTCGGGCTTGAAGAAAGCGCTTTCGAGGAAGATCGACGACGTTGTATCACTAACACCCGAACCTTCACCACCCATCACACCAGCCAGAGCCAATGCATTGCTGTTATCCGCAATTAATAGCGACTCTTCGTCAAGTTCGATACATTTACCGTCAAGAAGCGTGATTTTTTCATCTTTTTTAGCAAAACGGACTTGTATAGCACCGTCTAGCGCTGCCAAATCAAAGGCGTGCATCGGCTGTCCCAGTTCGAGCATGACGTAGTTAGTGATATCTACAATCGGCCCCAGACCACGAATACCCGAACGTCTCAGGCACTCAAGCATCCACATGGGCGTCTGTGCCTTGCAGTCAACACCGGCTACAACTCGACCTGCATAGTGACTACATACATCACCCGCCTGAATTTCAACCGGGAAACTGGCATCGGTCATTGCCGCAACCGGTTCACAGGCTTCAACCGTGACATCACACTCATTCAAAGTACCCAGCTCACGCGCAACACCGGCAATGCTCAGGCAATCGCCACGGTTTGGCGTTAAATCTATTTCGATACAGTTATCATCAAGCTGAAGATACTTGCGTATATCTCGACCAACGGGCGCGTCTTCGGGCAGCTCCATCAAGCCATCGGCCTGGTCAGCCAGACCCAGTTCTTTTTCAGAACACAGCATGCCGGATGATTCAACACCACGTAATTTTGCAGGCTTAATCTTGAAGTCACCTGGAAGTACCGCACCAATCTTCGCCAAAGGAATAATCAGACCTTCACGTACATTGGCCGCACCACAAACAATTTGCAGGGTTTCGTTACCATCAGTCACCTGACAGATATTTAATTTGTCTGCATCAGGATGTTTTTCTATCGATTCAACACGTGCTACCACAACGTTATTAAAGTCGGCCGCTGCTGGTTCGACACCATCAATTTCCAGGCCAGCCATAGTCAGCTGGTCACACATTTCTTCGGTTGAAATATCTGGATTCACCCAGCTTCTTAACCACTGTTCGCTAATTTTCATACCACCAACCCCTTAAGCGAACTGCTTTAAAAATTTAAGATCATTCTCGAAGAACAATCGAAGATCATTCACGCCGTAACGTAGCATGGCTAAACGCTCGACCCCCATACCAAAGGCATAACCAGTGTATTTTTCGTTATCGATATTCACCGACTCGAATACTTTTGGATGCACCATGCCACAACCCAACACTTCCAGCCAACCAGTGTGACCGCAAACGCGACAACCTTCGCCCTCACACATCACGCACTGAATATCGACTTCGGATGAAGGCTCGGTGAATGGAAAATAGGAAGGACGAAAACGCGTTTTCAGATTTTCATTTTCGAAAAACAGCTTTAGAAAATCAGACAGCGTACCCATCAGATCGGCAAAATTAACATTCTCATCAACCAGCAAACCTTCGACCTGATGGAACATGGGTGTATGGGTTAAATCTGAATCACAACGATAAACACGACCCGGTGCGATAATGCGCAGCGGTGGTTGATCGGTTTCCATGTGACGAACTTGCACGGGAGAAGTGTGCGTACGCAATAAAGTTTGCGCGTCAAAATAAAAGGTATCGTGCATAGCACGTGCAGGATGATGCTCGGGAATATTCAGTGCTTCAAAGTTATGGAAGTCGTCTTCGATTTCAGGGCCTTCTTCGACAGTAAAACCCAGTTGTGAAAACAGACTTTGTATGCGTTCCATGGTACGTGTCACGGGATGTAAACCACCCGCCTGTTGACCACGTCCTGGTAGCGTTACATCGATGCATTCACTCGCCAGCTTGGATTCTAACTTAGCCAGCTCCAGCGAAGACTTGCGTGCTTCGATTGACTGCTGCACTCCCTGCTTAGCCTTGTTAATTTCCTGACCTGCGGCTTTGCGCTCATCACCCGGCAAGCTGCCAAGGGTTTTTAGTAAAGCGGTGAGCTCACCTTTTTTACCCAGATAAGAAACGCGTATCTGATCCAGTGCTTCCAGATCATTTGCCGCTGCTATTTCTGCTTGCGCATCAGCGACCAACTTTGGCAAATCCACTCAACTCTCCCGTCATTTACTACAAGGCTACCCACCCTGTATCTTTTAAATTATTTAGAGCATAAGAATAGAAGAAAAATCTTGGTTTTTCATTCACTTAGCAAGAAATATAATATTTTTTAGAAATAAAAAAGGGGGAAGCTAGCTTCCCCCTTCTTCTATCGACAAATCACGTCAGGCTTTCCAGCCTAACATCGATTGTAATCAGTACTTAAGCAGCTAGCGCTTCTTTAGATTTCTCAGCAAGCTGAGTAAATGCTGCCATATCGTGGATAGCTAAATCAGCTAGCACTTTACGGTCAACTTCAATACCTGCTTTGCTTAAACCATTCATGAAACGGCTGTATGACATGTCACATAGACGTGCTGCAGCATTAATACGAACAATCCACAATGAACGGAAAGTACGTTTTTTAACAC
>CBFCZV010000018.1:0-51874 GCA_965602855.1 uncultured Gammaproteobacteria bacterium | reverse complement strand
GAAAATCATTCCTGAAGACGAGCGTAAGAAAATTGCCCTGTTCACCAATGTTGAAATGAAGGCGGTTATTTCAGCCTGCGACATGGACAATATTTACAAGATTCCACTGTGGTTACACGATCAGGGTGTGGATGACATTATTACAGACCGCTTGAAGCTGGATACTAAACCGTCGGATCTGTCTGACTGGCAGCGTGTGGTTGATGCCATGCAGCATCCCGAGCACGAAATTATTATTGGTATGGTCGGCAAATATGTTGATCTAACCGAGTCGTACAAATCATTAAATGAAGCTCTGTCTCATGCTGGCGCGCAGAATAAAACGCGGGTCAGTATTCGCTATATTGATTCGGCCTCATTAGAGGGTGATGACTTCAGCGCACTCGAAGGCCTTGATGCGATTCTGGTGCCCGGTGGTTTTGGTGATCGTGGTATCGAAGGCAAGATTGCGGCAGTTAAATATGCGCGTGAAAACAAGGTGCCTTATTTGGGCATTTGTCTGGGTATGCAGCTGGCGGTGATTGAATTTGCACGTGATGTTGCTGGTTTATCTGATGCACACAGCAGTGAATTTAGCGATGACACCAAACATCCGGTGATTGCATTGATTACCGAATGGCAGGCCGAAGATGGCAGCATCGAAAAACGTGGTGCTGATTCTGATATGGGTGGCACCATGCGTCTGGGTGGTCAGCGCTGTAATCTGGTTGAGAATACGCTGGCGAGTCATGTTTATGGTAGCGACAATGTATTAGAGCGTCATCGTCATCGTTATGAGTTCAATAATTCATATCGTGAGCAGTTGCAGAAGGCTGGTTTGATTATCAGCGGTAAATCCAGCGACGGTAATCTGGTCGAGATGATCGAGCTAAAAGATCATCCCTGGTTCCTGGCCTGTCAGTTCCATCCTGAATTCACTTCAACGCCACGCGATGGCCATCCATTGTTTGCCGATTATGTTCGCGCTGCGCTTGAATACCACACCAATAAAAACGCCGAGGCGGTTACTTTATGAAACTCTGCGATTTTGAAGTTGGACTGGATCAACCAATATTTTTAATTGCCGGCCCCTGTGTGATTGAAAGTGAGGCCATGGCGATGGAAACATCGAGCAAGCTGAAGGAAATCACCGAGCGTCTGGGTATTAATTTTATTTATAAATCTTCTTACGATAAAGCGAATCGTTCTTCGGGTGATAGTTTCCGTGGACCGGGTATCGAAGAAGGTTTGCGTATATTGCAAAAAGTTAAAGACGAGGTTGGTGTGCCAATCTTGACTGATGTTCACGAAAACACACCCATTGATGAAGTTTCTGACATTGTTGATGTGTTACAGACTCCGGCTTTTCTGTGTCGTCAAACTGATTTTATTTTGCGTATTGCGAATTCAGGCAAGGCCGTGAATATTAAAAAGGGTCAGTTCCTCGCGCCATGGGATATGAAGCACGTGGTCGATAAGGCACGTTCAACCGGTAATCAGCAGATTATGGTTTGTGAACGCGGAGCTTCGTTTGGTTATAATAATTTAGTTTCGGATATGCGTTCACTAGCGGTGATGCGTGAAACGCAATGCCCGGTTGTATTCGATGCCACGCATTCTGTACAACTGCCCGGTGGTCAGGGTGCATCATCTGGTGGTCAACGAGAACATGTGCCAGTACTGGCAAGAGCCGCTGTGGCTGCAGGTGTTTCAGGTGTGTTTATGGAGACGCATCCAGACCCCAGTAAGGCGCTCAGCGATGGTCCTAATGCTTGGCCGTTGGATAAGATGGAGTCTTTGCTTGGTACTATGCTTGAGCTGGACAGAATTGTAAAAGCTAAACCATTTGAAGAAATGGCTCTTTAAAAATAATTTTAGAAAAGTTAACAATAAACAATAATTAACAATCGATTTTTTAATAAAGGAAAATCATGACACAAATAGCCAATATTAAAGCACGTGAAATTTTAGATTCACGAGGCAACCCGACCGTCGAAGCGGATGTTATTTTAAATAACGGTGTTATGGGGCGTGCAGCTGTACCCTCTGGTGCATCGACTGGTGCGCGTGAAGCGCTGGAACTGCGTGATGGTGATAAAAATCGTTACCTGGGTAAGGGCGTTATCAAAGCCGTGGGTAATGTGAATGGTGAAATCCGTAAGGCTTTGCTGGGGATGGAAGTTTCTGATCAGGACGGTATTGATAAAACAATGATCGAGCTTGATGGTACAGACACCAAAGAACGTCTCGGTGCCAATGCGTTGCTAGCGGTTTCACTGGCTACAGCACATGCCAATGCCAACGCGAAAAAAGAGCCGCTTTACGTTTCTCTGGGTACCGATGAGTACACCATGCCAGTGCCAATGATGAATATCATCAACGGTGGTGAGCACGCGGATAACAGTGTTGATTTGCAGGAATTTATGATTTTGCCTGTAGGTGCACCTACCTTTAAGGAAGCGTTGCGTTATGGCGCTGAAGTTTTTCACGTTCTAAAAACAGTGCTGTCAGCCAAAGGTATGAATACGGCTGTGGGTGATGAAGGTGGTTTTGCACCTGATCTATCATCAAACGAAGAAGCTATTGAAGTTATTCTTGAAGCGATTACACGAGCAGGTTTTGAGCCGGGTAAAGATATTTATCTTGGGCTGGATGCGGCTGCTTCTGAATTCTATGAAAATGGTATTTATACACTGGGATCAGAAGGTAAGACTTTTAACGCTAATGAATTTAGTGACTATCTGGCTGGCTGGGTTGATCAGTATCCGATCATCACCATTGAAGATGGTCTGGCTGAAGATGACTGGGCAGGTTGGGCTTATTTGACCGAGAAATTGGGTAATAAAGTGCAGCTGGTGGGTGATGATTTGTTTGTGACCAACACCTCTATTTTCAAAGAAGGCATCGATAAGAATATTGCTAACTCTATTTTGATCAAGTTCAACCAGATCGGTACATTGAGCGAAACGCTGGATGCGATTCACATGGCGCACGTTTCAGATTACACCGCTGTGATTTCACATCGCTCTGGCGAAACCGAAGACAGCACGATTGCTGATCTTTGTGTGGCAACGCAGGCGGGGCAAATTAAAACCGGTTCGCTTTCACGTTCTGATCGTATCGCTAAATACAATCAGTTGCTGCGTATTGAAGAAGAGCTGGGTGACGGCGCGATCTACGCAGGTAGAAGTGCATTCAAATACTTGAAGTAAACGGGTCACTATTAACGGAGTATCGTGAAAAAAATCATCGCTCTTCTAGTTGTGTTGCTGGCAATGTTGCAATACAAAATATGGCTGGGTGATGGTGGTATTCCTGAGATCTTGCAGCTGGAAAAAGAGATTGATGTTGTCCAGCTGCAGGTTGATAAGTTAAAAGAACGTAATCAGGCACTGGATGCAGAAGTACAGGATCTAAAAAAGGGTATGGATGCCATCGAAGAACGTGCTCGAAGTGAGCTGGGTATGATAGGCAAGGATGAGGTTTATTATCAGGTGATTTCCAGTGAATACGATAAATCTAATGATCATTAGTCTGTGTCGGATAATAATTCTATTGTCCGCGAATAATTTATGAATCATCCATCCATCTGGGCTGTCATTCCTGCCGCTGGCATTGGTCAGCGTATGCAGTCAGAAATTCCTAAGCAATATCTGCCACTAGCCGGCTCGACGGTGATTGAAAACACCATTAATCGTCTATTGGCGTCCGATAAGGTAAGCGGACTGGCCATTTCTTTGCGCCACGATGACCAAAACTGGGGCAGGGTTAACATCAACTCCGATAAGCCCGTGGTTCGGGCAGACGGCGGTGCTGAACGCTGTGATTCTGTACTCAATGCGATGAAAGCACTGGCTGGGCGAGATGACTTTGATGCTAATAAAGACTGGGTGCTGGTTCATGATGCCGTGCGTCCCTGTGTTCGAATTGAAGATATCGATTACCTGATTGAGCAGGCGACAGTCAATGAATCTGGTGGCCTGTTGTCGCTGCCAGTGCGCGATACCATGAAACGGGCGAGTGACGAGCAAACCGTGCTGGCAACGATCGATCGTGCAGGTTTGTGGCATGCACTGACTCCGCAGCTGTTCCCATATAGAGCTTTACAGGAAGCGCTAATCAAGGCGATAGAGGATGGCGTTAGTGTGACTGATGAGTCATCCGCTATGGAGCATGCCGGCTATCAACCCAGGCTGGTTGAAGGCTATGAAGACAATATCAAAATAACCCGTCCCAATGATTTGGCTCTGGCTGAGCTATTCATAGTAAATCAGCAGGACTAAGGCGAAGCAAATGACAGGAAAGAGCTCTCAGGCAAAGATACCGTTCAGAATCGGCCATGGTTTTGATGTGCATGCTTTTACCGAAGGTGACCATGTCATGCTGGCGGGTGTTCGAATTGAACACACTCATGGCCTGCTAGCTCATTCTGATGGTGACGTGGTGATACATGCAATTTGTGATGCTTTGCTGGGTTCGATTGCAGCGGGCGATATCGGTCGGCATTTTCCTGATTCAGATGATCAATATAAAAATATTGATAGTTGTTTATTGTTGAAAAATGTTTATCAAAAAGTGAAACAACAAGGTTACGCATTATCAAATCTTGATGTCACTATTATTGCACAAGCACCTAAATTATCTTCTTACATTGATTCAATGTGTGAGAGTATTTCTAGCGTCCTCGAAGTGCAAAAAAATCAAATTAATATCAAGGCAACAACCACAGAAAAACTAGGTTACATTGGTAGAAAAGAGGGTATTGCTGTTCACACAGTTTCACTCGTTTTTGCCGAGTAAATGCTGAATAAGTTTGCACCCTGTCTGATTAATCGTATAAATGTCAATTATTACTGTATTTATAGGTAAAAAACGATAATAGTTGTTTACTTTCTCAGGCTAAAGTTATAAAAATGCGCCTAGTTGTTTTAGTTGAAATTTAAATAATCACCAAAGGATAAAAATCATGGCCGCCGCAAAGAAAAAAGCAGTAAAAAAGAAAGCTGTAAAGAAAAAAGCAGTTAAGAAAAGAGCAGTGAAAAAAGCTGCACCAGAAAAAAATATTAAAGCGATTCGTGATGCATACACAAAAACGCAATTGTACACTCACATTGCTGAATCTACAGATGTAGCCAAGAAAGATGTTGCTAAAGTTTTTGACGCACTGGCAGATGTTATTGAAGGACATGTTAAGAGTCGTGGCGCAGGTGAGTTCAAGATTCCTGGTCTGATGAAAATCAAGATCAACAAGAAGCCAGCAACCAAAGCTCGCAAGAACGTGCCTAATCCATTTAAACCAGGTGAGTTTATGGATGTGAAAGCCAAACCTGCTCGTAAGGTAGTAAAAGTTCTGCCATTAAAAGCATTAAAAGATATGGCTGCAAAATAAGTTTAATTAAACTTGTTCAGAAAACCCCTGTAGAACCTTGTTTTACAGGGGTTTTTTGTGTCTACTATATCTATGAATTTGAATCGACTCATCTATCTGCACGGTTTTAACAGCTCACCAGACTCGTACAAGTCCAGAGCGCTGCATGCTTATATGGATGAAAAAGGCCTGCTGGATCAGCTGATTTCGCCTGCGATACCGCCTGTACCCGCCGATGCTATGGCGATGCTGGTGAATCTGTACGAGGAGAATAAGTACTACGGTGATGTCGCCGTTGCAGGCAGCTCTCTGGGTGGCTTTTATGCGACCTGTCTGGCAGAGCGTTTTGGCTGCAAGGCGGTGTTGATTAATCCTGCGGTGCGGCCACATCTTTTGCTAGCAAAATATCTGGGTGAGAATATTAATTACTATACCTCCGAGCGCTGGATGCTGGATGAAATTCATATCGAACAATTTAGAGAACTCGATAAGACAGCCATTACCCAACCAGAGCGTTATTTATTAATGCTGCAAAAAGGCGATGAGACATTGGACTATCGAGATGCGCTCGAAAAATATCAGAGCTGCCCACTGGTGCTGGAAGAGGGCGGTGATCATTCATTTACAGGCTTTGAAAATCATATCGATCAGATTTTAAATTTTTGTGGCGTCGCTGCCTGAATAAATTTACTATTAAGATCAATATAAGAACAACGTAAAAAAGGTAATTATAGATGTCACTCGGCCCAATCATGATGGATTTAATCGGTACGCAGATTAGTGCTGCCGAAAAGGAGTTGCTGCAACACCCACTGATGGGTGGCGTTATTCTATTTACGCGAAATTTTGAATCGTTAGAACAGATTACTGCACTAATTACTGAAATTCATGATTTGCGGTCACCTCACTTACTGATTGCGATTGATCATGAAGGTGGTCGAGTACAACGATTCCATGAAGGTTTTACAAAACTGCCCCCCGCAAGTGTGTTTGGTGAAATTTACAAGCACGATAAGGATAAGGCACGAGAATCATCCGAACTGACGGGCTGGTTGATGGCGGCTGAGTTGCGAGCTATTAATGTGGATTTCAGTTTTGCACCGGTGCTCGATCTTGCGCATGGTGTTAGCGGTATTATTGGTAACCGTGCTTTTCACGCCAGACCTGATATTGCAGCCACACTGGCTTATGCTTATATGCACGGTATGTCACTGGCGGGCATGTCAGCTGTCGGTAAGCATTTCCCGGGGCACGGTGGCGTGGCTGAAGATTCACATCTGGCCTTGCCGGTTGATCATCGTGATATGGCTACTTTGATGAAAGCCGATATTGTTCCTTTTGAAAAGATGATACATAACCATTTACCCGCCATTATGCTGGCACACGTAATTTATGATCAGATTGATGATAAGCCAGCGGGTTATTCCAAAATCTGGTTACAACAAATTTTACGTGATCGACTCAAATTTCAGGGTGTAATATTCAGCGATGATCTGAGCATGGAGGCGGCAGGCATTGGTGGTTCTTATGGTGAACGAGCTTTGCTGGCGCTTGATGCAGGTTGTGATATGGTATTGGTGTGTAATCATCCTGATGGCGTTTCTGAGGTCATTGACGCGCTGGGTGACTACAGTAATCCAACTTCACAACTGCGTTTGACACGGATGCACGGTAAAAAGACATTTCTCCGTGATGAGCTATTGGCAAGCGGAAAATGGAGACAGGCCAATCAAATGATACTGGAACTGGATGATTCTCCCTGGATGGAGCTGGATGTTTAATGCCCGTATTAACTCGTAAAGAGAAATAACAATGAGTGATAACCCACAAATTAATCAGCTACTCAGCTTTGTGCAAAACAATGACTGGATCGTTCAGGTGTTCCTGATCGTTTTTGTTTCTTTGTCGCTGAGTTTTATCGTACGACGCACTATCAACAAAATAGAAATCAGGTTACAAAAAACCAATAATCCGTGGGACGACCTTTTAGTTCGTTCATTACAGAAACCTGTAGCATGGTTGATCTGGTTGCTGGGTTTAACTTTTGCAGCTGACGTGGTTCATCAGCAAAGCGGTGCCACCATCTTTGAAGCGGTGGGTCCGGTTAGAGAAATTGGCGTTATCTTAATACTAACGCTGTTTTTACTAAATCTGATTCGTGGCACACAGCAAATTCTTATTGCTTCTGAAGCTGAAACTGGTGAGCGTGATTTTGATGCGCACACCGTTGATGCAATATCCAAACTGATACGAATCTCCATCATCATCACCAGTGCGCTGGTTATGTTACAGACATTGGGCTTTAGTGTCTCGGGTGTGCTGGCTTTCGGTGGCATCGGCGGTATTGCGATTGGTTTTGCCGCTAAGGACTTGCTCTCTAATTTCTTTGGTGGTCTGATGATCTATATGGACAGGCCATTCAAAGTCGGTGACTGGATACGTTCCAATGACCGGGATATTGAAGGCACGGTAGAGCACATAGGCTGGCGACTGACTCGCATCCGAACTTTTGATAAGCGTCCGCTGTATGTGCCAAATTCAATTTTTGCAAATATAGGCGTTGAGAACCCTTCGAGAATGACCAATCGTCGTATATATGAAACCATTGGTATACGCTATGAAGATTCTGCAAAAATGGATGTTATCGTTAACGATGTTAAACAAATGCTGCTGGATCATCCGGAGATCGACACCAAAGCAACGTTGATCGTTAATTTTGTCAGTTTCTCCGCCTCATCCATCGACTTTTTTGTTTATACTTTTACCAAAACAACCGACTGGGTTCGATTCCACGAGATTAAGCAGGATGTCCTGCTAAAGATTATGAATATTATTGATAGTCATCAGGCGGAAATAGCCTTCCCAACGACGACCTTACATGTAGAATCAATACCTGAATCCATGCAAAATCCTCAAGGGGTGTGAAATCATGAGTAAAAAATTATTAATTATTCTAGCCAACTCTGATCCTGAAAATGCCCAGGAAATTGGAGCGCCATTATTTCAGGCAACGGTGGCCGCAGCGATGGATCATGATGTTGAGATTGTGATCACGGGTAATACCGGTTTGCTCGCATCCGCAGGACACGCTGAAAGCCTGGAAATCAATCACGACACGCACCGTACTATTTATGATGTGATCAAAGAAGCACATAAAGCGGGTGTTATTTTTAAAGTATGTGCACCCTCGGTTCAAATATGGGGTGAAGATCTTATTCCTGAAATAGATGAAAGCGTAGGCGCAGCTTACGTAGTCAGTGAAGCCATGGATGACGATACCGTTACTTTCACTTATTGAAACCCGTACTGAATTTATTAAATGTCTAATTCCATCGAAGAACTAAACGCAGTTCTAAGCAAATCAAAAATAATCTATAGCTCCGCTCAGGTGGCCCATGCTATTTGTTCAATGGCAGACCAGCTTAATGATCGTCTAAAAGATACTCAGCCGCTTGTTCTATGCGTGATGAATGGTGCTCTTATTTTTACCGGGCATTTGTTGACGCGCCTGAATTGCTTTCCTGAAATTGATTATATTCATGCCACCCGATACGGAAATGAAACCAGTGGCAGTGTGCTCGACTGGCGAGCTTATCCCAGCAATGAGTTAAAAAATCGCACGGTTTTGATTCTTGATGATATTCTCGATGAAGGCATTACGCTAAAAGCGATTATTGATTATTGTAATGAGCAGGGTGCCAAAGAAGTAATAACGGCAGTTCTTGTTCAGAAAAAACATGATCGTTGTGTCGATGGTGTCGAAAGCGATTATGTGGGGCTTGAAGTTGAGGATAAATATATATTTGGGTTTGGTATGGACTACCAGTCACAACTCCGACACCTTGATGGCATTTATGCACTGAGTGAATAGTATGACAAGAATTGCAATTATTGGTGGGACTGGTCTGGATGAGTATTCTGCTCTAGAAGACCTGCGTACCAAAAAAATAACCACGCCGTATGGTGAAACTTCGAACGATTTAAAGATAGGTAGTATCAACGGTAAAGAAGTTGTTTTCCTGCCTCGTCATGGCGAACGCCATAGTATTGCGCCACACAATATTAATTATCGAGCTAATTTGTGGGCGTTAAAAGAGCAGGGTGTTACACACATTATTGCGGTTAATGCGGTTGGTGGCATTACTGAAAATATGTCGCCAGAAAAAATTGTATTTCCTGATCAGATTATTGATTACACTCATTCTCGTCAGCATACTTTTTCAGATGAAAATTCTGATGAGGTCATGCATATCGATTTTACAAAACCCTATAGCGATTTAATTAGAGGTGTATTGAGAAGCACGGCTGTTGAAATGGCAATAGATTTTGAAGGTGAAGCTGTTTATGGTGCTGCGCAGGGTCCAAGGCTTGAAACAGCGGCGGAAATTAATCGTATGCAGCGTGATGGTTGTGATATCGTCGGTATGACCGGTATGCCAGAAGCGTCATTGGCGCGTGAGCTGGGTATTGAATACGCCTGCTGTGCTCTGGTAGTGAACTGGGCGGCAGGTAAAGGCGAGAATGAATTCATCACCATGGATATTATCGAGCAGCACATGAAAAATGGAATGGTTCACGCCTCAAAAGTAATATCGAACGCTTTGCCCGAACTTTTAAAACTCTAATTGCTTATGGAAAATTTTGAACTAGAAGGTCGAGAATATATTGAGCTGAACAATCTGCTAAAAATTACCGGATTATGTGAGAGTGGCGGTCGTGCCAAAGTTTTGATTGCTGATGGTCAGGTAAAAGTAGATGGTAAAGTTGAATTGCGAAAACGCTGTAAAATCAGGCAGGGTCAGCTTGTTGAATTTGATGGCCAGAAAATAACCGTAGAATAATTTGATGACAGATAAAACTTATATTAAAGGTAAGGATCGTGATCTTGAGTCGAGCATTGAAACCATGTTCGCCAAACTCGATGATTTAGGTGTCGATGTCGAAGAGGCTTCCTGGCTGAACCCCGTCCCTAATGTCTATTCAGTTCATATTCGCGATAAAGATTGCGGATTGATGTTTACCAATGGCAAAGGAGCAACGCGCAAAGCCTGTCTGGCCAGTGCTCTCGGTGAATATTTTGAGCGCCTTAGCTGTAACTACTTTTTTGCCGATTTTTATCTGGGCGAAGAGTTCTCAAAAGGCGAGTTTGTCCATTATCCTGACGAGCGCTGGTTTAAGGTTGAAGATGAAAACATGCCCGAAGGTTTGCTCAATGATGAGCTGTGGGATTACTACAATCCTGAAGATGCCCTGAAACCGCATCAGCTTTATGATATTAATTCTGGCACCGGTGAGCGCGGTATTTGTGCGCTGCCATATGAACGTCTACGTGATAGTGAATTATGCTGGTTCCCCGTGAGTGTGATCGGTAATGTTTACGTTAGCAATGGCATGTCTGCCGGTAACACTCAATACGAAGCCAGAGTACAGGGGCTGTCGGAAGTTTTCGAGCGTTACGTCAAAAATAAAATAATTGCCGAAGGTATTTGTCTGCCCGAAGTACCGCAGGATGTTTTAAATCGTTTCCCGATGATTGTCGAAGCCATTAGCAAACTTGAATCTCACGGTTATCATCTGCGCATTGCCGATGCTTCTCTGGGCGGAAAGTATCCGGTAATGAGTGTTACTCTAATTAATCCTGGTAATGGTTCTGTGTTTGCCTCCTTCGGTGCGCATCCTTCATTTGAAGTGGCGTTAGAGCGTACCGTTACTGAATTATTGCAGGGTCGAGGTTTAGATCAGCTCGATGGTTTTCAACCGCCCAGTTTTGATCTTGATGAAGTGGCGGATCATCATAATCTTGAAACTCATTTTATCGATTCCAGCGGTCTTATCGCTTACGACTTTTTCAAAGATAAGCCGGACTATGAATTTTACGACTGGGATCATGATGCAAACACCCATGATGAATTCGCCTACCTCAGTAAAATAGTTCACGACATGGGTAATGAAATTTATATCTCTGATTATGAGCATCTCAACGTGTACGCCTGTCGTATTATCGTGCCAGGTATGTCAGATATCTATCCGGTTGATGATCTGGTCTGGAATAATAATAATGAAGGTGCGTTGTTCCGTGAAGATATTCTGTCATTAAAGAATTTAGACAAAGCGCAATGGAAAAATATTCTAGGTCGCCTTGAAGAGGGTGGTTATAACGACCTGCAACGCGTTGCTGAATTTATTGGCGTTGCAGCCGATGCAGGTACCGCGTGGGCGAGTCTACGTATCGGTGAACTCAAAGCCATGCTTTGTCTTGCGATGCAGGATAATGAGCAATCACTGGACTGGATCGACTGGTGCCTGCAAACTGATCAGCTCAATCAAGCGCGTTCAAGAGAATACAGCTGCATTCAGGTTCTGCTGGAAATCGAATCAGATGACGAACGTGACTATGATGATTTTTCAGATAGTCTCGTGCAAATGTTTGGTAATGAAAGTATAGAAATCGCAAAGAAAATTATCAGTGGCGAAGAAAATTTCCATGGTCTTCATAGTCCCGGTTTATCGCTGGAAGGATTTGTCGCGCACAACAAACTATTGAATGGCTACTCCAAGCTGCACAAATTCAAACAGAGTAACTGGAACAAGAAATAACACCTGTTTAGGGACGCAGCATGATAGGAACCAGAATAACGCACAACGCACCATCCTCTGGTCTAATTAAATACTGGATAGGTCGAGCCTTCATGGCTATCTTGGGATGGAAAGTAACTGGACAGTTACCGCCGGATAAAAAATTTGTCTTCATCGGTGCACCTCACACCAGCAACTGGGATTTTCCAATCGGATTAGCGCTAACCTTTATCTTTAGATTAAAAACCCGATGGATGGGCAAGGACACTTTGTTCAAAGGTGTTAAAGGAATCTTTATGCGTTCACTCGGAGGTATCGCCGTAGATCGTTCAAATCCCCATGGTGTCGTCGGGCAAATGGCGAACGAACTAAAACAGGCTGATCGACTGGCTATTATGTTAGCGCCCAGTGGTACACGAAAAAAAATGCCGAACTGGAGATCAGGCTTTTATCGCATTGCTCAACAGGCTAATGTCCCCATTGTTTGTGGCTATCTCGACTTTCAGCGAAAAGAAGCAAATGTCGGTCTATCGTTCATGCCCACGGGCAATATCAAACAGGACATGGACAAGGTTCGTGAGTATTACAAAGATATTCATGCTAAATTTCCTGAGAAGGTGACGTTGGTTGGGTTGGTGGAAGAGGGGTAGTTTTATTTTATCCGTCATTTCCGCGTGCCTCACCGACATCCTACATATCTTATTAACTGTGAACTCTTAAATGCTACGACTAACCGAAATCAGACTACCACTCGATCATTCAACCGATGATCTCCGCTCAACGATTCTAGATCGTTTGCAGATTAAGGCAGATGCTTTAATCGATTTCACTGTTGCACGTCGTGGTTATGACGCGCGCAAACGCAATGTAATTGTGGTGGTCTATACGCTGGATGTTGAAGTCGCTGATGAAGCTGAGTTGTTGCGAAAATTTAGTAATGATCAACATATCAAGCCAACACCGGATACTGAATATAAATTTGTCGCTCAGGCACCCGAAAATCTCAAAACACGTCCGGTGATTATTGGAACGGGGCCCTGTGGTTTTATGGCTGGCTTGTTGCTGGCGCAGATGGGTTTTAAACCGCTGATTCTGGAACGTGGCCAGGAGGTGCGACAACGTACCAAAGATACCTGGGGATTGTGGCGTGATCATAAGCTGAACCCTGAATCGAATGTTCAGTTTGGTGAGGGTGGTGCGGGCACTTTTTCTGATGGCAAGTTGCATACGCAAATTAAAGATCCTCGTTTTCTTGGAGTGAAGGTGTTGCGTGAATTTGTGAAGGCGGGTGCGCCAGAGGAGATTCTTTATATCAGCAAGCCGCACATTGGTACTTTCCGTCTGGTGAGTATGGTGGAGAAAATTCGCGAAGAGATTGTCAGCCTTGGTGGTGAGTTCCGTTTTGATAGTCGCGTCACGGATATCGATATTGATGATGGTCAGGTGCGCGCCGTTGTATTGGATAGCGGTGAGCGTATCGAGAGTGATCATGTCGTTCTTGCTATCGGCCATAGTGCACGCGATACTTTTGATATGCTTTATCAACGTGGCGTTTACATCGAGGCTAAACCTTTTTCGATTGGTTTTCGTATTGAACATCCACAATCAGTGATTGATAAATCTCGCTATGGAAAATTTGCCGGTCATGCTGATCTCGGCGCGGCTGATTACAAGCTGGTGCATCATTGCAAGAATGGACGCAGTGTTTATAGTTTTTGTATGTGCCCCGGTGGAACCGTGGTAGCGGCCACTTCTGAAGAAGGTTGTGTGGTGACCAACGGCATGAGCCAGTACTCACGCAATGAGCGTAATGCCAATAGCGGGATTGTGGTCGGTATTACGCCAGAAGATTTTCCTGATGATAATCCACTGGCAGGTATTGAACTGCAACGTGAACTCGAATCTCGTGCTTTTGTTCTGGGTGGTAGTAACTACGATGCACCGGCGCAGTTGCTGGGGGATTTTCTTAAGGGACAGCCATCCACAGAACTGGGCAGTGTGCAGCCATCCTATACGCCGGGTGTGCACCTGACTGATCTGACTAGTGCGTTACCCAATTATGCCATTGAAGCGATACGTGAAGCTTTGCCTGCTTTCGAGAAAAAAATAAAAGGCTTCACCATGAATGATGCGGTGTTAACGGGTGCTGAAACTCGAACTTCATCACCGGTGCGTATCAAACGTAATCGTGATGATTGTCAAAGCATCAACACCAGAGGACTTTACCCAGCAGGAGAAGGCGCGGGTTATGCAGGTGGGATTTTGTCCGCAGCGGTAGATGGTATTGAAATGGCTGAAGCGGTGGCTTTGAGTATGGCTGCCCCGAATTAATTAAAAAGTATTTTTTTTACTGGTTTAAAATAGTGAAAGCGCAAACGGGGATTCAAAAATATTGTGTTAAACAGTTTGATCTAAATAAAAAAGACAGGAAATAAAATTATAGGTTTTAATGTTATTTATGCATTCAGATGCTGATCAAGTACTTCAATAAACTTTCGCACATCCAATGGTTTGGTTAGGTAATCAACAAAACCTGCTTCTAGGCCCTGCTTAATATCTTTTGGCATAGCGTTGGCGGTGATAGCAATAACTGGGATATCTTTCAGGTGATTGTCTGCTTTTAGAATTGACAGCAATTGAAAGCCATCCATTTGTGGCATTTTAATATCAGTTAAAATGAGGTCTGGTTTATGGATGGCAGCCAATTTAAGAGCTATTTTCGGTTCTTGAGAAGATATAAGGTTATACTGTTCATGCTCAGCTAAAATCTGATCAACTAATTTTATGTTGATTGGATTATCTTCAATATGAAGTATGGTCTGCTGCTTTAGTGTTAGCACGGGCAAAGATTTTTGGGTGTTGTTATCGGAAGTGGTTTCTGCTTCTATCTGTTCCACCTGTGGTTTTTGTGGAAGTTCTATCCAGAATTGGCTACCAACGCCTATCATGCTATCTACATTAATACGTCCATTCATTTTATTTACAAGATTTTGTGTAATAGTTAAGCCAATGCCTGTACCTTCAATGTTACTACCTTCCGCATCGAGACGGCTAAAGGGCTGGAAAAGATCTTTCAGTTTTTCTTTTTCAATTCCTTTTCCTGTATCAGAAATTGTAATGCGAATATTTGATTCATTTGCGGGCTGTACGGTTAATTCAACTGATCCATTTATACGGTTATATTTAATGGCATTAGAGAGCAGGTTGAGTATTACCTGTTTTAGACGTGTTTTATCAGCATATGCAAAATAACCGTTAGCATCTCTATAGCTGATATTAATGTTCTCTTTATCTGCGACTGGTTTGATCAGTGAGAAGCATTCCTCAATCAGGCTAGTGAGATTAACCTGTTCAAATGTCAGTTTGATATGGCCAGACTCAATTTTTGCGAGATCTAGTATTTCGTTAATTAATTCAAGCAGGTGATTACCTGCAATTGATATTTCATTGAGATTGTCTCGTTGTTCCAGGTCTAGTGCATCGTTAAAAGCCATGAGCTGTGCAAAGCCTAAAATTGCATTCATTGGGGTTCGCAGCTCGTGGCTCATGTTTGAAAGAAATTCAGACTTAGCCCGGTTAGCTGCAATGGCTCGGTGTTGTGCTTCAACCAGTTGGGCTTCGTTCTGTCTTTGTTCGGTGATATCACGACTAACGATAACTATGGCTTTGGGCTCGTTATTTGAGCCAAATATCGGCATTTTTCTAAGTTCTAAAATATTTTTCTGTCCATTTGTCGTTTTAATTTCTTCATAATTGACAGTAATTTCTTTATGTTGCCACGTTTCATCGTCGCCAATAGTAAATGCATTATGAAGCTCAGCTAGCTCTGGTCGTTCATTAGTGAGTTCTGAATCTGTTTTCCCGATACAGTCCTTATTGCTAAGACAGAAAAGTTTTCTGCCTGCCTCGTTTGTTAATAACCAATGTCCTTCACTATCTTTTAAGATAACAGCGTCGGGTAATGTTTCCATAAAAGTAACAAGTTGGTCTCTGTGCTCCAAAGCAGTTAGATCAGCCTGTTTACTTGCTGTAATGTCTTCTTTAATGGCTACATAGTGTGTGGTTTTTCCATTATTGTCTTTAATGGGAGAGATAGTGGCAGACTCCCAGTAGAGTGTTCCATTTTTGTGTTTATTGAGCAGTTCTCCCTGCCAGACATCTCCCGATATAAGTGTTGTCCACAGTGTTTTATAAAAATCGGAATCCTGATTTCCAGACTTCATTATTTTTGGGTTCTTACCCAAAGCTTCTTCTTTAGTGTATCCAGTCGTACGTGAAAAAGCCGGGTTAACGAATTCAATGTGGCCGTTAAGGTCGGTAATAACAATGGTGCTGTGACTTTGTTCAACTGCACGCGAAAGCTGACGTAGTTCGATTGTGTTGGCATCAAGTAGTGATTCCAGTTCATTCTTATGTTGTTGTAGTTCTATGGTGCTCTGTGCCACTCTTTGCCGAAGCATATAATTCCAGAGCAGGATAAATGACAGGATTATCGCAATGGCAACTAGCAGCCACGGTAGGCTTTCAAAATTTCCTTTCTGTATGATGATTTCTATATTTGAATATTTACGATTAATGGCACTACGTTCTTCCTGTGTGATGGTGCTCAGTCCTTTGTTGATGATAGCGGCTAGTAATGGCCAGTCATTGCGAATAGCAAAGGCTGCGGTATGGTCATCTACATCAGTAAGCGCTGTTACTTTCAGGTTGCTCAGTCCCAATTTGCTAATGTGATACTGAGCTGCTGCTTGACTGCCTATATAAGCATCTGCTCGATTCCAGCTAACCGCAGTTAGTGCTTCACTGGCATCATTAACCAGAAGCTGCTTTATTTCTGGATACTCTTTAGTTAGCTGCTGCTGAATTAAATAACTTTTTTCAATAGCAATAGTCTTGTTTCGAAGGCCATCAAGGCTAAAGATAGTGTTTTCATCTTGACGAGTAAAAAGAACTCTGGGTTGCTTCATGTAATCCTGAGTAAATACTAAAAACTTTTCACGCTCAGGTGAGCGAATAAAAGTATGTAGTAAGTCAGTTTTTTTATGATTACGAATGTTTTTAATGGCCTCAGCAGCACTCATACCATGTGTGTGTTCTATTTTTATACCCAGATTGTTAACGGCTAAATCAAGCAGGTCGACGGAAATGCCTTTAGCCCCATCTTTCCAGTAGTGGAAAGGAGGGGTATCAAGAATGTGGCTGCGAATAACAGGGTGATCTTTAATCCACGCTTTTTCTTCTTCAGTAAGTGTTATTGTATTAATTTGTAATGGTGAGTTATCGCAGCATTCAATATTTCTGTTGTCAAATATCAGGTTTTTAAGATTAGTTGCATCACTGAGTTTTCCCGCAGCGGTTAGTATTTGTAACGCTGATTGAATATGCGTTTCAGAGATAGAACCGATTGGAAATTCATCAGGCATCATAGCTTCTCGAGTTTTCTTTGCCTCGAAAAGTAGTGCATCGCGACTTTTTCGTGTTGAGTACTTGCGTAGTATCAGGTCAACTGTTTCTGACTGATGATCAAGTGCAAATTTCCAGCCTTTATTAGTTGCATCTCTGACAGCTCGGGTTATGTCTGGCTGTTGCCTGGCCTGTTCTTCGCTTGTAAAAAGATTGACGCCACCCATATTAGAGATTGAGTTGTTCAGCTCAATAATTTCATAGGGGAAGTTATTTTTTTCGAGAAAATAAGTTTCGTTGGTGCGAAATGCTGTCATAGCTTTTACTTCACCACGAATCATTGACTCGATATTGAATGTATGAGGAATTAATTCAATGTTTTTATCCGGTACAAGCCCGGCTTGATGAAAGGCTGTACGAATAACCATTGATTCCTGATCCTTTTTAGAAATCATTAGTCGTTCGCCTTTTAAATTTTCCAGATTATTTGTTCCAGACTGGGCGAGTACAACTAACGGATATTTTTTGAAGTAGTTGGCTAAAACAACAACAGGTTTTCCCTGTAAACGTGCGAATAGAAGATTGTCGGAAGCGATTCCATAATCAGCCTGCTTATTCAATACAACATCAGTGATGTTGCCACTGTTTTGATATTCAATAAGTTCTACATTTAAACCTTTTTCAGAAAAATAGCCCTGTTCGATAGCGGCATATAATCCAGCAAATTCAAATTGGTGTTTCCAGGGGAGCTGGATGGTGATTTCTTTTAATTGATTTGAGGTTCTTGCTTGCGTTAGTGCAGTAGCTGTTAAGCTGGTAATACAAAAGAGAATAATTATCAGAAGCTTTATGGGTGCTGGTGTTTTGATTGATATTGAGGTCATAAAGTATCGTCCTGACTAATTATATTCGTGAGAAATATATGTCCTCTTTAAAATGTTTAACGGTGGCTTTTCGTAGCCAGGTTATAACTAACGCACTTTATATTGTTAGGTTTTAAATTTCGCCAGGCACAAAAAGTATCGTTCAATACAAATTGAGCGTAAAAAAATAAGTTAGATTTTGATCAAGGATCATAACCGTATGGTTATGATGAATATATACCGCTTTTTGATCGCGGTATTATGTCATTTTTATCCTTTCTTCACTTGATGTAAATCAATGTTTAGAGTCGCTCTAAAAGATGCTGGCACTCATTGAGATATTTTTTTCGACCAAGCAAAATATGCCATTTTGATCCGCCGCATTGTCGCCACAATACAGCAGCTCGAATACCTGCGAATAGTAAAGATCGAATTTTGTTAGCGTTGTTTTCGTTACTGAGGTGAGTGTGATCGCCGTTCACCATGATTTTGGGTTGTAGTGTGCTGATGGTGTCTTTGTACAGGCCACCGATTTTGGCGAATACGTTCTCATGCATCAGACTGAAAAATTCTAGCGACTTTTCTATTTCATTCAGGCCTTCGGTGATTTTATCCAGCATTTCTGGATTGGCTGAAAGCTTTTTTTCCAGTGCAATTATTGAGATGGCATATTGTATGACCTCAAGATTGCGTTCATTTTTGAATGCACCAAGCTGCTGGTTGAGTACACGCAAGCCACTACCAACACCCGCGATATTACCAAATACACTTTCTGCTGAGTCAGCATCAAAGCGGAATAAGGATTCGATACTGGATTCAATAATGGCGCTGTTAGCCATGCCCTTGTTGGCGATTTGTTCGACCAATGATGCGGCCTGAAAGATGCCGGCAAGGGCTATGGCTTGTTCTCGTTTTGTGTGTTGCATATTAATTTCTGTATTTCTTAACTGTTGTACATTGTTTCGATAATGCCGCCACCCAGACAGATTTCATTCTGATAAAAAACCACAGATTGACCTGGTGTGATGGCGCGTTGTGGTTCTATAAAATGAACCCTGTAATGATCGTCACCAATTTGTTCAAGCTTGCATTCCTGATCTGGTTGGCGGTAACGATTCTTGGCAGTGCAACTCATGGGTGATGTTATTGCTTTGGGGTCGATCCAGTGCAGTTGTTTGCATTCTAATGTGTTGTGCAGCATGCGTGGATGGTTGTGACCCTGACCAACAATAAGGGTGTTATTGTCCAGATCTTTATCGACCACGAACCAGGCATCTTCTTTGGCGTTTTGCATGCCGCCGATGCCGAGGCCCTTGCGCTGCCCCATGGTGTAATACATCAGTCCGCTGTGTGTACCGATGATTTCATCTTCGGTGGTTTTAATGTCACCGGGTTTGGCGGGTAAATATTGTTTCAGAAATGTATCGAAGCGACGTTCACCGATAAAACAGATACCGGTGCTATCTTTTTTATTGAAAGTGGTCAGCTTGTGTTGTTCTGCAAGTTCGCGAATTTTTTCTTTTTGGTATTCGCCAACAGGAAACAGGCTGTGAGTGAGTTGGTGCTGATTGAGCGTGTAAAGAAAATAACTTTGATCTTTATTATTATCCAGTCCACGCAATAATTGTGCCTTGCCATCGACGGTGGCGGTGCGGACATAGTGACCGGTGGCAATTTTATCTGCACCAAGATCGAGTGCATGATCGAGAAATGCGCGAAATTTAATTTCTTTGTTGCACAGGATGTCGGGATTGGGTGTGCGGCCTGCGCTGTATTCATCTAGAAAATGTTTGAATACGCGATCCCAGTATTCGGTAGCGAAGTTGATGCTGTGTAATTTCATACCAAGCGTATCGCAGACGGATTGTGCATCAGCTAAATCTTCTGCTGCTGCGCAGTATTCATCGTCGTCATCTTCTTCCCAATTTTTCATGAACAGGCCTTCGACTTCGTAACCCTGTTCGAGAAGTAACAAAGCGGCGACGGATGAATCGACGCCGCCCGACATACCGACGATGATTTTTTCTTTGCTGCTCAATTTAGAGGCTCATTTTTCGTAATCAACGGTCGATAGAATTTCTAGTGGATAACGTTGACCGGAAAGATAATCTTCAATGTTCTGCATCACCATGGGGCTGCGCAGTTTTTTGCTGTTTTGTAATTCTTCTTTGCTCAACCACAGTGCGCGCAGGATGCCATCGTCCAATTCCTGATCAGCCTGATGATCGCTACATGTGCCACAAAAAGCAAAACGTAAAAAGGTGCGATCAGTGTTTGGTTGCGGCCAGAGATAGACACCAAGTAAAGATTCGGGAGTAAACTTCCAGGCGGTTTCTTCCTGGGTTTCACGGATGACAGCGTCGATCAAATTTTCTTTGGGATCGAGATGTCCCGCAGGCTGGTTATAAACAATCTCACCTTCAACGTCTTCCTCGACCATGAGAAATTTTCCGTCTTTTTCTACGATGGCAGCGACGGTGGCGTGGGGCTTCCAAGTCATTTACGCTTACTCAATTTATGTTTGCGTTCTTTCATTATCATACGCCCCCAAATATAGTTCATACCAAAATAACCCGCAGCGCTACTGATGACGCCCAGTACCAGGCACCCTGTGAGAAAAGGTTTCCAGATTAAAGATAATTCATTCATCAACCATTCCATACTGAGTTCAACGCTGAAAGCTATTTCGGGTACATCGATAATCCAAGTGCCAACCACGTAGGCAAAGTAGAACATGGGTGGCATGGTAAGTGGGTTGGTGATCCAGACTAATCCGATCGACATAGGCAGATTGGTGCGCAACAAAATGGCACCACCGGCTGCGAGTACCATCTGAAAAGGCACCGGCCACCAGGCAAAAAATAGTCCAACCATAAACGCACCTGCCATGGAGCGGCGGTTCATATGCCAGAGGTTCGGGTCGTGTAACAGACTGCCAAATATACTCAGAGCTTTGTTTTTTTTGATTTCATGCGGATCAGGCATGAATTTTTTCAAGAATTTACGTGGCATAGGTTATGTGATGTCTCTTAAACAGTGTTAGATTATGATCATTGCAGCGACTATTGGCAAACGTTGCGTCTAATGGAATAGGTTTTAGGTCAAAAATGTTAGTACTACAGGGATTGTTTAATCATTATGTTGCTTAATGCTTTGTCATTTCTGGCTGGCATCATGCTTGTTCAGCAACTGTCTGCGTTGCCGAAGCTTTCGTTTCTGTTACCCATTCTTCTTATTGCTTTTGTTATTACGCTATTGATAAAAGTATTCGGATCGAGACCCGTGGTCTTTAGATTAATGCTGTGGCTGGTTTTGATTCTGGCGGGTGCATGCTGGGTTAGCTGGCATGGTCTCGATTATCTCAATCATAAATTGCCCGAAACGCTGGCAGGTCAGGAGTTTTATGTTGAAGGTGTGGTACGGGATATACCGGTGGTGGATGACCATGTGCAGCGCTTTATGCTGGATCTGTCTGAAATCGAGCTGGAAGATAAAGCTATTGTATTGCCCGAGCGACTACGCCTGAGCTGGTATTACGGGCCTACAGTAAACGCTGGTGAGCGCTGGCGATTGCTGGTTCGTCTGAAACCCCCGCATGGTTTTTTTAACCCTGGTGGCTTTGATTATGAGGGCTGGCTCTATCAGAAGAACATCCATGCCACGGGGTATATTCGAAAAAGCGAAGACAATAAAAAACTGGCCGATGCCAGTGTTTTTTCACTGGATGCGCTGCGCCAGCGAATCAGTGCTGATATTCAACAAATACTCAAGCATGAAGAACACGCGGGTCTGATCACGGCATTGGCGGTGGGTGATCGTTCACCCATCAATAATCAGCACTGGGATACACTGATTCGTACCGGCACCAATCATTTGATGGCGATATCTGGTCTGCATATCGGGCTGGCAGCGGCCTTTGGCTTCTGGATTGTGCGCCGCCTGATACCGGTTGCGGTGATGAAATATGTGCCCGCTCAACAGCTGGGTGTGATCGGTGGGCTGGCAGTTGCCGTGATTTATGCACTGCTGGCGGGTTTATCGATTCCCACTCAGCGTGCTTTGTTGATGCTGATCTGTTTTATCGGGGTTATGTTGCTAAAGCGCCATTTTCGCCCCATCAATGCGATGGCCATGGCATTGATGGCCATTTTGCTGTGGGATCCAGTTTCAGTGCTGTCGCCGGGGTTCTGGTTTTCGTTTCTGGCGGTTTCGGTCATTTATTATGTGTTTTCTGGCAGGCTGAGCAATGGCAGCGGTTGGCGAGTTCGTATCCGACAATGGGGCTGGATGCAGTTCTCGATTGCACTGGCATTGCTGCCATTTTCGCTGTTGTTATTCCAGCAGGCCTCTCTGGTCTCACCACTGGCAAATCTGATTCTGGTGCCCTATGTAAGCTTTCTGGTGGTGCCTCTGGTGTTGTTGGCCTTATTGCTGATGCCGCTATTATCGTTTCTATCTGGGTATTTGTTAATTGCGGCCAATGAGCTGCTGAGCCTGATCTGGCCTGTTATCGAAGCCTTATCATTGCATCCCTGGGCCTATTGGGTGAAAGCAGCGCCGGAGTGGTCGGTATTAATGCTGGCTTTGGCCGGGGTTGCGCTATTGCTGGCACCCAGAGGCGTACCAGCGCGCTGGCTGGGCGGGGTGATGTTGTTGCCCATTATTCTGAATACCGCTGAGAAGCCTGCTGTAGGTGGCTTTGAGGCGGTAATGCTGGATGTCGGTCAGGGCTTATCGGTGGTGGTGAGAACCCGTAATCACGTTCTGGTGTTTGATGCGGGGAACAAGTTTGGCTCACGGCTGGATGCGGGTAAGGCGGTGGTGATTCCCTTTTTACGGCACTGGTCGGTCGATCATCTGGATAAATTGGTGATTAGTCATGGAGATGCGGATCATATCGGCGGTGCACAGGCGATTGTGGCTGCCTATCCTGATGTTGAGGTGATCGGGCAGGATATTGAATCGATCATGGTACACAACAAGCGAGCCTGTCTTAGAGGGGAGCGATGGCGCTGGGACGGTGTTGAATTTGAGTTTCTGCATCCTCAGGATCGCACCTATTCGCAACGTAATAACCATGCCTGTGTTTTGAAAGTTACATCTGGCGGCGGCAGATTGCTTATTACATCCGATATTGAAGAGGAAGTTGAGCGTGGATTGGTCACTGAATATGGAGAAAAATTACAAGCTCAGGTGCTGGTGGTGCCGCATCACGGTAGTAAAACCTCATCCAGTCATGCATTTGTAGACCTTGTTAAGCCACAGATAGCACTGATCCCGTCGGGCTACAGGAATCGCTATCATCACCCAAAGGCGGAGGTTGTTGAGCGTTATCGAGATATCGGTGCTTCTATATACCTCAGTGGCCATGTGGGTGCGGTGAAACTGTTATTCAGTGCTAAGAAAATCCCACAGATCACGGATGAATACCGTAAAAGCCATAGGAAATACTGGAATCACGTAATAGCCGACTAATATTGATGAATCCTTTGGTCATGGCGCTAAATCAAGTAAGATACGCCGCATATAAATGACTTGTAGTGGGGTTATCGCGCAGGTCTCTAACATTCGTTATATTCGGAAGGTGAATTGTGTTTGAGTTGGTTAAATCTGGTGGTTGGTTAATGCTGCCCATCATTCTCTGTTCGATGGTTTCTCTGGCAATTATTGTTGAGCGTTTCTGGAGCTTACGGATCGACAAGGTGCTACCCAAGCATCTTGTGGCTACTGTCTGGAACGCAGTGAAAAACGATACCTTTCATACTTCTGATATTGAGACCTTGAGCAAAAAATCGGCACTGGGGAATATACTGAGTTCAGGATTGGTTAATCGAAATCAGCCTCGTGAACGTATCAAGGAGAGCATCGAAGAACGCGGCCGCGAAGTGGTTCATGAGCTGGAACGTTTTCTGGATATTCTGGGTACGATTGCTTCTATTTCACCCTTGCTGGGATTGCTTGGAACGGTCGTTGGCATGATTGCTGTGTTCACCACCATTACAACACACGGTGTTGGTGATCCGGGCGCACTGGCGGGTGGTATCTCACAGGCCATGGTGACCACAGCAGCTGGTTTGTCAGTCGCTATTGTCAGTCTGGTTTTTTATCGTTATTTCCGACGTCGTGTTGATACCATCGTTGTGGAAATGGAACGCGAGGCTATAAAAATGGTCGATGTGTTGCATAACAATCGTTAGTGCTTGATTGAATTATTATGGATTTACGTCCCGGTTATAAAAAAGATGAAGGTGTTGAGGTTAATCTCACGCCATTGATTGACGTGGTGTTTTTACTGCTGATATTTTTTATGGTATCGAGTACTTTTGATCGTCATGCAAAATTAAAAGTACAGTTGCCGCAGGCGAATACACAGGCGCAGCAAAAAGTGGATAACCCTGTGGTTTTGTCGATTGATTCAAAAGGTAAATATTATATTAATGATCGACAGGTGGTGAATGAGCAGCTCGAAACCCTGAAAGGGGCTTTGAGAAAAACGGTGGGTGAGCGCACCGATGTTACCTTATTACTGCGAGCTGATGGCCGTACTGCGCATCAGTCAGTGGTGCGAGCTATGGATGCGGCGGCACAGCTTGGTCTCACTAAACTCTCTATTGCCACGGTTGAAAACTAGTCAACCTTTATTCCTAAATGACTTCTCAAGTTAAAGATCAACCTGACTCTTATCAGTATTTTCGTCGTTTGCTTTCGCATGCGATGTCTTACTGGAGAATTTTCTCCGTCGCCGTTGTTGGCATGATCCTGGTTGCGGGAACTGATGCTGCAATGGCTGCTTATATGAAGCCATTGATGGATGGCGCTTTTGTTGCACGTGATCCTGATATTATCAAAACCATGCCGTTAGTTTTGGTTGGTATTTTTGTGGTGCGCGTGTTTGCCATGTTTATATCCGTATACGGTATGAGCTGGGTAGGGCGCCAGGTCATTATGGAATTGCGCGATACCATGTTTAAGCGTCTGTTGCGTTTGCCTAAAGATTATTACGATAAGGCAACAACAGGTGAAACAATGTCGAAGTTTACCTTTGATGTTGAACAGGTGGCGAATGCGACGACCAAAGTCATTACGGTTTTAGTACGCGATACTTTTACCATTATCGGGCTGCTGGCCTGGATGATTTATCTAAGTCCTTTGTTAGCGTCCATGTTTTTGTTCGCTGGGCCCTTGCTGATTTTACTGGTTGCGTTTGTTTCAAAGAAGTTCCGCAAGGTGAGTCGCCGCATTCAGGGAAGCATGGGTGATGTTTCCAAAGTGCTCGAAGAATCGATTAAGGGCCAGATTATAGTCAAGATGTTTGGTGGTCACGAGTATGAACAGAATCAGTTTCATGCTATTAACGATAATAACCGTCGTCAAAATATGCGCATGATAGCAACGCAAGCATTGAGTGCGCCAATCATGAGATTAATTGTTGGTATTGGGCTGGCTGTTGTGATTTATGTTGCTACCAGTGTGGGCACGGATGAGGCTATATCAGTAGGTACGTTTGGTTCTTACATGCTGGCAATGGCATTGATATTTGCACCAATTAAACGTTTGAGTGATGTTAATGCAGATTTGCAGCGTGGACTTGCCGCCGCAGAAAGTGTTTTTAATTTGATCGACATGTACGAAGAAAAAGATGAAGGCCAATTTCATACTGATCGTGTTGAAGGTGGTGTCACTTTTTCTGATGTTTCATTTCAATATATCAGCAGTGAAGAAAATGCGCTGAAGAATATTAATCTGGATGTGAAGGCCGGCCAGACGGTAGCTTTTGTTGGGCGCTCCGGTAGTGGAAAATCTACCTTGCTCAATCTGTTGCCGCGTTTCTACGATGTGACGACGGGTTCGATCAAGCTTGATGGTCATGAACTGGATGAATACGCGCTTGATAACCTGCGCTCACATATCGCCTATGTGGGTCAGGATATTGTTTTGTTTAATGACACCATTGAGCACAACATTGCTTATGGAAGTTTTCTCGATACCGATCATTCGAAAGTTGAACAGGCTGCCAGGCTGGCTTACGCTGATAAGTTTATTGAAAGCATGGATGGCGGCTATAACGCCATGGTGGGTGAACGCGGTGTTATGTTATCGGGCGGCCAACGGCAACGAATCGCGATTGCACGTGCACTGTTAAAAGATGCGCCTGTGTTAATTCTAGATGAGGCAACCTCAGCACTCGATACTGAATCAGAACGTTTTATCCAGAAGTCACTGGAAACGCTGATGGAAAATCGAACTACGCTGGTGATTGCACATCGTCTTTCTACTATCGAGAATGCAGACGTGATTGTGGTTATGGATAATGGTGAGATTGTTGAAACCGGAAGCCATGATGAATTGATTGCGCATAATGGTCATTATGCGGCATTGCATCAGTTACAGTTCAAAGAGCCAGAACCTGAAGTTTCTGAATAACAATGAAGCGCATCGATGCATACTGGTATAGTCAAAATCCTGTTGCATGGCTGTTATTGCCTGTAACAGCTCTTTATTGTCTGCTGGTTTTTGTCCGGTGTTTTTTTTATCGAATCGGAATATTTAACAGCTACAAAGTATCCGCTCCGGTTATTATTGTAGGAAATATCACGGTGGGTGGTACAGGTAAAACTCCTTTGCTGGTTGCCTTGTGTGAGTTGCTCAGGTCTCAGGGATATAAACCGGGCGTGGTTAGTCGTGGCTACGGTGGTAACTTTGAGGGTGAGCATCTGCTTAAGGATGCTGATACCGCTGATATGGTCGGTGATGAGCCTTGCCTGATTCATGCACGTACAGATTGTCCAGTAGTCGTGGGGCGTAACCGTGTAGCAGCCGCGCAACTTCTGTTAGAAGAAAATGAATGTGATGTTGTGCTCTCTGATGATGGCTTGCAGCATTATCGCTTGCAGCGAGATATCGAGCTTGCTGTTATTGACAGCAAGCGTCGCTTTGGAAATGGTTTTTGTCTGCCATCAGGTCCGCTACGAGAGCCTGTGGCACGACTTAATCGTGTAGATCTCGTTATTGATCATTGTTCGGATGCTGATTGCGCAACAAATGATGATCATTTTTCATTAAAGTTTTCAGATGCGATCAACCTGAAGACGAATGAATCGATAAGTATAGATGGCTTTAAGGGTGCGTCAGTTCATGCTGTTGCAGGCATTGGTGATCCAAAACGATTTTTTGATCAATTAAGAAAGTCTGGTCTGGCTGTTGATGAGAACGCTTTCCCAGATCATCACGTGTTTGTTAGTGATGATTTAAGTTTTGCTGATGATGCCGATGTGTTAATGACAGAAAAAGATGCAGTGAAGTGTCAGGGATTTGCAGCCGATAACCTGTGGTATATTCCGGTTAGTGCTGAGCTGTCAAAAAGTTTTCGTCAAAAGTTATTGTCTAAATTAAATCATCTTCTTGATGCCGGTTTTAGTAAATGAATAAGAAGCTCATGCTGAAACTGGTTTGCCCTGTCTGCAAAGGTAAGCTTGAGTACGTAAAGAAAAAAGATGAAATGCTGTGTCAACGAGATGGGCTTGCTTATCCAATTAGATCAGGCGTCCCTGTGTTGCTTGAAGTTGATGCTCGAAAAACAGAACCGTCCTTAAATAAATAGCTGGATTGATAATACGTGACACAAAAATATAACTTTTTTGCGACCTGTCCCAAAGGTGTTGAAGATATGCTCACTTATGAATGTGAGCAGCTGGGGCTATCCGATATCAAGCAACAGGTAGCAGGTGTTGCCTTTGAAGGGGAGATTGAGGCTGCCTATAAATTGTGTCTGTGGTCGCGTCTTGCCAGTCGCGTTTTGTTGCGCTTGTCCAGTTTTCCCGCCAATGATTATGATGATTTGTACGAAGGCGTTAAGCAGATAGACTGGTTGTCACATTTTACTGTTCACAATGGTTTTGCTATTGATTGTTTTACAGCGCACGATGCAATGACCAACAGTCACTTCGCAACGCTTCGAATTAAGGATGCCATTGTTGATCAGTTTATGGAGGCGGAGGGTGTCAGGCCAGATGTGGTGCGTGAGAACTCTGATATTCGAGTGAACGTCTATGCTGGGCAATCTGAAACCATTGTCTATCTGGATTTATCAGGATCGCCTTTGCATCAACGTGGCTATCGTCAAAAGACGGGGCTGGCACCACTAAAAGAAAGTCTTGCTGCTGCAATTTTATTACGCAGTAAGTGGCCGAAATTTGCCGAGCAGGGTTTGCCATTATGCGATCCGATGTGTGGAAGTGGCACGTTGCTGATTGAAGCGGTTTACATAGCTGCAAACATGGCGCCGGGAATTTTGAGAAAGCATTATGGCTTTCTGGCCTGGAAACATCATGATGCGGATTGTTGGGCTCGATTGCTCAAGGAAGCGCGGCAGGGTGTAAAAGACGTGTCTGAAATTCCTGTTATTCTGGGTGCGGATAATTCAAAAAATGTACTGGATGTTGCCAGAGATAATATCGAGGCAGCGGGTTTGTCAGAATATATTACTCTGTATCAGCAGGATGTTTCTGATGCTATACCTAACCTGCCAGAAACGCCTGGCTTGCTCGTTACCAACCCACCTTATGGCCAGAGACTGGGGCAGGTTGAACAGTTAAAAAATGTATATTATCGAATAGGACAATCGTTAAAAGAAAATTATGCAGGCTGGGATGCAGCAGTGTTTACATCAAGTCCAGAGTTAGCAAAGTTTATTGGCTTAAGATCGCATCATAAAAATAGTTTATATAACGGTCCTCTGAAGTGTATTTTGCATCAGTATCATATGCGTGAAAAAGATCCTTCACGGCAGGATAGTGATAAAGAAAACGAGTCTGACCGTAGCAAACCTGATTTAAGTATTCGCCACGAAAATGCGGATATGTTTGAAAATCGTTTAAAAAAGAATTTTAAACATCTGCGCAAATGGGCGAGAAAGAACGGCATCAGTTGTTACCGTGTTTATGATGCCGACATTCCTCAATATTCCATGGCGATTGATATCTATGAAAACTGGGTGCATGTTCAGGAATATGCAGCGCCAAAAACGGTAGATGCAGACAAGGCTTTTCATCGTATCAATGCAGCGTTACCGATTATTGCAGCAGTTCTTGACATCGATCCCAATCACGTAGTTTTGAAAACCCGAAAAATCCAGTCGGGATCAGAGCAATATGAAAAACAGGATGATAAAAAGCGTTCACTGGTAGTTCATGAACACGGTCTGAAGTTTAAAGTTAACTTGTACGACTATCTGGATACTGGATTATTTCTTGATCATAGAAATGCAAGAAAACTAATCTTTAAATATGCGGATGGTCGATCTTTTTTGAATTTATTCGCTTATACTGGCACGGCGACCGTGTACGCGGCTGCCGGTGGGGCACGTTCAACAACTACGGTAGATATGTCGAACACTTATCTTGAGTGGGCGAAGGATAATTTAAAGCTAAATAATTTCACCTCTAGATGTCATCAGTTTGAACAGGCTGATTGTACGCAATGGCTCTGGGATGCAAATAGGGAAGGGCATCGATATCAATTGATATTTTTAGATCCGCCTACGTTCTCTAATTCAAAAAAGATGACCCAAACTTTTGATGTGACGCGCGATCATGTTGAACTGATTAATTTGACAATGCGTTTGTTAGAAGATGAAGGCATGCTGATATTTTCCTGTAATGCGAAAAAGTTTAAACTGGATATGGCTGAGTTGACCGATTACTTTATTCAGGACATTACAGCAGTGACGGTATCGGAAGACTTTAAGAAAAAACCAAAGCACAAATGCTGGTGCATCAGCAAACAGGAAACTGCTCCTTTAAAAATTTAGTTTTTTAATGTGAGCTGTATGCCGGTCTGAGTTTTGGGCTGAGCAGGGTGTTGATGAACTTATCTTCAAGTTCGATTCTTACTGCCAGGTTTTCACCCAGTTCAGAAAGCTGTTTGGGGAAAGTTTTCAGGATATCCGGATTGAAGTCATCTGAGAGATCATAAAAATCGTTAAAATTTATTGCCATCCTGGTGGTGTTGACGATTTTATCAAACGCCCCATCAGAGAGTTTCAGGATTTCAATGCGATGTTCATTTCCGTCCTCAATGCGTCGATATATTTCAAAGTGACCGGTGGCGACATAGTCGACCATGTCCTGACAGAATTCCTGTAACAATTCTTTGAATGATTCGACATATTCAGAGTCATAATCGTCAACATGACTGGTAAGGTCGTAGTATTGTGAGAGCACGCTGTTGCGCTCGGTGATCAATTGCTTGATCTCTTTCTGGGTACGAGTACGTCGATCAATGAAAGGCTGTTGTCTTGCTGTATTCATGAAATCACTCCCCTATTCATAACGCCGCAGACCGGACAATGAATATTGAGTTATATGTTTACCTTTTTGGTTTTATTAAATCAAGGTTATTTACAAACTTTTACATATTGATGCGCCAGCTAAAAGTGTGTAGAGATGTAGTATTACAATTAAGTGATTGGTCTAACTATTTGATTATTTAGATTTATTGTGTCGTGATATAGTCGCCTATGACTAGCGGTTGATGATTAGAATTTGTTAATATGCGCAGTTACGAAAATTGAATCTTGTACAAAACACTCTTAGTTTATTAAGGAAGCATCTTGCAACGATATTTTAAATTTATAGCCTGTTTAATGATCAGTGGCCTGTCGACGATGGCTATGGCTGAAACATTGACAGCTGAAAAAGTGTTGCAGAAGGTAATTGACCATTATCCTTCAGTCAATATGGCAGCCATTGAAATTGAACGTGCTCGTCAATCGATAAAGATTGCTAATAGCCAGCTTGGCTGGCAGTTAGAGGCTCAGGCTGGGGTTGAGCGTAATGCGGCAGCATTTGGGTCAACAAGTGATACGATTTCTCTGGGTGCGGGAATGTCACGTATGCTTGATTCAGGTTCGAGTGTTTCATTTGATACAGGTATTGGTTATGAAGATAGTAAAACTATGTTTAGTTCAGATCTTCCTAATCCAGCAACTTCGGCAAATATTGGTATTAGCTATCGCCAGCCTTTGGCACAGAATACGATTTACAGTGAGTTTCAGGAATCAAGAACTTCTGCAAAGTTAGGTGTTGAATCAAGTGTTGCAGAAAGAGATGATTTGTATGACCAGTTAGCCTCAAATGTGATTGAGTTGTATTTTTCTGCAGCAGTTCTGCAGGCAAAGATTGCTAATATTGATCAGTCGGTTGAGCGTGCAAAACGTCTTCAGGTTTATATCACCAATAAGACATCACTGGGTGTGTCAGAGGAAAAGGATATTCTTCAGGTAAATGCGCAACTGGATTTTCTTCTTGCTGAAAAGAAAAATCTTGAAATATCATGGATGCAACAAATTGTTTCCCTAAACCGTTTGATGGGGCGTTCCTGGGATTCAGATATCAAGACCACTTATAAAATTAGTGAAGTCACAGAAGATTTTGAGAGTTTGTTTTCACAGGCTAAAAATTTCAGCCCCAAAATAAAATTAATGGAATCAAGGCTGGCGCTGGCGGACAGTACTATTCGAACAAGACGCGATGAGAGGGAGGATACGCTAGATCTGGTCTGGTTCGCAGGTGGTCAAAATTACCAGGGAGATTCATTAGTGGGAAATACATCTGAGACGGACTTAGCTGGGGGAGTGCGCCTTGAGTTTAAAAACTCGATAGATAAAAGTGGCGTTGATGCGAAACTGTATCAGGCACAACTTGAGCGCAGTGTGGTGTTGCAAGATAGAAAATTGTTACTGGAAAATTTGCACTATGATATGGCCAGTTTGCTGGCTGAAATAAAGGCTAACAATTTGGCGCTCAGTGCTTACGAAAAAAGCCTAAGGAGCGAAAATATAAAAATTGATGAGGCGATCAAGCGATATCGAACGGGCAGAATAGATACAGATGTGTTGATTAAATTTGAGGATCAATTATCACAGGCTAAATTCTCGCTAGAATTACAGCGAATTTCACTAGTGCAACGTCACTATAAGCTTCAGGTTATGCTGGGTGCTCTCTGGAATGAAATCAAAAAACCGATATTTCATGAGTTTCTGACTGATTCATCAAACGGGACAGGTGTTCAGTGAAAGCGATAATTCACTTTCTTGTCACGAGGCCATTGGTCGTCAATCTGGTTTCTATTTTTCTGTTAGTCCTTGGTTTGGTGGTCTCGTTTTCCCTGTTGCAGATTGAAGCCTTTCCTAATGTAAATCTTGACAATGTTCAGATTAATGTTGCCTATCCTGGTGCGTCACCCAAAGAAATTGAACAGCTGGTGGTTACACCTATTGAGCAGGAATTAAGAGCGCTCAATGGTATTGATAAAATGATTTCTATGTCATTTCCAGGTTCAGCACGCATTACTATGGAACTTGATCCTGATGCGACTAACAGAAGTCGTTTGAGTAGTGAGATCAGTATTGCGGTTGATAGAGCAAAGTTGCCAAATGATTTGCCTCATGATCCTGTGGTTACCGAAGTTGATGGAGCAGTCTTTCCTGTAATCAGGCTGGCTATTTCTGCGCCAGTAGATGAGCTGGCATTAAAACGACTGGGCGATGATATCAAAGATGATTTGTTGTCTATCGATGGTATTGCCAAAGTTTTTGTTCAGGGCGACAGAAAACCTGAGTACAGCATTGTTGTTGATCCTGAGCGCATGCTGCAGGAACGTATTTCAATTGCTGAAATATCTACTGCGATAAAAAGCTGGAACATTAATGCGCCGGGTGGTGATCTGGGTACTGAGGATGGTCAAAGAGCAGTTCGTCTTGTTGGTGAATTCCGTAGCATTGAAGATGCCTCACAGCTTGTATTGAGAGCTAATGATGAAGGTGGCGTACTACGCCTTGGTGATGTTGCGACTGTTTCTGAATCGCTGGTTGATCCAGTGACTTTGCACGATGTGGCTGGTGAGCCTGCATTATCTGTGCTGGTGCTGAAAAAATCTAAAGCAGATATTATTGAAACCGTAGACCGTATCGAAGATTATATTGAAACAGTACCAAAACGTTATGGTGATGCTGTACACATCAAACCCTTTCAAGATTACTCAAGGTTTGCCCGAGTTCGCTTAAACGTTTTAACCAATAATGGCCTGGTCGGTGTTGTACTAGTTTTTGTTTCCTTGTTGTTGTTTTTACGTTTTTCAGTAGCAATGACAACTACCTGGGGTTTGCCCATTATTTTTATGACGGGTATCTTTGTTTTGTATTCAGCAGGGCTAACGCTCAATTTAATTTCCATGATGGGTTTTATCATGGTGCTGGGTATGCTGGTCGATGACGCAATCATTATTGGTGAGAACATAACTCATCATATGGAACGTGGCTTGAATCCTGTCGATGCGGCGGTTAAAGGTGCTGTTGAATTAATTGGTCCAGTAACAACAACAATTCTGACAACCATTGCCGCATTTTTACCGATGATGTTCATGTCTGGCATGATTGGTAAGTTTATTATTGCCATTCCCATCGTTGTCATCACTTTGCTTTCACTGTCGTGGCTTGAATCATTTTTGATACTGCCCAGTCATGTTGCACACGTGACTAATCCTAACAAACATCCGTCAGAACGGCGCTGGTTACAGTGGCTTGAAAATGTATATGTGATGATGTTGACGCAGGCGATTAGATTTAGATGGCTGACGGTAGCCGCCTCATTTGGAGTTTTGATTGCCGCTGGTGTATTGGCCAAAACGAGCCTTTCTTTTCAGTTGTTCCCACCCGTTGGTGTTGAAGAATTTATTGCGCGTGTGACCGCATCACCGGGTACCAGTCTTGTAGAAATGCGCGAGCATTTACGTTCTGTTGATCGTGATTTACGCAGTGCTATAAAACCTGAGTACTTACAGGCGACCATATCTAATGCAGGTGATGTTTCTTTTGATCAGGGTGATCCTTTAACGCAACGTGGTAGTCGTTACGGACAGATACGTGCGATCTATACACCATCAGCCACTCGACAGGATCATGATGCTCTGGTGGATATGAGAAAGGTATCTGATTTGCTCAAGGAAAAATATCCGCAACTCGATATCTCGATGACTGAGATTCGACCGGGGCCACCATTGGGTCGTGCGCTTGAAGCTGAAATTTCCAGTTATGATGAACGTTCAAGTGAAGTTGCTGCAAGAAACTTGATTGATTATCTATCTACTGTTGATGGTGTGACGACTGTAGACAGTGGCCTGAAAAAAGGCGATGACGAACTTCATGTGGTGCTTGATCGTGAGCTGGCAACTTATACTGGTGTCGACATGGCAACAGCGGCCACTCACGTTCGTGCGGCTGTCGGTGGTCTGGTGGTTTCAACTATTCGACGTGGCACTGAAGAAATAGATGTCACTATACGATATCCTGATGCGGGCAAAAAAGAGCTGGAGCAGTTAAGAAAAGTACTGGTTCCAAATAAAAAGAATGGTTTGATTCCGTTGCACAAAATAGCGCGTTTTGAACAGCATGATGGCTTTACCACGATCCGACATAAAGATGGACTTAGAATTGTTAATGTTGTCGCTGATATAGATTCCAATATTATATCGAGTGGTGAGCTAAATCAGTTGGTCATGGATAATGAAGCAAACTGGGTGGGATCAGAAAACTCAGGCGTGTCAGTCAAATACGGTGGTGAAGAAGAGAAAAGCCAGGAATCATTTGTTAGCCTGATCGTTGCATTTGGTTTTGCATTGGTCGCGATATTTTTCATACTGGCCATTCAGTTTAATAATATGATTTATCCGTTAATTGTTATGCTGGCAATACCATTCGGAGCCATTGGTATCATTATCAGTTTTTATCTTCATGACATGTTCTGGAAACCCATGCCATTATCCTTTTTCTCAAGTTTTGGTATGGTGGCTCTAACTGGTGTTGTCGTTAACAGTTCTCTGATATTGCTGGTTTTTATACAAAGATCGCGGCAACAGGGTGCTGAATTGGTCGAAGCCATTATCACAGCTGGTCGTCGTCGTTTTAGAGCTGTATTATTAACAGCGGCAACAACGGTTGTTGGTCTGCTACCCACAGCGTATGGCTGGGGTGGTATGGATCATTTCGTTTCTCCCATGGCTTTGGCTTTATCGTGGGGATTGTTGTTCTCTACTGGTGTAACACTCATTACGATACCAGCGGTTTTAGCTATAGGTCACGATGTGCGTTATTTTGTAAGAAAATTATTTGGTCAGAGGAAGGTAAGTAATGAGTAATATTATGGCAGTATTGATCAATGGTATTGCGCAGCTTGAATACGATAGAGATAAAGCGCTCACCGATTATCAGCTAACCTATCTGGATAAGATGGATAAAAAAATGGATGCGGGTATCAATATCGATGGTGAGATGATCGAAACACCCGAGTTGAACCAGAGAGTTCAGTTTGTCGTGGCAAATATGTTGTCAGCGATGAAATCTGATAATGAGGGCGTGACTAGTTCTCTATGCACTTATCTGGCGACAAAGTTGCCTGATTTAAAGCAGATTAAGATTGATGAACAGGATGAAGGTATATCAATTGATATGGTTTTTGATGAAGAGTATAAAGGGCAGGTGTCTGTCGGTTTTATTAAACACTAAATATTTATAAGGGATGCATTGATATGATAACGCAAATAATTAAATTCCTTCGAGTGCTGGGTTCTGAAGCAGCACCGATACAGATAAGCATGGCTATCGCACTGGCGATGATTGTTGGTTTTACGCCATTGCTGAGTTTGCACAATGCACTGGTTGTTTTTGTGTTACTAACTTTTCGTATCAATCTTGCCGCATTCCTGCTGGCCTGGGCGTTGTTTTCGGCGCTGGCTTATTTGCTCGATCCTTCATTTCATCATATCGGCTTATCGATATTGCAGAATGAATCTTTACAGGCAACGTGGACAACGATGTATAACTCAATGTTCTGGCGTGTTGCTAACTTCAATAATACGATTGTGATGGGCAGTCTGGCGGTTTCGCTGCTAGCCTTCATACCGCTTGTAGTAATACTGAATATTTTTATCAAACAATATCGTTCACACATACTTGTTTTTATAAAGGATTCGAAGATCGTCAAAATTCTACAGAGTAGCAAACTGGTTACCCGTTTAACCTCAGTGGTGGAGTCTTAATATGAAGGCGATACGTTGGGGTGGGCTGATTGCGTTTGTGGTGCTAACTGCGATAGTTGTTGCGGCGGCATTTTTTTCAGGCGCCGTGCTCAAGCCTGTGCTGGAATCGAAGTTCACAGAAATGAATGGCGCTAAAGTTGATATCGATGCTGTCAATATCAGCTATTCACCCTTTGCGCTGGAGATTAATGATATTCAGATTGCTGATCCCTCTGAGCCGATGATCAATACGGCACAGATCGAACAGGTCAGGTTACTGCTGTCTTTTGGACGTATGTTGATGGGGCAGTTGGTGATTGATGATGCATCCATTATCGGTGTGCGTGTCGAAACGCCAAGAGATGAGTCTGGTCAGATAATAGAATCAGCAGCGCAGGGGAGTAGTGATGCTACGGAAGAGGAAGCGAGCTTTGATGTTCCCGGTTTTGATTTTCCCGATATCGATGAGTTGCTTGCAAAAAATCCGCTGCAATCAGAAATTTTACTGGATAAGTTAAATAAAGATCTTGCTGAAATAGATGTCCAATGGAAAACAACTAAGGATGGTTTGCCTGATAGTGCAAAAATGGATAGCTATGAAAAAAGATTTAATAAAATCAAAAAAGATGCGAAGGGCAACACCGCGCAAAAACTGGCAGCGATTAAGGCAGCCAAAGCGCTGACCAAGGAAGTTAAAGCCGATGCGGCTAAAGTTAAAAAAGCCAAAACTGAGTTTTCTGATGATATAAGGCACGTTAATAAAAGTATTAAAAACGTGAAGGCGGCACCAGCTAAAGATCTCAAAGGAATAAAATCAAAATATAGTCTGGATGGTGCTGGTGCAGAGAATGTATCCAGAATGCTGTTTGGTGATGAAGTAGCAAGCTATCTTGCAATGGCCAGAAAATGGTACACGAGAGTAGAGCCTTATTTGTCCAGTGATGGTGAAGAAGAACAGGCAGAGCCAGTTGTTGAACGGGGCAAGGGTGTCGATGTTGTTTTTGAGGAACATGACCCAAGACCTGACTTTTATGTAGCAAAATCTTCAATTACAGCTGATCTTCCGCGTGGTCAGTTTGAAGGTGAGATTAATAATATTTCATCCGATCAAAGTATTAATAAGAAACCCATGCGCTTCAAGTTACAGGGTGTGAATATGGTCGGCAAAGAAAGTGAAGTCTTGTCGGGGAAATTTAATTATGTTGATAAATCTAATTCATTCACAAAGATTAATTATGCTTTGAGCAAGATGCAGATCGATCAGTTGACAATTTCGCGCAGCAGTCAGTTACCATTAGAGATGAAAGCGGCATTGATGACTTCAAAAATAAATGCCAGATTGCAAAAGGGTGTGCTTAAGGGTGTTGCTAAAAATCAATTCAGACAGGTTGATTTTGATGCTGGCAGTTCATCTATGTTTGCCTCGGCTTTTGAAGGCGTAAAGGCTTTCTATATAGACGCAAGATTTAGTGGTGCCATAGGTGATCTGAGTGTGAAGATAGACTCTGATCTCGATAATCAACTGGGTAAACAGTTGAAGGCTCAGTTTGCGCAGAAGAAGAAACAATTTGAAGATAAACTAAAAGCGCGCATTGATGAAAAAATTAAAGAGCCAATGGCGCGTATAGAAGAGAAGAAGAAAAAACTTGATGCCATTAAACAGCGTGCTGATAATTTAGAAAAGCAGTTGCAACAAAAAGTGGCTGCTTTAAAAAACACCATTAGTAGCGCAAGTGAACAAAAGAAAAAGGCAGCTACTGATAAGCTAAAAAATAAATTGAATGATAAGTTTGGTTTTTAGTTGACTAAAAAATTAAAGTTTCATTAAATCTATTTTTTGTCCGCGCTGTGCAATGCTAACGTCGGCACCGAATTCAGACTTGATGGTTTTCGATAGATTCTCAAATGCCGTGTCCTCACCGTGTACTAAAACAAGCGGTGGGTGGTTTTCAAAATTTGAATACCAGCTTCTGAGATCAAGCTTATCAGCGTGAGCAGAGAGCCCACCGATGGTGTGTATCTTTGCATTGACCTGAATCGTTTCGCCCCATAAACGAATGCGTTTGGCACCATCCACTAGTGTGCGACCCAATGTGCCGCGTGCCTGAAAGCCTGTAATGACAACATGGCATTCCTTGCGCCAGAGGTTGTGTTTGAAGTGCTGCTTGATCCGACCACCGGTGCACATGCCGCTACCTGCAATAATAATTGCACCGCGAGTAACCCTGTTTAAGGCCATTGATTGATTGGTGGTGCGTGAAATATGCAGCTTAGGGAGAATCGCTTTCTGTTTATTCTTTTCCCATAGCGCGGCCATCTCAGGGTTGAATAAATTACTGTGATGGGTGAATACTTCGGTCGCCTGAATGGCCAGCGGGCTATCGAGGAAAATTTCCCAGTTATCCAGGCCCCATTCTTTATAGTATTTAGCGAAAAGAAAAAGGATTTCCTGTGTTCGTCCGACTGCAAAAGCAGGGATCAGGATATTGCCCCTGCCATTGGTGATGCAGCTCAGTAACTCGGCCATTTCTATGCGGGTATCATCCCAGCTTCGATGACAACGATCACCGTAGGTGCTCTCCATCACCACCAGATCGGCACGCTTGATCAAAGCAGGGTCGTTCAGAATCGGCATGCCAGGACGACCCAGGTCACCGCTGAACACCAGTTTTCTCTCATCACCATTTTCTTCCAGCCAAAGTTCAATAATTGATGAACCAAGAATGTGCCCGGCATTATTCAGACGAATTGCGACATTGGGGAAAATGCGTTCCTGTTGAAGATAGGGAATGCTTCGAAACTGTTTCATCGTGTGTTTGACATCTTCTTCGGTGTAAAGAGGATTGAGTACTTTCAAGCCTTTGCGAAGACGCTTACGATTTTCCCACTCAGTTTCCTTCTCATTCAGAAAGGCCGAGTCCTTGAGCATGATGCGACACAGGTCATGACAGGCTTTGTGTGTGTATATAGGCCCCTTAAAACCAGCTTTGACCAGCATAGGAAGCCGCCCAGAGTGATCAATGTGGGCGTGGCTGAGTACCACAGCATCAATTGTTTTGGGATCAAAAGCGAAGGGCTCACGATTTCGGTTCTCATCAGACCGCTGCCCCTGAATCAAACCACAATCGAGCAGGATTCGGCGCTCACCCACCTGCACCAGATGGCAGGAACCTGTTACTTCACCGGCAGCACCCAGAAATTCAATCTGCATCGTCATAGAGCCTCAAATTGTCCATTTATGTCCTAATTATAGAAGGCTTGTGCATAAATATTGCCTGATCTGTGACAAGGTCATCATAAAAACACAATTATCGTAAAAATTATGCAAAAAAAGGTGTATTAGTAGTAGCTCATGGAGTCATTTTTCTATACAATCTCGCCTTCTGTGCAAGGGTGATTAGCTCAGCTGGTAGAGCGTCGCCCTTACAAGGCGAATGTCGGGGGTTCGATCCCCTCATCACCCACCAGATTTAGGACCGGTAGTTCAGCTGGTTAGAATGCCGGCCTGTCACGCCGGAGGTCGCGAGTTCGAGTCTCGTCCGGTCCGCCATACAAATAAAAAAGCCACCCAATCGGGTGGCTTTTTTATTTGTATGGCGAATAACTTAAAATGCTTGAAAAGAACGTTTAAGGAGATATATCTGATTTTTTCATGATTCTGGAAATTGGTGATAGTATCCGTATAAATTATAAGATTCAAATGTAAAAAGACAGGAATGATGTTAGTTAAAATAATGGATGTTTTCTCAATTTCAGGCAAAGTGATAATGATTGTAGCTATATTCGTTACGATAATTGCCGGTATTTATTTTTATAGTTCATTAACCACACTAACTACAGACTCAATTACAGGTTTATCTGATAAAACCTTACCAGTGGTGGTCTCCTCAAAACCATTGGAAAGAGGTAGTTCCATCTTGCATGTTTCTAGTGAGCCTAGTGGTGCAGATGTCTATCTGGATAAAAGATTGCTGGGTCAAACTCCCTTGCAAAGAGTAGATTTACCTACTGGTGATCATGAAATAATACTTACTCATGCTAATACCGAAAACCAGAAAGAAATAATCTCACTAAGTGATAACGTAAAAGTAAAAAAGAAATATGTTCTTAAATATACTTTTGGTTCAGTTAGAGTGGCCAGTACACCAGAAGGAGCCCATATAATTATTGATGGTCTTGATACCAGGTTAACTACGCCAGCAACTTTAAATGAGTTAATAGGTGAACATCATATTAAACTACGTAAAGACGGTTATTATCCTAAAGAAGCTACCATTACCATATTGAATGGAATGAGTTCTGTTGAAGAATTTATACTTAACGGAGGGCATTTACAAAAGCATAAGGGTGAATGGTTAGAGCCAGAGAAAAAAGCTGAGTATGTTGCAAAGGAAGAAAAAGCGTTACGACTTGATAGAACAAGGAATCGTTCAGAAAAATCAAGAATAGATAAAGCAGATAAATTACGTAATTTGGCAACACAAAAATCTGAGGTAGGCGATGTGGGTGCTACGAAACAATTACTTGGCAGAGCGCAATGGTATGCTGAGAATTCACAGCTTGATGAAAAAATTATGGCTCGTGCTCAACAACAGTATGATAATGTAAAAAACCTTTTGGGGCAGATGGTTCTTATCCCGGAAGGTGAATTCCAGATGGGTAGTATTATTGGTGATAGAGATGAGCAGCCAGTACATAAGGTCTGGATAAGGTCTTTTTATCTTGGACAGTATGAAGTGACCCAGGCTCAATGGCTTGAGCTTATGGCCGACAATCCATCTAGTTTTAATGGCTGTAGCGATTGTCCAGTTGAAAATGTTAGTTGGAAAGATATTCAACAATTTCTAGAAAAGTTGAATAAAAAAACAGGGCGAGACTTTCGTTTGCCCACCGAAGCAGAATGGGAATATGCCTGTCGTAGTGGAGGCAAGGATGAACTTTATTGTGGAGGTAATCGTGTGTATGCGAGTGCCTGGTATGGTGAAAATAGTTCTAAACGGACGCATCCGGTTAAGAAAAAGAGTCCTAACGGACTTGGCTTATATGATATGAGCGGTAATGTTTGGGAATGGACTGATGATTGTCCAAATGACACTTATAAGAATTCACCAAATAATGGGGCGGCATCAAGAAAGGGAGATTGCACTAAGCGTGTTATTCGTGGCGGATCATGGCTTAATTCTGAGTGGAACATGCGTTCAAGTGATCGAAGCTGGTTTGCCAATTCCTATCGTAGTTACAATCTCGGTTTTCGACTTGCTCAGGGACAATAAGTTTTTTTAAGAGTGGGTCAAATAAATTTAAAATGCCCATCGTTTTTTTTATTTAATATTTAACTTCTAAATACAATCTAGCGCTGCAAGAATATCCTGAGGTTCCATGCGAGTAGCATAGTCTTTATTTACATAACAAGCCTGAATACTGCCATCCTGTTTAATTACATATGTAGCAGGAATGGGTAGTTGAAAACTCTCATCACCATTGGCTACGGCTACATCGATGCCCCATTGTTTGTATAGTGGGCGGAGCTCTTCATACACAGTCATAACCAAACCATATTTGTCTGCCACCTTGTTGCCAACATCACTCAGTACTTCAAATGGAAGATTCTGTTTCTCTATCGTTGATAGAGAGATGTCGGGAAGTTCGGGTGAGATGCCAATCAGTGTTGCACCACTGGCTTCTATTTCTGGCAGGATGTCAGACAGTGCCTTGAACTCCAGATTGCAGAAAGGGCACCAGCCTCCACGGTAAAAGCTGAGAACTACGGGCCCCTTAGTAAGTCGCTCTGACAAACGGGTGCTGCCACCACGAACATTGGGGAGCTCAAAATCAGGTGCCTGATCACCGATTGATGGAGCGTTGTCACCTGTATCTGATTTCATTAGTTTTTCAAAGGCAGTCATTACTGTTTGTTGGGCGTCTTCTGGAATGCTGCTCATGAAGTCCTGTAAGGCTTTCTGGGTTTGTGTCGCAAGTCTCTGATTGTCTTTCATTATATGTTCCTGTTTTGAAATCTACTTGAATTCTTCTGATATAATTGAATATAAAAGTCATACGGCTGTATTAATTTATAGCAGTGATGACTATGAAATAAAAGATGATTATTTTGTGGTTTATTTATAGGGCCGCATGGCTGAACTTTAAATTTTCATCAGACTCGGATTGAGTATGTGAGTAAAAAGAATAAGGGAAAACTATGATCGCAACTTCGACGACATTACGCCTCAGGCTTCATTATCTGGCTACGCTTCTGGTTATTGGCATTTATGGTGTGCAGGTTTGCCCATTCATTGAATCGTTAACGGTCATGCAGTTAGCTTTGCCGATCGTGTTTATTGTTGTTTTGCAGTATTTGTTACATTGTCACGCCATCATGCCAGTGATTGAAAAGGCTGATTATAAAATACAGGTTAAAACTAGCTTTCGACTTGAATGGTTGTTATTTCTTATCTCTGGCGTCTTGCTTACCGCATATAACTCAATTGTTTATGAGTTTCCGGTCGTTAGTGGTTTGAAGGTTTTAGTGGGTTTTCTTGCGGTTGGGTTCTTTGTGGCTATAGATCTTGCTCTGGAACGTGAGCTTGTTTTATCAAAATACATGCGTGAACAGGGCGTCTCAATTCAGTTAGATAAAAACTTTTTTACACTAGTGGCTAAGTTTTCACTTTTTTCAACGGTTTCAATTTTGTTTTTGGTGAGTGTGTTTTTTCTTTTAATCAATAAAGACCTCGAATGGTTGGCTCAAATGGGGGAGGCTTCGTCGGCGGTGGCTCGCCGTGCAGTATTTATTGAATTTGCTTTTGTTGGTGCCGTTCTACTGGCATACACATTGCTAGTGATTAAATCCTACGCGCGGAATTTAAACTTTTTCTTTGGTAACGAGAACCACGTACTGAATGATGTCAGCTCTGGTCATCTTGATCGTGCTGTGGCAGTTTGTAGTAATGATGAATTTGGTGTGATGGCGTATCACACCAATGCAATGATCCGTTCTTTGAAAGAACGCACCGATGCCTTGCAAAAAACACAGGACATCACTTTTTTAAGTCTCGCGTCATTAGCTGAAACTCGTGATAATGAAACAGGGGCACACATATTACGTACTCAGCATTATGTGCGGGCATTAGCTGTTGCCTTGAGTAAGAATAAAAAATTTAGTGCTCAGCTGGATGATGAAGCAATAGAGCAGCTTTATAAATCGGCACCATTGCATGATATTGGTAAAGTGGGTATTCCTGATGCAATATTACTCAAGCCGGGTAAGCTAGATGATGATGAATTTGAGATTATGAAAAGCCATGCTACCTTGGGTGGTGAAGCACTGGAGCGTGCTGAAACTGAGTTGGGTGAATGTTCATTTCTGCGATATGCCAAAGAGATTGCACTGACACATCATGAAAAATGGGATGGTAGTGGTTACCCGCAAGGGCTAAAAGGTGAAAATATTCCTCTCTCTGGGCGACTGATGGCTGTTGCTGACGTTTATGATGCTTTGATTAGCAAGCGTGTTTATAAACCGGCCTTTACACATGAGAAAGCGATGGAGATTATTAAGGAAGGGCGCGGTCAGCATTTTGATCCTGATGTGGTTGATGCTCTATATTTAATTCTGGATGAGGTTATGGAAATTGCAGCTCGTTATGCGGATGAATCCTATAGGCTTGAAGTGCTGCAGTAAGATGCGTATCTTATCCTGATATGCTTTATTATTAGCAAATGCCAAATAATAAAATAAAAATCTGTCCCCGTTGTCATCAAAGCTTTGAATGCAAATCTGATGACATCAAGAATTGTCATTGTGCATCTGTAAAACTACAACAAACTCAGCAGGAGGAAATATCTCAGCAGTTTGATGGTTGTCTCTGTGCGAGTTGTCTTGAACAGTTAAGCGTTGAAAAAGGGATTAATTCTTAACCGGATATTTAGCCAGTTTACGTTGCAGTGTTCTGCGATGCATATTGAGTCTGCGAGCAGTTTCTGAAATGTTTCCTTCGCACTCGGTTAGCACTTTGTGTATGTGTTCCCATTCCACCTGGCCTACTGATAAAGGTTTTGTTCGTATAGGCATTTCTTTATCGCCTTGTTCGCGATAAAAAGCAGCGGCAATGTCATCAGCGTCAGCAGGTTTTGCCAGATAGTGAATAGCGCCCAGTTTGATGGCTTCCACCGCTGTTGCGATAGAGGCGTAGCCTGTGAGCACGACAATGCGTGTGTGTTCATCCAGTCTTTTTAATTCGCTGACCATTTCAAGTCCAGATTTCCCCGGCATTTTTAGGTCAACGACGGAAAATTCTGGTGGTTCCTGTTTGGCTAGCTCAATGCCATTGTCAACATTGTGTGCCGTACGCACTGTGTAACCGCGTGTGGTCATCGCCTCGGCGAGAACTTCACAAAATACGGTGTCGTCATCGACGATGAGTAAATTGGGTTGATCTGTCTGTGCCTGAGGTGATTGTGCTGGTGCGGTCATTTATTTAGAGAGTGTAATTGTTGATAAGGGTAGTTTGATCTGGCATTTAACGCCGCCATCATCACGATTAAAAATACGCACTTCACCACCTAAACGTTCGAGTGTAGTGTAGGTTAAAAATAAGCCTAAACCCATTCCGTCCTGTTTTGTACTCAAAATACTTTCACCGGCTTTTTCTTCAAGTTCGGGTGAGAGTCCTGTGCCTCGATCAGAGACGGTTAAAATTAATTGCTGATCATCCCATTGTCCGTTTATTTCGACGTTTTCCGGTGAGGCATCCGCTGCATTATTTAGAATATTCAATAATGCCTGGTCGAGGGTCTGGTCTATTACTAGACTGGGGGCAGGTTGTGTTCCCTGAAAATCTGATTTGACGATCACATCGGTGCGACTGTGCTGCCAGCGTTCGAGTAGATTTGAAAGATAATCATCCAGATTTGAAACACTGCCAGATTCAGCGCGAATTTCACCCGAGGCGGCTGAGATAGAGCCAAGGATAGTTTTGCAGCGTTCAACCTGACCTTGCAGTGTTTTCAGTTTTGATTCTGATAGTGGCGTATCGGGCGTTAAATCTTTGAGCAGGATCGCCATGGTTGCCAGTGGTGTGCCCAGTTCGTGCGCAGCGCCTGCGGCTAGTGTGCCTAGTGCTAAAACGTGCTCATGTTTCAGGTGCTTCTCGCGAAGGTCAGAAATCTTTTTATTCTGGCGTTGTACCGTGATCGCCATGCGGGCAGTGAATCCAGCGACCAGTAATGCGCTGAAAATAAAGCCGAGCCACATGCCGACGACATGCAGTCTGAACCCATCACCGCCGTGCATCGCGTGTGTTTCCGGGAAGGGGATATAGAAAAACAATAAAAGGGAATAGCAGCAAATGGTTAAAGCCACCATCGCCCAGGCATACCAGCCGGACAGGGTGGCGGCGGTGAGTACCAGTGGTAACAAAAATAGCGGTGCAAATGGATTGGTGGAGCCGCCGGAGTAATAAAGCAGGCAGGTTAAAACCATTACATCTATGACTAATTGAGCAAATAATTCATTGTTGGATGCAGGCCAGGACATGCGTAATCGAATAAGAGTGGCGATGCTGATAATAAAACTGATCGATAAGATGGCAGTGATTGAGAAAATTGGAAGCTCAACATGCAGATATGTTGTAGTCATCCAGACGGTAAATATGGCACCCGACAAGACAATAAGCCTCAGCCAGATAATGCGCTGGATGTTGATTTTGTTGCCAAAGGTGATGAGTTGTTCGTTTTGCATGGCGCTAGTTTAAAGCTTATATCGTAAATCACAAATGAGGTGTGACGATTAGTCTCGTTGTCGTATATTAGTAAAGCTATATATGCTAAGGTTCGCGCCCCAATATTGCTATTGCCGCCATGCTCCCCCGAGGTTCTTAATGTTTAAGTTAGGCTGTCAAAGTCGCGTCTGTTTTCAAAATGAAATTCTGTCTGGACTGACTGTTGCTCTGGCGCTGGTGCCCGAGGCGGTGGCTTTTGCCTTTGTTGCGGGTGTTGATCCTCTGGTGGGATTGTACGCTGCCTTTATGGTGGGTTTGCTGGCTTCTATCTTTGGAGGTCGTCCGGGTATGATCTCAGGTGCAACCGGTGCCATGGCAGTGGTCATGGTCGCGCTGGTCGCGCAGCACGGCGTTGAATATCTGTTCGCAGCAGTTGTGTTGACGGGGCTTATACAAATTCTGGCCGGAATATTACGCCTGGGTAAATACATTCGAATCGTACCGCATCCGGTGATGCTGGGTTTTGTGAATGGTCTGGCGATTGTGATTTTCCTCGCCCAAATTCCCCATTTTCAGATCCCCGGTAGCGGCGGCGACTGGATGGCGGGTAACGATTTGATGATCTTTGGCGGTCTAATCCTGTTAACCATGGCAATCATTCAATTCCTGCCAAAACTAACATCCGCATTTCCCTCATCGCTGGCGGCCATCTTAGTGGTCTCGTTTTTAGTGATTGGTCTGGACGTAAATACCAACACCGTTGGCGATCTTGCTTCCATTCAGGGTGGCTTCCCGGCATTTCATCTGCCATCTGTGCCATTCAATATGGAAACATTTAAAATTATTTTGCCTTACGCCATCATTCTCGCCGCGGTGGGTTTGATTGAATCATTACTAACGCTGACTTTGATCGACGATATCACCGGTACCCGCGGACGCGGTAATCGCGAATGCATGGGTCAGGGTATTGCTAATACGGTTACTGGTTTTTTTGGTGGCATGGGCGGTTGTGCGATGATCGGCCAGAGTATGATCAATGTGAACTCAGGTGGTCATCAGCGATTGTCTGGTATTGCAGCCGCTTTGTTCCTGTTGATGTTTATCATGTTTGCATCCGGCCTGATTGAAATGATCCCGATGGCTGCATTGGTCGGTGTCATGTTCATCGTGGTTATGGGCACCTTTGAATGGTCCAGTCTTCGCATCATGGGCAAAATTCCAAAAACCGATGCCTTTGTTTTAATACTCGTATCGGGCGTAACCGTATTCACCGACCTTGCGGTTGCCGTTGTCGTAGGCGTCATAGTTTCGGCGCTATTCTTTGCCTGGGAACATGCCAGTCACATTCATGTTAAAAGTTACGATGCTGAAAATGGCTCACGTGTTTATGAATTGAATGGCCCGCTGTTTTTCGGTTCAGTGCAAAACTTTCTCGAACTGTTTACACCTGCCGATGATCCAGACGATGTCATTATCGAATTCCAGAATTCGCGCGTAGCAGACCACTCAGCGATTGAAGCCATCGATAACCTGGCAGAGAAATATATCAAAGCAGGTAAAACACTTCATCTGCGTCATTTAAGTCCTGAATGTACCGAGTTGTTAACTAAGGCTGGTGATCTGGTTGAAGTCAACATGATGGAAGATCCAAAATACCATGTTGCGGACGATAAGTTATCTTAAGCGAGTAAGATGATCGCATGAAAATCTGGGTCGACGCTGATGCTTGCCCTGTGGTGATAAAAGAAATTTTATTTAAAGCTGCGACACGTACCGGCGTGTTGGTCACGCTTGTTGCTAATCAATTTATAAACATACCACGCTCACCCAACATAAAATTTATTCAGGTTGGCGCTGGTTTTGATGTTGCTGACAACGAAATTGTTAAACGCCTTGATGCAGGTGATCTGGTTATAACCAGCGACATACCTCTGGCTGATGAAGTGATAGAGAAGGGCGCCTATGCGCTTAGCTCTCGCGGTGAGCTTTACACCAAAGCAAACATCAAAGCACGTTTGAATATGCGGGATTTTATGGAGTCTTTGCGTTCCAGTGGGGTTGATACTGGTGGGCCGGCTGCGTTGAATATTAATGATCGGAAGGCTTTTGCTGATCAGTTGGATAAGTTGTTAACTAAATATATTTGAAGTCTTCTTTGTTTAAACTCAGCAGGGTTTTGAGTTGTTTCTTGTTTTTCCTACCTGACACTATACTGGCATATCTATTTTAGAACCATTCTTGATACGTAGTTGCTTATCATTTACAATTAGCGCGCTTTTTTTGTGCTTTTTATCGCTCTCTCAATAGTGAGGCGAAAATAGTTCTCCAGTAAATTCCAGCTTTATCGCTGTCTTCTAATGTATGTATGAAAGGATGTATTCGTATGATCTTGTCTAATAAATCTATTTTTAGTGTATTAGTTCTAGCTACCGTATTTTTCGCTGGTGTGAGTACTTCGGTATATGCCAATGCTGAGAAATCTCAAAGGAATGAGGTTGTTCAGGATAATAAAGGCATCACTGATAATGTTTTGTCAGAGACAAAACAGGTGCTGTTTGTCGATGCGGGTGTGCAAAATTCTCAACAACTTTTATTCGGCATATCTCCCGATGTCAAAATCGTTGCGCTGAAAAACGATTCAGACGGTGTGCAACAGATTACCGATGTCTTAAAAAATCACAAAAATCTCGACAGCATTCAGATTATATCCCACGGTGCACCGGGTAAATTAGCGCTGGGCTTCACGGAACTGACCGATGCGAATGCCAACACTTATCAGGCCGCCTTGCAAATCTGGGGCGGAGCATTAAAGACCCACGGTGACATCCTGCTTTATGGCTGTGATGTTGCACAGGGTGAAGTGGGTGATCATTTTATCAATCGTATCGGCCAACTCACTGGCGCAACAGTCGCTGCCTCCATTGATACCACTGGCAGTCAGGCTCTGGGTGGCAACTGGGCTTTGGAGAAAAAGACCGGTCATATACTTGCCGATAATATCCTCTCCGCACAGGCCATGTCAGGTTACGATCATCTGCTGGTATTGCCCGCAAATGGCGTGAAAGAGTTCACAGGTGCCATGGCAAATGGAACGGCGACGCTGGTCAGCTTTATACCAGGGTTTACCTATTCCAATGATGCGGGCGGCAGCCTGACAGCTGATGGAACTTTAGGTTTTTATTATGACAATGTCGCAACCACGAGCGGGTCATTCACTGTAAGTGCTGATGGCACAAATTTAGGAACTTTCGATCTCACAGCAACGGGTTTTGACAACTTTCAACCCTCGAGCAACTTCAACTTTACGATTACTGGTTATAAATCTGGTGGAGGAACTGTTACAACGTCATTTGCGTCTGATGGAACTGCTTCTTTTTCTTTAGGGACTTACACAGCTTTTACTGGGCTGACTGGTTTCACTATCGACATAACTATCGGCGCTGGTTCCGGCAATATTTCCAACATCACCATCAACGATTTTACTATTGCCAATGCCGCAGCCCCTGTGGTATTGCCCGCAAATGGCGTGAAGGATGTTACTCCAACAACACTCCCCGGCAGCTTTATTCCCGGTTTTACCTTAACCAAAGATACGCCAGGAACAACCGTATTCACTGATGATCTTGCTGGAATCTATTTTTACGATATTTCTAACACAGCCGCTGCTGCGACATTCACAGTGGCTGCGGATGGCACCAATCTGGGAACTTTCGATCTGACTGGCTTCACCTCACCGTATTTCACAGGTGCATCAGATACCCTCACGGTTACTTTTTCCGCGAATGGTGGCGCTATAACGACATCCGGAACCGTGTCGGTTGCAAATGGCGGTGCGCTGACTGGGGCGAATTTTGCCGCATTCACCAACATCAGCAGTTTCTTGTTCACGGTAACCGCTTTAACATCGACTGGCAATTTGACCTGGGATAGCTTTACCATCGCTAATGCCGCAGCGCCTGGGGCCAATGATTCCGACGGCACCCTGACCGCAGCAGGCGTCATCGCCGAACCCGTCAACTTACCAACAACCGCTTTATCAGGCTCACCGGTATCTGTGTTTGATTTCACCATTACTGATGGTGGTAGCACTGATGGTTCAACCCTGGATGTCAGTCAGATTGATATCCCTCTCTCCGGCACATCCTCGCTCAATTTCTCCAAAATGCGCTTCAACCTTTCCGGTTGTGCCACTAAAACAGCGGTCGCGCCCACTGTTTCTACGCTGAGTTTCACGACCACGGGTATCTCTGTGCCAAATGGCGGCAGCACCATCTGTACCGTGGCTGCCTATTGGGCTGACAACACGGGCATTACCGATAACCAGACCCTGGCGATGTCGATTGATGGCGATGTCAATCTCACCGTTGACCCCACAAAAACTCAAATGAGTGGCGCTAATGCAGCGGTTGCCACAGGCAATATGGCCACAACGGTCACTGCAACCAAACTGATTTATAGCACCCAGCCTGCGGGTTCCGTGAGTGGTGCGGCATTAAGCACGCAACCCATTGTGAGTGCAGTTGATGCGGCGAGTAATGTTGATGCCGATTACACCACCAATGTGGTGTTATCCGAGAATGAACCGGGTTCACTCTCAGGCACCTTGACGCAGGCGGCCACCTCGGGCGTGGCGACTTTTGCAGGTATTTCTTATAACGCCACGGCAGATCAACAAGGCTTTCAGCTAGATGCTGCTAGTGCTGGTTTGACTGGCACGACATCGAGCACAGTGACATCCGATGTGGTCGCGACCAAATTGTTATACACGACTCAGCCTGCACCCACATCCATACCCAGCGGTGTGTCTACTGCATTCTCTACGGTGCCCGTGGTTAAGGCGGTAGATGCCAACAATGTTACTGATACAGGTTATACAACGAATTTTGTTTTATCCGAAGTCAATGGCGCAGGTGGTGCAATTATTGAAGCCACAGGCGACTCTGATGGTGCCGGTAATGCGACAGTAACACTGACACCTACCGCGGGTGTAAGAACCTTTACCGGACTAACACTCAACTACACCGTCTCCGGGGGCAGCAACGAAGCCTTTAATCTGCGAGCTAGTTCAGGTGGACTGGCTGTTGCTGACAGTACAGCGATTACCGGAACGGTTGACAGTACACCGCCAACCATCGGTGCCGTCTCCATTCCTAATACCGCCATGAAAGTGGGCGATATAGTGCCAGTCACCATCACTGTGACCAGTGACACAGACGACTACACCACCGGCTCGGGTAGCATTACAGGCAGCATAGGTGGTTTTACGCTATCTCTTTTAAGTAAAACAAATAACACAACCTACGCAGCGCAATTTACCGTAAGTGATGGCGGTACAGATGTGGCAGCGGGCAGCAATGTGCCGGTTTCGTTTACCATGAATGACAGTGCGGGTAATACCAGCGCTGCTTATACCACCGCCATCGCACAGGCCTCAGACAGTATCGATGCTAATAACCCAGCCATTGGCAGCGTCAGTATTCCGAACACCGCCATGAAAGTGGGCGATGCCGTCACCGTCAGCATCAGCGCCGGTGAAGCCGGATTAAATCTGAGCAGTGGCTTTATCAATGGTGTCGCCGTGACTGGATTTTCCGACCTAACGGCTGGCAATTACAGCGCAACCTATACTGTGTTAGAAGGCCATACCGACCGAGCAGCGGGCGCAACCATTCCCGTCTCCTTCGTACTGAGCGATGGTCTCAACAGCAGCGCCACCTACACCACCGCAATCACGCAGGGTAGCGATTCCATTGATGCGAACAGCCCCACAGTGAGCAGCGTCAGCATCCCGAACACCGCGATGAAAATCGGCGATGTGGTCGCCGTCAGCATCAGCGCAGGTGAAGCCGGATTAAATCTGAGCAGTGGCTTTATCAATGGTGTCGCCGTGACTG
>CBFCZV010000017.1:0-56785 GCA_965602855.1 uncultured Gammaproteobacteria bacterium | reverse complement strand
GAAAGCCATCAGCTTTACCCAGATGATCAACCGCATAGCTAGCACCTTTAGTCAGTGCCTGCTTTAACCCAGCAACAATATCTTCATTGCTGAGTGCACTGCTCACAGCTTTACTTGTATCACTCTCTTTGACGCTAGTTTCAAACTGATCAATTTTATCTTTGCCACTATTAACCAGATCATCAAAGAAACCAGCATTACAGTTAGTGGAAATGGTGAGCGTAATAACAGCAAATGCAGTTCTTAATTTCATGGGGTCTATCCAGTATTGTAGGTTGAGTTGAATGTCTCTGATCTGGGTTTTATTGTTTGGCGCATTTAGTTGCATTCTTTTTCAAGACGCTCAAATTCATCTTTTTTTCCATAATTGTCTCCAGCAGTGAATATAGCGCTTGTTATAGCTGTTTTACTATATGCGTTATCACTATTAATAGTGTATGTCTTATATAGATTTTCATAGGCACCTTTACAATAACTGGACATTATTTTTTCTTCGGCAGTTTGACTAGAGGCGCATGCTCCTAGCATGACTAAAGAAAAAATAAAGGAGATCTTTGATATTGTAATGGTTGTCATTTTTTCCCTCATTCCCACGCTCCTGAGTGGAAACGCGTATCAATGCTTCGAATCAACTAAGTACGAGTTACCACGCGGAGCGTGGGGGCAGAAAAAAACCGAACGTGGATTCCATCCTTAGGTTCGTGAACGGTGCATCCATGCACCACTACTCCCGACTATGCGGGAATGACGGTTTGATGGCCGGTATGACAATCAGGCCTTAGAATAAATCTCCGACCCAGCCTTCTTAAATTCCTCAGACTTTTCCTTCATACCCTCATCCAGCGCAACCTCAATTTCTCCAAAGCCATTCTCAGCCGCATAATCCCTAACGTCCTGAGATATCTTCATCGAACAAAACTTCGGCCCACACATTGAACAGAAATGTGCCACTTTATGTGCATCCTTCGGCATGGTTTCATCGTGATATTCACGGGCGCGTGCTGGGTCGAGCGCCAGTTTAAACTGATCTTCCCAGCGGAATTCAAAGCGGGCTTTGGACATGGCGTTATCACGTATCTGTGCGCCGGGATGACCTTTGGCTAAATCCGCTGCATGGGCTGCAATTTTGTAGGTGATGATACCCACACGTACATCTTCTTTGTTCGGCAGACCCAGATGTTCTTTGGGGGTGACGTAACACAGCATGGCACAACCGTACCAGCCAATTTGTGCGGCGCCGATGCCGGAGGTGATGTGATCGTAGCCGGGGGCGATGTCGGTGGTTAGTGGGCCAAGGGTATAGAAAGGTGCTTCGAAACATTCGTCGAGTTCCTTGTCCATGTTTTCCTTGATCATCTGCATGGGCACATGGCCGGGGCCTTCGATCATCACCTGCACGTCGTGTTGCCACGCGATTTTGGTTAGCTCACCTAAAGTTTCCAGTTCACCGAACTGGGCTTCGTCGTTGGCATCGGCAATCGAGCCGGGGCGCAGGCCATCACCTAATGAGAAGGCGACATCGTAGGCTTTCATGATTTCGCAGATGTCTTCGAAATGGGTGTAGAGGAAATTTTCCTGGTGATGTGCCAGACACCATTTCGCCATGATGGAGCCACCGCGTGAGACGATGCCGGTCATGCGTTTGGCGGTCATGGGCACATATTTCAAACGTACACCAGCATGGATGGTGAAGTAATCCACACCCTGCTCGGCCTGCTCTATTAATGTGTCTTTGAAGATTTCCCAGGTCAGGTCTTCAGCAACGCCGCCGACTTTTTCCAGCGCCTGATAGATGGGCACGGTGCCGATGGGCACGGGTGCGTTGCGCAAAATCCATTCGCGGGTTTCGTGGATGTTCTTGCCGGTGGACAGGTCCATGATGGTATCTGAACCCCAGCGGATGCCCCAGACCATTTTTTCGACTTCTTCGGTGATGCTGGATTTGAGCGCTGAATTGCCAAGGTTGCCGTTAATTTTAGTCAGGAAGTTGCGACCAATGATCATCGGTTCCAGCTCGGGGTGATTGATGTTGGCCGGGATGATGGCGCGGCCTGCGGCGATTTCATCGCGGACAAATTCGGGAGTGATTTCGTTGGGCAGGTTGGCGCCGAAGTTCTCACCGGGGTGCTGCATCAATACTTTCTGGTATTCGGGATCTTTGCGCAGTTCCTGCAATTTCATGCTTTCGCGGATAGCGACGTATTCCATTTCCGGTGTGATCAGGCCTTTTTTAGCGAAGTGCATCTGGGTGACGTTATTGTCGCCTCGGGCACGGCGTGGCGCACGGATATGCTCAAAACGCAGATTCGCCAGTTCAGGGTCGTTCTGGCGCTGCTGGCCGTATTCAGATGTTGGGCCTTCCAGTAATTCGGTATTGTCGCGCTCTTCGATCCAGACGGTACGCACATCGGGCATGCCTTTTAATAGATCAATTTCGACGCTGGGGTCGGTATAGGGGCCGGAGCAGTCATAGACTGGAATCGGTGGATTTGGCTCGGCACCGAAGCTGGCGTTGGTATCGTCCAGATGAATTTCGCGCATCGGCACCTGAATATCATCCCTCGAGCCTTGCACGTAGATTTTGGTTGAACCGTCCAGCGGTTCTCTGGAAGCAGAGGATAACTCGGTGGTACGTTGCAGGAATTCTTCTGGGATGGTACTCATACTATATGTCTCTTTCTGGAACTGAAATCTAGCTCGCAATATTAACACGGGAATACTAAGAGAATCCTGACGATCTAGAATGCTATTTCACTGTATTTACTATCTGGGGTACAATTCCCAGCCTTGAATAAATGAACTCAATAGACATAAGTGTGATTAGTATGGATTTCGAAAAAGCCCGCTTCAATATGGTTGAACAACAGATACGCCCCTGGGATGTACTCGATCCCCGCGTTCTCGAAGTTCTCGGCGCTATCCCGCGTGAAGATTTCACACCAGAGCGCTACCGGAATCTGGCTTATGTCGATACCCGCATCCCGCTGACGGATGATGCCGGTGGCTGCTGCATGCTGAATCCGATTATTGAAGGCCGTATCATGCAGCACCTGAATATCGGCAAGGATGACGTGGTACTGGAGATTGGTGCTGGCACGGGCTATCTCACGGCCTGCCTGTCTAAACTGGCACGCCACGTGGATGCGGTTGAAATCGATGAAGATTTGAGCGAGCAGGCTGAAAAAAATCTGGCAGCGCACAATATCACCAATGTGAACGTCAGCACCGGCGATGCGTCCAAAGGCTGGGAACAGAAACACTCCTACGATGCCATCGCCATTACCGGCTCTATGCCCGCTATTCCTGAGGCTTATAAAAAACTGCTTAAAATTGGTGGCCGTTTATTCGTCGTGACGGGTGAAGCACCGGCGATGACGGCGCATCTGGTGACACGCACGGACAAGAACAAGTGGAGTGTTGAAGACCTGTTCGAAACCAGCATTGATTCGCTGTGTGGCACCCAAAAAACTCAGGCATTTGAATTCTAGTTTTACCCTCAGACTTCAAAAGCCAACCCTATGCGTGAATTCGACGCACAACAACTTGAGCAATATCTCAAGATCTGCGAGTCTCGCCCATTTTTGCTTGATGTGCGCCAGCCCTGGGAATACGATGTTTGCCATATTGCAGGCTGCCAGCTAATCCCGATGGGACAGATCCCAGCTGAGCTTGATGAACTTGATAAAGGCCGTGAGACCGTGGTTATATGTCATCATGGTATTCGTAGTCGACAGGTAGGTTATTATCTGGAACAGGCTGGATTCGATAATGTTATTAACCTCAGGGGCGGTGTTGATGCCTGGGCTAAAGTTATCGACAAAACTATGGCGACTTATTAATCTCACTGGAGCATTACATTGAAGTTAAAGCAACTCATCCATTTTATTATCGCTACCGCGAGCCTATCATCAATGCATGTGCATGCACTTGACTTAGTACATACTCTCAAACTAGCGCAGCAAAATGACGTAATTTTACAAGCTGCACATGCTGAGTATATTGCTGCTACTGAGATTAAATCCCAAAGCACAGCAGCACTATTACCAGATGTTTCTCTAAGCATATTCACACAGAAAAATTCGACTGAAATCAGTAATGCCACTGGTACCTATAGCAATAGCACATCAGATTTCACCACCGATGGTTATACCCTTTCTCTAGCACAAACCTTATACAACCAGCAGTTATTCACTGCCATGGATGAAAGCGAAGCGTTTGCGGCACAAGCACTCGCCACTTATGAAGCCGCCAAGCAAACATTAATCATTCGTCTCGCACAGACTTATTTTGATGTACTGGCAGCACAGGATAATGTCGCCTTCGCTGAAGCAGAGAAAAAAGCCAACGCTCGTTTACTAAAACAAAATCAGGAACGTTTCAAAGTAGGCATTATCGCCATCACCGATGTTAAAGAAGCGCAAGCCAAATATGATTCGGCCATAGCGCAGGCAATTATCGCCAGCAATGAACTCAGCAATCAGCACGAGGCTTTATGGTTCATCATCAAGCAACGTCCCGAGTCATTAAGTTCTCTGCAAGATTCAATTCCGTTGAGCTTTCCCGAACTGGAAGATATCAAAAGCTGGCAGGATAAAGCCATCGCCAATAATCTTTTGTTGCGTGCAGCACGTTATACGGTTGAAGCCGCCAAAGAAAATTATACTGGCCAGCGTTCGAGACACTATCCAACCCTAAATCTTACCGCACAATATAGCTCAACCAGTGCCGATGGCAGTACCTCAGGCTTTGGCGGACGAGATGTTGATGACACTGTTATCGGCCTAAGCCTGGATATTCCTATTTATAGCGGTGGTTATACCAGTTCAAAAATTCGTCAGAGCGCGGCTGAACTCGATCAGGCAAAAATGCTGCTCGAAAAACAGCAGCGCCAGACCATTCAGGAAATGCGTGTTGCCTATCTCGGTGTGCAGGCAGCTATCGCACAGGTAAAGGCTTTTAAACAGGTTTTAATTTCTACCGAGTCAGCCACCGAAGCCACCCAGTTAGGCTTTGAAGTCGGCACCCGCACCAGCGTTGATGTTTTGCTGGCACAGGGCAATCTATTTAAAAGCCAGCGTGATTATGCCAAAGCACGTTACGACTTCATCCTGAAATTACTGGAAATAAAATATGCGGCCGGACTTTTAGCACCCTCTGATATTGAACGCATCAGCCAGTGGTTATCGGCTTCATGAGTTTACGGTTGTGAGCGAACGATCAGGATTACAACTACAACGCTGGCTACACCCCAAATTCTGGGGCATGTGGTTGTTCTTTGTGTTTCTGCGCATTGTCACATTATTACCACTAAGAGCAATTGAAACTGTCGGCGCTTTTTTTGGTTGGCTGCTTTATCGTTTAGCACCTTCACGTCGTCGCGTTTGCCGCATCAATATTCAACAGGCTTATCCTAATTACGATGAAGCACAAATAAAAAAATTGATCAAAGCCAGTTATAAAAGCCTTGGAATTTCAGTTTTTGAAATGGCGCTAGCCTGGTGGGCAAGCCGTGATTATTTACGCAAGCACTGCACGGTTGAAGGCATGGAACACCTCGAAGCAGAATTAGAAAAAGGTAAAGGCGTAATCATGCTGACCGGGCATTTTTCCACACTGGAAATCGGCGGTATTCTACTTGCCTTGTATACACCGCTGAACGCTGTTTACAAGAAAGCACACAACCCGATGTTTAATACCTTCATGCATTTTTATCGCAATAAACATCTGCAAAAAGCCATTCCTAATAACAATGTACGCGACTTCATCAAGGGGCTGCGCAATGGTGTCGCCACCTGGTACGCACCCGATCAGGATTTCACTCAAAATATTATATTTGCACCCTTTCTTGGCGGCGTTGCTGGCACCCTGACTTCAACCGCCAAAATGGCAGAAATAGCTAAGGCTAGCGTGGTGCCGTTTTATCCACAACGCCTGGATAAAGGCAAAGGTTATAAACTGGTTATTTTGCCTGCACTGGAAAACTTTCCTAGTGGTAACCAGGAGAAAGATGCTGCAAGGGTAAATCAGGCCATTGAAGAAATGGTCAGAAAAAATCCAGCGCAGTACGCATGGATTCATAAACGCTTTAAAACTCAACCCGAAGGCCGTCCCTCAATTTATTAGCATGTTTATTTATCGCCTGCTTATTTTTATTTTTTCGCCATTGATTCTGGCGCATTTAATCTGGAAGAGCTTTCGCCTTGGCCAGCCACGTTTTTTATTGCAACGACTGGGCTATCAACTACAACACATTCCGCAGGGCTGCGCGTGGTTTCATTGCGCATCGGTAGGTGAAACCAATACGGTTTTGCCGTTGCTGCACGAGCTGCACAAACGACATCCTGATTTACAGTTTTTGATCACCACTAACACCACTACGGGTGCTGAGATCGTCGCACGTCAAAACCTGCCATGGTTATCCCATGCTTTTCTGCCCATGGACTGGTGTTTGACCACGCTCACTTTTCTTCGACAGATAAAGCCCAAAGCACTTTATCTGGTCGAGACCGAGCTTTGGCCTAACCTGATTGTGCTGTCTCACGGCAAAGGTATCCCGGTCAGCATTATTAATGGACGGCTTTCAAATAAAACTACCAATGCAAATAGCTGGGTGCGCTCGGTTTACAAAAAAGTTTTATCTAAAGTTGGAAGCATCTATGTTCGCTCCGAAGCTGATCAAAATAATTATTTAAATCTTGGCGCTTCGAGCAATCAGGTTTCTGTACTGGGTAATCTCAAATTTATTCCACCCGCTTCAATCAATACTAAATCACAAACCATGACACAGCGTGATTATGCGCTGGTCGCTTCATCACACAATGATGAGGAATACCAAATTGCAAAAATATGGAACACGTTAAAAAGAGATGAACTACTGGTGATTGCACCGCGCCATCCTGAACGCCGCAATAACATTATTAAGCAACTCGAACAAACCGGGATAAACTCAGACACGATTGCACTACGTAGCCAAAACGATAGCATTAACGAGCAGACACGTATTTATTTACTCGATACTGTTGGCGAATTGATGCAATGGTTTGCTCAGGCAAAACTGGTCATCATGGCGGGTTCACTTACCCACAAAGGTGGCCACAATATTCTGGAACCAGCTCACTTTGGCAAGGCCGTTGTTTTTGGCCCACACATGGAAAGTTTTGTAGATGAAAGCGAGTTGCTGGTTTCAAAGGGTGCTGCGGTGCAGGTTCAGTCTTTTGATGAACTGGGTAATGCCATCACTGAGTTATTGAATAATGAGTCATCACGTAAAGAACTGGAAGACAATGCAAAACAAGCGCTACAACCGTTTGCCAGTATCGTGACTGATTATGCTGATGTAATCGACAAAACCATCTAAGATTCAGAATAACCTGTCAGTAAAGTTTTCCAATTATTCTCATCAAAATAGAAAGTCTGGTTCAGTGATTTGAATTTTAACAGCGAACGCTTCAGTCGAGCCAGATTGGAGGCTTTCCACGAATCGCCCATATAACGAAACGCCCCTTTATCAAAATCGATTAGATAGACTTTGTTCTCGCTGAGCAGAATATTTCTTGCGTTCAGGTCAGCATGATAAACATCATGGTTATGAAACTGACGGACACAGCGACCCGCATCCTGCCACACTGCATCATCCAGAGCCTCGAGCGTTAACTGATCAGCCAGCGGTGTGGCATTGGGGATTTCCTGCGTAACCAGTGCGGCGCGGAAAAACAGTCCCGAGCGTTCTGCACTCGCGGCCACGGGGACAGGCGAAGGTAATTCGAGCACCTGCAATTTATGCAACAAACGGAATTCTCTGAACGAACGGGTATTTTCAGGCTTAACGCCGAAATAGCGATCACCCAACAAAGGCGCGATCATGCCGCCACGAAGATATTGTTTGAGCACCAGATCGAGTCCCCGATGGCTAAAGAACCTGGCCTCGGCTCGACCCATCGCCACTTTTGATTCTTTGCGCAATTGAGGATCAGGATCAAACAATTGCTCATCCGGATGTTCAATTAGCGCTGCATCATATAGGATATGACGCTGGCCACTGCTTTTAATTTTTATACTTTCTGATGACACTGTCACAATTTAACCCGTCAAAACCGCCGAAAAATATTTGTATCCTTCGCTTATCGGCATTGGGCGATATTACGCACACTCTGCCTCTTTTGCGAACCCTGCAAAAGCATTGGCCCGACACAGCCATCACCTGGATTGTCGGCAAAACCGAATACCAACTGGTCAAGGATATTGAAGGTGTTGAGTTTATCATCTTTGATAAATCACAGGGTCTGGCTGCCTATAAGGCCATACGCCAGCAATTGAAGGGGCGGCATTTTGATGTTTTGCTGCAAATACAACTATCTCTGCGTGCCTCGGCGATCAGCTTTTTTGTCCCTGCTGACATCAAACTGGGTTTTGATAAGGAACGTGCCAAGGATTTACAGTGGCTGTTCAGCAAGCAGAAAATCAAACCCGCTTCTACCCGGCAGCACGTAGTCGACAGTTTCATGGAGTTCACTTCATACTTCGGATTAAAGCCAGTCATGGAATGGGATCTACCCGTTTCTGATGCCGCAGCAGAAAGTCTCAGGCACAAGTTAGATAAAGATCAAAATAAACTGCTGGTGATCAACCCCTGCGCGGCGGCCAAATCACGCGACTGGCGCGACTGGACAACGGAAGGTTATGCCGCCGTGGCTGATTATGCACACGAACAACTGGGTATGACAGTGGTGCTCAATGGTGGATCATCAAGTCGTGAACAGAACGTAGCCACTGCCATTTTTTCACTCTGCAAGGAAAAACCGATCAATCTGGTAGGCCAAACAAACATTGCTGAAATGGTCGCCCTGCTCGATATGGCCAGCGTGGTGATTGCCCCCGATACCGGCCCTGCTCATATCGCCAATGCCCTGAACACACCCGTGATTGGCCTGTACGCCGCCACTAATCCGCAACGCGCTGGGCCTTATCGTTTCCAGAAACTAGTCATAAACCATTATCTGCAGGCGCTGGAAAAATATTACGAGCTGAGCGTGGGCGATGCTCCCTGGGGACAACGCATCCAGAATGCCGAATGCATGGCTATGATTACAGCTGAAGAAGTGATCAGAAAACTGGAAAAAGTCCTCTCCAGTTAATAATCAAAGCCCTCCAGCATTACTCAACCATATTCCCTACAACGTAATAATTTTTAAGCGTTTTTTCTGCTCTGCAAACCGTCAACATAACCAGTTATGATACAATTCCGCTCCATATAATGGCCTGTAGCCCCGTGATCAAGCTAATCACAGGAAAATCAGAGAACAATTAACTTCAATAGTAAAAATCTAATATGAATATCTCAGTCATCGGAACCGGTTACGTTGGACTTGTTACAGGCACCTGCTTTGCCGAAATGGGACACAATGTCATTTGTGTGGATATCGATACCACAAAAATTGAGAACCTTAAAAAAGGTATTTTGCCTATCTATGAACCAGGCCTTGAAGAAATGGTTCTCAAGAACGCCAAGGAAGATCGGTTACATTTCACCACTGATATTACTGAAGCGTCACAGGCATCTACCATTCATTTCATTGCTGTGGGCACACCACCGGGTGAAGGTAGCGCCGCCGATCTGCGTTACGTACAGGCAGTAGCGAAGCAACTCGGTGAATCTATTACCGCTCCACATAATATTATTATTGATAAATCTACCGTCCCCGTTGGCACCGCTGATAAAGTCACGGCGATTATTAAACAGGGGCTGAGCGACCGAAAACTGGATATTGGATTTGACGTTGTTAGCAACCCTGAGTTTTTGAAAGAAGGCGCAGCTATCGATGACTTCATGAAACCTGATCGCGTCGTTATTGGTGCCGATAGCGAGAAAGCCAGAAAGATCATGCACGATTTGTATGCACCCTTCATGCGCAGTCATGAACGCATCCTGATCATGGGAGTACGCGGTGCTGAGATGACCAAGTACGCCTCTAACGCCATGCTCGCCACCAAAATTTCATTCATGAATGAAATGTCGGAAATCTGTGAAAAACTGAATGTTGATGTTGAAGATGTTCGACTAGGCATGGGCTCTGATTCACGTATTGGTTATGAATTCATCTACCCCGGCTGTGGTTACGGTGGTTCATGTTTCCCTAAAGATGTAAAAGCACTAGTCAGTATGGCCGGTGACTGCGGCGTACCTTCAGACGTACTACACGCAGTGGAACTGAGAAATCAGCGCCAAAAAGAAAGCATCGCTGTGAAAATGAAAAATTATTTTAACAATGATGTAAAAGGCAAAACTTTTGGCCTCTGGGGTCTGGCTTTTAAACCCGGTACCGATGACATGCGTGAAGCCTCCTCGCTTCAGATCATCAAAGATCTGGTTGGCGCTGGCGCAAAAATACAGGCTTATGACCCTGTCGCATTTGAAACGGCTACTGCCGAAATCCCAAAAGAATGGTTTGATAATGGCGATGTAACATTCTTTGATAACATGTATGACGCACTTGATAATTGCAATGCCATGATTCTTGCAACAGAATGGAAGCAGTTCCGTAGCCCGGATTTTGATGTAATTAAACAAAAATTAAATTCAGCGGTTATTTTTGATGGCCGCAATCAATACGACCCCGAGCAGATGACAGAACTTGATTTTGTTTATTTTGGCGTTGGCAGAACAAATCAAGGGTAAAATGATATGAGTAAAAAACGAATTCTAGTTACCGGCGGCGCAGGCTTTCTTGGCACCAACTTAACCGCACGCTTACTCGCTGAAGGTAATCATGTCATCTGTATTGATAACTTCCTGTCCGGACTGAGAGAACACATCGAAGGCTTTCTCGACAACCCCGATTACGAACTGATCGAACACGACATCATTGATCCCATTGATCTTGAAGTTGACGAAATCTATAACCTTGCCTGTGCTGGTTCACCACCGGCTTATCAGGCTGATCCAATACACACCACCAAAACCTGTGTGCACGGCATTCTTAATATGCTGGAGCTAGCTAAAAAGAATAATGCAAAAATAATGCAGGCATCGACCAGTGAAGTTTACGGTGACCCCGAAGTCCACCCACAGGTTGAAACTTATCTGGGCAATGTAAACCCCAATGGTATCCGCTCCTGCTACGATGAGGGTAAACGCTGCGCTGAATCACTAATATTTGACCATCAACGCATGTACGGCACTAAGATCAAGGTAGCACGTATCTTTAATACTTATGGCCCTCACATGGATCCTAAAGATGGTCGTGTTGTTTCCAATTTTATTGTGCAGTCACTACAGGGTAAGCCTCTCACCGTTTATGGCGATGGTTCACAAACCCGTTCTTTTTGTTACGTCGATGACCTGATCGAAGGTTTCATTCGCCTGATGGCCAGCGAAGAATTCACCGGCCCAGTTAATCTCGGCAACCCCGGTGAATTTACCGTTAAGGAACTGGCTGAAAAAACACTGCAAATGATCAACCCTAATGCAGAAGTCAGCTATCTACCCCTGCCTGCCGATGACCCAACAAAACGTAAACCAGACATCACGCTAGCCCAACAAGAACTAGGCTGGGATCCAAGCATTGTGCTCGACGAAGGCCTAAAGAAAACCATCGAGTATTTTAAGAGCGTTATATAAACTAAAAACTCATCATGGCAAAAATCAGCGCATGCATCATCTCTTATAATGAAGAGAAAAAAATTGAGGACTGCCTGAAGAGCCTGCTACCTGTTGCCGATGAAATTATTATTGTTGATTCTCTCAGCAACGATAACACACTAAAAATTGCTGAAAGATATACTGATAAAATTTATCACCAGAAATTTCTCGGTCATATTGAGCAGAAAAATCTGGCGGTAGAGAAAACCTCGAATGACTGGATTATCAGCCTGGATTGCGATGAACGCCTCACCGAGGAATTACAACAGTCCATTCTCTCAATAAAAAATCAGCTTGATGATACAAACGCTGACGCCTACTGCATGGCGAGAAAAACATTCTACATTTATCGCTGGCTGAACCACTGCTGGTATCCAGATATCAAAACACGTTTATTTAACAAAAAAACAGCACACTGGGGCGGCACTAATCCGCATGACAGAATCATCACTGATGGTAATAACATCGTAAAGTTAAAAGGTGATATTCAGCATTACTCCTTTGATAGTTTATCAGCACATTTACAGACCATCGACAAGTTCACCGAAATTGGCGCAGATGAAATCATCAAGAAAAATCAAAAAGTATCCGTCATTAGCCCATTTACACATGCTTTCTGGATATTCATAAAAACATATTTCATCAAACGCGGTTTTCTCGATGGCTTTGCTGGCATATTGGTGGCATCATTTTCGATGATGCACGTTTACATTAAATACAGCAAAGTTATACTCAAACGCAAAGCAGCGTCTAATCAATCATGAAAATTCTGGTCATCCGAAACGGTCGTGTAGGCGATACCGTCATGGCAACATCTGCCTTTACTGCTTTGTTACAAATCTACCCTGAAGCCAAACTGACCATTATTGCCAGCCCTGAGGGCGCTCGCCTACTCAAGGACTTTGATGAAAGAGTCGAGGCTATATGGGTGTGGAGTCGCTACGGCCTGGGCATTCAATCCCGCCGTGACAAGAAAAAAATAATAGAAAAAATTGAACAGGCTAATTTTGACAAGGCCTTCTGTTTTGACACCAACCCGAGCATTGCCAGTATTATTGAAACCAGTAATGCAGAGAAATATTTCCAAAAGGTTTTGGGCGCACCTACTCATTGTGCACGACACTACCTCAATCTAATCGAGAAAGCTTCTGGTAAAAAAATTGATGATATTCCAGTCAATCTACCCGTATCAGAAGAAGCTAGTTCACAACTATCAGCTGAACTGGATAAAATTTGCATTAAATCTGATGACACCATCATTATGATGCACCCAACATTCAGTGGTTATTCCAGACTAGGCCTACGTAAACGAAAAGCCAGAAAAAGAAAACTCTGGCCAGCTGAGAACTATGCGGAGCTAAGTCAGCAATTATTAAATTCCCATTTTGCCAAAATACATCCAATCAAAATAATTATGGCACTGTTACCAGCAGAACAATCATTAGGCCGAAAGATTGTAAAGCTCAGCAAAGGTAACGTCCAATTAATAGAATCGGTACCCAGCTTCGATAGATACAAAGCTTTAATTCACCGCGCTAATTTATTTGTTTCGCCAGATACCGGCCCTATGCACATTGCTGCTGCCGTTAATACGCGCACGGTTGCCATGTACTCTAACAAGGATCCTGCTGATTGCGGCCCCTACATGGAACCAGGGCGATTCAATATTTTACGATCTGAACTAACCGATCATCCTGAAAGAGGTATTGCCGCCATTACTGTCGAGGCGATGATGACAGCATGCAGTGAGCAACTAGAAAAACATTTCGCCAGCAATAAACACACGTGACCATACTCTAATGCAAATTATAAGCTTATGTCTTTCAAAGGGTCTGGGTGGACTTGAGCTCTACGCATTACGTAGTGCAAGCCAGCTCGCCAAAACTGAAGAAGTCGTGTTTATTACCTCTCCCTCATCACTGCTGGAAGAAAAGCTTCATAACGAAAACATTAGCACCAAAACTTTAAGCTCAAGCTTTGGGTACATACCTTTAATCAGTGCGATTAAACTCGCCAAAATTATTGATAAATTTAATGCCGAAATCCTACACATGCACTGGGGCAAGGATTTGGCTCTAGCCTCACTGGCGATAAAATTTTCTAAAAGCAAGCCAGCTCTGATCTATACACGACAAATGCAGATCACGCGTATGAAAACCGATTTCTATCATCAGTTCTTGTATAAAGAAATGAGCCTTATGCTAGCTATTACCAATCAACTAAAAGAGCGTTGCTCACGCATGCTCGGCGACAATATCGGCAAGCGTGTAGAAACACTCTATTACGGCGTACCAGAACCCGGGAGCAGTCTTTCACCACAAGTCGTTAATGAGAAAAGGCTAGACTTGAACCTTGATATCAAGGATTTTGTTATTGGACTCATAGGCCGCCTGGAAGATGGCAAGGGACAACACTTGCTCATCAAGGCAATCGCTAAAGCCGCATCAGAAAATATCACCCTCAAGGCCATCGTTGTCGGCCATGAAATGGACGAAGGCTACAGAGACGAATTAAAACAGCTTGCCAGTGATCTTGGTGTTTCCACCAACATCCAGTTTATGGGCTTTGTCGATAAACCACAGGAAATAATGCAAATATGTGATTGCATAGTACTTGCCACTTACATGGAAACCTTCGGACTGGTTCTACCCGAAGCCATGCGGTGTGGCATCGCTGTAGTCGGCAGCAATGCGGGCGGCGTACCCGAAATCATTGATCATGGAAAAACTGGCCTGCTATTTGAATCCAAAAATGCTGACGACCTTGAAGCACAATTAATTCTTCTGCATAACGACAAAGACAAGCGCCAGCAGCTTGCCCAATCAGGCAAAGAAAAGGCTGATAAAGTATTTAATAACGAACTACACTTTAATCGTCTTAGAGAAATATTCCAGCTACAAATTGGAAGCCAAGGTCACAAATGACAATGCAAAGCCCACAAAATATTCTTGTCATTCGTAACGATAAGCTTGGCGACTTTATGCTGGCCTGGCCGAGTTTTCAGTTTGTTAAGCAATTATTTCCAAACTCAATTACCTATGCACTAGTCCCAAAATACACCTGCCCAATGGCAGAACTATGCCCATGGATCGATGAAATAGTTTTAGATGATAACCGCGACGGAATTTCAGGAATCACAAACACGACTGCCAAAATAAAAAAACTGAACATAGATGCGGCACTATGCCTGCACTCCACACCCCGCATAGCCGTAGCCTTATTTCTAGCTGGAGTTCCTCACAGGTTTGCACCAGCATCAAGAATAGATCAGTTCCTATACAATCATACCCTGACACAGAGACGTTCACGTTCAGAGAAACCCGAGTATGAATACAATACCGATCTTGTCTTATTTATGGGGCAGCACTATGGCATAAATAGCACATACACTCTGAACCCTCCACTCCTGTCATTTTCAGAAGTAGAAACCAGAAATATTAAGAACTGGTTTTATACTGAAAACAGCATAGACAAAAATAAAAGTCTTGTATTTATCCATGCTGGCAGCGGCGGATCAGCAAGTAATTTATCCATTGATCAATATGCTGAACTCATCAAGCTACTATCTAACAACATCTCCTTATTTTTCGTCCTAACTGCAGGACCAGGGGAAGAGGCTATTGTTAAAGAGCTATCCAGAAAAATAAAAAATTGTCCGCATATTATCTACCAATCTGATAAAGGATTAATTGAATTTTCAAAATTACTATCAATTGCTAATATCTTTATCAGCGGATCAACTGGAACGCTACATCTTGCAGGATCGATGGACATACCGACCACTGCCTTTTATCCTTTAAAAAAATCAGCGACATCTCTAAGATGGAAAACAATAAATACTGAAACTAAGCAGCTTGTATTCACACTTGACGATATGAAAGAATCTGGCAATTCAGAAATCAACATAAAACAAGTTAGTCAAGAGATCATAGAAAATTATTTCTCTATAAAACACTAGACCATCAAACATCAAATATCTCAGCCAAAATACATTTTCATGAATAACCACATATACCCATCTTTTACAGCAGAAGTAATCATGGCAACATATAACAATGCTGACTTCACACGTACAACATTAGATGGTTACACCAGACAATCAACCAAAGACTTCCGCATTGCAATAGCTGATGACGGTTCTGATGAACACATTCGGTCACTTATCAAGGAATACAAGGGTAAGTTAAACATACGGCATGTATGGCATGAGGACAAAGGCTATAGGCGAGCACTAATACTCAACAAAGCAATCGCATCGTCAACAGCTGACTATATCATTTTCGTAGATAATGACTGCATTCCTCATAAGCATTTCATTCAAGACCATATATTACAAGCTAGACCTAAGCAATCTGTAACAGGCCGTCGTGTGAATCTGGGAGCTGATATATCTAACTTACTCATAAATGATATTTCTCACGTAAAATCACTAGAAAACATATTTTCTCTTATACGATTAGTAGCTCAGGGAAAAGTTAGAGATGGGGGCAGAGGTGCTCGCCTGCCCATTTTCCTTTCAAATATGCTAAATAAAAAAAAACGAGGACTACTCGGCAGCAACATGGCCGCATGGAGAAGCGACCTAATAGATATAAATGGATTTGATAACACCATGGTTAGGTATGGCGGCGAAGAAACCGATTTAGAATGGAGATTAAAGGGAAATGGTATACACATACAACCATTAGTTAATCGTGCAATACAGTTTCATCTTTATCATGAGTATCGAGGTATAATTGACGATGACAGTAACAAAAACACAGAAGATAAAAATCGAAATATTGTAACTTCACATGGAATAATAGATGCTGAAATGGAATTAAATAGGGCATTAAATAAAAATTAATAGTATTTAGGTCATCTAAATACTATTAATTGCTTGGCAATTAAAAGACAGATCAATTTTTACTTTAAACTCAACAACTTAATAAAAAGACAAATAAGCATGTTATTACGTAACTTCATCAACAAAATAATCAAACCACTTGGTTTTGTTTTAGAGAAACAATCAAGATTTGAACAGATACTCAATGCAGAATATTCACGCGATCATGATTTCTCATTTGTTCAGATTGGTGCAAACGACGGTATAAAATTTGACAATTTATTTAACTTTGTGACAAACAATACATGTACCGGTATTGTAGTTGAGCCAATACAGAGTTATTTTGACCAACTTAATAGCAACTACATTAATTACCCCGATGTAACACCTATTAGAGTCGCCATTCATAAAGACCTGGATCAGGCAATAATTTATAAAGTTAGTGACAAGTTCCTCTCTAAAGTCCCGGATTGGGCACAAGGAATCGCTTCTTTCAACAAGGATCACCACTTAAATTTGGGAATACCGACAGAGTACATAGTGGAAGAACCCGTAAACTGCATACCCTTAATGGATCTTTTTAAACAGCAGAACATTGAAAAAATAAACTTATTACAAATTGATGTCGAAGGTTATGATGCAGAGGTTATTAAAATGATCAACTTTGATACCATTAAGCCTATTATAATAAAATATGAACATAGCTCCACTACAGCCGATAATGACCATATACATCAACTACTCACTAAAAATGGTTACAAAATTATCAATGAAGGTAACGACACTATCGCTGTATTGTCAGGCAGATTCATTACTACTCGAAGAAAGACTTTTATAAAAAAAATTAAGCCATGACATCACCACCAATACAATCTCTATGGATAGGCAAGAGCTGCTCAATCATTGAGAGGCTCGCAATGTGTTCCTTTATTAAATCCGGTCATGATTTTCACCTGTATGTATATACTGATGTCGAAAATATCCCAGATGGTGTAATACTCAAGGATGCCAACGAAATAATTAGTGAGGACAAGATCTTTCTCAGCCACAATAGTTATGCCCATTTTGCCGACTGGTTTCGCTGGAAAATGCTCAATATGATTGGTGGGTACTGGGCAGATATGGACATAATCTGCCTTAAACACTTCGACTTTGAAGACGACATTGTATTTGGGAAGGAGCAGTATGATTCCGCAAACATTAGTGTCTTGCGTTTTCCGAGAGATCATGAACTAACAAAATATATGGTAAACAGGTGTGAAAACCCAAATTTAATTGAGCCAGCTGACTCTCTAAAAATAAAAACCAGGAAATATAAAAGAAAATTGCTCATGGGCAATAAAATATCTAATACAAAATGGGGTGAGGCAGGCGGACCATGGGGGTTCAAGCAGGCATTACTAAAATTCGGCCTGTGGGAATTAGGCAAGCCTTATACCCATTTTTATCCTGTTCACGCTTCTCATTGGCAATATATTTTTGACGAAACATTCAAAAACGACGAAAACCTATTCCACAACACGTATGCAATTCACATGTGGAATGAAATGATAAGGAAAGATGCCAGCTTTGATAGGGAAGCCGCCTTCCCAAAAGACTCGTTATTTGAAAAATTAAAATCCAGATTTCTTTATTAATCTACACAGCCAATCAGCTAGTCCTACTTTTAGTGATAACATACAAATATTAATTTTTTTCAAGATCATTTATGGAAACATCAATTAATTTTCGAATTTCCTTACAGCCACGCCTATACAATCGGTACTTATAAATAAAGCAAGCTAATACTGAAAAATGTTTTCTTGCAAAGTACATGTCGTTCCTATAATAAGTATCTGCAAAAAACATATTCCTTATACCTGTATCACAACCTCCCGATGGGCTACTCAAATGAATAAGCTTTGCTTCTGGACTAAACCCCATCGCCATTCCTTTTTTATAACACCGAAGCCCATAATCTGAATCTTCTCTTAATGCTAATTTTGAAAAAAATTCATCAAAATATCCAACCTTGTCTACAACTGATCTCTTTATACTAAAATTGCATCCAGTTACAACATTTGTTCTCCCTTCTTTTATGCAGTTATTCGAACCACTATACTTTATCCATCTATTAACCCAATGTGGCTTATCCGATGGTTGCGAATCACCTTCTATAACTCTACCTTGCACCACGTCATACTTTGAATGTGCTTGCACATGCTGAAAAATAAAATCTTCTTCTAGTATTACATCATCATCAATAAAAATGATTATTTCTCCTGACGAGCTATCGATTCCAAGATTTCTTGCCTTAGTAAGGCTGGGTGTAGAAAGATAGATATATTTTATTTCACCATTTATCGAATCAAGGTATTGCCTGGTTTCGTCATCATGATTCTCAGTTTGATCAATAACAAGAATCTCCATATTACCGTACGTCTGACTCAGCGAACACTTAAGACTCTGAACCAATAATTCCTCTCGATTATATGTACATATAATCAAGCTAACTGATACTTCATTATTCATAATAAGTTACACCCTCAATACTTACCAAAACTCATTGGAACATTTTTTTGTATACTTGATTAGCATCAATACCAATCAAACAATCAAGATGCTCAAGCGGGCATCTCCGTTTATAACAGGGACTACAATCCAGGTTTCTGTAATGAACTACCATTCTATCCGTCAGAGGAGGAGTGTAATCCGGTGTTGATGAACCATAAATAACATTAAGCTTAACACCAACTGCTGCCGCCACATGCATTAACCCTGAATCATTTGTTATCACCTGCTCTGCACAAGATAATAAATCAACAGCATCAACAAGCTCTGTTTTTCCACAAAGATTAACTGCATACTCACCCAACTCATCAACAACAGTTTTTCCTAATTCCTTTTCCTTGGCGGAACCAATTACCCATATTTGATAACTTTTATCTATTAATAGAGCCGCTAGTTCTTGATAATACTTTTCAGGCCATTGTTTAGCTGGCCCATATTCAGCGCCCGGCATCATCGCAATAACTGGGCGCGACATATCGAGGCCGAGTTTTTTAATTAATCGTTCTCGATTACCTATATCTACTTCTAGTTCTGGAAATGAAATTTCAGGCTCTTGGTTTATGCTGCATTCATACGCATGCGCCACATAACGCTGAACTGTTTGCCTGAGAATTTTTTTATCAAGCTGACGAATATCACTCAACAAACCATAACGCATTTCACCACAATAACCAGTTCGTATTTTTGCCCCAGAAAAAAATGGCACTAATGCTGACTTCCACGAACGCGGCAATACAATTGAATGTGAGTAGCCTTGCCTTCGTAAAGACAAGCCTGTTTTTATTCGTTTGAATAATGAAAACTCACCATGTTTTACAGATAAGGCAATACCCTGATTAACCTGAGACATTCTCTCAAGAATAGGCAAAGACCATTCGGGCGCAATAACGTCAATTATGCAATCAGGATATTGTTGTTTAAGCGTGATAAACAGCGACTGAGCCATGACCATATCGCCTACCCAGGAGGGGCCAACAATCAGATAACGTCTTGGCGTCTCAGGCATGGTTTAATCAGCAACAGAGCTATATTGCTGAGCCATTTCTACATTTTTTCGAAGATGGTTTGTGTTGATGGTGCCCACAATCATACTACTCACAGCGGGCTGACTTAATACATGCTCGAATGATCGCTCTATTCCTGATCCACCTGCCGCAACTTTGGCATGACCACTCAACAAGCCTTTTTTTACAACCACTCCTTTGTTCAATTCTTTTGCTCTATCTAGTACAGGCTTTTCTTCATTATGCTCAAGATTACAGGTTGCCATTACCACGTCACAATTTTCGACCACCCACAAACCACCTTCGACTGTTTTAGTCGACATACCAAATGCTCTGATCAAACCTTTTTGCTTTAGTTTATCGAGTTCAGCTAAGGCATCTTCCTGTTGAATAATATTCATATCATCACCGCTGGAATGTACTAGTACGACATCAATAAAGTCACGCCGTAATTTTCTCAGGCTTTCTTCTACGCTTTCACGCGTATGTTCCGCTGAAAAATCAAATCGTGATTTTCCATCCTCAAAGATCTCACCCACCTTGGTCTCAATCACCCAGTCGTGTCGACGCCCCAACAACTTGCCAAGGCGTTCTTCACTGGTTCCATAAGCTGGCGCAGTATCAACAAAATTAATACCCAGAGACCAGGCCAGATCTAAAACTCGCATCACATCCTTGTCGTTTGGAATTGTGAAGTCATGCGGATATTTCACCTGTTCATTACGGCCAAACTTGACCGTACCCAAACCTAGCACACTGACATCAATTCCCGTTGAGCCTAAAGTCCTTACATCCATCACATTAACCACCTTGTCTCTTCATTCCAGGGCAAACTTGCATAATCAGGCTTCAACCATGCTGGTAATTCAGCATCATCAACACAAGAAATATTTTCATCATTAATCACTTCAAGAACACGCTCAGCCATCAGTGGCGACAATGCCATTTTTGTCGGCCATGCGGTAATCACTTTATCACGTTGTTCTACATAAAAGGTATCAGGTCGCTTTGTTCCCGGCTTCTTCACTTCAGCACGATCAATATCCAATGTCGCCCATTGCATGCTGGATTGATCTAACCACGGTATCAGTTCAGCTAGTTCAGCTTTCGCCTGTTCAATTTGTTCTGCATCAGAACGATCAACACCATCCTCCGCTAACTGACCACCTAAATACCAGACTACTTCACCCTGCTCGTCACGGCTTGAAGTAATTGTAATTCTTGGATTGACACTTCCGCCCATGCAATGCGCAAACACCATGTCTGAAAGTCCACCTCGTAACATAACCATTTTTAGCGGTCGCAATTGCATTTCTGGTTGTTGCAAGCCCAAGGCAGACAATAAAGCTTCATTGCCTTGCCCTGCCGTTAACACCATTTTCCGAAAACTAAATTCATAATACTGTTCATCCTGACTTTGCACAGACAGAATATCATTATCGTATTTAATGCTGCTATTTTTAATTGCCAATATCGATTCCATCACCGGTTCCGCAATCGCATGTACCACGCTTATAGCATCAAACACGGGTTCATCCAGTGCGTAAATCTGGCCTATAAAATCAGCATGCCTGAATAATTCTGGCCGGGTATTTTTATCAAGCTCATTGGTACGAGCACGCATCACCTTGCTAGCGAAAAAGCCGGAGACGCGAGAAGTTAAACTGGAGGTTGACCATAAATAATGCGCATCAGAAAGCAATGTCGCCCTGGTTAAATCGAGCTTCCCTTTTCCATTATGACAATCACGCCATAGAGCTGGCATATCAGCTACCGCTTCTGATGAGGCGGTCAGCTTTCCGGTCAACGCGTATTTGGTGCCACCGTGAATTATGCCCTGCGCAAAACGAGTTTGGCCTGCACCTAAAGCATCTGTTTCGAGCAAAACAGCTTTGTAACCAGACTGCTTCAAACGAGCTAGCGTCCACAAGCCGGCAATGCCACCACCTACGATAAGCACATCAACTGAAACAGCAGTAGCCATTAGATTATTTAACCTTTGTCCCTGATCGAACCGATAATTTCTGTGGTAGAAACGCCTTCAACATAAGATAAAACTTTTACCTGACCACCAGCAGCGCGCACACAATCACCGCCGGGAATAATATCTGGGTCATTATCACCACCCTTAACCAGAATATCGGGGTTTGAATCACAAATTAAACGTGTTGGTTCGTCCTCGGTAAACGGCACCACCCAGTCCACGCATTCCAGTGCAGCCAGCATAGTCATTCTGTAGCCAACATTATTAACCGGGCGATCAGGCCCTTTCAAACGACTGACTGTTTCATCGATATTGACTGCCACTACTAAGCGATCACCAAGCTCACGTGCCTGTTGTAAGTAAGTAACGTGACCTGCGTGTAAAATATCAAAACAGCCATTGGTCATGACGATGGTTTCACCGTGCTCACGACAGGCATCCATGGCTTTGAGCAAACTGACTTCATCCAGCACACCACGCTCAACTTTAAAATATTCGCGATTCGCCAGTTGTAATTCTTCAACCGTAACACTGGCGGTTCCAGATTTAGCTACCACTAATCCAGCTGCAAAATTAGCCAGCGCAGTGCTCTGCGGTAACTCCTGCCCAACTGCCAAAGCTGCGGCCAACGTTGAGATGACGGTATCACCTGCACCCGTCACGTCATAAACATCGCGAGCACGTGTCGGTAAATGTGTCACCGTCTTATCACTCTCGATCAGACTCATACCATGCTCACTACGCGTCACCAATAAAGCACCAAGCTGGTTTTCATCACAAACTTTTTCTGCTTTTGCGACCAGATCATCTTCATCTACACAATGGCCAGCAACTTCCTCAAACTCGGAGAGATTGGGCGTAATCAAACTGGCACCAACATATTTACCAAAGTCATTGCCTTTGGGATCGACCAGTACTGGAATATTTTTTTCCTTGCACAAAGCAATTAGCGTTTGAATATTTCGCAGACAACCTTTGCCATAATCTGAACAAACCACGACATCGTGATCATCCAGCAACTTGATAAACTCCGCTTCCATAACGGATAAGTCCTGACCGATAAAGCCATCTTCAAAATCCAGACGGATCAATTGCTGATGACGACTCATCACGCGTAGCTTGGTAATCGTCGGATTATCTTCAAGTTTTATAAAACGTGTTTCTACACCAGCCGTCTGCAATATTTTTTCTAACGCTTTGGCGGCATCATCATCACCCGTCAAACCCAGCACGGTGCTTTTTGCACCGAGTATCGCAATATTCAACGCCACGTTACCAGCACCACCAGGGCGCTCTTCAATTTCATTAACGTGCACAACGGGCACGGGTGCTTCGGGAGAAATACGTGAAGTCGGGCCATGCCAGTAACGGTCGAGCATGAGATCGCCAACGACTAACACTTTGGCATTTTCAAAAGAGGGAATTTGAACGTGCATGATTAGACCTTAGTCATCCTTGAGTATGTATTCGCAACCACAATACGGACACTTGGCTGAGCCAGTCTCTTCTACGGGAATATAAACCCGCGGATGCGAATCCCACAAACTTGAACCCGGCATCGGGCAATGTATCGGCAACACATTGCTATGCACTTCATGCACCATGGTTTCGTTCGGCACATCAAGATCTTCTTGCTCAACAGTTTTTGGGTTAGGCATTATTTAATTCCTGTATAAAACTTTTCAACAAATCACTAAACGTGAGTCAACCATTCCGAGTGCATGTCTAGGCGACCATGTACCAGATCAAAATACATCGTCTGAAGTTTTTCTGTGATTGGGCCACGCTCGCCCGCACCGATGGTACGATCATCCACTTCTCTAACTGGTGTAACTTCTGCAGCAGTACCGGTAAAGAAAACTTCATCGGCGATATAAACTTCATCACGAGTGATGCGTTTTTCACGAATCTCAACACCGATAGTACTCGCCAATTCGAACAAAGTATTTCGAGTGATACCGTTTAAAGCTGAAGTTAAATCCGGTGTATAAATCACACCGTCACGAACCACAAAAATATTCTCGCCACTGCCTTCGGCCACATAGCCTTCGTTATCTAGCAACATGGCTTCGTCGTAACCGCAGCTCAATGCTTCTTGCAGCGCCAACATGGAGTTAATGTAGTGACCATTCGCTTTCGCCTTGCACATGCTGATATTGACATGGTGACGTGTGAAAGAAGAAGTGCGGATACGAATGCCTTTTTCCAGCGCCTCCTTACCCAGGTAAGCACCCCATTCCCACGCTGCGATAATCACGTGAACTTTCAGGTTATCGGCGCGTAAACCCATGCCTTCCGAACCATAAAAACACATAGGGCGGATATAAGCCGTATCAAGATTATTATCTCGCACAGCCTGTAGTTGGGCATTGCTAATGGTTTCTTTATCAAACGGGATTTTCATCTGCATGATATGTGCAGAATCAAATAAACGGCGCGTGTGTTCTTCCAGACGAAAAATCGCCGCACCTTTATCAGTTTGATAAGCGCGCACGCCTTCAAATACGCCCATGCCGTAATGCAATGTATGCGTGAGCACGTGCACTTTGGCTTCACGCCATGGCACCATCTCACCGTCAAACCAGATTACGCCGTCGCGGTCGTCCATGGTTTGTATCATTCTTCTATCTCCAAAAACATTTAAAATTCACGACAGCCTTATGCTGCCACTACTTTTGTTCTTTCTCGGGCATGAGCCGTTGCCAGACACTTGTTACGCCAACTTTATAAGCCGACATGGTTTTTTCATCCAGCGACAAATCAACCAACAACGCCTGCCGGTTTACCTGCTCACGAAACCCCCTGTAAGCCTGACTCAACGTCTCCGACTCTTCACCTGTGAACCAGTCGGATTCAACCAGCTGACTCAACAAATCCAGCGTCGAGGTGCTGTTCAGCAAATCATTCTGCGCTTCAGCATTCAGCAAAATACCCGCCTGCGCCATAAACTCGATATCAACGATACCGCCGGCATCCTGCTTGATATTAAAGCCTGCCGAATCTTTGCTACCGAGATGATCGCGCATTTTATAGCGCATCTCAGCCACATCACGGCATAAAACCAGAGTCTCGCGCTTTACCGCTAAAACCGAATTGCGAATTCTATCAAATTCCTGCCGAATATGGTCATTTCCAACCACAATACGTGCCCGAATTAAGGCCTGATGCTCCCATGTCCACGCCTTTTCCCGCTGATATTGCCCAAAGGCCTTCAAACTGCTCACCATCAGCCCCGATTTACCTTCGGGGCGTAGGCGAATATCGCTCTCATAGAGTAAACCGGCGTACATTCGGGTACCCAGAATATGCAGCACTTTTTGCGCCACCCGACTGAAAAATACCGAGTTATCGATGATTTTATCGCCCACTGCATTACCCTCGGTGTACTGTTTCTCACCGCTGCTATCGTGCAGGAAAACAATATCCAGATCAGAACCATAACCCAGCTCAAGCCCACCGAGCTTGCCATAAGCCACAATCCCAATACCCGGGAAAACTTTTTCACCCTCAGCGACACAGGTCGGCCTACCGTGTTTTTGCTCAACCTCATCCCAGGCCAGTTGCAAGGTCTTCTCCAGAATCACCTCGGCGATATGGCTCAGGGTCTCACCAACATCAGTCACCGCCAGAATCTGGTTCACATCCAGCACCGCAGTCTTCATCATCTGGGTATTTTTGAACTGGCGCAGGCGATCCATGTATTGCTCAAGATCACCGGCTTCTACTGAAGACAATAAATATTCCAGCTCTTGTGCCAGCGTGGTGTAATCCTTGGCCTGATACAGCTCACCGGCATCGAGCAACTCATCAAGCAAGATCGGGTGCGCCATCAACTGCTGCACAAACCACGGACTCACCGCGCACAGCGATAACATCTGCTTGCTCGCCTCCGGGTATTCCAGCAATAAATTGATATAAACCTGACGACCCGCGACCGCGTTGAGAATCTGCAAAACACGTTCTAGCAACACCATCGGCTCAGGATAAGTCGAAATTGCCTGCATTAATTTTGACAATAATTTCAATAAACGCTGCGACGCTGATTCGGACAAATTTCGAATATGTGCATCGTTTCTGAACATCGCCAGCTTTTGTAAGGCCACCTCAACATCAGAAAAACAATTCTCCGCAAACCATTGCAGCAGCGCTTCGTTATCAGCCTTATCCGCCCAGTAGGTTTTCAGCGCGAGCGTATTATCTTCATCATTTTCTTCACGCGAAATAATATTCTGGAAAACCGCATGCACATTATTACGATGCAACTCAATTTTCGGGAGCAGCATTGCCCAATCCGGCTCATTCATCGCCAATGCCAGTCTCTGCCTGCCAATATCATCCACCGGCAGATCGTGCGCCTGCATATCCCGATCCATCTGGATTCGGTTTTCCAGTCGCCGCAAAAAACGATAAGCCTGCTGCAAACGCTCGACTTCTTCACTTTCCAGCAGCTTCATTTCTGCCAGCAAGTCCAGCACTGCCATAATGCCGCGAATTTGCAGCGCAGCATCATGGCCACCACGCAACAACTGGAAAGTCTGGCCGATAAATTCGATCTCACGAATACCACCGCGCCCGAGTTTGACGTTGTCCTGAATACCTTTACGCTGCACCTGCGCCTCAATCATCGCCTTCATTTCACGTATCGATTCAAACGCCGAGAAATCCAGATAACGCCGATAAATAAATGGTCGCAACATCGATTCAAGATAATCACTATCCGCCTGACACCCCGCCAGCGCCTTCGCCTTGATCATGGCGTAACGCTCCCAGTCACGCCCCTGCGATTGATAATATTGCTCGACCGCGCCAAAACCCATCACCAACGGCCCGCTATCACCATAAGGCCGCAAACGCGTATCAACCCTGAAAACAAAACCGTCTTTAGTAGTCTTGTTCAAAAACTTGACCAGATTTCGCCCCAATCGAAGGAAGAACTCATGATTAGATAAACGACGCCCACCCAGTGTCTCACCCTCTTCCGGGTAAAAGAAAATCAGATCGATATCCGAAGAAAAATTTAACTCGCGCCCACCCAGCTTGCCCATGCCCAGCACCAGCATGGATTGCGGCTCACCAGATTCGCTCATCGGCGTACCCATGACCCCAACAGCCTTGGCGTGCAAATGATCCAGCGTCACCGAAACCATCGCCTCGGCAAAATCACTGAGTTCAGCCAGGATCTGCTCGAGTGGCACGATATCATCCAGATCCCGCCAGGCGATACGCAGCATTTCTTTCTGTCGTTGCAGGCGCAGTGCTTCCATCACCGCATCATCATTATCGGCGGCATCAGCAATGGCCTGTTTGATACGCGTTTCATAATCAGACAAATTTAGATCAGATCCCAGCCCCTGATCCAGCAACGATTTCAGCAGATGCGGTTTACGCGTACACAGGCGAGCGGCAAATTCACTACACGCCCAGATACGGCCAACGCGGGATAATGGGATGGGAGTATCGAAAGATAAATCCAGAGATTCGCACGACTGACACCAGTCCTGCCAGTACAGGCTGACGGATTCCTGTAAAGCAGCAGGAAGGGTTTCGATTAGTTCAGTGGGGATGGATGGCATGGTTCAAAAGAAGAAAATAGCATGTTGGAAATATACGCTTTCTTTATTAAAAACAAAAGAAGCCTGTCATCTAGAACGTATGTGCACAAACCAAAACGGCCTGAACCCCGCCAAGCAGAATTCAGGCCGTTCAAGCCAAACTTAAGCTAAAGTTTAGCCGCCAAATATCCCCTTCAACATAAAGAAGAAAATAATCGAAAGTATTGCACCCGCTGGCAGGGTAATAATCCATGACATAAAGATATTGCGAATCACACCCAGGTTAAGTGCTGCCATACCACGTGCCAGCCCCACACCCAGAACCGCACCAACCAATACATGTGTGGTTGATACTGGAATACCCGTACCTGAAGCGACCACGACTGTAGTGGCTGCTGCTAACTCCGCAGCAAAACCGCGGCTTGGTGTTAGTTCTGTAATCTGCTTACCGACAGTGGCGATGACCTTACGACCATACATCATCAAACCCATGACGATGCCGGCACCACCGAGCAATAACACCCAGATTGGCAAAGTTGACTTGGCAGCCACTTCACCACCACTGCTCACAATACCAATTACCGCTGCCACCGGACCAATCGCATTCGCGACATCGTTCGAACCATGAGCAAATGCCATGGCACAGGCGGTGACGACCATCAAAACACCAAAGACTTTTTCTACATTGGCGTAATGGAAATCACGATTAGCTTTCGGGTCAATTTCAATCTTACTAATAAAGTACTGACCAATACCCATAATCACCAAGCCTGCCATAACCGCATAGAGATAGCTTTCACCCGTCGATATTTCAAGGCCGACATGTTTCAGACCTTTAACCATGGTCACCAGTGAAATCATGAAACCCGTCAGAAAGATGTAAACCGGCACATAACGTTTTGCCTGCTTCAGTGGTTCTGACCTATTTAGAATCAACTTCTGCACACTGCGGAATATCAGGAAGGACATGGTGCCAGCCAGTGCTGGCGAGATCACCCAGCTGGCGACGATAAAGCCAATTTTGTCCCACTTAACCGCTTCCATACCAATACCGACCATGGCGAAACCAACGATGGCACCGACAATGGAGTGTGTGGTGGAAACCGGCCAGCCGTTGCGTGAGGCTATCAGCAGCCATAAACCCGCTGCCAGCAAGGATGCCAGCATGCCGTAAAGCAATAAATCGGGTGAACCGGACATAACATCCGCGTCGATAATGCCCTTACGGATGGTTTTGGTGACCTGACCACCGGCCAGTACCGCACCGGCGAATTCGAAAATCGCCGCAACGATAATCGCCTGTTTGATGGTTAAGGCTTTGGAACCCACCGAAGTCGCCATCGCATTGGCGACATCATTCGCACCAATACCCCAGGCCATGAACAGACCAAAAACACCGGCCAGGATCATAAAGGTAGTACTGTGTTCAACAATTATTTCCATCACTCAACCCCTAACGTGCCAACATTAATTGCAAACGACTACCAACACGTTGCGAGTTATCAGCAACATCTCCCGTGGCTTCGATGATCCTGTAGAGGAACATCACATCGACCGGGGGCAAATCCTTTTCTATGGCAAATATCTGATGACGAATTGCGGACTGTAAATTATCCGTATCACTTTCAATTTCGTCGAGTTTGGTAATCATGTCGGAAACAATTTTTATTTCCTGACCACCAAAACCGGTTTCGACCAGCTCATCCAACTCATTAATGGCTTTTTTCGCCTGCTTACAGGCATCGACACAGCGCTGAACAAAACGAATGTAATCTTCATGAATCACAGCAGGCAAGGTCATGCGGCGGCCAACAATAATGCCGGCAATATCTTTAGCTTTATTGGCAATCCTGTCCTGAGACAGCAAAACTTCCAACAAATCCTGTCGGGACATAGGCAGAAATAAACCATTGGGCAAATTCATACGCAAGGCTTTTTTAAGCACATCGGCTTCATGCTCAAGATCGGAAATTTTTTGCTGCGATTGTTCGACTGATTCCCAGTCTTCATTGATAACAGCATTAAATAAGGGAACTAACTCAGAGGCACAGGCATAAACTTTGGCCATGTGCTCTTGCATGGGATCGACTGGCGAACTGCCAAAAATCCCGGACATATATCCACCTGCGGGCATATCTCTCTTCTCCTTCCGGCACCTTTGCTCGGAAATATTTACGTTGCTTGACTATGAATTTCCGCGAATTGTAAGCATTTCCTAAGAAAAGGAAAGCTTTTTTTTTATACCAGCATAAGCCTATGTTTAATATGACGTTTTTATCAAAGAGCCACCTGGCTTTTAAGCGATTACATTTTTGAGTTAGCCGAATTAACAGTGAATAGCTTGACTGCATTAACAAACTGTTTTTTCTGTTTCCCGCTATCATAACCACCGTAACGCATCCTCTGATAGCAGCGGGTTATAAAACTCGCTTTCTTCTCCAGCTCAGGAGCCGTCTGTATAACTCGTTCAAGAAACTCATTAGCCGATTCACTGGGCGCTTTAAACAAACCTAGCTTTGCCAATTTATGACAAAAAACATCGTAGTAATAGGCTGCTACATCACGCTTCGATATTTTTCCACTACGACTAAAAATCCACAGTGCCAGTAAACCACCAGCCAAGGACATTGCAACCACCGTCCATATAATCAATGTTTTCATATCAACATTATCGACACCCAATAATTCAAGCAGCTGCTTTTGTTTTTTATCATTAAAACCAACCACCCATTTATTCCAGTTGTGGTTAAAGCTATCTATGGTGTAACGAAGCTGGAGCAGGAGCTCACTGTTTGAAATTAGAATTGAAGGCAATTGAGATTCTTCCAAACCTGCATTGGCAATACCATATTCAATACGATCTGGTGACACGGCAGACGTTGGATCAACCCGTGCCCAGCCTTGATCATCCAGCCAGATTTCAGTCCATGCATGCGCATCCGATTGCCGCACTATCATATAGTCATCCACCGGATTAATGGTTCCACCCTGATAGCCAACAACCACACGGGCAGGTACACCCGCTGCTCGCATCAAATAAACAAAAGCACTCGAGTAATGTTCACAAAAACCTCGTTGGCTATCGAATATAAAGTCATCCATGGCATTATCACCCAGCAAGGGCGGTGATAACGTATAAGAAAAAGGCTGTATTCTGAAATAATCCAATACCGAATTGACAAAAGCAGCATCACTTCCTGCTTTCAGGTGCATTTGTTTTGCCCGATTAATAGTCCGTTGATTCAACCCTGTGGGCAACAACAAGTTTTTTCTTTTCTCTTCCTCAGATAATCCTTTATTAATAACGTGTAAATTTGAAGTCATGCTATAAGAAAACACGCTCTTTATTTTCTCATCAGCGAGCACCTGCAATTCTCTTGTTACAGTATGATCACCTTTTTTAGAAAAAAGACTTTCGAGCGAGTACAACCACTTTCGACCATGCGGTTCCAGCATCACGGTGTAGTCAATTATTTTTGCATCATCCACAACATAAGAAATGTCAGGACGTATATTTGCCGGTGCATCTTCACGCGTCCATTTCTTACCGTCGTAATGCGATAGCACCACACCACGCCAGTACAAGTCTTTTTGCTCTGGTACCTCTGCCTTGAACTGCGCCCTGAAGGCGACAGCACCCGAGCTAATCAAATCATTAATACTACCCGGTGACATCTCATCACTAACGCCAGTTTTTGCCGATTTCACATCTTTTGGCAAACTCCAGAGTGGCCCGGGGATACGTGGAAACAAGACAAACAAAATCAGCATTAGCGGAACCGCCTGCATTATCATCCGTGCAGAAATCTGGATTCTTGTTTTAAACCTCGTCGACGACAAACGATCACTAAAAATGATGAGCAACGAAGTCAGGTAGATCACGGCGACAAATACATAGATAGCAATCCACGGGCTCTGGGTATGAAAGAAATTTGTCGCCAACAAAAAGTAGCCGAGAAAAATAACCAGCAGCACATCACGTTTGCTTTTCATTTCGAAAAGCTTGAGAAAAGACAGCATCAACAACATGGCGGTACCCGGTGCCTGGCCGAAAATAGTGCCGTAAGAAATCAACAGAGAAAAAACCACAGCTAGCGCCAACAAAATTCGTATAAACGATATCGGCTGTTTGGTACGACCTGCAATAATCAACAGCGTCCAGACCGTGAATGAAACCATCAACAACAACACGTAGGGCGGCAATCGTGTATACATCGGCAGAGCAACCAGATGTATGCCAATCAGCACTGGCATTAATTTATGGTTATCAACGGCCATAGAGTGCCAGCACCTTTAAACAATGCGCATAATGGGCTCGCCCGTGCGCTGGCTCAATTTCCATATTCGGCAGACGCAAGCCATAGTGCCGACCGGCTTCTTCCGCATCAATCACCAGACGCGTCATGGCTGATAGCCGTGCTTCAGTGCCTGACATGACTAAGGCTTGCCAGTCTATCCACTGCCTCTGCGGCATACCGCCGGAGAATTCCTTGGTCACAAGATCGTCATTACGCGCTACCACTTTCCACGCAATCCGCCGCCATGAATCACCCTGCTGATATTTTCTCAGACCTACATATTCTTCCAGTCCTGCACCCTTCATATCCTGATCACCTTCTTCACTGGAATTTGAAACGGGTAGTTCTGCCCTGTTGGCGGGTCGCGGATAAACCAGACACTGCATGGACAAATCCATCCAGGTCCAGGCCACAAACAGACCTGCTGGAAATTCGGTGTACAAACGGAAGCGACCTGCATCAAGAATGCCTCGTTGCGCTGCATCCACCTGAAAATGCAGCAGTGATACAGCACCAACGGGCACATCAATAACTTCAAATTCCTGCCCCTGATGGGTGACCGCAATCGAATAGCGCGTCTGCGCATCTGGATTTTCAAGCTGCACGGCAAAGTTGGCTTTTTCACCGGCAAACACTGGCAAGCAACCACCGGCACGAAGTCTTAAACCCGCCAGGTTTTTCCAGGTCGAAAACATGACCACATTACCCAGGCCAACCAGCATAAACGTTAAAACAAAACCAAGGCTCTTGTCGTAATTGATTGAACCAATCAATAGCAATAGCAGCAGCAATAAAAAAACCAGCCCTGCTTTTGTCGGCAAAATATAAACACGACGACGATCCAGCACCACCATTCCTTTAAAAGGGCCTATCCGTTTAGAAATAAAATTGAACACCGGCTTTCGAGTAAAATTCGGCAACTGAAAAAAAGATTTAAGTGAAGAACTGAAGCTCACGAATAAACCAAACCGCTAAGGAATAGGAACTGATTCAGAAATATAGGCCGCCGCTGTCTTACCCTGATCACTCAAGTCATCACTGGACATTTCGAGGCGATGGTCAACCACTGCCGCCATCACGGCTTTAATGTGTTCGGGTAAAACAAATTCCTGGCCTTCTATCAAAGCTAAAGAGCGTGCCGCATTCAACAAAGCCAGACCACCACGCGGTGACAGGCCAAATTCAAACATCGGTGAATTGCGCGTGAATTCGAGCACGGCCTGAATGTAATCTAACAGGGCATCAGCAACATGAATTTTTGCCGCCTGTTTCTGGATGGTCAGCAGTTTGCCGCCATTGAGCACGGGCTTAATATGCTCGATCATCTGACGACGATCAGCCCCCTGCAATAGCTCACGTTCCGCTTTTTTATCGGGATAACCTAGATGTATGCGCATCAAAAAACGATCGAGCTGGGATTCAGGCAAGGGATAGGTGCCCAGCTGATGCACCGGGTTCTGCGTCGCAATTACAAAGAATGGTTGTGGCAGTGCACGTGTCTCACCTTCTACCGTCACCTGCTTCTCTTCCATGGCCTCCAGCAGGGCGCTTTGAGTTTTGGGCGTGGCGCGATTGACTTCATCGGCCAGAATAAAATTAGAAAATATCGGCCCCTGATGAAATTCAAAAGCCGCCTGCTCTCGATTATAAATAGCTGCTCCCAGAATATCAGCGGGCAATAAGTCACTGGTAAATTGAATGCGCTGAAAATCCAGCCCCATGACCTGAGCAATGGTGTGCGCCAGCGTTGTCTTGCCCACGCCCGGGGTATCCTCGATCAACAAATGCCCCTGCGCCACCAGACAGGTCAGCGCTAGACGTATTTGATCATCCTTGCCCAGAATCACCTGCGCGATACTTTCCGCGGCCTGTTTCAATATAGTTGTTGAGGCTTTGGCCAAATTTGAGCTGGAAGCATTCATCAAGTATTCCTAATCATCGTTATCTTTTGACTGAGCGGGTGTTTGCCCGTAGCATCATCGTCTCATTGCATCTGATTTTGCACAAGCAAAACACACTGATACTGGACACAATATGAAAATCATAGGCTGCATACCCAGTCGCTACGCCTCGACCCGATTACCCGGAAAACCACTTTGCGATATCGCTGGCAAACCCATGGTACTGCATGTGCTGGAAAGAGCCAAACAGGCAAAACAACTACACGACGTAGTGGTACTAACCGATGATGAGCGGATTCTGAATACCATTACAAAAGCAGGGCATCATGCTGTGATGACTTCAAACAAGTGCGCCTCCGGCACTGATCGCATCGCCGAATACATGAACCAGCATTCTGATGCTGATGTCTTCGTTAATATTCAGGGTGATGAAGTCCTGCTCGACCCAGATCATATCGATAAGCTAACGGTTGATTTTATTAATCAGCAAAATCCAACCATGGGCACATTGGCGCATCATATTAATGACAAGACGATTATGAGCGACCCGCACACCGTCAAAGTAGTGACCAAACTCAACGGCAATGCACTGTATTTTTCCAGAAACTGCATCCCACTCTGCCACAGTGGCGAGCTGCCCGAGCAGGCGCTGGGGCATATCGGCGTTTACATTTACACCCGTGCCACGCTGCAAGCCATAACCAACATAGAACGCACACCACTGGAACAGACTGAAAGTCTGGAACAATTACGCGCACTAGAAAATAATATAGATATACACGTCACAGTGATTGAAGATTTCCATAGCTTATCCGTGGATACACCGGCTGACCTGGAAAAAGCACAAGCCATATTTGCATCATAATCACTGCTTATCAAAGTATAAAAATTAGCGCTATACTTACAGACAAATTCATAAATAGATTATTACCTCTAGCTCATGGATACAGAAATCACAAAAAAAATAGATGCTGGCACACTGGTTTTTCAGGAAGGCGAACCCGGTGATTGCGCCTATATTATCCAGAGCGGTGAAATCGAGTTATCCATGCTCATCAATGGTAAGCATTCAGCTTTTGCCACACTGGAAAAAGCTGAATTATTTGGCGAGATGGCACTGATCGATAACAGCTTTCGCTCTGCAACCGCCACAGCCAAAACCGATGTAGAACTGTTAGTTATTTCACGTGATTACATCGCCAAGAAAATCGAGCTGTCCGACCCCACCGTTAGAATGTTGCTACAGGTTGTACTGGAGCGTTATCGCGATGTTCATGCTCGGCTCCACGATGTTTCCAGCAGCCTGAAGGAACACGAAGCAACTTCTGCCAACAGCACCATCAGCAGTTTCTTCAAACAGTATCTCAGCCTGTCCGGCAAACTGGCCACCGCTATGACAAAACGGCAATCATCTGGCGGTACATCAGATGATATCAATAGAGATCTGGATCTGACCAGCAAGAGTGTTACCCGAGAGAACAACCTTAAAAACGCACTGGAAAATAATGAATTCGAACTCTATTACCAGCCCATTGTTAATATCCCACAAGGCACTATTGCAGGTTGTGAAGCACTGATCCGCTGGAACAGCCCGACTCTGGGCTTCACACCTCCAGACCAATTTATCGCCCTCGCAGAAAAAACAGGATTGATTATTCCACTGGGCAAATGGATCACCGAACAGGCCTGCCTCGCTGCACAGGAATTCAGAAAACATCAGAACATTTACATGAGCATCAACCTGTCTGCCGTGCAATTTGAATCTGAATCATTCATGAAGGATATCGATAACGCCGTCAAAAATGCAGGCATAAGCAATGACTGCATAAAACTTGAAATCACCGAAAGTATACTCATGACCAACCCCGAGCTTGCAGAAATAAGTTTAAACAAATTAAAAGCCGCCGACTTCAGCATCGCCATCGATGACTTCGGCACCGGCTATTCAAGTTTCAGTTATCTACACCGATTCCCTATCGATACACTTAAAATTGATCAGTCATTTGTTAATGCTATGTTCACTAACGAGCGCAGCATGGAGATCGTTCGCACCATATCGTTACTGGCACAGAATCTAAATATGAAAATAATTGCCGAAGGTATTGAGGAGAAAAAAGAAAGTCGGCAGCTGGATGAGTTCGGTTGTGACTTTGGGCAGGGGTATTTGTATTCTAGGCCGGTGCCGTATGATGAGTTTATTAGCTTATTAAAACATGATTCACTACCAGCAAGCTGATTAGCTATTCACCCCATTTAGGCTGAAGTTCATGCTCCACGCCTAGTTGATCCAAAACTTTCGCAACAACAAAATCCACCAAATCGTCAACCGACTTAGGTTGATTATAAAACCCCGGATTCGCATCAACTATCACCGCATCCATCCGCGACAGCTTGAGCATATTCTCTAAATGAATATCCGAATACGGTGTTTCACGTGGCACGACGATTAATTTTTTACGTTCTTTTAAAACAACATCCGCCGCACGTTCTAACAGGTTGTTACTGGCCCCACAGGCAATCGCCGATAACGCACCCATGGAACAGGGACAGACCACCATGGCATTCACATCGTTCGAACCACTGGCAACAGGTGCTGTCCATTCGTCCTCACCAAATACCTGCAGCCTCTGTCTATCAAGGTGTTGATCATAGATGCCATATTTGTCGATAAGAAATTTTTGAATTTCACTGGCTCTTCCCGGTAATGATAATTCAGTTTCCATGCCGATCACGACTTGCGCCGCTTTGCTAATCATTAAATAAACTTTGCAGTCTGCTTTTAATAATTGCTCCAGTAAGCGAAAACTGTATTGCACGCCGGACGCACCGGTTATGCCGAGTGCGATGGTGGGTTGAGGTGATGTATTGTTGGACATGTAACTACCTACTGCTCTAAAGCACTTAATAATTTAGTATGAATAGATTCAAAACCACCGTTACTCATAATGATGACCTGATCACCTTCTCGTGCTTCGGTACAAATTTTATGAATAATTTTTTCGACATCTTCAAAAACCTGCGCCGGTTTTTCTGATTGTTTAGCCACTTCATCCAAAGCCCAGTCCATGTCTTTGGGTTGATATAAATATATCTCATCCGCCGCCTGCAGTGAATGAATCAAACTATCCTGATGCACACCCATGCGCATGGTATTGGAGCGCGGTTCCAGCACAGCAATCACACGCCCGCCTTTGGCAACTTCCTGCATTGCCACCAGTGTTTCTTCAATCGCCGTTGGATGATGTGCAAAATCATCATAAACAGTAACGCCACGCACAACACCGCGTATTTCCATGCGGCGTTTTATACCCTTGAATTCAGCCATGGCATCGCAGCCGTGCTTCACCGGCACACCCGCGTGTCTTGCTGCGGCAATCGCTGCCAGCGCATTCATGCGATTGTGCGAACCGTTCATATTCCAGTTGACTGAACCTTCGTGTTTACCTTCGAGATAAACATCAAAACTTTTTCCATCGTCAGAACAATTTTTAATCGACCACTGCTCACCATCCAGTGAAAAACTCTCACGTTGCGACCAGCAGCCCTGTTGCATGACATCTTCCAGATTTTTATCGTCACCATTGACCACCAGTAAACCACGCCCCGGCACGGTGCGCACCAGATGGTGAAACTGTTTTTTAATGGCATCGAGATTTTCAAAAATATCGGCGTGATCAAATTCAAGATTATTGAGAATGACCGTGCGTGGTCGGTAGTGAACAAACTTGGAACGCTTGTCGAAAAAGGCGGTGTCGTATTCATCGGCTTCGACGACAAAAAAAGGCTCGTTTCCAAATCGCGCCGACAGGCCAAAGTTACCCGGCACACCGCCGATCAGAAAACCAGGCTCCATGCCCGCGTATTGCAGTATCCAGGCCAGCATCGATGAAGTCGTGGTTTTACCATGCGTACCCGCCACTGCCAGCACCCAGCGATCATTCAATACATTTTCAGCCAGCCACTGTGGCCCCGAAGTGTAAGGAAGGTTACGGTTCATGACAAATTCCAGCGCCGGATTACCCCGTGACATGACATTGCCCACCACCACCTGATCCACATCGGCAGGAATATTTTCCGGTTTGTAACCTTCGCTAAGTGTAATGCCCTGCTCTTCAAGCTGCGTACTCATGGGCGGATAGACATTTTCATCCGAACCACTTACGGTGTGTCCCGCCTGCCTTGCCAGCACGGCGATGCCACCCATAAAGGTGCCGCAGATACCGAGGATATGAATGTGCATCAGGAGGACTCCGGAAAAACCAGCTGAGAAAGTGTCAGCGAAACAAAAAATAAGGCCATCGACAAAATCACCGCCTGAGTCATTTTTGTACCCAGGGCATTTCGAAAAATATGTGCATTCACCAGTATCTCCCAGCTTATCAACATCAACACCATCAGTGAGAATAATTGCAGAGCTAATTCGGATTCAGGCTCTATCGCGTTGTAACTCAATACGGGCCAGGCCAGCAGATTAAAAACAATGCCGGTTCCGATCAATGCAGTAATCATTTGTACGAAACGCGCCTTTAAATTCAGCGCGGCCAAAATCACATAACTGAAAAACAATATAATTCCGGTATTGAGCAGCATTCGAGCCAGAGCCAGCGATGGCTCAACCACGTCACCCACCACCACAATGCCACTAACCAGATACAGAAGAATCACCCGCCCCATTAATCCTGTGGAATAAGGCAAATCCTGCGGCGCAGTTTTCAACAGCAGCATGATTATAATTTTTTGGGCAACAGGCATTAAGAACTCCTCTACTAATTCACATTAGTGCATAATACGCAAAGAATAACACTGTTTCCAAAACCATGACTCAATTGCAAATTACCCGACCCGATGACTGGCACGTCCACCTGCGCGATGGTGACATGCTCAAGCACGTTGCACCCTTTACCGCAAAGCAGTTCGCACGTGCCATTGTCATGCCCAATTTACAGCCACCGGTGACCACCGTTAAACAGGCCGTCGAATATGTTGACCGCATCATTTATGCCATCGGCAAGAGTGATTTTGAACCATTGATGACACTGTATTTGACCGACGACACTAGCCCCGAAGAAATTCTTCTGGCAGAAAAAAGCTGTTTCGTGAAAGCTGTAAAACTCTACCCAGCTGGTGCCACCACCAATTCATCGGCTGGCGTGACCGATATACGCAAATGCGATGCTGCCCTCGCCGCCATGGAAGAAGTGGGTCTACCACTGCTGGTACACGGTGAAGCCACCGCCCCTGATATCGATGTCTTTGATCGCGAAAAAGCCTTCATCGATCAGGTGCTGATGCCTTTGATGAACCGCTTCCCCAAACTCAAAATTGTTTTTGAACATATCACTACCGCTGATGCGGTTGAATTTGTGCTCAATACCGGCCTCACTATTGGTGCCACCATCACGCCACAGCATTTATTATTGAATAGAAACGCCATATTCAAGGGTGGCCTGCGACCACATAATTACTGTCTGCCCGTGCTCAAACGTGAGCAACACCGTCAGGCTCTGCTACACGCCGCCACCTCTGGTCACAAAAAGTTTTTTCTCGGCACCGACAGCGCACCGCATACTAAAGATAACAAGGAAAGCGGCTGTGGCTGCGCTGGCATGTTCTCTGCACACGCGGCCATCGAAATGTACGCCACCGCTTTTGAAGAAATGAATGCCCTCGACAAGCTGGAGACTTTTGCCAGTTTTAATGGCCCAGATTTTTATGGTCTCAGCCGCAATACTGAAACCATCACCTTAGAAAGAACATCCTGGCAGATCCCGGATAGCTACCCGTTGACTGACGGTGACAAGCTAATCCCAATGATGGCTGGCGAAACGCTCAACTGGAAACTAATTAAATAATGTCTATCCCAGATCCTGATAAGCCCCTGATGTCCCAACGTTTTCGCGGCTTTCTGCCTGTCATTGTCGACATTGAAAGCGGCGGTTTTGACCAGAACAAAGATGCCCTGCTCGAAATTGGTGCTGTCAACATCAAGATTGATGACGAAGGTCATCTCAGCCTTGATGATGAATATAGCTGCCACGTAGAACCCTTTGAAGGCTCCAACATGGAACCCGCATCGATGGAAATTAATGGCATCGACCCTTACCACCCATTCCGCATGGCCAAGCCCGAAGAAGATGCCATTCGTGGCCTGTTCAAGTTTTCCAGCAAATGCATGAAAAAAAATGGCTGCCACCGCGCCATCATGGTCGGCCACAATACCATCATGGATCTAAATTTCATCAACGCCGCTGCAGTGAGAAGCAAGGTTGGCCGCAACCCATTTCATCCCTTCAGCGTTTTTGATACGGTCAGCTTATCTGGTCTGGCTTATGGCCAAACCGTGCTCTCAAGATCAGCTCAAGCAGCAGGCTTACCCTGGGACAATGAACAGGCACATTCAGCCCTTTATGATGCCAAACAAACAGCCGAACTATTCTGCGCCATCGTTAATCGCTGGACTGATACCGCTGGTCAAGTTTGGGTATAAACATCTATACAATACCCAAGGTTTTGCTATATTAGTGGAAGCCGCTACAATTCGGCTTAATGAGTGGATTCAAACCACTTTCAGCCAATAAATTATAAAAAAGAAACGCATTAATGAGTAACGAAGATTTAGCCATTATTATCGTAGACGACCTGCAGTTTAGTCGTATCGTCGTCAAATCTGCGCTAAAAAAAGCAGGCTATACCGGTGTCAGATTGGCCGATAGCGCCCACGAAGCCCTACGCATGCTGGAAGAAAAACCTGCCGATGTTGTCCTCGCTGACTGGATGATGCCAGAAATGGATGGCCTGGAACTGACCGACCGCATTCGCCAAAACGACGAAGAAAAAGGCATTTATACCTCCATTATTTTATTCACCGCCAATGAAGGCATCGAATCTCTGGTAGAAGCCTTTGAACACGGCGTTGATGATTATCTGCGCAAGCCTCCCAATCCGCATGAGCTGGCAGCACGCGTCAGTGCGGCTGCACGTATTTCAATCATGCAGAACGATATTCTGGAAACTTCACGCCAGATGGAACAGACCATCCAGCGTCTGCAACAATCAGCCCTGGTTGATGAAGTCACCAACGCGGGCAATGAGCGCATGCTGTTCTCAGAACTGGATGCTAATTTAGAAGAAGCATCTACCCGAGACGGCGGCATCTGTCTTGCCATGATTAAACTAAATGGGCTTGAATCAATAGAAGACGTAATCGGGGGTGCAGGTAAAAACGAAATACTGATCAGCATGTATCGTCGCCTACGCCGCACAGTTCGCCCCACCGATGTAATCACCCGACTGGATAGTGATATTTTTGCTGTTGTCATGCGCCACACCCAGATTGGTAATTTCAAAATGAACGCTCTGGAAAGAATCATGAGCTCCATTAATCAACGCCCATTCAAGGCCGATGAAAACGATTACAAAATTGCGGCTTCAATTGGCGTACATTATTATAAAGGCAGTGACGCAGCCATCAGCTCAACAGAAATGCTGGAAATAACTCAAGGCAACCTGACTAAAGCCATTGCCGAAGGCGACGGTAGTATTATCAGCTAAGCTATTTCTATTTACTGCATATACAAAAACGCCACCTGACGGTGGCGTTTTCAATTGAGTTATATACCAGCTATTAAGCCGCTGAAGCCTCATCAATCATCTTTTTAAGGTCACCATTCTCGAACATCTCAAGCGTAATATCACAGCCACCGATCAACTCACCCTTCACATAAACCTGTGGAAAAGTTGGCCAGTCAGCATAACGAGGCAGGTTTTCAAAAATCTCAGCATCAGCTAGTACATTGCAGTAAGCAAACTCTTTACCCACCTGTTTCAACGCTTCTACCGTACGACCAGAAAATCCACACTGCGGGAACTGCGGCGTACCCTTCATGTAAATCATCACTGCGTTGCCTTTTACCTGCTCATCAATTCTATCTAGTACATCAGCCATCTCTATTACCTGCCTTAATTTAGTTGCGCGAAGCTTATCTCTTTACGGAGTTCAAATAAACCCACTATATAATCTAGGAAAACATCAATATGGGGAGCAATCAATCAATTTCAAGTCAGCAGGTCATTTATTATCGAGGTTCTGCTGCAACCAAAGCTCCAGCGCTGCCAGATGCCACAACTTGCTGCCCTGTAGTCGCGTTAGATAATCCTCAGGATTTTTCATCAGCTTTTCAACGTAGGCAGGATTGAACAGACCACGCTTTCGAGCAGCATCACAGAACAGAATTTCTTTCATTAATTCCAGAAAGTCACCACGCACGTACTTTAACGCAGGCATGGGAAAATAAGCTTTTGCGCGGTTAACTACACTGTCAGGCAGAAAACCTCGCGACATTTCCTTGAGCACGTGTTTGCCGCCATTGGGCAATTTCATTTCCGGTGGCATGGTCGCGGCCAGTTCGATTAATTCCTGATCGAGGAATGGCACACGCGCTTCCAGCCCACAAGCCATGGTCATATTGTCAACACGTTTGACCGGGTCATCGACGATCAGGGTGGTGACATCGGCAGCCAGCACACGATCCAGATATTCATCGGCTTCGATACCATCCAGCAAGTCACCCATCATCTGTGAAGTGACATCTTCACCGTGGAAACGACTATCAACAGTCTCCAGATATTCATCGTGATCACGATCGAAGTATTGTTCGGAAAAACGCTTCACACCCGGCGTGGTGGATTCGTGCATACGTGGATACCAGAAGTAGCCACCAAAGACTTCATCAGCGCCCTGACCGCTTTGCACTACCTTCACTTCTTTGGAAACCACTTCGGAGAGCAGATAAAATGCCACCGCATCCTGACCAAACATTGGCTCAGCCATGTGCGCAAAAGCTTCCGGTAATTTGGGTAGCACCTGTTCATTGGGCACTAAAAAACGATGATGTTCAGTGTTGAAATATTCAGCCACCGCATCAGAGTATTCAAACTCATTACCTTTTTCTTCAGGCTGATCTTCAAAGCCTACCGAAAAAGTTTTTAAATCTTTGGCGCCAGCCTCAGCCAGCAAACCCACCAGCAAACTCGAATCGATGCCACCAGATAACAAAACACCCACCGGCACATCAGCAATTTTTACCCGACGCTCCACCGACTTTTTCAGCGAAACTCGAATCGCTTCCACCCAGTCTTGTTCAGACATTTTTTTATCGGGGCGTTTTGCCGTCAGTGTCCAGTAACGCTTTTCTTCAACACGGCCATCCTGCTTGAACACCATATAGTGCGCAGGTTTAACTTTACGAATGCCTTTTAAAATCGTGCGCGGTGCTGGCACCACAGCGTGCAGGCTAAATAAATTATGCAAAGCAGCCGCATCAATATCTTTATCAATACCACCATCAGCATGAATCAATGCCTGCGTATTGGAAGCAAACAATAAACGCTGATCGGTTTGCGAAAAATATAGTGGCTTGATACCGACACGGTCACGTGCAACCAACAACTCTTTTTTGTTGCTATCCCAGATGGCAAAAGCAAACATCCCGTGCAGGCGTTGCAGGCAATCTGCACCCCATTCAATGTATGACTTTAGAATAACTTCAGTATCACCGGACGATTTGAATTCATGCCCCAGACCCTGCAATTCTTTTCTTAGTTCGGGGTAGTTGTAGATAGTGCCGTTAAACACCAGCGCAATGCCTTTAGCTTCATCCACCATAGGCTGGGCAGCTTTATTGGTTAGATCGATGATCGCAAGACGACGATGACCTAGACCAATAGCGTTATTAAAATAACTGCCTTCGCTATCGGGGCCACGCTGTTCCAGCTTAGCTTTCATTTGTTCGATACGATCCCGGTTTGGGGATGTGTTATCAAATCTTAATTCACCGCAAATTCCGCACATGTTCTTTTCTCAGTCTATTCTGCTATCGATTGATAACCGCCGCCACCCGGCGTTTCAATCGTTAGCGTATCATCTTTTTTAAAATGCCGATAAAACTTACCAGACAATTTTTCCTGCCCACTGCGATTCAAACCCATCTGACCATCATCTGCCCCCGCCAGTCCCCACGGTGCATGTTTCCGACGTTCGGATAACACAGTGACTTCAGTCGGAGACAAAAACTCAAACTCTCGAATCAAACCATCACCACCTTGATGATTACCCTCACCACCCGAACCACGTCGAATCTGATAGCGATTAACCCGCAAGGGATAATTCATTTCCAACGATTCAATCGGTGTGTTTAGTGTGTTGGTCATGTGCGTTTGTACTCCATCCTGCCCATCACTGAGCGCACTCGCGCCCATGCCACCACCGATGGTTTCGTAATAATCCCAGGCGGGCTGTTTTTCAGAACCGGCACTGCCCATGGCGATATTGTTCATCGAACCATGACTGGCGGCGGGAATTTTATCCGGGATGGCCTGCGCCAGTGCACCCAGCACGACATCGACAATGCGGGTACTGGTTTCGACGTTGCCTGCGGCTACAGCTGAGGGATACTCAGCATTGAGCAGGCAGCCTTTCGGTGCCTGTATTGTTATCGGACGAAAACTACCAGCGCAGGCGGGAGTCTGTGCGGGTAACAAACAACGGAAGACATAATAAACCGCAGCCGCTGTAACTGACATTGGGCAATTCACATTGCCTCTGACCTGACTGGCGGTGCCAGCAAAGTCGAGGCTGACTTTGCCATGCTCAATCTTAATCAGAGTTTTTATTTCAATGTCTTCATGGCCAAGACCATCGTCATCAAGCACATCACCAAAACAATATTCACCACCTGGAATTTCACAAAAGCTGGATAAGGCCAGTTGCTCAGCATAATCATTCAGGCAACATAAAGCAGCCTGGTATTCAGCCACGCCCATGGTCTGGATCAAATTGATCAAACGATCGTGGCCGCGTCGATTGGCGGCAATCTGGGCATTAAAGTCACCCGCCGATTCGGTGGCATTGCGCATGCCCGATATTAAGCCACTCCATTGTTTTTCATTAATAATGCCCGCTTTTATCAACTTGGTCGGCGGAATAATCTGGCCTTCTTCCTGCAAACAACTGGATAACGGCATGGAACCCGGTGTTTCTGCACCGATATCGGCATGATGTGCTCTGTTGACGACAAATCCCAGCAGCTCTTGTTCGATAAACACAGGCACGATCAAAGTCACATCGGGTAAATGTGTGCCACCCATAAAGGGGTCGTTAACCACAACCATGTCACCCATCTTCCAGCTAATCGACTGCACAATGCCACTCATGGCAAAGGCCATGCTGCCGAGATGCACCGGAATATGCGCGGCCTGCGCGCACAGCTCGCCGTTGACATCGAACACGGCACAGGAATAATCCAGCCTGTCGCGAATATTGGGCGAGAACGCGGCCTTTTGCAGGGTCACGCCCATTTCTTCACAAATGGCGTCAATTCGATTGGCAAATATACTGAGTGAAATGGCGTTCATTGAGGGAGTATAATACTTTGAACCATGCGGAAATGGTTGATTTATATGGACAACTTTTCGGTACAATCAGATGAGAACGATTATGATTTAGAGTTGCATTATATACTAATATAGACTATCTTTAGAGCCAGTCTAAAACTTATAAATACCTGGAGAATAATATGAATCCATTAATGACAATCAAAGGCACTCTTGCCGTTGGTTTTGCGCTTGCACTGATCGTAGCATTTGGTCTGGGCAATGGCCTGGGCGGAATGAATTTAGTGATCTGGCTGCACGTTCTAGCTGGTGTGGTCTGGATCGGCCTGCTGTACTACTTCAACTTTGTACAGGTTCCCGGCGTGGGCAAAGCACTGGCAGAAGCTAACGACGGTGGCCCCGGCCCCGCTGCGATCAACAAATACGTAGCTCCAACTGCACTATTGTGGTTCCGCATGTCGGCGGCTGTAACCTGGTTGACCGGCCTGAGCGGTCTGGCACAGCTTGGTGGTGGCATGGGCGGTATCGTTGATGCATTCATGCTGTCTGGCAACATGGCCGTAATTGGTCTCGGCGGATGGCTGGGTACTATTATGTTGTTCAACGTATGGGTACTGATCTGGCCAAACCAGAAGAAAATCCTTGGTTTAGACGGTAAAGAACACAGTGCAGATGCTATCGCAACAGCGAAGAAAGTTGCACTGCTGGCTTCTCGCACCAACACTGCCCTGTCTATTCCTATGCTGCTTTGCATGGTTGGTTATGCTCACGGCATGACTTTCTAAGCAATCCCGCTACTGGATACCGAAAGGCGAGCCACAATGGCTCGCCTTTTCTATTTTCAGGGACTAACAAACACGCTTGTACATCACGTATGATCTAGTATAATCAGTCGTTTAACGGTGGCCTTGGTCGCCGTTTTTGTTTTTTAAGAATATCAATACAGATTTGAATATGGCTAATAACGAACATTTAATGAGCACTTATGCTCCCATGCCGGTAACGTTTTGTTCTGGTAATGGCGCAACCCTCACGGACACCGAAGGCAGGGAATATCTGGATGCCCTCTCTGGTATTGCCGTCTGTGGATTGGGCCATGCTCACCCTGCGGTTACTCAGGCAATCAGCGAACAGGCTGGCAAGTTAATACACACGTCTAATCTCTACGAGATAGAAAACCAGCAAAATCTGGCGGATAAGTTATGTGCGCTGTCCGGTCTTGATCGCGTGTTCTTTTCGAACTCCGGTGCTGAAGCCAATGAAGCGGCAATCAAATTAGCCCGTCTCTATGGTCATCAAAAGAATATTGATATACCAACCATTGTTGTTATGGAAAACAGTTTTCACGGTCGTACCATGGCAACGCTTAGCGCCACTGGCAGTCGCAAAGTACAGGCGGGTTTTGAACCGCTGGTACAGGGTTTTGTACGCGCACCGTATAACGATATTGAATCGATTGAGAACATCGCCAAAAATAACAGCAACATCGTTGCCGTGATGGTTGAACCCGTTCAGGGCGAAAGCGGTATTCAAATACCCGATGCTGATTACCTGAATAAATTGAGAGAACTTTGTGACCAGAACGACTGGTTGTTAATGCTCGATGAAATTCAAACTGGCATGGGTCGTACCGGCGAATGGTTTGCTTTTAAACACAGCAACATAACACCGGATGTGATGACGCTGGCCAAAGCTTTGGGCAACGGCGTACCTATCGGCGCCTGCCTTGCTTCTGAAAAAGCTGCATCAGTAATGAAGCCCGGTAATCATGGTTCTACTTTTGGCGGCAACCCGCTGTCCTGCGCTGCGGGACTGGCCGTTGTTAAAACCATGGAGTCGGAACAGCTTGTTAATAAAGCTAAAGACATGGGCGCTTATTTACTCGACGCTTTGCAAAATGAATTAGCGGGCATCGAAGGCGTTCGCGAAGTTCGTGGCCTTGGTTTGATGATCGGCATTGAACTTGATCAACCCTGCACTGAATTATTCAGTAAAGCATTAGCAGAGGGTTTGTTATTAGCTGTACAGGCAGACACGATTATTCGCCTGTTACCGCCACTGATTCTTACAGAAGAACAGGCAGATACCATCGTTGAAAAATTAGCACCGCTAGTTACTAACTTATTACAGCAAAAAGCCGCTTGAGGTTGTCATGACATTACGCCATTTTTTAACTTTGACAGATCTTGATAGTAATGAGTTTAAAACGCTGTTACAACGTGCTATCGAACTCAAAGCCATGCAACGCGATGGTGAAATATACGAGCCGCTGAAAAATAAAGTGCTGGCGATGGTTTTTGAAAAATCATCCACCCGAACTCGCGTTTCGTTTGAAACCGGCATGGCGCACTTTGGTGGCCACGCCATATTTCTTTCACCACGCGACACCCAGTTAGGTCGCGGTGAACCCATCGAAGATAGCGCACGCGTACTTTCCAGTATGGCCGACTGCATTATGGTGCGTACTTTTGAACACAAAAAAATAGAACTGTTTGCCGAGTATTCTTCGGTTCCTGTTATCAATGGTCTGACCGATGACGTACATCCCTGTCAGCTACTGGCCGACATGCAAACTTACATCGAACATCGCGGCGACATTCAGGGCAAAACTGTGACATGGGTCGGTGATGGCAATAATATGTGTCACTCCTATATGCACGCCGCTAAACTTTTAGATTTCAAACTCAACATCACATGCCCCGAAGGTTATGAACCAGATCAGGCATTTATCGATGAAGCTAATAGCCACATTGAAATAATTTCAGATCCGAAAAAAGCTTGCGAGAACTCAGACCTGGTAGTTACCGATGTCTGGGCGAGCATGGGTCAGGAAGAAGAACAGGAACTGCGTATCAAAGCCTTTGAGCCTTATCAGGTGAACACTGATTTAATGCAGGCGGCCAAAGCTGACGCATTATTCATGCACTGTCTGCCTGCACATCGCGGCGAAGAAGTCAGCGCTAATGTTATCGACGGCGAACAAAGTGTTGCCTGGGACGAAGCAGAGAATCGCTTACATGCACAAAAGGCGCTGCTCGAATTTTTGCTCGTTAGCTAACACCGTGCCCTGTAACGCAGACACTCTATCAATCAAAAAAAAATCAGTATCACTGATCATTGCTGCGCTGCTATTTTCTACGCCTGTTTTTTCGCAAACAGACGACAGCTGCACAATACTGAACGACTCCGTTACTCATCAGGCACCACCGGTCTTTGAAGGAGATGAATTAGGCAAGATTAATATCAGCGCCGATAAAACACGTTCAGATGCACAGGGCACTTCAACATTTCAGGGCAATGTGATCATTGAAAAACATGAACTGCGTATCACCGCAGACAAAGCTTCCTACCATCCTGACACAGAAAACATCGAAATCGACGGCAATGTTCACGTCGATACAAACACACTGGCGATTGATGCTGACCTTGGTCGAGTATCAAAAGAAAAACAATCTACATTTTTTGAGGGTGTTGAATTCCAGCTAGGCAAAGGCAAAATGCGCGGTAAAGCAGATAGCATCACTGCCGATAAAAAAAACAGCACTGAATTAGAGAGCACCTCGATCACCAGTTGTGATCTCAAAGACCCGGACTGGCGACTGGATGCTGACAACATCAGCCTTAATCATGAAGAAGAATACGGCTCAGCCGAAGATGTGGTACTGCGTTTTATGGAAGTACCTTTCCTGTATATCCCCTACATGGAATTCCCCATTGGCGATCGTCGTCGCAGTGGTTTGCTGGTTCCCGAGGTTGGTTATTCATCATCACGCGGCACCGAACTCACCGTGCCGTGGTACTGGAATATCGCACCCAATCAAGACGCCATTATTGCACCACACTATATGAATCATCGCGGCACTCAGCTGGATACACAATACCGTTTTCTAACAGAAAGTAGCCACGGGCAAATTGATGCTGCATTTTTGCATGAAGATAAAATAACTGATGACAGACGACATCAGGTTCAGTATCAACAACACACCAAATTCACCCCAGATTTAAATATGGACATTGATGTTCAGGATGTCTCAGACACAGAATACTTAAATGACTTCAGCAACAACTTGTCTACCTCCAGCACCACACACCTGAATCGAATCATTACACTCAATTACGACAAAAAATACTGGAGCAGTCATTTATTAGCACAAACATTTGAGACAATTGACACTACTATTCTAAGTGTTGACCGGCCTTATCGCATACTGCCACAGCTTGAGCTTCAAGGTGATCAACCCATTACTGATAACGGCTTGGCTTTTACACTAGACACAGAATGGATTGCTTTTGATCATGAAGACAGCAGTGTCATCACAGGCTCGAGATTCCAATTTAAACCAGGCCTACACTGGCTAAGCGAGGGCTCTTTCTGGTTCATTGATCCTGCAATAAAATTAAGCCATACACAATATGAAACTGAAGATGGCAATGGTATAAAACAAGACATTGATGAAAGAAATCTTATCATAACAAGTCTTGATTCAGGCTTGTTTTTCGAAAGAGAACTAAATAATGGAGCCATTCACACTCTAGAGCCAAGAATTTATTATTTAAATGTTCCATATAAAGACCAGAGTCTTCTTCCAGATTTTGATACTAAATTAAGCACATTCGGCAATAATCTATTATTTAAAGATAATCGCTTTAGTGGTGGTGACCGCATTGGTGATGCTAACCAGATAACGCTATCACTCACTAGTCGACTGATTAGCTCAGAAACAGGCAGTGAGTTTTTACGTGCCAGTATTGGCCAAATCACCTATTTTGAAGACCGACAAGTTTCACTCACAGATACTGTTGAAACTAATAATAAATCAGACATCATGGCAGAACTTGCTACTGAAATATCTAACTGGAGTATCAGTACAAGCACGCAATGGAGTACTGATACACACAAAAGTCAACGTGGAGACTTTTTGCTACATTACCAATCAGATTCAAAACATATATTTAATTTAGAACTACGCAATGATCGCAGCACCGATGATAAAATTAGACAAACTGATTTATCTTTCATCGCACCTATCAACAATAACTTTTCTACTTTTGCTCGTTGGAACTACTCACTTGAGGACAATCATGATATTGAAGTGATAGGTGGCCTCAGTTACGATAGCTGTTGCTGGTCAGTACAATTCCTCGCTCAAAGAAGTATAAAATACACTGATGATATAGAAGAATATGATAATGCATTTATGATGCAGCTGATATTTAAGAGCATGGGTAGCATATCTGGCAATAAAGTCAGTGATACCCTCAAACACGCCATCCAAGGCTACAACGAGAATTAGAAATGAAGCATTTCAACACTTTTAAAAATATATTTTATAGTTTCACAATATACCTGTGCCTATCACCACAATGCATAATGGCACAACAGCAATTAGACAAAATTATTGCCGTTGTTAATGATGAAGTTATTACTCAAAACGAGCTTAACAACCGTATCAATTACTTTGTCAAACAGTTAAAAATCGACAAAAACGATACGTCAAAAATAAAGGCCCTCACCAAGCAGGTACTGGAAAGAATAATCTTATCGCGTATCCAGCTACAAATGGCTGCTCAAATAGGCATTACCATTGATGACATTAATCTGAACCGAATGATTGAGCAAATTGCTAAGTCTAATAATATAGCACTGAGCGAACTTAAGAAAACTTTATCTCAAGATGGCATAAACTTCGCCTACTTCCGCGAACAAACCCGCGAAGACCTGATAATAAAACAACTTCAACAACGTGTTGTTGCCAATAAAATCAATATTTCTGACCAGGAGATTCAGCGATTCGTTGATAACAATCTTAATAAAAACAATAAAAATGAGAAATATAAAATTCAGCATATTCTGATCAATACCCCAGAATCTGCTTCACCAGGTGAATTAAATAAAGCAAAAGAAAAAGCTGAACAAATTCTCAGTGAAATCAATAAAGGCACCGATTTCAAGACTCTTGCCATGCAAAAATCAGATGGTCGTAATGCGCTCAAAGGTGGAGATCTTGGCTGGAGAACTAGCAACGAGCTTCCTGAATCCTTTACTGATGCAATCAAGGCTATTAAGATTGGCGAAACTTCAGTGCCTATTAAAAGCGCAAGTGGATTCCATCTAATAAAACTGGTCGACAAGTCCGCCAATAAAAATATGGTGACACAATCACAGGCCAGACACATTCTTATACGCACTAGCAAACAGATAAATGACGACGAGGCTCGTGAATTACTTAGTCAATTGAAGCAGCGCATCGAACAAGGTGAAGAGTTTTCAAAACTGGCTGAAGAATATTCACAGGATCCCGGCTCAAAAATAAAAGGTGGCGATCTTGGCTGGGCTGACCCCGGCACTTTCGTTGCAGAATTTGAAGATACTATGAATAGCCTCAAGGAAAATGAAATATCTACCCCATTCCGCACTCAGTTTGGCTGGCATATATTGCAACTTCTTGATCGGCGTGAGCGAGACAGGACTCAGTCCAATCTTAAATCACAGGCAAGCAGGGCTATTCAGAAAAGAAAATATGATGAAGAGCTACGCCTATGGACGCGCAGAATACGTGATGAAGCCTATGTAGAATATATTGGAAACAAAAAATCTAATGTCGAATAAAACACCAACACCATACTTTTATTAATATGCAGCATCAAGCAAGAAAGAGGTTTGGTCAAAATTTTTTAATTGATGACAACATCATTCAAAGAATTGTTGATAGCGTAAATCCTCAAGCAGAAGATAACATTATTGAAATTGGCCCCGGTCTCGGTGCCATAACTAAATTGCTGCTGCAACGCACCAACACATTGAATGTTATCGAGCTTGATCGCGATATAATTCCAAAACTGCTATTTAATTGCAGAAATGAAGGCACACCAGTTATCCATGAAATGGATGTACTGAAGTTTAATTTTCATGAATTTAGACAAAACAGCGCTTCACAAAAAAAAATACGTGTCGTTGGCAATCTACCCTATAACATCTCGACACCTGTTCTTTTTCTTTTACTCAACAGCAGAGAAGACGTACAGGACATGCACTTCATGCTGCAAAAAGAAGTGGTGGAAAGAATTGCGGCACAACCCGGTAATCGCACGTACGGTCGGCTATCGGTAATGATACAAACTTACTTTAAAGTCACGCCACTTTTTCTCGTGCCCGCATATGCATTCAGCCCACCACCCAAGGTTGAATCAGCCATACTTCGTTTAATTCCGGATGACACTTTTAGCAAAAACATAAAAGACCATAAATCATACGAGGATCTGATTCGTCTTTCATTCTCACAAAGACGTAAAACCCTGAAAAACAATTTAAAAAACCTTTGCGATAGTGATTTAATTATTTCGGCTGGAATTGACCCTGGCCAAAGATCAGAAGAATTATCGGTCGATGATTTTTTAAAGTTACACGCTTGCATATCACAAAATTAGCACCATTCATCGGCTGACAGACAAGGTGGTTTTTCCTCTTGCTATACTGGCCTCATCATGTCAGATACCACCAACAAAATTAACGTAGATATTCTACCCTCTTATCTTGCAGAGCAATCTGACCCTTCCAATGATCATTACGTATTCTCTTACACAGTAACCATACGCAATGATGGGGAAAAGTCAGCCCGCCTACTGACAAGACACTGGGTTATCACTGACGGTGATGGTCTGGTTCAGGAAGTTCAGGGCGATGGCGTTGTTGGCGAGCAACCCCGTATTTCTCCAGGTGAGGATTTTAAATACACTTCGGGCACTTTCATGAATACCCCTGTTGGTACCATGCGTGGAAGCTATCAGATGATTACCGATTCTGGCGAGACCTTTGAAGCTGATATCCCAAACTTCACACTCGCCGTTCCCAACACTCTGCACTAAACTCACATTATGTCACTCAAGCACAGTTACACTCTGCTTGCTCCCTTTTATGATTTCTTCGTTTCACGCCCGCTGGATGAAGCACGAAGAAACAGCATTCAAAATATAAAAAATACGGCAGGAAAAAGCATTCTAATCAATGGCATAGGAAGCGGTCTCGACATCCCCTACCTCCCTACTGATGCACAATATACTGGCACTGATATCACCCCCGCCATGTTAAAAATTGCCCAGCGCCGTGCTTTAGAGCATTCTTTTAACATCAATTTTATCTGTGCTGACAGCCAGAGCCTTCCCTTTAATGATGAGCAATTTGATATTGTCATCATGCATCTCATCCTTGCGGTAGTCCCCAACCCTGAACTTGCTCTACAGGAAGTGAACCGCATTCTAAAACCTGGCGGCAGTATTTATATCTTTGATAAATTTTTAAAGCCCGGTGAATTCGCCCCTGTTCGCAAAATATTTAACCTGTTTATCCGTCATATAGCCACACGTACAGATGTTGTTTTTGAACACGTACTGGCACAATCTCCATCATTAAAAATCACTAATAATGAGCCTGCACTTGCGAATGGCTGGTTCCGACTGATAGAGTTAAGAAAAGTCTCTTAGAAAGGGAAGGTTATGGCCACTTACGCCATTGGTGATATTCAGGGTTGCTATGATGAACTCAGGCAACTTTTAGATAAAATAAATTTTAAATCTGATTGTGACACAATCTGGTTTACTGGTGATCTGGTAAACCGCGGCCCAAAATCACTGGAAACGCTTCGCTTTGTAAAAGCATTAGCTGACAACGCCATTACCGTACTTGGTAATCATGATCTGCATTTACTCGCTATAGCCTTCACTACCAACAAATCCGGTAAAAAAGATACGCTTGATAACATTTTAAACGCAAGCGACCGTGAAGAATTATTGAACTGGCTAGAACACCGTCCACTTATCCATGTCGATAATGCAACCAATACAAGCATGGTACACGCAGCTATACACCCTGACTGGAGTATACAAAAAGCACAATCACTCGCACAGGAAGTCGAAGCTATTCTTCGCAGTGAACAGCACATCAATTATTATCAAAATATGTACGGCGATGAACCTGCGCGTTGGTCAGACCTGCTGCAAGGCTATGATCGCTTAAGATACATCACCAATGTATTTACCCGACTAAGATTCTGTGATCAGAATCATTCGCTGGCATTGCGTCATAAATGCGAACCCGGCGCACAACCAGATAATTTACAGCCATGGTTCAACGTCGATAATCGATCAACTGAGAACGACTCGATTGTTTTCGGTCACTGGTCCACATTAATACTTGCTAAAGATATTGAATATAAAAATGTTTACCCACTGGATACCGGCTGCCTGTGGGGCGGTCATCTAACAGCCATGCGCATCGATGATGGGTCTTTTGCCAAAACAGCCTTGCACTGTCCGCAGGCGACTAAGCCCCATATTTAAAAAACTACTTTTTTCTCTGATAAGTTACAAAACGACAGGCATGCGCATTTTTTTCATCCGCTGCCTGTGCTTTTTCATCAATCACTTCCCATTCATTTTTATCGAACTCCGGAAACCAGGCATCGCCTTCAAACTCACCATCGACAAAACTTAAATACATACGATCTACTTCTGGAAGCACCAGCTCATAAATAGAACTACCACCAATGACCATTACCTCTTCCACATCTTGCGCAGCCTTCATGGCATCTTCGATGGAATCAACCACAGTGACGCCTTCAATCTGAACATCACTTGAGCGTGTCAGCACAATATTCTGCCTCCCCGGTAAAGGCCCACCAATGGATTCATAAGTCTTGCGCCCCATCAAAATAGGTTTACTCATGGTCATGGATTTAAAGTGCTGTAAATCAGCGGGTAAATGCCATGGTAAATCGTTATCCTGTCCGATCAATCGGTTCTTGTCCATGGCTGCGATTAAAGAAAGTAACATGCGGCCATCTACACCGAAAACGGGTACGAAATTGGTTCATGACACTGGTAACCTGTGACTTCAAAATCATCCATTGTTACCCATGTTTCTAAATCTTCTAATGATTTTATATCCGGGTTGATATGTAACTCAGGTGATGAAAATGGCTCACGCTTTAGCTGTACATCACGCATTAACTCTATCTGATCTTCATAGATATGTGCGTTGACGATCTTGTGATAAGCCAGTCCTGGCCTGTTCCCAGTAATCTGAGCCATCAGTTTGAGTAAGGTAAAAACCTGTACCTGATTGAAATTCTGTCCCAATGGCACATCACACGAACGCTGATACGATGTCAGATAAAGTGTATCACCCAGTAATGAAAAGGTATGGGTATGCATGCAGGGGCGCAGGCAGCCCATATGGAATTCACCGGGATTATAAAAACTCAGAATTTCTCCACGATCATCGATACCCTTCGACAGGTTATCAACGATTTTTTTCAGCTGATCAACACTGCCACCATCGGGTTTCTGCCAGCTTCGACCCTGGACACCATAAACACGTCCCATGTCATCTTCACCTTTTCTGTGAGGATTATTCAACCAGACTTCGTTTTCATTAGCATTAGCATCCCAGGTCTTTGTGCCCAGATCGCGGAATTCAGCTGCGTTACTGTAACCACGCAGATAGCCGATCAATTCTGCTATGGCCGACTTCCAGTAGCTTTTACGAGTTGTTACCAATGGAAATTCATTGTCCTCTACATTGTATGTCAGATCAGCATTGACCACCGTCAGGCAACGCTTGCCAGTTCGTTTATTTTCTATCCAGTGTCCTTCTTTGATAATTCTTTGGCACAGATCCAGATACTGTTTCATCTATATTGTTTCCTGTTTATTTTTCACTGCCAAGTAATAGATTGCCATGCCAATCAATATCATAGGCATTGATAATAGTTGCCCCATAGTCAACCAGTCAAAAACCAGGAATCCAATATGTGAATCAGGCGTACGGAATATTTCAGTTATAAATCGGAGTGAACCGTACACAATTAAAAATACTGCAGAAACTGCCATCCGTGGTCGTGGTTTAGATGAATAAAACCAGATAATTAAAAACAATATCAATCCTTCAGAAAGCGCCTGGTATAACGATGAAGGATGACGTGCTATATGATCACCATAATCCATAGCCCAAGGCAATGATGCCTCCATCGGCCGACCAATAAGTTCTTTGTTAATGAAGTTTCCGATGCGACCAGCACCCAAACCTATTGGTATCATCGGAGCCATGAAATCTGCCACTTGAAAAATCGTCATGTCATTGTTGCGAGCAAAAACATAATAAGCAGTGATGACGCCGATCAAGCCACCATGAAACGACATACCACCTTTCCAGATATAAAGAATCGATATTGGATCAGCAATAAAACCAGAGAAATTATAAAACAGGGTATAACCAATACGGCCACCAAGCACTACACCTAGCGCTCCATAGAATATAAGATCTTCAACTTTTTTCTGATCCCAGTGATCAGAGGATTTTGCTCTGTATATACCCAGTTGCCACGCAGAAACAAATCCAACAAGGTACATAAGACCGTACCAGTGTATTGGCCAAGACAATATATTAATAGCGACGGGATCAATAGATGGATAATTTATCATGGGAGGATGTTAACAAATATAACGTTGTAGAACTTATAGGCATGAAAAATAAGGCATATTAAATTCTAAAAAATTGATACTGTTGAATAGTCTTAATGCGTAAATCGCAGACAAAAAAATACCCGACCATTTCTGATCGGGTATTCGGTGTTTAAAGCCTGGCG